>JBGSPW010000134.1:0-69383 GCA_041738395.1 Thermoflexales bacterium
TCATCGAGTATCGTCAACAGCGAAACTATGCGGCTTATCAGTCGCATCGAAAGCACACCGTGCAACGTCATCAGAAACGCGGCTCAAAACCGAAAAAGTCGAAAGTCTCGTAGTAATGAAAGTCTCGTTGTAATACTAGTAGCCGGATCAATTGATCACGCGATTTCGCCGTTTTCATACGCATCCTTTCAGTCCAGCGCCGGCCCGACCCGGGTCGTGAAACGTAAGCGATCGGCGCGGCCGATAAACCAGCCCCAGCTGATCGGCTTGTTGTCGAAGTCGTAGAAGAGATGTTCCAGACAGAAGGCCGCCATTGGCTGCGGAGCTTGCAGCAAGCCGACTTCTTCGGCCGTGAGGATCGTCGCTTCAATGCTGAGATCGCCGCACTTCAAGATCGTTTCACCCGACCCGCTGAACAAATGCTGCAGCGCAGTAACCTCCATTTCGGATTCGACGATGGGGCGCGTGGGATCGTAGATCAGATATTCGCGATGATAGATGGCCGGGACGTTGTCCGTGCACAGCAGGCGACGGATGTAGATGGTGCGCCGCCCGATCGTGATGGCCAGCTTGCGCGCGATGCGCTCGTCGGCGGTCACGATGCGCGTTTCGAGCAGCTGCACGGTCGTGTGGGCCGGATCGCTGAACAGGTTTTGCAGATCGGTCAGTTGAAACGTCGCCGCGCTCATCGCCACCGGTTTGACGAAGGTGCCGCGTCCCTGTTCGGCGATAACCACGCCCTGATCGATCAGGATATTCATGGCGCGCCGCACGGTCATGGGGCTGACCCCGTAGCGCTCGCACAGCTGCGATTCTGATGGCAACTGATCGCCAGGACGCAAAGCTCCGGTCGCCACGCTCTGGCGCAGGATGTTGGCTAGTTGGGCATACGCCGGCTCAAACGAATCTCGATCGATGGACGACGAATGCTCTAATACATGGTCAGCTGGGCGTCTAGCCATAAAATTTGGCTCACTCCACGAGAGGTGACATTTGTCACTTGACGACTTCCCTAGATAAGTGTACAAGTATAACGGTTTCATTTTACCACACATTAAACGCGCCTGACTAATGACTTTCGACTGTAACTCTATGGACAAACCGCTTGAACTCGATCGTTGGTCCCACCTGTACGGCGCACGCCGCCGGGTGATCGCGTGCGCGACCGTCGTCGAGGAGATGCGTCCCCTGCTGCCCGCCGATGTGCCCTACGAAGTCCTCGACTTTGGCCTGCACCTGCGCCCGCAGGATCTGAAGCGCGCCCTGCAAGACAAGATCGACGAAGCCAGCCAGTCCGCCGAGGTGGTTATTCTGGGCTACGGGCTGTGTTCAATGGCGGTGGTGGGTCTCAAAGCCACGACGGCCACGCTGGTCGTCTCCCGCTCCGATGATTGCATCGCCATCTTCCTCGGCTCGTGCGACGCCTATAAGCAACAATCCAGCAAAGAACCTGGCACCTACTATCTGACCAAAGGCTGGATCGAAGTGGGCGATAGCCCGTTTTCCGAACATGAGCAGCTGGTGGCGAAATACGGCGAAGCCAAAGCCATGCGGATGATGAAGCTGACGCTGAAGAATTACACCCGATTGGCCTTCATCAACACCGGCCTGTATGATCTCGAACGCTACCGCGACTATGCCCGGCGTAACAGCGAGAAATTCGAGCTACGCTACGAAGAGATCGAGGGTTCGCCCGCGCTGGTCAAGAAGATGATCGCCGGGCCATGGGATGCTGAGTTTGTCGTCGTGTCGCCGGGTGAGATGATCACGTACGAGATGTTTACACGATAGTCAAACCGTCATTTGTTCGTCATGCCCGAATGCTTCGCCAGGCGCGCCCCCGCGCAAAGCGCGGACAGGGCGTGTCGGGCATCCAGGCTTACGATTGGCACATCATGTTGTTAGCGCGCTCACTTATCACCCAAGGTGTAAATGACTACCAAATTTGTTACTTCTAAAGATGGAACTCGCATTGCTTATGATGTGACGGGGCAAGGGCCAGCGTTGATGCTTCTCCATGGTGCCGGCAAGACCAGACGGGATTGGCACAAAGTTGGCTACGTTGATCAGCTTAAAGATGATTTCATGGTCATAACCATTGATATTCGCGGCACAGGCGACAGTGATATACGGTCCGATATTAGCGACTATGCCATCGAAAAGATTTGTGATGATCTCACTGGGGTAGCCGATGCTTGTGATGTGCCACGCTTCCTTGTGTGGGGATATAGTTTTGGGGGAAATATTGCCCGTTATCTGGGAGCCTGGACCAATCGGATAATCGCCTTGGCGGTGATTGGCGTGCCCTTAGGGCCAGCTGTGGATAATGATTTTGATCAATTCATTACTGACTTTGTGGCGAAGTGGCAACCTGTGGCTGACACCTATACAGCGGGAAGAATGACTGAGCAAGAACGGAAATCGGCTATCAAGGGGAGGATTCCTGTATGGGTAGCTTGTTTCCAAGCCATGCGGACGTGGCCTCCGATTGAGTTGGGAGATATTCATTGCCCGACTTTGTTGCTGACGGGTACGAAGAACCCCGGCATGTTGAAGTGGACACAAGCGAATCGGGAAGAACTGGAAAGGACCGCCGTCCAGGTCGAAATAGTCGAAGGACTAAACCACAGTCAAGAATTCAGTAAAATGGGTCTTATCTTTCCAGTCGTTCAGCCTTTTTTCAAGCATTGCAGTTTGGGCAAATAGGTAAGGCGCGCTAACAACGGCTTGCCCCCGACTGCCTGCCGCTCCGTTTTTCAAAGGTTATGCGCCAGCGAAGGCACTTGTAGGTGGTAGGAGTCTTGCTGGCCCGGCAGCGGGTGAAGCCGAGCGATAGGCTTCTGGCTTCCCGCTAAAAGCACGCGGGAATAACTGTTCCCAGATCACAATAAGCACTGCGATGACATCCACCTTTGAAATTGACTTTGAACCGATCGGCAAGCGCGTCGATGTCGCGGCCGATTCCAATTTGCTCGATGCCGCGCGGCAGGCGGGCATTGGCCTGGCGTCGGTGTGCGGCGGCGAAGGCACCTGCGGTCGTTGCCGCGTCGTGATCATGTCGGGTAAAGTCTCTGCGCCGGTCGATGCGGATCGGCGTTTCTTGTCTCAACTGGAATTGTCATCCGGCCAACGCCTGGCCTGCCGCTGTCACGTTCACAGCGACGTGAAAGTCCACGTGCCCAAAGCCTCGCTCGTCACCGACCAGCGCTTGCAGGTCAACGGCGTCGCGCGCCAGATGCAGATCGAAGCAGCGGTGCACGCCTACGAGATCGAAGTGCCGGAGCCGACCCTCTACGATTTACGCTCCGATCTCGATCGCGTCATCGATGCGCTGGAAACCATGCACGGCCAGCGCAAATGGTTCGCCGAACCGGCGGTCGTGCGCACGCTATCAGCCTTAGCCCGCCGTACCGCTCGCGCGCCCAGCGGCCCGCCGACGCAAAGCGTCGGATACGGGCAAGCGGCGTGGCATTTGACAGTGTACGCGCGCGGCCACGAACTTGTGGGCTTTGAAGCGCCCGGCCGCAAACCGATCGGCTTTGCCGCCGATCTGGGCACGACCAAAGTGGCCGGCTACCTGGTCGATCTGGAAACGGGCGAAGAGTTAGCGTCAACGGGCGTGATGAATCCGCAGATCGGTTACGGCGAAGACGTGATCAGCCGCATGGTGCACGCCACCCGCAACGACGATAACTCGTCGGAACTGGCGCGTGTGATCCGTGAAGCGTTCAACGTCATGATCGGATCACTGGCCGAAGAAGCGGGCGTGTCACGCGATCAAGTTGTGGAAGCGTGCATCGTGGGCAACACGGCGATGACGCACCTGTTGCTTGATTTGCCCGTGCATCAACTCTCGGTGTCGCCGTTTGTGGCGGCCACCAGCACCGCGCTCGATGTGAAAGCGCGCGACCTTCAGATTGAGCTGGCTGTCGGCGCGTACGTGCATGTCTTGCCGTGTATCGGCGGCTTCGTCGGCGCCGATCATGTGGCGATGATCCTCGGCAGCGATCTCGATCGCAAGCCGTATGTCGCCATCGGCGTGGACATTGGCACCAATACGGAGAGCGCGCTACTGAAGCCCAACGAGAAAACCTTGACCTCGGCTTCATGCGCGTCCGGCCCGGCTTTCGAAGGCGCGCACATTCGCGATGGCATGCGGGCTTCGACGGGCGCGATTGAGGCCGTCAAGATCACGGACGCGGGTGTGCAGATCAAGACGATCGGCGACGCGCCGCCGGTGGGCGTGTGCGGCTCGGGCATCGTGGACGCGATTGCGGAGATGTACCGATCGGGCGTGATCAACAATCGGGGGCGGCTGAACCGTGAAGCAGCGAGCGTTCGCAAAAACGAGCAGGGTTGGGAGTTTGTGCTCGCTTCTGCCGACATCAGCGGCACCGAGCGAGACATCGTCATCACGCAGTCGGACGTGAACGAGATTCAACTGGCCAAAGGCGCGATCTCATCGGGGTTGGAGACGTTGATGGCAGCTACTAACACCGCCCCCGAAGACGTTGAAGAAGTCATCGTGGCGGGTGCATTCGGATCGTATCTCGATCTGGACAGCGCTTTAGCCATCGGCCTGTTGCCGCGTCTGCCTAACGCGAAGTATGTGCAGGTGGGCAATGCGGCGGGCGTCGGCGCGAAGATGGCGCTGTTGTCGTTGAAGGAACGCCAGCGCGCGCAACAGATCATGAAACGCACGGGCTACATTGAATTGACGACGCAGGCGGGCTTTAACAGCCGCTTTGCCATGTCGATGTTGTTTCCGAAAAACAATCCATCGTAGGGGCGAGGCTGGCCCTCGCCCAGGGCGACCGCGAGGGTCGCCCCTACGGCAATCTCGGAGGGCACATGAAAATCATCGGTGAAAAGATCAACGGCACGCGCAAGGCTGTCGCGGCGGCAATAGCCAATCGCGACGCGGAGTTCATTCAAAGCCTGGCGAAGAAACAAGTGGACGGCGGCGCGCACTGGCTGGACGTGAACGCGGGCACGCACCCCGATCGCGAAGTGGACGACATGTTGTGGCTCATCGGCCTGATTCAAGACGTGACCGAGGTGCTGCTGTGTTTGGATAGCGCCAATCCGAAGGCGCTGGCCGCGGCGATGAGCGCCGTGAAGAAGACGCCCATGATCAACTCGATCAGCGGCGAACCCGATCGCTTGAGCAACGTCTTACCGATCGTGGCCCAGCACGGCTGTGAAGTGATCGCGCTGGCGATGGACGACAAAGGCATTCCCGCCGATGTCGATGGACGCATGACCGTCGTGCGCAAGTTGTTCGAGGCGACGCGTGCCGCGGGCGTTGCCGACGAAAAAATGTACGTCGATGCGTTGGTGATGACGATTGCGACGAACACGGAAGCGGGCAAGGCCACACTCGACACGATCCGCGCGATTCGCAGCGAGTATCCGAAGGCGCATATTTCATTGGGCTTGAGTAATGTCTCGTTCGGGCTGCCGGTACGCTCGTTGGTGAATCGCACCTTCCTCACGTTAGCGGTTGCGGCGGGCATGGACACTGCCATTATCGATCCGAACGATCGGGAGTTGAAGGCCGCTTTGTTTGCGACTGATCTCTTGCTTGGCAACGACAAGCATTGCTTGAATTACACGCGCGCTTTTCGCAAAGGACTGCTGGAAGCGCCGAAACCACTCGCTTAAGTCGATCAATCCAATCCTACAGGAGGATTCGTATGAACGCATTAGTTGAAGCCATCACGGATATGCGCGAAGAAGACGCCGTGCGCACGGCAAACGAGATGCTCGATCGGGGTATCAGCCCGATCGAGGTGTTGGACAGCTGCCGCGAAGCGATGAACGTCATCGGCCAGCGTTTTGAGGCGGGCGATTGCTTCGTGCCCGAGTTGATTCTGGCGGGCGAAATCCTGCGCCAGATCTCGGACGTGGTCAAGCCCCGCATCACGCAAACCGCCGACATGAAGAAACTCGGCCGGGTGGTGATCGGCACGGTCGCGGGCGACATCCACGACATCGGCAAGGACATCGTCAGCTTCATGCTCGACGTCAACGGCTTCGAGGTGAAGGACCTGGGCGTGGATGTGCCGGTCGCGAAGTTCGTGGAAGCGATGAAAGAGTTCCAGCCGCAAGTGGTGGGCCTGAGCGGCTTCCTGACACTGGCCTACGATCCGATGAAGAACACGGTCAAAGCGCTGCGCGACGCGGGTTTCACCGGCAAGGTGATGATCGGCGGCGGGCAGATCGACGAGCAGATTCGACTGTATGCCGGCGCGGACGGCTACGGCAAGGATGCCATGGCCGCGGTCGCATTAGCCAAGAATTGGGTAGGAGCGTAAAACCATGTTTACCAAACCTGCGAATTGGAATCAACTGTCGCCCCTGGAGAGGCGCAAGTTGCGCCTGGACGCCTGGCAGAATGCCCCGGTGCAGTTCGCCAGCCCAGAAGCGGAAGCCAACTACCAAGAGCGCATCCAGCGCCTGCGAAAAATCTACGATATGGAACCGCATGATCGCCCGCTGGCTGATCCGTTCATGGGCGCGAATGAATATATGGTGCGCCGCAAGGGGCTGCAGGGCAAAGACGTGGTTTACAACCATGATAAATTGCGGGAACCGCTCCTGGACTTCCATCACGAATTCAAGCCGGATGTAGCAGTGGGTGTCTTGCCCTATCCCGGCAGATCCTGGGACCTGCTGGATTTCAAGCTCTATGTCTGGGGTGGACAGAAACTGCCCGACACCATGGCGATCCAGGCGGTGGAAGGCGAGCGCATGAGCGGAGATGAATACAAAGATTTCATCGCCGACCCGACCGCTTTCTGGCTCAAGCAGTATTTGCCGCGCGCGTATGGCGCCCTGGGTCCCCTGGCCATGCTGCCCGACTTCCCGCGCATCACGGAAAGCATCGACACCATTGATTTGTTAGTGCCCTTCGGGCTGCCGCCCTTCCAGGAAATGCTCCACAAGATGATGGAAGCCGGCAACGAATTGATGAAGGTGCTGGGGTCGATCGGTCAGACGATGGGCATGATCGCAGCCGAAGGCTTCCCTAGCATGGGCTTGAACATCGTCAAGACCCCCTTCGATTATCTGGGCGACACCCTGCGCGGCACCAAGGGCATCCTGATGGATATGTACCGCCGGCCGAAAGACCTGCTGGCCGCCTGCGAGGCCTATGTGCCTGTCCTGATCAAATCAATCGTGGGCGCCAGTGACCGCACGGGGGCGCCCGCTGCGTTGTACGTGCTGCACAAAGGTGCCGATACCTTCATGTCACGGGCGCAGTTCGAGAAGTTCTACTGGCCGACCTGGAAGCAGGTGATGCTGGCGCTGTACGAAGAAGGCATCACCTGCTACCTGTTTATTGAAGGCTCGTACAATCAGCGGTTGGATTACCTGGCCCAGATGCCAGAGAAATCGCTGGTCTGCCACTTCGATAAGACCGACATGCGCCGCGTGAAGGAAGTCTTGAGCGACAAATTCATCATCGCCGGGAATGTGCCCGCCTCTCTGATGTCGGCGGGGACGACGGATGAGGTGCGCGCCTATTGCGATGATCTAGTGGACTTGTACGCCGATGCGCCAGCCTACATCATGGCCCACGGCTGCTACTTTGAAAACACCACCGACGACAAGCTCCGCGCTTTCGTAGAGTCTGTCAGGAAGTAGCCTGGCTTGATGACCGCCAGCGTGAGATAAGGGGAAAAAGCGATCCACGAACACATGCGGTGCAGTGCTCCCGTCTCCACGAATCTTCACGAATAGGTGTTTGTTTCGTGAAGATTCGTGTGATTCGTGGATCGAGACTTCGTGGCAAGCAAAGAGAACTCCATGAATTCAAATCGCAAAGCGTGGGCAGTGATGCTGGCGGCTTATCTGGCCGGGGTGGCGATTGCCCTCAATCAATCCAAAGTGCCGCCCGTGATGTCGGTGTTGATGACCGATCTGCACATCGATGCGGTGACCGGCGGCTGGCTGATGTCGGCTTTCGCCGTGGCCGGGATTGTGCTGGGCATTCCATCGGCGCTGGTGTTGAGCCGGCTGGGGCCTAAGCTGGCGGGCCTGATCGCGCTGGGCTGCACGCTGCTCGGATCGATCATCGGCGCTGTGGCGAACACTGCCCCGCTGCTGCTGACGGGGCGGGTTGTTGAAGGCATCGGTCTGGGGTTGATTGCCGTGGTTGCGCCCGCCGTGATTAGCATGTGGTTTCCGCCGGAGAAACGCGGCACGCCGATGGGCGTCTGGGCGTCGTGGGTGCCAGTGGGCAGCTTCGTCATGTACAACCTGGCCGGGCCGCTGTTGAAATCGTCTGGCTGGCAGGGGATCTGGTGGTTCGGCGCGGCCTTTGTGTTGATCGCGTTGGTGATCTATGCGCTGGTCGTGAGCGCACCCTCGAAGCCTGACACGCCGGACTTTCAACCTCACGCCGCGGATCAGTCTTTCGGCAAAATGCTGTTGACCCCGGCCAGCTGGCTATTGGCGCTGGTGTTTGGCGCATTCAACTTTGCGTTCATGGGCTTTGCGACGTGGGGGCCTTCCTATTTCAATCAGGGGCTGGGCCTCAATCTTGAAACAGCCAGTTTCTACGCCAGTCTGGGCAGTCTGGCCGTGATCTCGTCAACCTTTATCGCCGGGTGGTTGCTCGATCGCGTCAAGAGTCGTCATCTGGTGATGACCGTCGCACTGGCGATCTCCGGCGTCCTGTTGTTCTGGTGTTTCCGATTGGGCAGCGTCGATGTGATCGTGCCGTACACATTGGTGGTGAGCTTTGCAGCGGGCTTTGTTCCGGCGGCGACGTTCACGCTTGCACCTGAGACGATGCCGAATCCGCAATTTGCCGGCTTAGCGCTCGGCATTGTGAGCATGGGGCAGAACATTGGCATGTTCTTCGGCCCGCCGATCGTGGGTGGCTTGATCGCGGGCGGCAACTGGGCGGCGGGTGTCGTCCCGTTGGTGATCGCGGCCGCGATCGGAGTAATCGCATCGATCGGGTTGCAAGCCAGGCACGCCGACCAGCCTGTGGGGGTCACAACTGATTAATTCTTCATCATGGGGAGGAGAGATTCATGGCTAAAGCGGAAATCTTTTCGGGCATCTGTGGTTTCTCGACCGTGGTCGAAGCAACCATGGATGGCAAAGTGTGCAACTTGCAAATCACCAGCGAATGTGCCGCCATTCAGAAGCTGGCGCAAGATTTGACGCAGGTCAATCCATATCAGGAAATCTCCACCAAGCGCGCCATGCCCAAGACGCTGGAGAAGGGCGCGCAGTACTGCACCCACGCCGCTTGCCCCGTGCCGGTCGGCATTATCAAAGCCGTCGAAGTCGAAGCGAAGCTAGCCTTGCCCAAGGATGTCGTCATCAATCTATCTAAATCGTGATCGCGCTCGCTACCAGTTTGCTGAGGAAGTCCCCAACGGCACGTCTTAGCGTTCGCAGAGCAAATCGAATCCGGATCAGAACCAAAATAAACAAGGCATGGTGATTGCGTAAGATCGATCTCGCAGCCATATCTTACACTCCTATCAACCAGGATCAAACGACGAATCCCACTCCGCTGAAGCGAATCACCCGCGATATCGATCCCGCTGACGTACACGACCTGCTCGAACGGGTCCCACGCGCCTGCCTCTTCTTTGCCTGCGATGACGGGCCACACGCTCAGCCGATTGCGTTCGTGTGGAGGGATGGCCGCTATCTGGTCGGTCTTCCGGAAACAGCACATCTTCAGCCTGCCATCGATCAAGAGGTCGTCCTTCTCATCGACGAGGGTGTCCACTTCTTTGATCTTCGCGCCATCTACATTCGCGGCCACGTGAAGCCCATCGATGCGCCCGACGATGCACCCGCTGGCCAAAAAAAGAAACCGGGTTTCTCCGATCTGATTTTCAATTTCATCAGGCGAGGAGAAACCCGGTTTCTTGCTGCTTAACTTGCACTACTCCACCTTCAAGCGATAGCCCACTCCCGGCTCCGTAAGAAGATAACGCGGTCGCGCCGGATCGACTTCGATCTTGCGGCGCAGCTGGCTCATGTACACGCGCAAATAATGGCTTTCCGCTGAGTAAGCCGGCCCCCACACTTCTTTCAACAACTGCGTCTGCGTCACCACTTTACCCGCATGCTGCACCAGCGTCTTGAGGAGATTGTATTCGATCGGGGTGAGATGCACTTCTTCGTTGGCGACCGTCACCTGCCGCCGCGTGAGATCCACTTTCAGATCACCCACTTCAAAGATCGACTCTTCACTCGCGTCGACGGCTTGCTGCGCGTGACGCAGCGCCACGCGCATGCGCGCCAGCAGTTCACCCACCCCAAAGGGCTTGGTCAGGTAATCATCCGCGCCCGCATCCAGCGCCGCGATCTTGTCCTGCTCCTGCCCGCGCGCCGACAGCACCAGGATGGGCACGTCACTCCATTCGCGCACTTGCCGCGTCACATCCAGTCCGTCCAGATCGGGCAAGCCCAGATCGAGAATGATCAAGGCCGGGTTGTGTGTGGCGGCGTGCGCCAGCCCCTCCTGCGCGTTGATCGCTTCGATCAGGCGATAACCGTGGTTGGTCAGCGTCGCGCGCAAGAAGCGGCGGATCTGCGGTTCGTCTTCGATGACCAACACCAACTGATCGGTGCTCACAAATTTCTTCCTTGTGGCGTCATTCCTGCGTAGGCGGGAATCCAGAAGCCCTGTCAGCGTGACTCGCCAGTGGCCAACGTGGATGCCCGACACGCCCTATCCGCGCTTTGCGCGGGGGCGCGCATGGCGAAAACATTCGGGCATGACGGCTGATCTGAAAATGCTCACAGCCCTCGTCTCGAGGGCGTTCCCCGGAGACGGGGAACGGAGCGTTTTCATCGTTCGTGGTGAACGCAGTTCATTGGGTCTGAGTAGTTACGATCCTACTGCATCTCGATCGGCAACGTGAAGCGAAACGCGGCTCCCCCGCCCGATCGATTCTCGGCCCAAATGCGGCCACCGTGCGCCTCGACGATGCCGCGACAGATCGTCAAGCCTAATCCCACGCCACTGCCGTTCTGCGGGGCACTCGCGCGATAGAATTTTTCGAAGATGCGCTGCTCGTCGCCCACGGGCAGACCCGGTCCGCGATCAGCGACTTCGATCTCGATCGCTGCGCCAGCCTGTGAAGCGGAAAGATCGATCAGGCTGTGAGGGGGCGTGTATTTGATCGCGTTCTCCAGTAGGTTGATGAAGACCTGTTCGATCAACACACTGTCGATCGAGACGAAGGGTAAATCGGCGGGCAAGTGAATGTTCACCGCCCGATCAGCCAGCGGCTCTTCCAGGCGGCTCAACGCCGCGCCGATCACTTCCTCTAACGGTTGCGATTCTTTGTTGATGCGCAGTGCGCCCGACTCCAGCCGCGTCATGTCGAGCAAGTTGCGCAACAACCGGTTAAGCCGCCCCGCTTCTTCGTAGATGGTCTGCGCCATCTCGTGCCGCGCGGCTGGTTCCAGCGCGTTCTCGTCGTCCATCAAACTGCTGGCTGCGCCCGTGATCGCGGCCAGCGGTGTGCGCAGATCGTGCGAGACCGAACTCAACAGCGAATTGCGCAGCTGCTCGGTTTCGACCTGCAAGCGGGCCTGCTGCGTTTCGTCGGCCAGCCGCACGCGCTCGATGGCGAGCGCGGCCTGATTGGCAAAGGCTTCCATCAAGAGACGCTGTTCGGTGGTTAAATGGGTGGTCGTGTCGTGCGGCTGCACACCCAACACGCCCACTACGCCGCGCGAAGTCTTCAGCGGCAAATAGCGTACCTTGGCGGCGGGCAGTGTATCGGTGTCGCGGCCGGCCGGCAGGGCGTGCTCAAACGCCCAGACCGCCACAGCCCGTTCGCTCTCGTCGAGCTGGGGCGGCGCAGACGAATTGGCGACGCGTGCGAAAGCGCTAGAGAAAGCCCGCTGGTTGTTTTCGTCGCGGACCGTTTCAGGCGTGTAGCCACTCAACTCTAATTGTCCATTCTCCGGCAGCAGCACCACGATCTGACGGCTGAAGTTTTCACTCAGATGCATCACAATGATGCTAACGATCTCGTCGAGCGTGACGGCGGCGGTCAAATCGCGGCTAAATGAATAGAGTGAAGACGTTTGCACTTCACGCGTAGTGGCCGCCTCGGCCTGTTCTTTGACTCGCGCCGCCAGCGTGCTGATCACCACGCCGACAATAAACAATCCAATAAACGTGAGCAGATACTCTGTATCCGATACTGCCAAAGTCAAACGCGGTGGAACGAGGAAGAAGTCAAAGGCCAGCACGCTCAACAGTGATGCGAACATGGCCGGTCCGCGCCCCAGATAGACCGCCACCAGCACGACGACGGGGAGATACAGCATCACCAAATTCACCGGCGAGATGTAGGGACGAAGGAGTTCGCCGATCAGCGTGGGCACTACCACCAGCGCCGCACTGGCCGCGTAGCGCCGCCACGGTCGATGTGGCACCCAGTCGCGGGACATGGCTTGCGGCGCATCGCCGGGATCACCGCTGATCACGTATACATCGATCGGCCCGCTGTTGCGCGTTAGCTGATCGACCACCGAGCCACGCAGCCATTCGATCCAGCGCGGGCGCAGCGGTTTGCCGATGACGATCTTGGTGATGTTATGCCGCCGCGCGTAATCAAGGATTGTTTCTGTCGCCGACTGGCCCGGACGCTGCACCGTCTTGGCGCCGAGTTCTTCGGCTAACCGCAGGGTGCGCGAAAGTTGTTCGCGCTGTTCAGGATTCAGGCGTACGTCGTGGGGCAGTTCCACATGCAGCACCGTCCACGGCGCAGTGAGCTCATCGGCCAGGCGGCGGGCCGCGCGCACTAGCCGTTCGCTGATCGGATGCGAGGTCACGCACACTAAAAGCCGTTCGCTAGCCGCCCACGGGCCGGGGATCGATCGGGTGCGCATGTAGGCTCGCATCTGATCATCCACGCGTTCGGCGGCGCGCCGCATCGTCAATTCGCGCAGCGCAGTGAGATTGCCCTTGCGGAAGAATTCTTCGATCGCGCGCGCGGCCTGTTCGGGCACATAGACTTTGCCCTCGCGCAGCCGCTGGAGTAACTCATCCGGCGGCAGATCGATCAACTCGATGTCGGTGACTTCATCCAGAACCCGATCGGGGATCGTCTCCCGCACGACCACATTCGTAATTTGCGAGACGACGTCGTTCAGGCTTTCGAGGTGTTGAATGTTGAGCGTGGAATAAACGTCGAGGCCGGCGGCCAGCAGTTCTTCCACATCTTGATAGCGCTTGGGATGGCGCGAACCGGCAGCATTGGTGTGCGCCAGTTCATCGACCAGCACCAGCTGGGGCTGCCGCGCCACAATGGCGTCGACGTCCATCTCTTCCAGCGTGATGCCGCGATACTCAATCGGGTGGCGCGGGACAATTTCGAGGTCGGCCACCAGCGCTTCGGTCTCGGCGCGCCGGTGCGTCTCAACATAGCCGATGACCACATCGACGCCTTCGGCCCGGCGTTGATGCGCGGCTTCCAGCATGGCATAGGTCTTGCCTACGCCCGCCGCGTAGCCCAGAAAGATTTTCAATTTGCCGCGCGCTTGCTGCGCCTCTTCGGACTTCAGCCGCGCCAGCAGTTGATCGGGATCGGGTCGTCGTGGTTCCATGTCAGTTTGATGTCATTGTAGCACGGCCTGTCCGATTTTCATCAATCACGCGAACCGTTCCCTGAGGCGAGGACCAGCGGTGAGCTGACCTGCGCGTCGGCTTCCACCCGTTCGATGGCTAAGGCCCCTTGTTCGGCAAAGTTTTGCAGCAGGATGCCATTTGCCGCAGGCAGAGGCGTGCGGCCGCGCCACAGGCGAATTTCACCCACCATGCGATGCGGGGCGAGCATGGGCAAGACCTGATCGGGATTCTCCGCAGCGGAGGTGCTGCTTGGCACGCCCACCATGATCGAGTCCTCTGCGCGATCGGGTTCAACCACCACCTGTACCAATTCGGCCTGCAGCATTTGTTGGAGTTGGCGCGCCAGTGTGCGCGCTACGGTTTCCGATGTGCGCGCTCCGGCCAAAGAGGTGCTGAGTTCATACATGAACAACGCCTCACGTTCGCGCACGTGGGCCCGCTGCAAACCGTATTGAATGCGGCCCACGATGACCGTCGCCACCGTCAGAAAGATGATGAGCATCAGCCAGCCTTCCACGCTCCCAATCTGAAACGTGTAGAACGGCGGGATGAAGAAGAAGTTGAAAGTCAAAAAAGCCGTTACCGCCGCGCACATGCCGGCTAGTTGGCTCCAGCGGGTGGTGCTCCAGCTGATCGGAACCAGATACAACAACGCGATGACACCTTCGCCCAGCACGCTGCGCCCGATGAGCAGGAACAACGCCGTTGTCGCCAGCACCAAGCCTACCGCAATAGCGCTGCCTTCAACCAATCGAGCCGAGAATTCTAAACGTTTTTTACCCATCATGTGCCTCCATCAAAAAAACTCGTTTGGAAGTGTCATTCCGAGCTCCGCAGGGGCGAGGAATCTCTGGGCCTAGCGGCGACCGACTGCGGCCGTGCCGGAGATTCTTCGCTCGCTCGCCTTTCCCGCTGCCTATCGCGGCGGAGGCGCGCTGGGCGACGCTCGCTAATGACACATCACTTCGATAACATTTCATCCAATGCCAGATTCAATTCCAGCACATTCACGCGCGGCTCACCCAACACGCCGAGGTCGCGTCCCTGGGTGTGCTGGACCACGAGTTGCCGCACGGCCGATTCATCCAACCCGCGCGCGCGAGCCACACGGCTCACTTGATAATCTGCCGCTGCCGGGCTGATGTGCGGATCGAGCCCGCTGCCGGAAGCTGTCACTAGATCGACCGGAATCGGCTTGGCGTTAGTCGGATCGGCTTTCTTCAACGCGTCGATTCGGCTTTGAACCATCGCCATTAATGCCGGGTTCAGCGGCCCGTAGTTGGAGCCAGAAGAGGCCGTCAAATTTTCGACGTTGAATGAGTTGTATGGGAACGTGCCGGTTGCCGAGAGTCGCCCCCAAAAATACTTCAGATCATTGAACGACTGGCCGATCAACTCAGACCCGATCGCTTTTCCATTTTTCACGATCAAGCTGCCATTGGCCTGCGCGGGAAATGCAACCTGCGCGATGACGGTCACGACCAAAGGATAGATCAGCCCGGTGAGCACAGTGAGTAACGCCAATGAGACGAGTGCAGATCGCAGTTGCGAACGCATGTCAGTCTTCCTTTCCTGATGACAACCGCTTCGCAGGCAGCGCTTGAGTGCGGGCCTGTTTCTCGCGGAGCACGCGGGTTTTGCGACGCGACCGGTACAGCAGTTCACTGGCATTGGCGTTCAGCCACTGGTGCGTCACGCCAAATGCTGCCAGTACGATCACCACTTCAACTACACGATGCTCGATTTCCGGCACCGGCAGTTTGATTTCGCCGATGAACAGGATCATGAATATCGCTAATCCCAAATACAACAGCCACCACTTCGGACCACCCGACGTCTCCATTGAAGCCTCCTTTGGATTGATTTAGATCAATCCCAGCGTCACCAGCATCATATCGATGAGCTTGATGCCGATGAACGGCGCGATGATGCCGCCCAGCCCGTAGATCAGCAGGTGGTCGCGCAGCACCTGCGCCGCGCCGACCGGGCGATAACGCACGCCGCGCAGCGCCAGCGGAATCAGCGCGATGATGATCACGGCGTTGAAGATCACGGCGGACAAGATCGCGCTTTGCGGCGTCGCCAATCCCATGATGTTCAACTTATTGAGGATCGGATACGTCGTCGCGAACGCCGCCGGAATGATGGCGAAATACTTCGCCACATCATTCGCAATGCTGAACGTCGTCAGTGCGCCGCGCGTCATCAGCAGCTGTTTGCCGATCTCGACCACTTCGATCAGCTTGGTCGGATTGGAATCCAGATCGACCATGTTGCCCGCTTCTTTGGCGGCCTGCGTACCGGTATTCATCGCCATGGCCACATCGGCCTGCGCTAACGCGGGCGCATCATTTGTTCCGTCACCCGTCATCGCCACCAACCGGCCACCGGTCTGATATTCACGAATCAACTTGAGCTTGGCTTCCGGCGTGGCTTGCGCCAGGAAATCGTCGACGCCGGCCTCGGCCGCAATCGCCGCCGCGGTCAGCGGATTGTCGCCCGTGATCATCACGGTCTTGATCCCCATCTTGCGCAGGTGGGCGAAGCGTTCCTTAATGCCGCCTTTGACGATGTCCTTGAGTTGAATCACGCCCAGGACCTTCGAGCCATCGGCGACGACCAGCGGCGTCCCGCCCTCCTTGGCGATGCGTTCGACGTGAGCGCGCACGGTGGCTGGAAAACTTCCACCCCGCTCGGACACATACGCCTCGATGGCATCTGCGGCGCCTTTGCGGATTTGCCGCCCGTCGAGATTGACACCGCTCATGCGGGTTTGCGCCGTGAACGGCACAAAGATGGCGCCCAGGCCCTGAATATCGCGCTCGCGCAGGTTGTATAGTTCCTTCGCCAGGACGACGATGCTGCGCCCTTCAGGTGTTTCGTCGGATAGCGAAGCGATCTGAGCCGCATCCGCCAGATCTTCGACCGACACCCCGTCGGCCGGCATGAAAGCCGTCGCCTGCCGGTTGCCCAGCGTGATCGTGCCCGTCTTATCAAGCAGCAGCACATCGACATCGCCCGCCGCTTCGACCGCGCGGCCCGACATGGCGATCACATTGGCCTGGATCATGCGGTCCATGCCCGCAATCCCGATCGCACTCAGCAGCCCGCCAATCGTCGTCGGGATCAAGCACACCAGCAGCGCCACCAGTACCGTCACCGTCACAGGCGCACCTTGGCCTGCGGCTTGAACACTGTACAGCGAGAACGGCAGCAACGTCACCGTTGCCAGCAAGAAGATGATCGTCAACGCGGCCAGCAAGATATTCAGCGCGATCTCGTTCGGCGTCTTCTGCCGCTTCGCGCCTTCGACCATGGCGATCATCCGATCGAGAAACGTCTCGCCGGGATTGGCCGTGATGCGCACAATCAGCCAGTCGGACAGCACGCGCGTACTGCCGGTCACCGCCGATCGATCGCCGCCGCTCTCGCGGATGACGGGCGCGCTTTCGCCCGTGATCGCACTTTCGTCTACTGAGGCCACGCCCTCGACCACCTCGCCATCGCCGGGAATGAAATCGCCCGTTTCGACGAGCACCACATCGTCCTTGCGCAGCGTGCCCGCCGACACCGCGATGTAACTCGCGCCGTGGTGCGGGTCCGCAAGTTTCTTCGCGCCGATGTCGCGCCGCGCCTTGCGCAGCGTATCGGCCTGGGCTTTGCCGCGCCCTTCTGCCATCGCTTCGGCGAAGTTGGCAAACAACACGGTGAACCACAGCCACACCGACACCGCCAGGATGAATCCAGCGGGCGCTTCACCTTGGCCCAACACGGCCTGCATGAACAAGCCTGTGGTCAGCATGCTGCCGACCAGCACGACGAACATCACCGGGTTGCGCAGCTGCGCGCGCGGATTGAGTTTCTTGAACGAATCACCGATCGCGCGCCGCACGATGGTCGGTTCGAATAAAGGTCTGGCTTTGGTATGCGAATGGACAGTCATGGTGGTCCCTCTAAATCCTTGACGGTCATGCCCGAATGCTTTTGTCGGGCATCCAGTTTGACGATTGGCTCGTCATGTCGATGGATTTCTGGATTCCCGCCAAAAGCATGCGGGAATGACGTTGTAGCGCGATATCGTAAATCAACCCGGATACCATTCTAATGTGCCATCATCATCAAGTGCTCGACGATCGGACCCAGCGCCAGCGCCGGGATGAACGTCAGTGCGCCGACGAGCAGCACCACGCCGATCAGCATCACGATGAACAACGGCGTGTGTGTGGGTAAGGTGCCTGGCCCGACGGGCACGATCTTCTTGGCGGCCAACGATCCGGCAATTGCCAAGGTCGGGATCGCCAGCCAGTAGCGCGCCAGCAGCATCGCGATGCCGCCGGCGATGTTGTAGAACGGTGTGTTCGCGCCCAGCCCCGCAAACGCGCTGCCGTTGTTGTTGCCCATCGACGAGAAGGCGTACAACACTTCGCTGAAGCCGTGCGCGCCCGGATTGTAGATCGTCGCCTTGCCAGCATCGGTCGTCACCGCGAGCGCGGTGAACCCCAGCACGACGATGGGCGGAATCAAAATGACCAGTGACGCCATCTTCATCTCGTAGGCTTCGATCTTCTTGCCCAGATATTCCGGCGTGCGGCCCACCATCAACCCAGCCACGAACACGGCGATGATGGCGAACACCAACAGGCCGTACAAGCCGGAGCCGACGCCGCCATAGATCACCTCGCCCAATTGCATCATCCACATCGGCACGAGTCCGCCCAGTGGCGTGAACGAATCGTGCATCGAGTTGACTGATCCATTCGAGGCCGCCGTCGTCGCCGTGGCCCACAGCGCCGAGTTGGCGATGCCGAAGCGGACTTCTTTGCCTTCCATGTTGCCGCCCGGCTGCAAGTCGCTCGCGGTTTGATCGATACCTAAAGGTGTGAAGGCTGGATTGCCACCATATTCGGCGCCGACCGACAGCGCCAGCAGCGCCACGAAGATCACCGTCATCGCCGCCAGCACCGCCCAGCCTTGACGGGTGTCCTTCACCATCTTGCCGAAGGTGTAGCACAACGCGGCGGGAATCAGCAGGATTGACAACATCTCCAGAAAGTTCGACAACGGCGTCGCGTTCTCAAAGGGGTGCGCGGAGTTGACGTTGAAGAAGCCGCCACCGTTCGTGCCCAGCTGTTTGATCGCGATCTGCGAGGCGGCCGGTCCCATCGGCAGGATTTGCGTCGTCGCGGCCGCACCGTTGCCATCCACTGTTGATTGCAGCAAAGACACGGGTTGATATGCGTTAAGATTCTGCACCACGCCCTGCGACACCAACCCGATCGCCAGAACGAGTGCCAGTGGCAGCAGGATGTACAACGTGGTGCGCGTCATGTCCGACCAGAAATTGCCGATCGTCTGCGCGGATTTGCGCTGTAAGCCGCGAATCAAGGCCACCAGCACAGCCATACCGGTCGCCGCCGAGACGAAGTTCTGCACCGTCATCCCGAGCATCTGCGTCAGGTAACTCATCGTCGTTTCGCCGCCGTAACCCTGCCAGTTGGTATTGCTTGCGAAACTGACGGCGGTGTTAAACGATGAATCGGGCGAAACCGCCCCCAGACCCTGCGGGTTTAACGGCAACACCTGTTGGACGCGCTGCAGCAGGTACACGGCCAGCAGGCCGAATAGATTGAAGATCAGCATCGCCACGGCATACGTCTTCCAGTTCATCTCGACTTCAGGTCGAATGCCGCTCACGCGATAGATCAACCGCTCGATCGGACCGAGGAGGCGATCGAGAAACGTCGATTCCCCCTCGTAGACGCGCGCCATATACGAGCCGAGCGGCTTGGCCAGCGCGATCAGCACGACCAGGTAAAGCGCGATTTGTAGTAGGCCATTGGCAGTCATTAGAATTTCTCCGGTTTAAGCAGCGCGACGAATAGATACGCCAGCAACCCCAGCGCGATCAAGCCGCCGATGAGATAGAGCACAGTCATATCAACCTCCTAGAGTTTTTCACACAACTTCACAAAGCCGTATGACAGGCCGAAGAACAGCAGCGTAACGATCAGAAATAAAACGTCCATGAACCAGCACCTCCCCGTGAAATCGACGCTTTCATTGTGCCGCAGATTGGGGTCAAAAGGGCGTCAAGAAGCGGCACGGCCTGTCAAGAAAGCGTAAAAATGGAGGTGAGGTAGTCCACTATCTGAACATGGTCTCATAACTTGCCCCATGACTGGGCCTCCCGTCTGGCACAATCGCCAGATGTAGGTCTTCAAACTTGCTCTTGACGCCGTCAGCGTGGGGCATGATAAAATCATTCTGCCAGAGCATCATCGCTGTTTCCCCCTGTTTTTCCGAGAAATTCGGCGCTTTCGCAGCTTAACGACCGAAACATTACTAAATGAATTGACCTTCGACCTCACCTCATCGTGGGTAATTTGTCATCGCGGGAGGCGGCGATGCAGAACCGTCTATTCGAGGCGCTTCGTCAACTCAACACGCCCTATGCCGAACTCCGTCTGGAGCGGCGCGAGACCACGCACCTGGTCTACCGCGGCGATCAGCTCGTCACGGTCGATACCTCCATCGATGTTGGCGGTTTCGCGCGCGCGTTGGCCACCCACGGCGGCTGGGGCGCGGCCACCTTTACGGGCCATGCCGATCTGCGCGCTCGCGTGTGTGATGCGATCCGGCTGGCGCAGACGCTCGAGGCCGACCCGATCGCGCTGGCTCCCGTCAACCCGATCGTCGCTCGCGTCCCGGCGGATCTCACGATCGATTTCCGCACGGTGCCGCTCGCCGATAAGCAAGTGCTCGTCGGCGGCTACAACGATCTGCTGCTGAACGCCGATCCGCGCATCGAATCGACCTACGTGGCTTACAGCGACGCCTTCATCGCCACCTGGTACGCCAACACCGAGGGCGCGTTCATCTATCAAGAGCGCCCGATGATCGATCTGCAATTTGCGGCGGTGGCGCGTGCTGGCGAACATGTCCAACATGGCAACCGATCGCTGGCGCTGGCCTGCGGTTATGAGGCGGTTCTCGATCGGACTGAGCTGGCCCAGGCGGCCGCCCGTTTAGCCGTCGAGCAGTTGTCGGCACAGGTGGTGAAGGCCGGCCGGTACACCGTCATTCTCGATCCGATCATGACCGGCCTGTTCACGCACGAAGCCTTCGGACATTTATCGGAAGCCGATTTCATCGCCGAGAATCCCGACGCGCGCGCGATGATGATGCTGGGCCGCCAGTTCGGGCCACGCAACTTAAACATCTACGACGATGGCGCGGTGCCACGCTTGCGTGGCAGCGTGGCTTACGACGACGAAGGCGTGCCCGCGCAGAAGACGTGGCTGATGCGCGATGGGGTGCTGGTGGGACGGCTGCATTCACGCGAAACAGCCGGGCAGATGCGCGAAGCGCCCACCGGTAATGCGCGGGCGACCTCGTATCGCTACGCCCCGCAGGTCCGCATGACCAACACGGCGCTTGCGCCCTCCGACGGTGGATCGCTGCACGATCTGATCAAGGATGTCGAACTGGGCGTGTATGCCTGCGATTGGGCGGGCGGCGAAACGTTGCTGGAAGATTTCACCTTCGTCGCCAAGCACGGTTACCTGATCCGGCACGGCGAACTCGCCGAACCGCTGCGTTCGATGACGCTGACGGGCAACGTCTTTGAGACGCTGCACAACATCGACGGCATCGGCAGCGACTTCGCTTGGGACGACAGTTCCGGCGATTGCGGCAAGGGCGCGGAAGGGTTGCCCGTCTGCGACGGCGGGCCGCATATTCGGGTGAGAGACGTTTTGGTGGGCGGAGCATAACGAGTAATGAGTAATGAGTAATTTACTCATTACTCGTTATGAATTGGGAGGTTTATCGATGGACAAACAAATCGAACTCATTGAACGAAATTTGGATGTCACCCGCGTCGGCTGCAAATTCAGCCGCGTCAAATCGATCGAGCGGCAGAGTTATCGCGGGCGGGCGGCGCGCGTGATCGCTGCTGGCAAAGTCGGGCATACCAGCACCACCGACGGCCTCAGCGACGATCAACTCATTCAACGCGCCACGGCCGGCGCCCAGGTGAAAGTGCCAGCCACGCTCGCTTTTCCGGGAAAAATCGTGGATACGCGTCATTGCGAGCATCCTGAGCGGAGCGTAGCGGAGTCGAAGGAAGCGAAGCAATCCCCTGATCGAGCGGGAGATTGCTTCGTCGGCCTGCGGCCTCCTCGCAATGACGTCGCTCCGATGGTCGATGATCTGACCGAATCTGATCTGGGTGACTGGACGCGACAGATGCTGAGCGTGATGCGGCAGCACAATCCGCACCTTGCCATCGAACTCAACGTGAGTCGCATCCACGAAACGATCGATCTGCACAATAGCAACGGCGGCGAGGCGCACCTGTCGCGTGCGTGGCTGGAAGCCGAAACGTGGATCGAACGGCACGCCGCTGGTGAAGTGCTGGTCGCGCTCGATCGCTTTGCGACGACGCAGGTCGACGACAGTCACCTCGATTTTGCGCGGCGCATGGCGCGCCGTTTCCGCTGGGCGCGAAAACCAATCGAGCCGGTGAACGGGCCGCAGTCGGTGATCTTCTCGCCCAGTGCCTTTGCGTCTCTCCTCGAACCGATGTTGATGGCCTTCAATGGCTCATTCGCCTTCAGTAACAACTCGCGGGGCGGCAAACGCCGATCGGGTTTTGCCAGCAAGCTTGGCAAGCCGCTGTTCGATCCGAAGTTCAGCCTGCTCGACGATGCCACCCTGCCCGATCGTCCGTACAGCGCCGGCGTCGATCACGAGGGCACGCGCAGCCAGTGCACGCCGTTGATCTCGAATGGCGTCGTGACCGGCTTCTATCACAATCTCATCTCGGCGGCGCAGGCCGAAGTGAGCAGCACCGGCAACGGCTGGCGCGACATGCTGGAACCGCCCGTGCCTGCGCCGACCAACGTGCGCGTGCGAGGCGGCGATGTGACCCTGTCCGAGTTGTTGAAGAACATGAACGACGGCCTGCTGATCGATTTAATCGGCGACAGCGATGGCTCGATCGGGTTGACGGGCGACTTCTCGCGCACCATCGTGCTGGCGTACCAGATCAAACGCGGGCGCGTGGCGGGTTACGTGCGCGGCGCCAGTGTCAGCGGCGACTTGTATCACGCGTTGCAAAACATCGAGGCGCTGAGCTGCGACGGCTATTGGAGCGATGACATTTTCACGCCCTACATCCAACTGGGGAATATTACGGTTTCGGCGTAAGACCTGGCGGGCTTGCCGTGACAAGCGGACTGGATTGACAGACGCGAAAGCCGATCGAACATACCGGCCTGGCATGGGGACAGAACCTGCCAGGTCTTTTGTTCTTCGTGGTAGAATTGATTTGAACCTGTGAAAATTCATTGTGAAAAGCGGAGGGTGACATGCAAAAAGATGTGGGAACTGTGGTGATCAAGCGTGGTCTGGCGCAAATGCTCAAGGGCGGGGTGATCATGGATGTGGTTACGCCTGAGCAGGCCAAGATCGCGGAAGAGGCGGGCGCGTGCGCCGTCATGGCATTGGAGCGCGTCCCGGCGGACATTCGCGTGCAGGGCGGTGTAGCACGCATGAGCGATCCGGACATGATCAGACGCATCATGGAGACGGTGACGATTCCCGTCATGGCCAAATGCCGCATCGGGCACTTTGTAGAAGCGCAGGTGCTGGAAGCGATCGGCGTCGACTTCATCGACGAGAGCGAAGTGTTGACACCCGCCGACGAAGCGCATCACGTCAACAAGCACGACTTCAAAGTGCCGTTCGTGTGCGGCTGCCGTAATCTAGGCGAGGCCCTGCGCCGCATCGGCGAAGGCGCGGCGATGATGCGCACCAAGGGCGAAGCAGGTACCGGCGATGTGGTGGAAGCGGTGCGCCACGCCCGATCGGTATTGGGTGAAATCCGCCGGCTCCAGACGATGCCGGTCGAAGAGCTGATGGCCTACGCCAAGGAAATCGGTGCGCCGTATGATCTCGTCGTCGAGACCAAGGAATTGGGACGTCTGCCGGTGGTGAATTTTGCGGCGGGCGGCCTTGCTACTCCAGCCGATGCGGCCTTGATGATGCAGTTGGGCGTCGATGGCGTGTTCGTCGGCTCTGGCATCTTCAAGAGTGGCAATCCGGCGCAGCGCGCCAAGGCCATCGTCGAAGCGACCACGCACTTCCGCGATGCGAACATCATCGCCGAAGTCAGCAAGAATCTGGGCGAACCGATGGTGGGCCGCACGGTCATGACGCTGGAAGAATCCGAGCGCATGGCCGGACGGGGCTGGTAGAACTAAAACGTCATGCGTAAAACGTAAGGACTGATCTGAAAATGCTCACAGCCCTCGTCCCGAGGGCGTTCCCCGGTGACGGAGAACGGAGCGTTTTCATGCTTTGTGGTGAACGCAATTCATAGGGGCTGTTTTTACGCACTACACACTACGATTCTAGCATGACTGATGCCTTAACACTTCGCCTTGCGGTCGCAGACGACATCCCGGTCCTGGTCAGTCATCGCCGTTGGATGTTTGAGGATCTCGATGCGCTGAAGGGCGTGACACGCGATCGGGCCGGGGTTGAGGCGATGGACACGGCTTACGCCGATATCCTGCACCACGAGATTCCAGCCGGATCAACGCGGGTGTGGGTGATCGAAGACGTCGGAAGGATCGCGGCCAGCGGCGCGCTCAAATTCACCGATTGGTTACCGCGTCCCGACGGGCAGCGGCGCGGGTTGGTGTATGTGCACAGCGTGTACACGGTGCCCGAGTATCGCCGTCAGGGACTGGCCCGGCGCATCCTGCAGGCGATGATCGCTTACTGCCGTGAAAACGGTTGGCCGCGCATCAGCCTGCATGCCAGCGAGCTGGGACGTGGACTATACGAAGAGCTCGGCTTCATGCCGACAAATGAGCTGCGCTTGATCGTGGAGTGATATGCCGACGGTGTTGATCGAGGATTACAAATTCCGGTTTTATTCATCGGATGGTAATGAGCCTCCGCACGTTCATGTGCTGCGTGATAACAACGAAGCGAAAGTCTGGTTACTGCCCGTTTCTTTACAGCATAATCACGGCTATAACGCCGCTGAAGTGGATCGTATTTTGCGATTGACGCGCCAAAACCAGGCGCGACTGTTGGAGGTGTGGAATGCTTACTTCAGCTAGCAACATCACGGAAGAAGTTGGCGCAGCGAGTGTGCGTTTTATCGGCGAACAATTAGGCGTAACGCTCAGCGATGGCCGCGAGATTAGCTTGCCCATGGACCGCGTGCCGTGGCTCAGCTGGCTAGCCCGGGCGACGCCGGAGCAGCGCGCCAGCTGGTCGATTGAACCCAGCGGTTTTGCGATTTATTGGAATGACCTTGATAATGGCATCGAGATCTGCCATCTGCTAAGCATGCAACCTGTGGCGTGAGTTCATGCTTACCTCATCATGAAGTTGAATGGATCACGAATGAAAATCGGAGTACTGGCCTTACAGGGCGCATTTATCGAACATGAGACGATGCTGCGGCGCCTGGGCGTGGAGGTTGTTGAAGTGCGGTTACCGCAAGACCTGGCAGATGTGGCGGGTGTCATTATTCCCGGCGGCGAATCGACGACGATCGGGAAATTGGCGATGCAGTATAACTTGATGGAGCCGCTGCGCGAACTGGCTCGATCGGGCAAGCCGTTATGGGGCACCTGCGCGGGCATGATCTTCATGGCCAAGGCTGTGGAGGCCGAAGGGCGCGATCAACCCCTGCTGGGCCTGATGGACGTGCGCGTGCAGCGTAATGCTTTCGGGCGGCAGGTCGATTCGTTCGAGGCGGACTTGAACATCAAGGGCGTCGACGGCGATAAACCGTTCCACGCGATCTTCATCCGCGCACCACTGATTGAGTCGGTGGGAGCCGGCGTGGAGGTGCTGGCGCGGGTTGAGAAAGATAACCAGGACGTGATCGTTGCGGCACGGCAGGGCAACTTGCTGGCGACATCATTCCATCCAGAATTGTCTCACGACGATCGGTTTCATCGCTACTTCTTGAAAATGGCGGAAGGTAAAGCGTAAAGGCGTCCCATGGGGAGGCTACGCACTAAAACGTCATTGGGCTTTTACGTTTCACGTTTTACGCACAACTATGATTCGCACCTTCGATCTCCGCGATCTTGCTTTGGTCTCGCAGATTGAGAGCCAAGGCACTCCACTGTATGCCGAACTGGCTCTCACGCGACACCCACGCCCGCTGCAAGCGGCGCTGGCCGGCTTCTTTTCGCTGAGTGGGCACGGTTTGCGTACCTATGTCCTGCGCGCCGATCAAGACGAGGGCAAACTGTGCGGCCTGATTCAACTGCGTGATCGGCGTGATCGCAAGTTCAGTGTGATGACGTTCATCGCGCCCGGTGTACAGGTGAATCACCAGACCCGCGAAGTCTGGGCGCAGCTGCTCGATCATGCGGCGATCCAAACGGGCAAGCTGGGCTTGCAGTACATCGTGGCCGAAGTGCTTGACGAGAGCGAAGCGATCGAGGTACTGCATCAGGCCGGGTACGCCATCTATGTGCGACAGACCATTTATTGTTGGCAGAAGCCGCGCGACACGGTACTGGTCGAGTCGTTGCTGCGCCCGTGCCAGCCGGACGATGAATGGGGCGTGCATCAGCTGTATCACAACACTGTGCCACGCCTGGCCCAGCTGGCCGATGGGGCGCCGCGCATGTATCGATCGGGCGCGGTGCGCGGCTATGTACTGGAAGATCACCAGGAAATTGCGGCTTATCTGCAAGTCCGGCGCGGACCGGATGGCGCGTGGTTTAACCTGCTCGTGCATCCGCGCGCTGAAGCGCGGGCCGCGGCCGTGGTCGAATTTGGCTTGAGCTTGTTCGGGGTCAATTGGACCGCGCCCATTTACTGCGGTGTGCGGCGCTATCAGGAATGGCTGGGGCATGGACTTACCACGCTCGGCTTCGAGCAGCATAGCTCGACCGTGATGATGGTCAAGCATCTGGTCAACCTGATTCCAGAACCTGAACCCGGCAAAGTGCCCGGCCTGGAAAAAGTCACAGCGCCGCTGGTGCATCCCAGAGGATAATGGCTATGAATAAACCCGATTTCATCACAGTTGGCGCCATTGTCAAAGTGCAACACTGGTATGGTCAGATTGTGGATATTGCCGAGTCTGACTCAAGGATCATGCTGCTCATCACGTCACCCAAGAGCTTGTGGCGACATCATCCGGCAGAATGGTTGGAGTTTGATCCGCAACAGATCAAGCCGGCTTCGCTGGATGAAGCACTGGCGAGTTTTGAAGTGTACCTGGATCGCGTGAAGAAGACACAAGTCGAAATTGAGGCCATGCAGCAGGACTGGCAGGCCATAAACATCAACCGCATTTGAGACAAGCTATGCAACAATACATCACTGACAACCTCGATATTCTATTTGATGTGCTGCCGCCGCACGTGGCCGAAGCGGTCCATGCGGCGAACCAAAACGAAAACCTGCTGGAAATCGTGCTCGATCTGGGGCGGAAGCCGGAAGCCCGTTACACCGATCGGGAACTCACCCTCAGCGATCAAGAAGTGACGCAGGGCGATATCGATCTGGTCGTGGCCCGTATCGGCGAATTTGACGCGGACAATCGCGCGGGCATGGAACGCACGCTGCATCGCATCAGCGCCATCCGCAACCGGCGCGGGCACATCGTGGGCCTGACGTGCCGCGTAGGCCGCGCCGTGTACGGCACCATCGACATCATCGAAGATATTATCGCGTCTGGCCGGAGCCTGTTATTGTTGGGCCGCCCCGGGGTGGGCAAGACGACGATGCTGCGCGAGGCGGCGCGCGTGCTGGCAGACGGCAATGCGCCCGATCGACCCCGCAAGCGTGTAGTGATCGTCGATACCTCGAACGAGATCGGCGGCGACGGTGATATTCCGCATCCGGCGGTGGGCCGCGCGCGGCGCATGCAAGTGCGCCAGCCTAACTTGCAGCACGAAGTGATGATCGAGGCGGTGGAGAATCACAACCCCGAAGTGATTGTCATTGACGAGATCGGGCGCGAGTTGGAAGCCGAGGCGGCGCGCACTATCGCCGAACGCGGGGTGCAGCTCATCGGCACGGCGCACGGCAATACGCTCGATAATCTGTTGCTGAATCCCACGCTGTCTGATCTGGTGGGCGGCATCGAGAGCGTGACGCTGTCCGACGAAGAAGCGCGCCGGCGCGGCACGCAGAAGACCGTGCTGGAGCGGCGCGCGCCGCCTTCGTTCGATGTGCTGATCGAGATTCAGGAGCGGCAGCGCTTGATCGTGCATCACGACGTGGCGATGTCGGTAGACAATTTGCTGCGCGGACGCCCGGTGGAAACCGAACTGCGCGATCGAGATGAGAACGGCGTGGTGAGCTGTGTGATGCAGCACTCGGAAACGCAGCAACGTGGCCGTCAAGAGCACGGCGGCCGGCAGGAACACGGCGGGCGCGATCTGCCGCTGGAACGTGAGCGCAGCACGTCGTCGCGCCGCAAACCGATCGAGACGGAAGATGAAGCCGAACAGGCGATCAGCGATCTAGCGATGATTCCGGCGGCAGCGCCCCGCGGCACGCTCAAGTCGATGCGGGCCTTTGGCTATGGGCTGGCGCGCAATAAATTGGAGGAAGCCGCGCAGCGTTTGCGCGTGCCGCTGACGGTGGTCACCGATCTGGACGAGGCCGATCTGGTCGTGACGGTGAAGAACTACTACCGCAAGCGGCCCAAGATGATCGCCGATGCGGAGAAAGGCGGCATGCCCATCTATGTGCTGCGCTCCAGCACGGCCATGCAGATCGACAATTTCATCACCGATGTGTTTGGCCTGACCAGCGAAGAAACCGATCCGTATTCGGTGGCGATGCGTGATGTGCAGGATGCAATCGCGCGCGTGAGCACCGGCACCCGATCGGTTGATCTCAATCCGCAGCCGCCCCACATCCGCCGTATGCAGCACGAGATCATCCGCGAAGCGCAGCTCATCTCGCATTCGTACGGGCGCGAGCCGTATCGGCGCGTTAGAATTTTCAGAGAATAAACCGGCCCGACAGGTCTACGAAACCTGTCAGGTCTCATATCCCATTATGAGCCTCTTCATTACTTTCGAAGGCCCCGACGGCAGCGGCAAATCGACGCAGATTAAATTGTTGTCAGATACCTTGACGGCCTCCGGCTATGAGGTGCTGACGGTGCGCGAGCCGGGCGGCACGGCCATCAGCGAGCAAATCCGCGCGGTGGTGCACAGCCTCCGCAATCGCGAGATGAGCGATCGGGCGGAATGTTTGCTGTACAACGCCGCGCGCGCGCAGTTGGTCGATCAGCTGATCGTGCCGCATTTGCAGCGGCGCACCGGGATCGTGTTGTGCGATCGGTATGCCGATAGCACGCTGGCTTATCAAGGTTACGGGCGCGGGCTGGATTTAGCCGCGGTGAAAAGCGTTATCGCTTTCGCCACGCTTCAGCTACAACCGGATGTGACGTTCTATCTCGACATCGAAGTTGAAGAAGGGATTGAGCGGCGCAAGCGCGGCGGCGAATGGAATCGCTTGGACGATCAGGCGTTGGAGTTTCATCGGCGGGTGCGGGCCGGTTATTTGCAAATGGTGCGTGAAGAACCCGCGCGTTGGGTGTGCGTCGCTGCAGCTCGCGCGGTGGAGGTAATTCAGGCGGAGATTGTGACTCAGGTGCGGCAGAGACTGCGCAGTGGCGAGATTGAGGGAAAGAGAGAATAAGGGAATGAGGGAATGGGAGACTATCTCTCTATCCCTCTATCTCTCCCTCTTGTTTTACAGATCGTCACCCAGCGAGGCATCCATACCGTCCTCTGCGCCGCCCATGTCACCGAGTTCCGGCATGGACTTCTCGATTGCTTCGGGGTCTTCGCCTTTTTCGAGGCGCTGGATCACTTCGCCGAATTCCGGCCCCAGGTCTTCGCCGGACTCGTCGGCCATGCGGCGCATCATGCGGCCCAGCGAACGCGGATCGTTTTCATTGAGATCGTCGAGCATGGCATCGTCCATGCCGTCTTCACCACCCGTCGATGCCGCGCCGCGCATGACGCGCACCTTGGAGACTATTTTGGTCAGATGCGTGCCGTTACAGATGGGGCAGCGGGCTTGCGCTTGATCGACGGCTGAGAAACTGCGAAAGAAGACCGAGACTTTCTTCTGGCAGTCGATGCAACGATATTCATAGATAGGCATAAAACGTGCTCCGTAAGTTGAATGCAGGACTGCGTAAGCGCGGTGCTGGTGCATTACGCAGTACGAGGTAATTATACACGAGGACTCATGACTGAATCCATTCCCCTCCCCGAACGTCCCCCCCTGCTCGTCGTTATCTCCGGGCCTTCGGGGGTAGGCAAAGATAGTGTGCTGCGCGGCTTGCGCGAACAGGGCTGGCCGTTTCGCTTCGTGCCGACGATGAATACCCGCCCTAAACGTTCCGACGAAGTCGACGGCGTCGATTACTTCTTCGTGACCACCGAAGAATTCGTGACGCTGTTGGAACAAGGCGAGTTGCTAGAGCACGCCATCGTGTATGGCGACTACAAAGGCATTCCCAAACAGCCGATTCGTGAGGCTTTGAACTCGGGACAGGATGTGGTGCTGCGTGTCGACGTGCAAGGGGCCGCCACCTTGAAGCGCTTGATTCCGCAAGCGATTTTCATTTTCTTGACGACGTCGACCGAGGAAGAATTGGTGCAGCGCCTGCTCAAGCGCAAGACCGAATCGCCGGAAAGTCTGCGCATTCGCATTGCGACCGCGCGTGAGGAAATGCAGCGCATTCCTGAATTTGATTTCGTGGTGATCAATCGCGCCGATCAACTGGCGGAAACGGTGCAAGACGTCAGCGGCATCATCCGCGCCGAACACTGCCGCGTGCAGCCCAGAAAGGTTGTATTGTGAACTCATCACCCTCTGCGCCCCAATCTGTTTCACTGCGCCTGCCCACCTATCGCCCGCAGGTGACCTACGTTCTGCTGGGCCTGATCGTCGTCGTGTTTGCGATCGAGACGTTGGCGGGCGGCAGTGACAATCCGCTCACGTTGATTCAACTTGGCGCGAACTTTGCGCCGCTGGTAACCACGGGCGATTACTGGCGCCTGTTTACGGCCAACTTTTTGCATATTGGTTTGATGCACCTGTTTTTCAATCTATACGCGCTCTACATTGTCGGCAGCGAGGTCGAGACGTATTACGGTCCGGCGCGTTTCCTCGTCATCTACCTGTTGACCGGGTTATCGGGCGCGATTGCCAGTTACGCCTTCACGTATAGCTTGTCGGCGGGTGCGTCCACGGCTATCTTCGGCTTGATCGGCACGCTGGTGGCCTTCTTCGTGCGCAACCGCTCGGTCTTTGGCAAACTCAGCAGCGCGCGCCTATCCAACTTGGTCATGGTGATTGCCATCAACCTGTTTCTGGGTCTTAGTTCGCCGGGCATCGACAACTGGGGACACATCGGCGGCTTCATCGGCGGCTTCATCCTGGGCTGGCTGTTGTGTCCGTTTTATCAGGTGGAAGCGCAAGGCGCTGGCACGCAGCGCGTGATCGATCGGAACTCTTTGCGTTCCGAATGGCTGGGCGTGCTGTTGGTCAGCGTGCTGATCGGCGTCGCATTTTGGGCCGCCCTGCAATTTCATCAGGCGGATCCACTCCAAGGATTTATCCAATAGCTAGAGAGACTGATGCTTAACGATTGGCTGGGCCTCGTCCTCGTTTTCATCCTGGTGATAATTAACGGCTTTTTTGTGGCCGCGGAATTCAGTCTGGTCAGCGTGCGCAAGACGCGCATTGCCGAACGGATCGCGCACGGGGATACCAGCGCCAAAGCCATCCAGAAAGCCATCGAAGATCCCGATCGCTTTATCGCGGCGACCCAGCTTGGCATTACGCTGGCCAGCCTGGGCCTGGGCTGGATCGGCGAGCCGGCCTTGTCGCATCTGATCGAGCCGCTGTTGGCCTGGCTGCCCGGCGAGATTACCGGCGTGGCCGCGCACATTGCCGCGGCCAGCATCATCGCCTTTGTGCTGATCACGGGCATGCACGTCATCATCGGCGAACTCATGCCTAAATCGATTGCGCTGCAGCGGCCCGAACGGACGGCGCTGCTGGTGGCGCGCCCTACCCTGCTGGTGGAACAACTCTTTCGCCCGTTCATCTGGGCCCTCAACGGCACCGGCAATTTCCTGCTGCGCGTGCTGGGCTTCAGCCACAGTAGTGACAAGGACCATCTGCATTCGGTCGAAGAGTTGAAGATGCTGGTGGATGCCAGTGAAGAAGGCGGCGTGCTGGAGAAGCAAGAAAGCGATATGCTGCATGCCGTGTTCAGTTTTGGCGATCTGACCGCGCATCAAGTCATGGTGCCGCGCACCGAAATGGTGACGCTGGACGTGGAGACGCCCGTGGAGGAAGTGTATGACTTCGCGGCCCAGCATCATCACAACAAATATCCGGTGTACGAAAACGATTTCGATCACATCGTGGGCATTCTGCACGTGAAGGATTTGGTACCGGCGATGCGCTTGCCACCCGATCGGCAGCCTCTGCTCCGCCAGCTCATGCGCGAGCCGCTGTTCGTGCCCGATACCATCGGCGTCAACGTTCTGCTGGCGCGCTTTCGCCAGCGCAAACAACACATCGCCATTTTGCTCGATGAATATGGCGGCACGGCGGGCCTGGTGACCCTGCAAGACATCCTGGAAGAACTCGTCGGCGAAGTCGGTGATGTGTTTGAGCCGGACGAGCCGGAAACACAAAAACTGCCCGACGGCAGCTTGCGGCTGGATGGCCTGATGCTGTTGACGGACTTCAACGATGCTGTCGGGGTCAATCTGGTTGATCTCAACTACGAAACGATCGCCGGTTACATGATGGGCCAGCTCGATCGCATCCCCAAAGCCGGCGATGAAGTCGACGTGCCCCTCAACGATCACGATCGGCTGCGCCTGCGCGTGGATGTCATGGATGGCAAGCGCATTGCGTGGATCGTGATGACGCGCGTCACCCTATAAAAACTCGCGTTCTGTTTTCAGGACCGCTCATGTCACTTTACGCCGAAGTTGCTGTTTTTCCTCATCGTATTCCCATCATCAAGCGCACTCCAGAAACCTATACTTATCGGGTGCCCGACGAGTGGCCCGCAATGCAACCGGGTATGTTCGTCCTCGCGCCTTTCGGTAAGCAAAGTGATTTCGATCGCTTGGTCTCCGGCATCGTGGTGCGGGTCACGGATGAACAATTTGATCTGGCGCGCGCGCGCCTCAAACCATTGGAAGCCTTGCTGCATGTCACACCCGTGATCAGTCCTGCTCATCTGGAATTGGCCCGCTGGCTGGCTGCGACTTACGTCGAACCGTTGAGCAACTGCGTGCGGATGTTTGCGCCGCCGGCTCAATCGATCCATTCCGATATCAAATATACCTTAAACGATCGATCCGAAACACTGCCCAGGTTCTCCAAATCGCAAGCGGAGCTGATCGAGCTGCTACATCTGCGCGGGCCGCTGCGCGCCGGGCAGATCAATGCGGCCTTCGGCCAGCGCGATTGGAAACGCCCGATCGCGCGGCTGATCGATCAAGGCTGGGTGACGCAGCGGCGTGTCTTGCCCGATCCGCGTACACGAGCCAAACGGCAGAAGCTCATCGGCTTGCCGGTCACCCCGATCGATCTCAACGCGATCGCGCTGGGCCAATCGGCTGAGACTCAACAACGCCGTCAATCGATCCTGGCTTTCCTTCAGCAGCACGCCGTCGCCATCGCTGCCGATTGGCTGCTGGCCGAGACTGGCGGCACGACGCGCGATGTGGAATTCCTGAGTAGCAAAGGGCTGATCGAGTTTCAGTACCGGGAAGTGCTGCGCGATCCGCTGGCCGATAAGATCTTTACGCCTGCCGTGCCCCCTGCTCTTACGCAAGATCAATCTGACGTGTGGCAGGACATCCAGCCGCAGTTGGCCTTGTCTACTTCTTCCCTTGTTTACTTGCTGCATGGCATCACCGGCAGCGGCAAAACCGAAATCTATTTGCGCGCTGTGGCCGAGGTGCTACAGCAGGGTAAACAAGCGATCATACTCGTCCCTGAGATTGCGCTGACCCCGCAGACCCTTCGACGCTTTGCGGCCCGCTTTCCCGATCGTATTGCGGTGTGGCATAGTGAACTCTCGCTCGATGAACGCTACGATACGTGGCGGCGCGTGCAGCTGGGCAAAGTCGATCTGGTTATCGGAGCGCGCTCGGCGTTGTTCCTGCCGTTCGAGAAACTTGGCTTGATCGTGTTGGACGAAGAACACGACAGCAGCTATAAGCAGAGCGAAGGCGGCGGCTTGAACGAGATGCCGGTGCGTCTGCCGCTTTATCACGCACGCGAAACGGCCGTGGAACTGGCGCGCTTAACGAATGCCACCGTGATCCTGGGCAGCGCCACGCCCTCACTGGAAGCCTGGAATCGAGCGCAGCGCGGCGAATACAGATTACTGACGTTAGCGCGACGTATTCTGGGACACGCGCAGGTGATTCAAGAACAGGCCGCGCATTTTCACATCGAAGCGAAGTCGTATCATCCGTTGGGCGCCGAGACAGACGCCGCGCGCTATACCGATCTGCCGCCGGTCGACATCGTGGATATGCGCGCGGAGTTGAAGAGCGGCAATGTCCACATCTTCAGCCGCCGCTTGCAGAGCGCCTTAGCCGAGGTGGTGCAGCGCGGCGAGCAAGCGATCTTGTTTATGAACCGGCGCGGCCAGTCGACCTTTGTGATGTGCCGCGATTGCGGTTACGTGGTCGTGTGCCCACGCTGCGATTCGCCGTTGACGTACCACGATCCGATCGAGCCGGTGAAGACCCTGCCGGCCTTGATCTGCCATACGTGCAATCATCGTGAAGCGCAGCCGCAGCAATGCCCCGCATGTAAGAGCACACGCATTCGCTATTTTGGAGCGGGTACACAGAAGATCGAGAGTGAACTCGCCGCGCTGTTTCCAGCGGCGCGCACGCTGCGCTGGGATCGCGATACGACATCGGGCAAGGGCGCGCACGAGATTATCTTGCAGCGCTTCAGCGAACATCAGGCCGATGTGCTGGTGGGAACGCAGATGATCGCCAAGGGGCTGGACTTGCCGTTGGTCACGCTGGTGGGCGTAATCTCGGCCGATACCAGCCTGCACCTGCCGGATTTTCGCGCGAGCGAGCGGACGTTTCAACTGTTGACGCAGGTGGCCGGTCGTGCGGGACGCAGCTTGCTGGGAGGGCGCGCCATCATTCAGACGTATGCGCCGGATCATTACGCCATCGAAACGGCCTCGCGGCATGATTACACGGCGTTCGTTAAACATGAAACGGAGTTTCGATACGCCACCCACTATCCGCCGTTTACGCGGGTAGCACGGCTGCTCGGGCGGGACGCGAAAGCCGATCGGATTAAGGCCGAGGCCCAGGATGTGGCTGCACAGTTAGATGCCCTGCTGACCAGGCGCGGTGTAGCGCGCGGATCGATCATCGGCCCGGCGCCGTGTTTCTTTGCCAGAACGCGGGACGAATATCGCTGGCAGATCGCGCTACGTCACCCCGATCCGGCCTCCATCGTGCGCGAGTTGAAGTTGGGCATGAACTGGCGCATCGATATCGATCCGATGAATATGTTGTAGAGAGCCATCAATGACACCGTCCTCGTGCTATCGAGAAGGCGGTATCATGTGGAAATCGTGGGGCTGGTTTGAAATGACGGGGAGGGATCGTTCCTAACCGGGTGGTCGCCCCTGACGACGTTGTGATAGATTAAATCTTGGCGCCAATAGATGCAGATGCAGCGGGTGAGGGAGGTCGTTCATACCGGGTAAGCCCATGGATTCCAGCGACTCCACGGTGTGCACTCAAAGTTTGTCAGGCAATTTGTCAGCCGCATCCTGAGCGGAGCAGCGGGCGCGTTCTTCGACTACGTTGCACTCCGCTCAGAATGCGCCCGCTGCGGAGTCGAAGGAGCGGCTGACAACTTTTGCGTGCACACACTCCACGATCGATCAGTACCAATCACTAGCCTGCGCATGGTATAATATTTGTGCTTAGCTTCCCAAATCGTGCGTTGAGTCACTATGACTTCAACTTCCCACACGGAACCCACTTCCGCCCAAAACACGCACCCGCCTCGACCAGCTGGCCAATCTTCTGCTAGAGCGCTAGCATATCACAGCCCTGCCGACACCATCATCGATCTAGACGAATCATCCGGAGGCCATCACCATGTCAGACCAAGAACTCCCGACCCATCAGCTGTACATCAATGGACAGTGGCGCGCGCCGTGCCAGGAACACTATGATCCCACCTACGATCCGGCGACGGGTCAGGTGCTGGCCTACGTCGCCAAAGCCGGCACCGAAGACACGCGCGATGCCATCCGTGCCGCGCGCACAGCTTTTGACGATGGCCCGTGGACGCACATGCCGCCCGGCGAACGATCACGCTTGCTGCACAAGCTGGTCGATGCCCTGGAAGAACGGCAGGGCGAGATCGCCGATCTGGAAATGGCGAACGGCGGCTGCACCTGGCGCAAAGCCAACCTCATGGACATCCCCGTCGGCCTCTTGCATTTTCGTCACTTCGCCAAACTGGCCGACTCTGACCCATTAGAAGCCGTGCCGCAGATCACTTTCCCGGCCATGTCGTACAACTTCGTGCGCCGCGAGCCGATCGGCGTGTGCGGCCAGATCGTTCCGTGGAATTTCCCGTTCCTCATGGCCGTGTGGAAAATCGCACCCGCGCTGGCCGCGGGCAACTGTGTGGTATTGAAGCCCGCCAGCTACACACCGCTGAGCGCCATGAAGTTGGTGGAGATCATTCACGACACTGGTCTACTGCCCCCCGGCGTGTTGAACTTCATCACCGGGCCGGGCAGCGTGGTCGGCAACGAACTGTGCATCAGCCCGCTGGTCGATAAGATCGCCTTCACCGGCAGCACGGAAGTCGGACGGCAGATCATGCAGACGGCGGCCGGTACCATCAAGAAAGTGACGCTCGAGCTGGGCGGCAAAAGCCCGAACATCATTCTCGACGACGCCGAGTTCGACATCGCCATCGACGGCAGTCTGTGGGCCACCTTCATGCACAACGGGCAAGCGTGCGAAAGCGGCACACGTCTCTTCGTGCCCGCCAGTCGCTACGACGAATTCATGGAGCGTCTGATCGATCGGGCCAGCAAGATCAAACTCGGCCTGCCCGCCGACGGCAATACCGATCTCGGCCCGCTGATCAGCGCGAGCCAATTGCAGACCGTGGAGAATTACATTAAGATCGGATTGGAAGAAGGCGCGACGCCGGTGCTGCTCGGCCAACACCCGACCGATCCGGAACTGGCCCACGGCCATTACATTTCGCCCACGATCTTCACCGATGTGCGCAACGAGATGCGCATCGCCCAGGAAGAAATCTTCGGGCCGGTGCTGGCCGTGATCAAATACGACAGCCTGGAAGACGCGATCAAGCAGGCCAACGACACGATCTACGGTCTGGCCGCCGGAGTGTGGAGCGCCAGCGTGGAACGCGCGATCGGCGTGGCGAACAAATTGCGCGCAGGCACGGTGTGGATCAACGACTATCACATCATCAATGCCGAAGCGCCGTTTGGCGGCTACAAGCAGAGCGGCATCGGGCGCGAGCTGGGCACGTGGGGCCTGCACGCCTACACCGAGGTCAAACACATTCACGCCGACCTGAGCCGCACGCGCCAGGCCCGCTTCTGGTATGACATTCTGCTGCCACAGGTGAGCGAAGAAAACTAGCTCAGAAACCGGGTTTCTCCAAGATAATCGTGCGAATCCATTTGGAAAGAAGGCTCTTCCGGGTTAAACGGGAAGAAGAAACCGGGTTTCTCCATGCCAAACGTTCCGTTCCATTTGGAACGGAGAAACCCGGTTTCTGAATTGGCTATTTCCCGCTGAAGTCGGATGATCCGGAAAGAAGAAACCCGGTTTCTTGGTCGTTGGTATGCGTGGTGCCTGGTGGGTGACGCAAAGTCGCGCGTCACCCACCACGTTTTGGGCTATAATGGGATTATGACTCAGGCACAAGGCAAACCGATACGCCCCCCAATGACCGCTATTGAACTCACCGGCACGATTGATGAACAGCAGCACTTGCAGCTCGATGCGCCGCTGCCCTTCATCGGACCGGCGCGGGTCAAAGTGATCGTCTTGTATCCACTCGACGACGAGCCGAGCGAGGCCGAGTGGTTATATCTGGCTGCGCGCAACCCGGCCTTTGCTTTTCTGCGTGAACCTCAAGAAGACATCTATACACTAGACGACGGGCAGCCTTTTAATGATGACCAGGCATAAGGTCTTTCTGGTACCCTTCCCGTTTGACGATTTATCCAACACCAAAGTCCGTCCTGCGATCTGTTTGACTGACCCCATCGGCCCGCATCGACACGTCGTCCTCGCTCTGATCACCAGCCAGCCAGTATCTGCTCCACTGGCGACTGACTTGTTGCTCGACGCGCATCACGCCGATTTTTCCACGACTGGACTAAGAGTCACGTCAACCGTGCGCTTGCACCGGCTCATCACAGTGTCCACATCAATGTTAGCGCGCGAACTTGGCGTGTTATCGCCGGCGTTGCAAGTCCAGGTCACGGCACGGCTCAGACACCTGTTTCAACTGTAGCCCCTGACACAACTCTCCATTTCACATTATCACGAGGTTCTATGTGCGGCATCTTTGGCATCATCACCGATCGTGAACAACCCCTCGGCCCCATTCTGATCGACGCGGCGCGGCGCTTGTCGTATCGCGGTTACGACTCCGTGGGCTGCGCCACCCTGCACGCCGATCGCACTATCGATCTGCGCAAGGACGTCGGCAAAGTCGACGATGTGGCGGCGCGGCTGGATTTCGCCGCCATGACGGGCCGGCGGGGCATCGTGCAGCTGCGCTGGGCCACGTTCGGTGTGCCTTCGCAGATCAACGCGCAGCCGCATCTTGATTCAACGGGCGAGATGGTTGGCGCGCACAACGGCAACGTCGTCAACAACGTCGAGCTGCGGCAGCAGTTCAGCGCCGAAGGCATGACGGTGCGTTCGCTGAATGACGGCGAATCGTGCGTGCACGCTGTCGAGCGCCATCTGCGGCGCGGCTGCGACATGGTCGAAGCGATCCGCCGCGCCTACGACGATCTGGAAGGTGATTATGCTTTTGTAATTGGGCGTGCCGACGACGATCGGCTGTATGCCATCAAGAAAGGCTCCGGCCTGGTTGTGGGTCTAGCCGACGGCGCCACCTGCGTCTCGTCCGATCTGCCCTCGATCTTGCCGCTGACCAATCGTATCATGCGCGTCAACGATGGTGAGATCGTCATTCTCCAACCCGATCGAGTGGAACTGATCCGCGTGGCCGACGGGGCCTCTATCGTGCGGGAAGTGGAAGAAATCATCGAGAGCATGGCGGCGGCCCAAAAAGGCGGCTATGCTCATTTCATGCTGAAAGAAATTCACGAGCAGCCTCAGGTCGCGCGGGAGCTGCTTCATCTGCTTAACGCCTCGTCCCAGGTCGCGCCGTTCCTCGATCGGATTGCCAACGCTCGGCAGCTGTATTTGATCGGTTGCGGCACCAGTTATCACGCGTGCCTGCTGGGTGCAGTCTATCTCGCTCAATTGGCGGGGCGACCAGCCATTCCCATCCTCGCGCCACAATTCATCCCGCAATGCCTACCTACCATCGGCCCGGACGATGTCGGCGTATTCGTCAGTCAGAGCGGTGAGACGAAAGATGTCTTGAACGCCTTGTATGCAACGCGCCAACGCGAGATGACGGTATTGAGCCTGGTCAACGTGATCGGTTCCACGCTGATGAAGGAGAGCGAGATTGCTCTGCCCATGGCCTGCGGCTATGAGATCAGCGTGCCGGCCACCAAGACCTTCACCAATCAAGTGCTGGCCTTTCTCTATCTGGCGCTGCGGCTGGGCAAACAGGCGACGACCGAGTTAGCGCGGCTGCCCGATCTCATTCAAGAGACGCTGACGGCCGTCGAGCCACAGGTGAACACCATCGCGCCCGATCTGGCAGCATGGGACGATCTCTACTGCCTCGGTTATGGCGCGACGTACGCGATTGCGCTGGAAGGTGCGCTCAAGCTGAAAGAGATCACGTACGCGCACTGCGAAGGCATGCTCTCGACTGAGTTCAAGCACGGGCCGCTGTCGGCCGTGCGCGAGGGCTACCCGGTGATTTTTGTGAGCGGGCCGGATGATGTGCCTCTACTGGTCAGCGGCATCAACGAGACCGCGTGTCGTGGTGGCCGCACGATCGCCATCGGCGAAGACGACGATCGCCTGCGCGCGAACGCGCAGCACCTCATCGTCTTGCCTCCGAGCGGGCCGTTGCTGAGTCCGATCTTAGCGGTGCTGCCGCTGCAACTGTTATCCTATCAGCTGAGCGTGGCGCGCGGCTACGATCCCGACTTCCCGCGCAACTTAAGCAAGACGCTGACGGTCGATTGAAGATCACACGCGGGGGCGCTTAAAGGAACATCCCCATGAAAATCAGACCGACGTTGATCGTGTCACCGATATGGATCGTCTTCGCCCTGTGGGCCGGGTTGAATCAATCGGCCGCGCGCGGTGCGCCGTCCCGTTCCCCGGAAGTGCTCGATCCCTTTCCGCCCGCGCAGCCCGTCCGCTTGATCTTCATTCATCACTCCGAGGGCGAGAATTGGCTAGCGGATGACAATGGTGGACTGGGGTTGGCGCTGCGCGACAACAATTACTTTGTCAGCGATACGAATTTCGGCTGGGGTCCGAACGATCCATCCAGCGGCGGCGTGATCGGCGATCATACCTGGATCCCCGATTGGTATAGCTGGTTCACCGGCCCGCGTCGCGATATCTATTTGACGGCGTTATACGCCGAAACCGAAAAACATTCCAGTTACAGCCGGCTGGCGACCAATCCCGGCGGCCCCAACACCATCATCCTGTTTAACTCCAGTTACCAGAACTCGAATCTGGACGGACATCCCAACGATGCACCGGCCGCTTCTGCGGATAATCATTCCAGCCTCACCGTGGCCAATGCCAAACGAATCTATCTTGATCTACTGCCCTATTTTGCCGCGCATCAGGATAAGTTATTCGTCGTCATCACCGCGCCGCCCTTGATCGAAAGTGAGACAACGCCCGACCGGGCGGCCAATGCGCGGGCCTTCAACAACTGGCTGGTGAACGACTGGCTGACGGGGTATGCTTATCAGAACGTGGCCGTCTTCGATTTCTATACAGTGCTCACCACCAATGGCGGCAATGCCGACACCAACGATCTGGACGCGGTGGGCGGCAATCATCACCGCTTCCGTTATAGCGTCATCGAGCATGTGGCCAATTCCAGCTTTAACTACGCTGCCTATCCCTCCCAGGCTGGCGCCGATAATCATCCTTCGGCGGCCGGCAACGTCAAAGCGATGAGTGAGTTTGTGCCGCTGCTCAATATCTACTACCACCGCTGGCAGACCTCGTTGCAGTCGCCCAATCTATCGACCAGCACCAAGCAAGCCAGCGCCGGAAATGTGCAGCCCGGCCAGCGGGTGATGTATACCCTGCTGCTGCGCAACACCGGCACGCTCGACGCCAGCGTCTACTTGACTGACGTTGTGCCCAACGGGTTGACGTATGTGCCCAACACGCTCACGGCCAGCTCCGGCCTCGCCTCCGATTCACTTTCGCCCACACTTCGCTGGAATGGCATACTGGGCGTGGGAGTACAGGTAACGCTGAGATATGCCGTCACCGTTACTGCCGACTCGACTCAGGCCCTGGTAAACACGGCCGTCATTGCGCCCGTTGGCGCGTCCTCCCTCAAGCGCAGCGCCACCCTCATCGTCAATGGTTACGTGGTTCATCTACCTTTGCTCCATAAGAACTGATGCCATGAAACTCGTGACTGTCGATCAAATGCGCCGCATCGAAGCGGCTTCGGATGCACAGGGTCACAGCTATGCCGCGATGATGGAACGCGCGGGTCAAGCCGTAGCGCGCGTGATCCAAACCCGCTTGGATGTGCGCGATACAAAGATTCTGATCCTGGTCGGTCCGGGCAACAACGGCGGCGATGGCCTGGTCGCGGCGCGCTACTTGCACGACGCAGGCGCCATGATCAGGGTGTATTTGTTGAAGCCCCGCGAGGATGAGCACAGCGCCGCTTTGCTGGCCCGCAACGTGACGCTGGTAGTCGGGCCGGATGATCGATTGAGGTCCTGGCTGGCCGACTGCGCTGTGATCGTCGATGCGCTGTTGGGCACGGGAACCGCGCGGCCGATCGGCGGCGATCTGGCGGAGTTGTTGATCGCGGTGAAGCAGGCGGTGTCGGCCCGCCGATCGGCTGTGCCTGATCTCGTCGATCCCGCGTGGCCGCTGTCATGGCGTGCCGAGATTGCTTCGTCACATCCTTCGACTGCGCAGCGAAACGATGCCGCTCCGCTCGGGACGCTCCTCGCAATGATGTCACCTTTGATCGTCGCCGTCGATGGACCCACCGGCTTGAATTACGATACCGGCGCGATCGATCCGCTCACGCTGCCCGCCGATCTCAGCGTGACCTTCGCCTATCCCAAGCTCGGCCACACGCGCTTTCCGGGCGCTGACGTGTGCGGCGAATTGATCGTCGCCAACATCGGAACCGATCCGCAGTTGGCGGCCAACCAGTTGGCGACCGATCTCGATCGAGAATTGGCCGATCCGGCGTTGATCCGATCGCTCTTGCCGGCCCGCCCGCGCAGCGCGCACAAGGGCACGTTTGGCAAAGTGCTCATCGTTTCCGGCTCGACGCTGTATACCGGCGCGCCCATCCTGGCGGCCGAGGCAGCCTATCGCGCCGGGGCCGGACTCGTCACGCTCGCCACGCCGCGCGCGATCCACTCGATCATGGCGAGCAAGATCAACGAAGCGACGTTCCTACCCCTGCCCGATCTTAACGGGGCAGTCTCCGCAGAAGCCGCGCCCATCCTTCTCGCTAAGCTGCCGGACTACACCGTGACGTTGATCGGACCGGGGTTGACCATCGAGGCGCGCGGCTTCATGGAGCAGCTGCTCGATCGGGTGAGCGGGCCGCTCGTGTTAGATGCCGATGCGTTGAACATCCTGGCGCAGATCGATCACTGGTGGACACGCGTGCCACCTCAAGTCATTCTAACCCCGCATCCCGGTGAAATGGCGCGGCTAACCAAGCTTTCCCTGAAAGAGGTGGAGACCGATCGGGAGAGAGTGGCGATCGGGTGGGCGCAACAGTGGGGACACATCGTCGTGTTGAAGGGCGCATTCACCGTTATTGCTGCGCCGGACGGTCAATCGATCTTGCTGCCGTTTGCGAATCCGGCATTGGCTACAGCGGGCAGCGGTGATGTGCTGGCAGGTACGATCGCGGCCATGCGCGCTCAAGGTTTGGCTGCTTATGAAGCAGCGTTGTGTGGAGCCTATCTGCACGGCGCCGCGGGTGAAATGGCCCGCCGTGAAATCGGGTCAGCGGGGGTCATTGCGGGAGATTTGCTCACGCGCTTGCCGCAAGTGCTAGCGGCGCTCGCTTAAACCATCTGCGCCTGACAAAACAGATCGTCCGGCTTGAGTGAATTTATACTCGGCGCGAGCACAATTTGCGCTTTTTAGTGGTGTTACTGTGACAGCCACCGTCATGCCCCGCGAAGCGTGCTTCTGTCGGGCATCCAGACTGCCCATTGGCAACTCACGCTGATAGGATTTCTGGATTCCCGCCAAAAGCGTGCGGGAATGACAGAGAAGCGCAGTTTATGACCGTGGGCAATATATCTTGCGCTCAAGCTGATCCACAAATAAAAACTCTGAAGCCCTCTCGGGCTTCAGAGTTTGGTGATCAGGGATCAGCGACTTACTTACGCAGCGGGCGGCTCAGCGGGCGGAGTGAGATCAGCTTTCACTTGCGCCGTGCCGCGCTTGGCATCTTCAATCGCCTGGTTCAAGCGCGCCTTTTGCTCCTCTAACACCACGCGGCTGCGCTCTTGCAGTTCTTCGGCCCGCTTGCGCGCATCTTCCACCTGATGCTCGGCCTGGACCTTCAACTCCAGGCTCTTCTCCTTGATCTGGCGGCGGGTATCCGGCCCGGAGGCCGGAGCCAACAGCATGGCCATCGCCGCGCCCACCAGACCGCCCAACAGCAGTCCAGCCAGGAAAGTACCCAGATAATTGAGACGTGAATCGTTGTCGTTCATGATACTGCGCTCCTTTCATAGACAGTGCTTGAATCGATTCGTCGTTGAACTTATTTGCCTTTGAACAACACCCGCACCATCGTTTGCAGGCGGGCCACCGTCGTGGCGGCGCGCATGGAAGGCGCTACAATTTTGCGGCCCACATAGACGGTGGTACCGCGCGCCGAGTTGACCGTTTCCTGCGCCGATTGGATGAGCGGGATCAATTCTTCACGAATCAGGGTGACCAGCATGATGATCTGATACAGGAGGAATAAAGTCATGCCGCCGATAACCAGCGATTCGGTGGCCAACAGAATGATCACAATGTCGCGGACTTCGTCGATGACGCCGGCGGCAATCATCCCTACGAAACCGAGCAAGATCAAGACGACGACGACGGCAACGCCGATCCCAATCAGCCTCATCCGGCGGCGCATCTTGCGTTCGGCATCTGTCAACACAACGGGTTGGTCTTCGTTCATAGTGGCCTCGCACTCATTCTCGCGGGCATTATAGCACGGTTCAACCGGTGCGACCAACCGTCACTCAATAAAACCCTGTCCGATCACGCGGTCTGCATCGAACAACACCAGACCCTGCCCCGGCGTAATGTCGCGCTGGAGTTCGTCAAACTCGATCAGCACACGTGACCCCTGTGGCTGAACCGTCACCTGCGCCTCACGCGCCTTGTAGCGAATCTTCGCGCTGGCCCTGAACGGCTCGATCGGCTGTATGCCGCTCACGTAGTGCATGTGACGCGCCGTGCATTCGCGCCGGCCCAACTCACTCTTGGTTCCGACGATGACCGCGTTGTCCGCCACGTCGAGGGCAATCACATACAGCGGCTCGCTGGCCGCCAGACCGAGGCCCTTGCGCTGCCCGATCGTGTAGAACGGCAAGCCCTGATGTTCGCCTAACACTCTGCCCGATGTATCACGAATCTCACCGGGGCGGATCGAACCGGCGGGTGCATGCCGTGTCAGAAAATCACGATAGTCGCCGTTGGCCAGAAAGCACAAATCCTGACTTTCGACTTTCTCCGCCACCGGCAAATTGAATTTCTGCGCCAATTCGCGCACCTGCAGCTTGGTCATTTCACCCAGCGGCCACAGCGCGTGGGCCAGTTCTGTCTGCCCCAGCACGCTCAACACATACGATTGATCTTTCTGCGCATCGACCCCGCGCAACAATTGATACTGCCCGTTCACTTCACGCACGCGCGCATAGTGTCCCGTCGCCAGATACTGCGCACCCAGACTCAGCGCCTTGTTCAACAGCAATTCATAGCGGATCTGCCGATTGCAGATGAGACACGGATTGGGGGTGCGGCCTGAGGCATACTCGTCGATGAAGTAATCGACCACCGTGGCTTTGAACGAATCGGCGATGTTGATCAGATAGAACGGGATCGCCAATTGATTCGCGATCGAGCGCGCCGTATCCACATCGGCAGGCGTGCAGCACCGATTGGCCCGCCTACACTCCGCGTCGCCGTCGCTCCACAACTTCAGCATGATGCCCACGACATCGTAGCCCTGCTCTTTGAGCAAAGCCGCAGCGACGGAACTATCTACTCCGCCGCTCATGGCGACAACCACGCGGGTGTTGGAAGTTGGACTACCGTTCACTTTTCACTCTTCATTTTTCACGTCTTGCGCAATTGTTCCACCACGCGCGGCAGCACATCTAACACCGTCACGATATCTTCGGGCTTCGTCAAGTGACCCAGCGTCATACGCAGCGAACCCAGTGCCCAATCGCGCGGCAGGCCCAGCGCAGTGAGCACAAACGACGGTTCCGCTTCGCCCGTCGTGCAAGCCGATCCGGTGCTCACACAGATGCCCTCCAGATCGAGCGCCATCAACAGCGTCTCGCCTTCCACACCTCGCATGGCAAACGAGGCGTTATTCGGCAGGCGCCGCGTGGGATGACCGGTCAGCTCTACTTCGGGAATGCGCTCAAAGACGCCTGCGACTAATTGATCGCGCAAGGCGGCGACGCGCGCATTTTCTGCCTCGCGCCGTTCCTGCGCCAACTTCAAGGCGGTGGCCAGTCCGACGATCTCCGCCACGTTCACCGTGCCCGGTCGCCGGCCGCGCTCGTGACCACCGCCCGTCAACGCCGAGATCAGCTTCGTGCCCGATCGGACGTACAACACCCCCACGCCTTTAGGCCCGTAAAACTTATGCGCCGACAAGGCCAGCAGATCGACGTTAAGCCGCTCGACGTTGAGATTCAACTGCCCGCCCGCCTGCACCGCATCCGTGTGAAAAGCGATGCCTCTAGCCCGCGCGATCTGGCCGATCTCCGCAATGGGCTGCACCGTGCCGACTTCGTTGTTGGCGTACATCACGCTGATCAACACCGTGTCCGCCTGGATCGCGCGCCCGATCGCATCCGGATCGACCATGCCGTATTGATCGACCTCGACCAGCGTCACCTGGCAGCCCGACAGTTCACGCAGCTGCTCCACGGTCGCGCCTACGGCGTGATGCTCGATCGGCGTGGTGATGATGTGCTGGCCGCGTTTGGCTTCACGCGAAGCGCGCGCTGCCAGCATCACTCCACGCAGCGCCAGATTATCGCTCTCCGTGCCGCAGCCCGTGAACACGATCTCCGCCGGTGTGCAGCCTAGCACCTCGGCCACCGTTTCGCGCGCAGCTTCCAGGCCCTGCTGCGCCTCGCGCCCCACGGCATGAATGGACGACGTATTGCCGAAGTGCTCGGCCCAGTACGGCTGCATCGCTTCCAGCACGCGCACGTCCACCGGGGTGGTCGCCGCGTGATCGAGATAGATTCGACGTTTAGAGTTGATCATTTTGTTCCTCGTGAAAAGATTGTAGCACGCGGGTAGGGGCGCGTCAACGAATACTCCCGACAAAGCACAACACTGACAGAGCGGCGCAATGGGTGTACAATGCGTCCAACCTCGCTTGATGCAAGGACAAGTTATGCCGCCCAGGAACCCCCACGCCGCTGATCCTTTTGATGACGAACCCGAAGATGATTTCGCTGACGAAGAATCGGACGAACTCGGCGACGAGTTAGACGATCTCGACGACGATGATCTCGTCGGCCGTTTGCCAAACGACGAGCCATACGGCGCGGACGATGAGCCGCTCTTTCGTGATCCCGATGAAGGTCTGCCGCCCGATCAAGCCCGGTCGCGCCGCGCCATGTTGGGCGTGCCCGAGTTTGACGAAGACGAAGATCACGCTCCGCCCACGCCCGCGCGCGCCATGCAGGATGCCATCATCGAACAGGTCAACGATTTGCTGGAGGATGAATGGGAATGGGACGCCGCCGCCGAGAAGGCTTACGAAGCCCTGGCGATCGATCCCACTTACGGGCGCGCGGCCAATGCCCTGCTGCGCTGCTACCTGACGCACAATGCCTTGCGCGAAATGCAGCAGGTCCTGATGAAGTTGTTTAACCCCAACGACGAAGAACGCTTCAACCAGCGCCATCGCATCGCGGCCTATAGCTATCGCGTCTTGAGCCGCGCCGAATTCTGGCTGGAATGGGACGATGAGCTGCCGCCCGAATTCGCCGACGTCAAAGAGACGATGGAGGCCGGACAACAGGCGCTGCGCCGCGTGTATTTTGGCGGTGAAGAACGTGACCTAAAGGCAGCTCGTACTCAGTTCAAGGCGGCGCTCGATCAAGCCGCGGATCGATCGGGGTTGATGTGGTACCTGGCGCGGCTGTATGCCGATAAAGGTTACTTCGCCGACAGCGCCGCCCTGCTCGGCGCGTTGGTCGCGGCCAGCCCCGCCCGATCGGACGTCTTGCGCCTCTATGCCGAGATGCTGTGGTGGCGCGATCACAGCTGGCAAGTTCCATGGATTCACTGATCACGCATCACGTTTCACGTTTTACTCATCCCTTACAGGACGTTTTCCATGACCGCCACTGACACCAAACAATACCTTGACTTTCTTATCGACGAACGCAACAGTGCTGCGCTGTATCGCACACTGGCCGACATCGAGAAGAATCCCAAGATTGCCGAAGTCTACCGGCGGCTAGCGGCCACCGAGGACGCGCATGCTGCTACCTGGGCCGAAAAATTGAAGACCGCCAATGTGCGCGTGCCGCCGCTCAAGTTGGACTGGCGCACCCGCACCTTGATCTGGGCCGCGCACCGCTTCGGCCCGAGCGCCATCCTGCCCTCCATGACGGCGATGGAAAAGCGCGGCGATCAAAGTTACACGCAGCAAGGCGCACCGGCGGGCATGGCGGCGCAAGAAAAGTCGCATGCCATACTGATGCGCACGATCAGCCAGACGGCCCACGGCGGCATGGAAGGCCCCGCGCTGGCGCAATTGGAAGGGCGGCATCGATCGGCCGGCGGCAATGCCTTGCGCGCAGCGGTACTCGGCGCGAATGACGGTCTCGTTTCCAACTTCAGTCTGGTCATGGGCGTGGCCGGCGCTGAAATCGCCAACAGCACCATCGTGCTCACAGGCATCGCCGGGCTGTTGGCCGGCGCCATCTCCATGGCACTGGGCGAATGGGTCTCTGTGCAAAGTTCACGTGAGTTGTATCAAAAACAGATCCGCACGGAAAAAGCCGAAATCGCCGAGAATCCCGTAGAAGAAGCGGAAGAGCTCTCGTTGATCTATCAGGCGCGCGGACTGGAAGAAAGCGCCGCGCGGCAGTTAGCGCAGCAAATCATGCGCAGTGAAGAAGGTGCCCTGGAAGCCTTGACCCGCGACGAGCTCGGCATCGATCCGGAAGCGTTGGGTGGCTCGGCCTGGGAAGCGGCTATCACGTCGTTCTTGTTATTCGCGCTGGGCGCCATCATCCCGTTGGTTCCCTTCCTTTTCACCAGCGGCGGCACGGCCATCGTCATCAGCGCCGCCTTCAGCGCCATCGGCCTGTTCGGCATCGGCACGGCGATTACGCTCTTCACCGGTCGCGCCATTCTCTTCTCAGGCACGCGGCAGATGTTGTTTGGGTTGGCGGCCGCCGCTGTGACATTCTTGATCGGGCGCTTGATCGGCGTCAGTGTCGCCGGGTAACGAAAGGACAAACTCATGATCCCCAAGCAATGGTACGTGATTCTTGAGTCCAGCGAAGTGAAACGCAACAAACCGATCGGCTTGACGCGTTTTGGCGCGCAGCTGGTGGCCTGGCGCGATTCGCGCGGCACGCTCAGCGTCATGCGCGATCGCTGTCCGCATCGCGGCGTAGCGTTGAGCGTGGGCGATATTCGCGACGACTGCCTCGAGTGCCCCTTCCACGGCTTTCAATACGACACGCGCGGACGCTGCACACTGATCCCGGCCAATGGCCGCACGGCTGAACCGCCTAAGGCCATGCACGTGATCACCTATCCCACGCAAGAGGCGCACGGCTTCATCTACGTGTGGTATGGCGAACCCCAGATCGAATATCCACCGCTGCCTTTTTTCGACGTGCTCGACGATTCTTTCTCGTTTAAGACGCTGAAGGATCACTGGGCCACGCACTACTCGCGCGCGATCGAGAATCAACTCGACGTGGTGCATCTGCCGTTCATTCACCGCACCACCATCGGGCGCGGCAACAAAACGATCGTGAATGGGCCGCTCAGCCGCCTCGTCGCGTGCCCCGGCGAGAGCGACCTCATCGACGTGTGGGTTAACAACGAAGTCGATACGGGTCAGACGCCGAAGCGCACCAGTGAACTTCCCGAACCTACACGGCACGCCTTTATCCAATTCCGCTTCCCCAACATCTGGCATAACTGGATCAGCGCTGACCTGCACATCATGGTGGCCTTCGTCCCGATTGACGACGCCAACACGCTGATGTATCTGCGCTACTACCAGCGGATCGTGAAAGCACCGGTGCTGCGGCAAGCCTTCAACTTTCTGGGAACCGTGGGCAATTTCGTTGTCGAGCGGCAGGACAAACGCGTGGTGATTACACAGGAACCCAAACGCGCCGATCTCGACATTGGCGAGAAGCTGATCCAGGGCGATGGCCCGATCATCCAATATCGCCGTCGCCGCCGTGAGCTGATCGAGCAAGCCGCCGCTTCCTCCTAAAACGTTTCCAAGTTGATATACGATCCGGATGCTTCGCGAAGGCTTCAGCCGGAATCCGCCTACGCCCCGTCGTACCCGCCGCAGTGCGCCGGCGACGCGCTAGGCGAGCAGCCCGCCGCCGCATTGCGGCGGGTATGGGACAAGGCTCCACTCCGGAAACGTGAACCAAACTAGAAGTCGCTCCAAACCCGATCGGCCCTCCGCGCCCGATCACTGGAGAATAATCGTCAATGATCCCTGAAATAGATGTCGTGCTAGAAGTACCACCGGAAAAGAAAGCCTCGATCCGCAATCTGCCGCGTAACGTCTGGGCCGTCAGCGCGACAAGTTTTTTCATGGATGTCTCCAGCGAAATGGTCATGTACATTTTGCCGTTGTTCCTGGCCAATGTGCTCGGCGTGAAGACCAGCGTCATCGGCGTCATCGAAGGTGTGGCCGAAGCGACTGCGAGCATCTTGAAGTTGTTCTCCGGCTGGCTGTCGGATCGGATGCATCAACGCAAGTGGCTGGCCGTCGTCGGCTACGGGCTGTCGGCTCTATCTAAACCGTTCTTCTTGTTTGCCGCGACGTGGGAAGCGATCGCTGCGGTGCGCTGGGTCGATCGGGTGGGCAAGGGCCTTCGCACCGCTCCCCGCGACGCGCTGATCGCCGATTCGATCGATCCGAAGCAGCGCGGACTCGCCTTCGGATTCCATCGGGCGGCTGACACCACGGGGGCGTTGGTGGGGTTGTTGGTCGCACTGCTCGTCGTGTGGCTAGTGCAAGCCGGCAGCGCCGATCTCGGCGAGCAGACCTTTCGTACCGTCGTCGTTGTGAGTTTGATTCCCGCCGTGTTAGCGGTGATCTCATTGGCGGTTGGCGCGCAGGATGTGACGGTGAAAGGCCAACGCGCTGCGCCGAAGTTTGCCTTCCGCGCCCTGGGCCGCCCTTTCATGATCTTCATGGTCATCGTCGGCATCTTCACGCTGGGCAATTCGTCCGATGCGTTCCTGGTGCTGCGTGCACAAGACCTGGGCGTGAACGTCATCGGCATCCTGGCGATGGTGGCGACGTTCAACTTGATCTACGCGCTGATCTCCACGCCCGCCGGATCGTTATCCGATCGCATCGGGCGGCGCAAGTTGATCGTGGGCGGCTGGCTGGTCTACGCGTTGATCTATCTGGGCTTCGGGCTGGCGCAGAGCGGCTGGCAAGTGTGGGTGTTGTACGCGCTCTACGGCGGCTACTACGGCATGGCCTACGGCACGGCGAATGCGCTCGTCGCCGATCTAGTTCCGGCGGAACTGCGCGGCACGGCCTATGGCAGCTACAACGCCATCATCGGCTTGCTGGCTTTCCCGGCTTCGGTCATCGCCGGGGTGTTGTGGCAGGGCGTTGGAACGTGGATCGGCTTCGGCCCGTCTGCGCCGTTTATCTTCGGCGGCACGTTGGCCTTGATCGCCGCGGCGTTGATGGCGTTCTGGATGCCGCGGATGCAGAAGGCCTAATTGAACACGGATTACACAGATTAACACGGATTTTCAAATGGTATAATCGCTCGCAATGAACGCCTCAACCTCGCCCTCCTCTTCGTCGCAGTTGAAGACCATTGTCATGCTGTTTGTGATTCTGCGCGTGACGATTCTTTTGCTGTACACGCCGCAGGGCCTGCTCAACGCCTACACCGATTTTCATCATTACTATCGCACCACGCAGTTGTCCGATCAGGGCTACTACCCTTACGTGAATTCGTGGTCGGAATATCCACCGCTGTTAGGGTACACAACCCAGGCTGTGTACAGCGCCGTGCGATCGATCATGCCGATGGGTGGTCTGAACGACTTCAGTTATCAGGTCTTCGCACGCCTGCTGGGCGCGATCATGTTGATCTTCGAAACCGGATCGTTGATCCTGCTGCACCGTATCGCCACCAGAACGTGGGCCATGGAACGCGCCAACTGGCTGGCCTGGGTGTACACCGCGTTGAGTGTGCCGCTGTTCTACTGGAACGCCAGCCAGACCTCCAACTTCGTGTTCTTCACGCTGCTCGCCGTCTACTGGTTCATCACCAACAAACGCAATGCTTCCGCTGTTTCACTTGCGCTCGGCATGTTGGTCAAACTGACACCCGTCTTCTTGATCGGATCGGTGGCGCGCTTTGAGTGGCCCGCCCTCAGACCGATCGCACGCTACGTCATCATCGTCGCCGTGGTCTTCGCCCTGGCCTTTGTACCGTTCGTGCTGCTCGGCGGTGGATCGTGGACGATGGCGTCGCTGGCCTCCAACGGAGTGCGCGCTTCGTGGTCCACGCCGTGGGCCTTGCTCGACGGCAACTGGGGCGTGGGCGATGTGGGCGACATTGCAACGCGCACGCAGCTCGATCTGGCCTATCGGGTCTATGGCAATCCGCCGGTGATTCCGGCCGTGCTGGGGATCAGCGTGTTCGGGCTTATTTTTCTATGGCTGTTCCGCCGCCCGATCGACGCGCCAGCGCGCAGCCCTCGGCACTTCATTTGGTTCACCACGCTGACGCTGCTGCTCTTTCACCTCTGGTCAAAAGGCTGGAGTCCGCAGTGGGCGATGTTGATCATTCCTTTCGTTCTGCTGTCGTTCCCGAATCAACGCGGACTGGGATTGGTGTTGATCTTTACGCTGCTGCTCTTCATCGAGTGGCCGCTGTCCGATGTGCTGAAGTGGCCGCCCATCATCGCCACAGCCATCTTCGGGCGCACGGCCTTATTCGTCGTCATGTGCGTGCTGCTCTTCCGCAAGATCTGGCCGCGTGGCACGTCTCTATCTGCTGATGCACCACGCTCTGCAGAGGATTACATTTCGTGAACGATCGGCCTCACCCCCTTACCCCCTCTCCTGAGGTGAAACCGCACACCTCAGAAGAGGGGGAACATTCTCGCCCCTCTCCTGAGAACCGTAACTCGTTCTCAGGAGAAGGGCCGGGGGTGAGGTCGCCCATCTCGATGGATGCGCTGGTCTTCGCGCTGTTGTGCGCGGCGTATCTGCCCATGCGCTTTATCATCCCCTCGCCGCCGGTGATTCCGGGCAGCATGCTCGCGACCGTCGTGTTGATTGCCGCCGTCGTCGGCTATTTTGCGCTGGATGTGATCGACGCCCAAACGGCTCGCGCCCGCCGCCGCGTGCTGCGCCTCAAATGGCTGTTGGTCGCCGGCGCGATCGGATTGATCACCCTCGCCCCGTTGATGCTGAACATCCTCGTGCGGCAGCAATCCGCGCCCTACCTGCACGCGCACGATGGCCTGCTGCAAACAGAAGCTGCCGTGCAGTTTGTGTTGGCTGGAAAAAATCCCTACGTCGAGACCTACCATCAAACGCCGATGGCGCAAGCGCCGTTTGACGTAAAAGGCATCGCAGTCAATCCGGCGTTGGAACACTTCGCCTATCTGCCGCTGACGTTCTTGCTGCCCCTGCCGCTGCAAGCTGTGCTGGGCAACAACTTCGATCTGCGTTACGTGCATCTGATCTTCTTCAGCGCCATGCTGCTGGTTGCCACGCGCTTGACGCAGAATCCACAGAAGCGTTTGTTGTTGGTCATGGCGCTGGGACTGAATCCGTTGTTCGTGGGTCCGCTGATCGAAGGTCGCAACGATGTGATGGTCTTGAGCTGGTTGATCTTCACGTGGGCGCTGTTGCAGCGCGGCCAGCTCACCGCCTCGGCCATCACATTGGCGCTGGCCTGTGGTACCAAACATCCAGCCGTGGTGTTTGCGCCGTTCTATTTCATCTATCTTAGCGCGCAGGGAATGTGGCGCGAACGCGCGCAGCGAGTGCTCAAGCCTTTCGTGATCTGGGCGGGGCTGGCGGCATTGATCATCGGGCCCTGGTTCCTGCTGAATCCCAACGCCTTTATCGACGACACGCTGAGTTATCTCAACGGTACGTCGCTGGTGAGTTATCCGATCAGCGGCTTCAGCTTCGGAATGCTGCTGGTCTCGCTGGGGCTGCTGCCATCGAACATGGCGCAATTTCCCTTCGGGGTGCTGCAGATCGCCATCGGGCTGCCGGTGGCTTATGGGCTGCTCCGGCGGCAATGGCGCCGGCCCGATCTGCCCGCGGCCATCGTCGGGTTCGCCCTCCTGCTGTTCATCTCGCAATTCTTCTCGCGCATCTTCAACGACAACTATCTGGGCCTGATCATCGCGCTCATGGCCGTCGCCCCGTTGATGGACGAGGGTCTTCCAGATCGAGCGGGATCATAGGTGGATAAAGAACCCGGGATTTCTCCACGCTGATCGTTCCATTCCTTTCAGAATGGAGAAACCGGGTTTCTCTGCGGTTATTAGCGACAAAAAAGGCCGAAGCATTTTGCTTCGGCCTTTTAGCAACAAGCACACCTGCTACTTCAGTTTCAAAACCATCCCCGCTTCAATACGATCAGGGTCCTTGATATCATTGAGCGCGATCAGGGTTGCCAGGGGAATACCAAAGCGCCTGGCGATCTTGCTCAGCGAATCACCCTTGACTACCGTGTAAATGCCCGAGGCCGGAATGGGCAGTGTCCCGCTGATCGGCTGGGACGGGGTTGGCGATACCACCGGCTTAGTGGAAGTAACCGGTTTAGTCGCCACCGGCGTCACCGCCACAGTCCGCGTCGTCACCACCGTCGAGGTAATGCCATTCGACCCGGTGATAATCTTGGTGCTAGTGACGATGCGCGTCGAAGTCGCTGGTTTGGCCGGAACCGGTGTAACAACCACTGTGCGAGTCACAATCACCGTGGAAGTAATGCCCTTGGAGTTAGTAATCACCTTCGTCGAAGTGATGACGCGGGTCGTCTTAACAGGCGCGGGCTTGGCTGGTTTAGCGCCTTGAACCACATTCAGACTCGCTTCGTCTACGTACACGTCAACGTGCTGCAGCGGCATGTCCGGTCTGGATTTGGTCCACACCGACACGACCGTGCTCCTCGCCACCGCCTCCACCGTGAACTGGGAGAACTTGTCATAGCTCTCGGCCGGGGCCGACCAGATGATGTTAGAACTCCACGGATTGTTGCCACCGGTCGGATCAAGGCCCACCTGCAAATTCATGCGCTGACCCAAGTCCGACTTGGACGGGTCGTTGGCGCCGGTTGACCAGGCTTCCTGGAACACGCTGAAGCGCAGGCGATCGCCGGGTTTCACACCGCTCACCACCTGATAGATACCGGCTTCGTGCACCGAGTAGAACGTGAAATACTTCTGCGAGTTGTCACCCGCCACCTTGCGCGACGGGCCGGTTTCCTGCGGACCACCCAAGGTGTCACGATACTCCGGGTTGTGCCACGCCTTGCAATCGGCGGGAGTAGACTCCCGGTCTGGGCAAAAATGCGGATAAGTATTGAAGAAGTTGGGATCATCGAAGTTGTTGTTGGGCTGCTGCCACCAGGCCGACCAGCCGTATGGCACTTGCGTGGTTTCCCACTGCTTGATGCTGCCCACCTCGGAATTGTAATCGGCCGGGCACGGCACCTGGACCCAGTGAGCGCCATTCCGCGCCGAACACTGCTTGACGTATTGGCCGTCCATGCCGGGGTTCGTCAACAAATTCGGCCCTAACGTCTCAGCCGACGCAGGCTGCAGCGTGGTATCTGTCTGTCCAGAGGTCGCCAACACGGTCAACGGCAGCACCGCCAGAAAAGCAGCGGTCACAATAAGTACGGTTACGAGTCGCTTGAACTGCATTGCATCTACTCCTTATTTTTTCAGCAAAACGCGACCTTATTGGCCGCGTCCCGTTAGACAAGCGCAATTCTACGCTAACTCGCCGTCCTGTCAAATCAAGGATTCTTATGGCTAAAGCGCCGCCGGCTGTTTGACAACCCCCAACGATAATGCTATTATCCACGCGCGGTCGCCCAGGCCGATCGGTTGTGCGCAATCCCACAGGAGTTCGCCCGCATGGGTTGGTTCGTTGGCTTACCGCCGCGTCAACGGCGGTGGTACTTCACTTTTATCGGCATCATCGCCCTGACGATTCCTTGCTACTGCCTGGGGATTGTCGCGCTGGTGACAGCGCCCACCACCCGATCGGCCACCTCGACCACGCCGGTCGTTACCCCCACGGTGGCGCCCACGGGTGCCACCGCAACCTTGCCTTCCCGCGTAACGCTGGAACCGACCCTTACGCCGGTAGTGCTGCCAACCATTACGGACACGCCGACACCCGACCCCACACCCACTGCCACGAACACGGGCACGCCTACCCATACGCCTACGGCGACGACGACGGCCATCCCCACAGCAACTTCTACTTATACACCGGAACCCACCGCGACCTTTACGCCGCCGCCCACCGAGACTTTTACGCCGACGCCTACTGAGACTTTTACGCCGGCACCCACCGAAACGCCGACGCTGACGCTGGAAGCGCCGACCGAAACGCCGCCGCCTACCGAAACCAAGACGCCAGACTAACCGCATGGATATAGCGACCCTGCTCAAAAAATTCTCGCAAACAGACGGCCTTTCCGGCCACGAAGCGGGCATTCGCGCCGTCGTGCTGGAAGAGTTCGGTCGCTTCGCTACAGAAACCCGCGTCGACAAAATGGGGAACGCGATCGCCCTGCAGCGCAGCGCCGATCGGACTGCGCCGCGCCCTGCGGCTCCCCGCCGCTCGATCATGCTGGCCACCCACATGGACGAGATCGGTTTGATGGTAGCCGGTGTCAAGCATGGCTTCATTCATGTGGTAGAGGTTGGCGGCGTGGATGCCCGCATCTTGCTGGGGCAGGAAGTCATCGTGCATGGCCGCCGCGATCTGCCGGGACTCGTCGCCAGCACTCCGCCGCATCTCTTGAAAGCGCACGAGCGCAGCAAGATCATCCCCCTCGACAAGTTGTGGATCGACGTGGGGCTGTCCGCGCGGCAAGTAAAGCGGCTGGTGCAAGTCGGCGACTTGATCTCCATGCGCCGTTCGGTGCTCGAATTGAAGAATGACTTATTGGCCGGCAAAGCGTTGGATAATCGCGCATCGGTGGCGGCGGTAGCCGTGTGCCTGGAACAATTGCAGCACGTGCAGCACGCCTGGGATGTGCTGGCCGTGGCAACCGTGCAAGAAGAAGAAACGGCGCTCGGTGCCGTCACCAGTGCGTTTGCGTTGCGGCCCGATGTGGCGATTGTCATCGACGTGACGTTTGGCACGCAGCACGGTGCGGATGGCGTGGAAACTTTCCCGTTGGGCAAAGGCCCCACCGTCAACATCGGTCCCAACATGCACCCCAAGATGACGCAAGGTTTGCTGGCGGCCGCCAAGCGCATCGAAATTGAAGCGCGGCTGGAACCGCTGCCCGGCAACAGCGGTACGGATGGCTGGGTCATTCAAACGGCGCGCAGTGGCATCCCCACCGGTATCGTCGCGATTCCATTGCGCTCCATGCACACGCCCGTCGAGACCGTGGCCATCAAAGACATCGAACGCACGGGGCGTTTGCTGGCGGAATTTATTCGCGGGCTGGATGAAGAGTTTTATCAATCGTTGATAGACCAATAGTGGAAAGAGAGACAGAGAGACGGAGGGAATGAGGGATGGAGGAAATCTCTCCATCCCTCATTCCCTCTATCCCTCAATCTACTTGGAAACACCATGTCACTGACGACCAACCTGAAAAATCTCTCCAATGCCAACGGCGTCTCCGGCGACGAGAGCGCGGTACGCCAGATCGTCATCGGCCTGATCAAAGATCACGTCGACGAACTGCGCGTGGACACCCTGGGCAATGTGCTGGCGGTGAAACGCGCGCGCGGCAAAGCGCCGCGCAGCGTGCGCGTGCTGCTCGACGCCCACCTGGACGAGATCGGCTTTATGATCTTCGGCCCGAACAGTGATGGCACGTTGAAGTTTCGCGCGGTGGGTGGCATCGATGATCGCATTCTGCCGGGCAAGGCGGTGCTCGTCGGCCCCGATCGGATCCCCGGCGTGATCGGCGTGAAGCCCATCCATCTCGCGCCAAATGAAAAGACCGTCACGTCGATCGAAGACCTCGCTATCGACATCGGCGCAGCGAGCGAAGAAGAAGCCCGCAACGCGGTGTCCGTGGGGCAGACCGCGACGTTTGCCACCGAATTCCGCACGTGGAACGGCGCCGCCAATGGCGCGGCCAGCGGCAAGGCGTTGGACGATCGGGCAGGCTGTGCGGTACTCATCGAGATTCTGCGTGGGCCGCGGTTGCCGGTCGAGATTCTGGCGGCTTTCACCGTGCAAGAAGAGGTGGGGCTGCGTGGCGCGCAAGTAGCCGCCCATGTGTTTGATCCCGATGCAGCGGTGGCCATCGACGCCACACCGGCGAATGATCTGCCGCCGATCATCGATCAAGACCTCAGCCCTAACACGCGCCTGGGACACGGCCCCGCCATCTACGTGATGACACGCCGCGACTTATCCGATCCGCGCCTGGTGAAACACTTCATCGAGACGGGCGACGCCTTGCAGATTCCGTACCAGGTCCGACAGCCCGGCGGAGGCGGCACCAATGCCGGCGGCATCATTCCAGCCCGATCGGGTGTGCCAACGATCTCGGTTTCGGTTCCAACGCGCTATCTCCATTCGCCCGCTTCGCTGATCTATCTGAGCGATGTCCGCCACACGATTGAGCTGGTGCGCGAAAGCGTGGCGCGCTTAACGTCGCAGACTTTGCGCAGGAAGTAAGCGAGAGAGAAATAGAAACCGGGTTTCTCCATGCTAATCGTTCCATTCGATGGGACTGGAGAAACCCGGTTTCTGTAAGATTGAGGTCAAACGTGAAAGAACTCATTCGCAAACTGGTAGAAAGTTTCGGGCCGGTCGGCTTTGAAGACGAAGTTCGCGCCCTCATCCGCGCCGAGATCAAAGATCTGGCCGATGAGATCAGCGTCGGCAAGTTGGGTGATCTCATCGCCGTGAAAAAGGGCAGCGGCAAGGGTAAGAAAGTGATGCTCGTCGCGCACATGGACGAGATCGGCCTGATGGTGACGCACGTGGACAAACGCGGTTTTGCGCGCGTAGCGCCGTTGGGCGGCGTGTTCCCGTTATACTGCGTTGGCGCGCGGGTGCGCTTTGCCACTGGACAGTTGGGCGTGCTGGAAGTCGATCTGCGCGAGGACGTCAGCAAAGCCCCGACGCTCGATCAGCTCTACATCGACGTGGGCGCCACCAGCAAAGCCGACTGTCCGGTAAAAGTGGGCGATGTCGCCATTTTCCACCAAGGACTGGAGAGCGTGGGCGGGCGGCCCGCCGCCGAGCGCTTGATCGCCAAATCGCTGGACGATCGCGTTGGCTGCGCGATTCTCATCGAGACACTGCGCCGCCTGCGGCAAACACCGCACGAGGTTTACTTCGTCTTCAGCGTGCAAGAGGAAACCACGTCAGTGGGGGCGCGCACCTCAGCCTACAGCATCGATCCCGACCTGGCATTGGCCGTCGATGTAACAGGCACCGGAGACACGCCTAAGGCCCAGCCCATGGCGGTGGAAATGGGGCAAGGCCCCGCCATCAAAGTTCGCGACGCCGGCATGATTGCCGATCCGCGCGTGAAGAACTGGATGGTGCAGCGCGCTCAGGCTGCCAAGATTCCCTATCAATTAGAGATCTTCCGGCTGGGCACCACCGATGTGCAAGCTATCCAGTCGGTACGCGAAGGTATTCCCAGCGGCGGCTTACTCATCCCCGCGCGCTACGTGCACAGCCAGGCGGAGATGATCGATCTGGGCGATGTGGAGAACGCAGTCAAATTATTGGTCTCGTTGCTGAAGAAGCCGATCGTAATGAGTAACGAGTAATGCGTAAAAAAGGTTACTGCTCAGCCGTCATGCCCGAGCGCTTTCGTCATGCGCGCCCCCGCGCACAGCGCGGACAGGGCGTGTCGGGCATCTAAGCTCAGTGCTGGCAAGGCTACTGGATTCTCGCCATGCCGTACCCAGGCCCCACTGGGGCCTGGCGGCACGCATGAGCGAAAGCACGCGGGAATGACAGCGCCACGCTGGCTGAGTAGTAACAAAAAAGTCCGGTTGTGACATGAATTGCGGCAATTCATGTCCAACCGGACTCTTGTGTAAAGCGGATCTGACTACGCGGCCGGAATATAGCCCAGTTCTTGAAGTTTGCGGATGACTTTGGCGGCGCTTTGTTCCGGTGTTTCGCGGCCATCGGTGTGACAGACCACTTCGGGATTCAGCGGCGGCTCATAGGGATCGTCGACGCCCGTGAAGTTTTTGATCTCACCGGCGAGTGCCTTCTTATACAGGCCCTTCACATCCCGATCGGCCAACACCGGGATCGAACACTCCATGTACACTTCCACAAAACGCCCCACCTTGCCGCGCACTTCATCGCGGATTTCGTGATAGGGCGAAATGGCCGCGGCGACGGCGACCACGCCGTTGCGTGTGAGCACCTCACACACCCAACCGATGCGGCGGATGTTGGTATCCCGATCGGCCTTGCTGAAACCCAAGCCCTTGGACAAGTGCGTGCGGATCACATCGCCATCCAACACTTCCACACGCAAGCCGCGCGTTCGCAGCTCACTCTCGATGAGGTTCGCCACCGTCGATTTGCCCGCGCCCGAGAGACCCGTAAACCAGACGGTACAACCGTATTCAAGATTCATTAGTTTTCCTTTGAATGAAATTCAGTCATGCGCCATGTGTGTTCCATGTGATACGCACCACGCAATACGCACCCTGCGCTAGATATTACGCTTTGATAATTTTCCCCTGCATATCGGCCGGGATCGGTTCACCCAGGTAATGCAGCACCGTCGGCGCGACATCCATAATTTGCGCCTGTATCCGGCGTCCGCCCAGATCGCGCGCCGGATCGTAGAGGATGAACAGGCCTTGCTGCGCGTGATTGGCGTCATCGGGGCCGGTGTCATTCTCGAACGTGTAGATGCTGTCGAGGCCCAACGAACCGACCGAGCGCCACGCCAGATCGCCAAAGTACACGATCAGATCGGGCGCGACGTTGTTGACCTGATGATAGATCTCTTCGGGCTTGAAGACCCTGGTGCCGATATCCTGACCAGCGGGACCGGGAATGGCGATCAGGCGGCGCGCCAACTCATCACGTTCGCGTTCGTAATCGGCGGGCGCGATGACGCCGTTCGGCTCACGGCCTTGCACGTTCATGAAGATGCGCGCATAGTAACCGCCGGAACTCCACGCCTGGGTCTTGCTCCAATCGATCTTGACGCGCTCCAGCGGTGTCATCTTCGTGGGCGCGGTATCGGCCAGCACCAGCAGCCCTTCGCGATACAGCCATTCGTTGATGGCAATGCCGCCAGCCATGCACTGCGCGCCGTGATCGGACACGACCATCACCATCGTATCCGGTGGCAGCAAGTTCAACATCTCGCCGATTTCTCGATCGAGATAGATGTAGTAATCGCGGATCGAATCGATAAACGGATTGTTCGGTTGGTAACGCCAGTGCTTCTCGTCGGTGTAACTCCACAGGCCGTGATGAATGCGATCCACACCCATCTCGACGAACATGAAGAAATCCCACGGCTTCTCCACCAGCATCTTCTTCACCAACTTGAAGCGCGTCTCGGTCATCTCGTAGATTTGCTTCAGCAGATAGGCCTTGTCTTCCGTGCGGAAGTCTTTCACATCCACTTGATATTCGCCCACCCACTGCTTGATCTCTTCCTTGAATTCAGGCGGATAGGTGTAGTTGGAAGCGATGCTCGGCGTGAGGAAACAACCGACGAGGCAGCCGTTGACCGGTCGGGGCGGGTAGGTGCCCGGCACGCCGACTACGTTCACCTGCTTCCCCGATCGGCTGAGGATATCCCACACGCGATCCTCTTTCACCGCGCTGCCGGTAGCAATATTCATCTTGTCGTAGGAATAGTCGGCGCGATTGCGAAAGCCGTAAATGCCCAACGTGCCCGGGTCTTTACTGGACGTCATCACGCTCCAGGCTGGAACCGTAATCGCCGGCGTGCACGATTCCAAATTGCCGTACACCCCGTGATCCATCAAGCGGCGCAAGTTCGGCAGCCGCTCACGCCAACGATCGAAGACCAGACTCGGCTCGGCACAATCCAATCCGATGATGAAAACTTTGCTCATCCGTTCTTAACTCCAAATAAAACCTGACAGGCTCTGCACGCTTCGCGCCTGTCAGGTTGGCGGGCTACTTGCCGTGCAGACCTTCGATGAGGACTTGTCCCACTTCAGGACGGGTGAATTCGTGCGGCAGCGGTTCACCGGCGCGCAACCGGCGGCGGACTTCGGTACCGCTGAAAACCAAGTGATTGGATTTGTCGTGCGGACAAGTCTTGGAAGAGACGATGGCCTCGCACTTCATACAGAAGAAGGTATGCTCGAACATCAACGGCGTGATCCCTAATTCAGCATACGTGAAGTTGTCGAAGATGCGCTGGGCATCGTAAGTGCCGTAGTAGTTGCCGACACCGGCGTGATCGCGTCCGACGATGAAGTGCGTGCAGCCGTAGTTCTTGCGGCACAGCGCATGGAAGATGGCCTCACGCGGGCCGGCGTAACGCATCGCCGCCGGGAAAACACTGAGCAGCACACGGTCGCGTGGATAGTAGTTATCCAACAGTACCTTGTACGACTTCATGCGCACATCGGCGGGAATGTCTTCGGCCTGGGTCTCGCCCACGAGGGGATGCAGCAGCAAGCCATCGACCATTTCCAGCGCGACCTTCTGCAAGTATTCGTGCGAGCGATGCACGGGGTTGCGCGTCTGGAAACCGACGACGGTCTTCCAGCCCTTGTCCGCCATGACCTGCTTCGTCTCCGCCGGGGTGAGGCGATGCTCCATGAATGGGCGATTTTGCGGCAGATTGATCACCTCGATCGGTCCGCCGAGCAGCATATCGCCTTGCTGGTAGAGGCGCGCCACGCCGGGGTGTTTGTCTTCCTCGGTGCCAAAGACTTCGCGCGCTTCACGCTGTTTATCATAGCCGAATTTTTCCTGCACGGTCATGATCGCCAGGATATGCCCGTCGGGTTCGGTGAGGGCGATCCGCTGGCCGACTTTGATCGAAGCGGCAAACGCACGATCGGCCGGTAACGTCAGCGGAATGCTCCATACCTGGCCGCTAGTCAAGCGCATCTCTGAAACGACGCGCTCGTAATCATCGTGCGTGAGGAAGCCGGTCAACGGCGCGACTGCGCCGACGGCGAGCAATTCAACATCGCTGATGGAGAGCGGACTGAGCACGACCGATGGCAGATGCTTAGCTTCCTGCAACAAAGCTTCCCGTTGATCGGGGGCAACAAAAACGTCCGCGAGGGGCGTCGAGTTTATCGACTGCATGTGGCAAACATTCCCTTCTAAAGAGTGAAAGCAGAAACATTATAGCCGAGGATGAAGCAATCGTCAAAGCCAGTGGAGTTGATGAGTATAACGCAAAAGTGTTGGTGACTTTTCGGGCGCTCGCGCAGGATGGATACATCCGGCGCTTGGCGGCATGGGATGTACCATCCCGTGCAAGCACGCCCTACAGTTTTGCGTTATACCCGGAGTTGATCCAGCAATTCTCATTTTGGGTGAACGCTCTTGCAGGATGGTCACATACCGCACTGCATGCACGAAGTCCCCGCAGCGAAGCGGAGTGAGAATGGGTGCAAGTGTCCGGCGATTGAAAGTGATGGATGGGACCATCCATCGCGAGCATTGTCAGTCAAATTGAGAATTGCTGGAGTTGACCCCTATGTGCACGAATAGTTATCGCCGAAGGCAGAATGCTGCGTAGCTGGTGATGTATTGCAAACATTCCGCGGGTATGTTTATGGTCGCCACAGTTGATAGGCAGAAAAAATGTCTGCATTCCCGTGGCGAACATCGGTCCAGACAACATGGATTCCGCTATTGGAGTCAATCGCGATACGTGGAAAACCAAAACTAAAGTAATTATCGACCAAACTATCGCGATCATTCACGCGAATATTTGGCCCCCAGGTGCCGCCTTTCGGTAGATACGCAAAGTAAATATCATTCTGCCCGTTTCGCTGGTCGAGCCACACTGCATAAGCATTGCCCGTTCCATCCAGTGTAATCGACGGTTGCGCTTGGCTGGTGGTACCGACATCGTCATTCACTTTGATGTTTGTACTCCAGTTCCCACCAGCGGGTCGATAGGCGAACCAAATATCGTCATTTCCACTGCGGATATCGCACCAAATAGCATAGCTGTCGCCTGAGGTATCGACTGCAATATCAGGGATTGTCATCCCGTTCGTATCTGTGTCGTTCACTTTGATGTTGATTCCCCACTGACCTCCAGCTGGACGATAACTGAACATCACATCTCGATTCATGATGAACTCACCACTTATTTGGTTCTGTATCCATAAGGCATAAGCATTTCCAACTTCATCGATTGCAATAGCAGGAGATCCGTTATAGATAGTGCTGGAACTGACCTCGCTAACCCTCAAGTTTGTTTCCCAATTGCCAATCTTGGGCTTGTATGAGAAATAAATATCGCCACCGCCAGTCTGGTTGCGTCCATCTTCCCAAAGGGCGAATGCATTACCTGCAGGGTCGACTGCAATGTCGGAGCAGCACGCGCCGCCGTTACTTTCATTGACTTTCATATTAGTGCCCCATGCTCCATTGGCTGGTCGATAGGCAAAGTAGATGTTGTTATTGGGATAGTCGCGCCGATCATCCCAAATTGCGTAAGCGTTGCCTGATCCGTCTGCTCCAATGGCGACATTGCTACTACGAAGGCTTATTGAAGAATCATTGATCTTCTCGTTTGGCAACCATTTCTCTCCACCCAAACGAGACGCGAAGAAAATGTCCTGGTTAGCCATCCGGGTATCTATCCAAGCCACATCAGCAATGCCCGTTGAATCAATCGCAATGTTTGGATTGTATCCCATGCTGGCGCCTGCGCCATCATTAACTTGAGCAATGATAGACCACCCGGACTCCTCTCGTCGCACTAGCGGGATGTGTAGGATACTAACCGGGGTGAAAGTGATGTTCCTTGTATAGGCTAGGTCCGCTCTGTTAGAGGGGTATTGAACGAGAGCGGTAGGAATTACTGACCTTCCCTGAGCAACTACTCCCCACGTTAGTATAGAAACTACACAAAACGCCAGAACACATGTAATAAGAACTCTGTGCTTCATCAGTGTTTCTCCTCACTAGAGATGATGTTGATATAGAACAGATGTATCCTAAGACACCACGCCTTAGTATGCTCCTTGTCCTTTGAGCAACACCGCGATCGTTTTGAACAGGATTAAACAATCCAACCAGAGGGAATAATGCTGAATGTAGTACAGATCATCGCTGACGTTCAGGTGCATGGGCCGATCGCTGCGCCCGTTGATTTGCCACCAGCCGGTCAGGCCGGGCGGCACGGCAAAACGCTGCCACTGCCACAGCTCATACCGATCGACCAGCCACGGCAATTCCGGACGCGGCCCCACGACGCTCATTTCACCTTTCAGCACGTTCCAAAACTGCGGCAGCTCGTCCAAGCTGAAGCGCCGCAAAAAACGCCCGATCCGGGTGATGCGCGGATCATCGCGACGTTTGAAGTCGATTTTTCCGTCGCTCGTTTCGCGCATCACTTCCGGCAGACGCGCTTCGGCATTGTTCACCATCGAGCGGAACTTGTAGACCTTGAAAGGACGCGCGTTTTCGCCAATCCGGGTTTGAGCGATGATGATGGGGCCAGGTGAGTCCAACTTGACGGCCAGTGCAATGAACAGATAGAGCGGACTGAGCACCACCAACACCAAACTCGATACGACCACGTCAAACAAGCGCTTCACCATACGCGCCCCGCCTTCGATTGACGAATCGCGCAAACGGACCAATGGCACGCCGTAAGTATTTTCGACGCGAGTTCGCGGGAAAGCGATATCGAGGATGTCGGGCACGACACTGATCAGAACCGGAAAGCGGCGCAATTCCACCACCAACTCGGTTAGCCGTTCGTGCGCGTGCGAGGGCAAGGCAAAAATCACCTCGGTGATTTGTTCGTTGATCACGCAGCGCGTGACATCGTCGAGTTGGCCCAACACGCGTACACCGTTGATCGTAGGTGGACCGGGATTGTCGTCTAGAAAACCGGCTACTTTCACACCCGATCGATGTTCGCGGCGAATACGATTTGCCAAATCCTGCCCGGTTTTGCCCGCCCCCAGAATCAATACGCGCGCCATGGGACGCCGGCCCAAGCGCGTGCCGCGCGCCAGATCGATGATGATGCGCACGAGGATTAACAGAATGACATCGAGGGAGGCAAAATAGATGAATAACAAACGGGGGACATCACGGAACGAGAGATACAACACCCCGGCCAGGACAAACGCGGAAAAGCCAACGGCCAACGTTGTTTGCAGCAGTTCCCGTGACAGTGGACGCCGCCAGGGTTGATAAAGCGCAAACCGCGCGAACAGCAGCGGCCAAATGACAATGATGATGGCATAGGTCAACGCGGGCAATTCCACAAATCGCGCGGGCAGCAGCTGCCCGATCGGCAAATAAAGGCGCGCCACCTGCGCCAGATACAGCGCGGCCTCGGTCAATGCCAAATCTAACCCAATGACCAACAGAATTTCGTTCGGACTGCGCCTGTGCAAAGCGACTTCAACCTCACGGCTTACTTGCCCGCTACAAGTTGCTTGAACAACGTTTCATACGCGCGTGTCACCGTCTCCCAACTATAGTGCTCGCTTGCCCGTGCGGCAGCCCGCCGGCGGTAATCCTCAACCCGATCGGGATCGGCGATCAATTCGCGCAGCACCGCCCGGAGTGCAGCACTGCCCGTGCGGCCATGATACCACAACCCGGCCGCCCCCACCGTTTCCAGGTTCTCCGCCGTATCGTTGACCACGACGCAATTTTGCAAGGCCATGGCCTGCGTCAACGCCGGATGCGTACCACCCACTTCCGATGTTTCTACGAACAGATAGGCATTTGCGCCGAGTTCCTGATAGCCTTCGCCAAACACATAGCCCGTCATCATCACGCGTGGATCAGAAGCGGCCATCGTTTTGAGCTGCGTAATGTACTCCCCCGCATAGGACGCATCACCCACGATGACACACGCCATGTCCGTCTCCAAGCCGCGGAAGGCTTCCACCAGATGATGCGCACAGTTTTCAGGCACCAGGCGTCCCACAAAAAGAATGTAGTGACGTGGTCGCAAATTGAATCTTGCCAGCCAGTCGCCCGGCGGGCGGCGTGGAAGCTCGCTGCCATAAGCGATATAGGTTGACGCACACTTGAAGCGCGTTAGATAATAATTTTGCACGACGGTCGAATCGGTCACGATCTCGTTCGGCAAAAATGTAGCCAGCCATTCGGCCAGTTGAATATAGCGCTTCGCCCAGCGATTCCACTTCTGCCGTTTCCAGTCCAGACCGTCGACATTGAGGACCACCTTCTGGCCAAAGACGCGTGGGATCCATGACACCGGGCTGTTGCCGGCAATAAACAGCAACACCACATCGTAGTGCTGGCGCACGCCATGCAGCACAGATAAAAACGAATGAAAGAGTGTATCCAAATATTTGTTTTGAATCGACGGCAGTTTGACCAGCCGCATGTCCTTGTAGGTCGATTCGGTATATTGGATATGGTGCTTGCGACAATACACGGTGACCTCGTGGCCTCGTTCGACTAAACGGCTGCCCAGCTCTTCGACACAGGTTTCAAATCCACTATAACTAGCCGGCACACCGCGTGTACCCATCATGGCGATTCGCATACCGTTGCCTCATCAGAAAAAAAGGAACCACCAGAGATTGTCTCTGATGGTTCCTAAGTAACTACGTCTTACAAACTACAGATTACCTGCCGAAGGCATTCGTTTCGTTGATGTCTCCGCCGAACACCGGGTTCCAGGTACTCATCACACCGATGACCTTGCCGGTCGTGGTGATGAAAGCGCCGCCGCCGAAGTTCTGCGGTAACACGGCAAAGGTAGCGGCCGGAAGGTTACCACCATAGCGGGAATTGTAACCGTGCGAAACACCAGGGTCGATCGGAGTCGGGTCCTTAATCGAAGCCAACACCGTCACGCCGTCGCGGCTAAGCACATTGACGTACACGTCCACCGGAACCGTGTCGACGTTCTGGACGATCAAACCGGTATACTGTGCCCAAGTGGTCGGGGTCCCAGCACCCGGAGTGTAAGCCGGATCAGTGTGGTAGAAGTACGGGAAGTAAAGGCTGGTAGCGCCAACTGAACTAGGAATACCATTATAGCCAGCCGCCCACTTGTCCGCATCATCGCCATACTTGTGAATACCTACGATCGGGGTACCCGTCGAGGTGATGACTACCGACCCCAAGAAGTTACAGCCCAGAGCGTTCATATTGGCCACCGGCGCATTACCATTGAAACGGGTATTGTAACCGTGCGACGACAGAACGGGAATGCTGTCGTCGAAGGCAGTTACGAGCACGCCAGTGCGATCATAGAACGATACGCGCACATTAGCCGCTGCACTGGCCGACATGTTCTGAGCAACCACACCGCTGTAGTCAAACCAAGTCGAGCAGGCGCCGGGCGTCGCATTGAAAGTGGTGCTTCGGCGGAGCACTTTGGGGAAGAACAGACTCGACGCCCCACCCGTGCCAGGCTCAGCATTATAGCCGAGCGAGCCATAGGCCACCGTCCAGTGCACAATCGCCACACCGGCAATTTGCTTGGTCGAAGTCACAAACACTGAACCCAAGAAGCTCGCAGGCAAACCGGTGTTTTCAACCAGCTTGAAGGTCTTCTGAGCACCTGCAGGAATCGCAGTGCTGGTCGTGCGAGCCGCCGCAATCAAAAGGCCATCGCGGTCGTAGTAGTTCAGGTAAACCACTGCATCGGCCGAATCAGCATTCTGAATGGTGATTTCAGTCGCTTCATCGTCGGTATTCCGCGCGCTGGGGAAGAACAGTGAAGTTGACGGAAGATTCACACCGCCAAAGTCGGCGCTGGTCTTGGTATCCCCACCAAAGGCAGCCGCCGCGCCGGTCCAGTTGATATAGGAAACAGCCACAATATCCTGATCAGCTGAAACGACTGCTGACCCAACATAACCACTCGGAAGTGCTTGAGCCGTTCCATCAAGCAAGCGCGGAGCAAGACCTTGGGTCGCCTTAGGCGAGATGGTGATATTCTTGGTCGCGGCTATGCTTCCATCCAACTTGTAGTAGGTGACGACCGCATTGGCCAAGACGCTTCCAGCATTCTGGACGGCACCGAACGATTCACCCGTCCCGGGTGAAGGGGGCGCACTAAGTGTGGACGCTTGTACCGCCACGATAGTGAGCATAACGAGAAGAACAGATAACGCAACAACTGCAAAACGCTTTGTCATAACATTTCCTCCTATTTAGATTGTAGGGTGATGCGGCCTAAGATTATCATATTACCTACTTTCCGACAATACCCCCTTAGAGGTATTGCTTGGGAGTAGGTTTTTTAAGCGATGATGATTTCATGACTCCACTGCAAAAAGGCTCTAGCCGCAATACTGTTTAGTTAGCGGGCCGGGCTCCCATGCCCGGCGGCGTGGGAGCCACCTCTGCTGACTTATCTAAACAGTATTGGCTCTAGCCGCCGTCCCCGGCG
>JBGSPW010000135.1:0-26283 GCA_041738395.1 Thermoflexales bacterium
TCATCGAGTATCGTCAACAGCGAAACTATGCGGCTTATCAGTCGCATCGAAAGCACACCGTGCAACGTCATCAGAAACGCGGCTCAAAACCGAAAAAGTCGAAAGTCTCGTAGTAATGAAAGTCTCGTTGTAATACTAGTACTCTGTACCTTTCATGATCACCAACATATGCCCAAGCACATCGATGTGGTTGAGCTAGACGCATTGTGCGAACGCGCTCAACATTTGGCGCTATGAACGACTACACTAATATTCAACCGATTACGCAACCCATTGCCGCTCAGCGTCAGCAAGCGAAGCGGCACTATGGCGTTCATCCCTATTTTACGCGGCGTCCATACAACGTGGTTCGTGAGTACATCTTGCGTTTTTCCAGGGAACGCGATTGTGTGTTAGACCCGTTTGGTGGCTCTGGGGTCACAGCTATCGAAGCTTTTCTTGAAAACCGGATGGGGATTCACAACGACATCAATCCCCTGGCCAACTTTGTGGCGCAGGGCATTGCCGGACTCGCAGACGGGCAAATCAATTCTTATCGATCGGCTCTAGAGCACCTCAAAGCGGTTTGTCAGCCGCAACTTACCGAGATTCAAGGTTTTGACACGGCTCGTCTCGAGCACATCCTGCGATCCGTGCCTATTCCAGACAATATCCGCCTCCCAGCCACTTCGGATGTAGAATTCTATCTTGATCTATTCACGCAGCGGCAGTTAGCGGCGTTAGCAGTGCTCAAAGCCAGAATAGATGAACTTCCTGAAGCGAGCAGTCGGCAGGGAATGTTGCTTGCCTGGTCCGCAACGTTGGCCAAGTTGAATAAGACTTTCTTATCCGCCAAGGGTCGAGCCGCGTCGAGAGGTGGAACGAGTATCTTCAGTATCTATCGCTACAAGATTGCCAAAGAGCCGGTTGAGTTGCCCGCGTGGTCGACATTTGAAGAACGGGCGCATAACGTGATCGACGCCAAGCGTGAAATTGATCAGACAATTAACCTCAAGCGCAGCACAGGCGGATGGTACGGTTCTTTTGAATCTCACCACCAGGACATTGAAGAACTTAGCGAACAATTGATCGGGAAAGTTGATTACATCTTTACTGATCCGCCGTATGGAGGGCACATCTCATATATTGATCTCTCGGTGTTATGGACCAATTGGCTAGGCTTGACGCCAAGCAATGAAGCACGGGAAAAGGAAGTCATCGTAGGCGGCGAACTCCGTCACACAGAAGAAGAATACATCGCCCGTCTTGGAGACAGCGTTCGGGCTTGTCTGCGCATGCTGAAAAGCGAGCGGTGGCTTTCGATCGTTTTCCAGCATTGGAATGTGGCCTATTTCGAGGCAATCCTTTCGGCGGCAGCTGAATCAGGGGCTGAGCTCAAAGCGGCCGTGGCCCAAGTGGGCGATCCTATCTGGTCGATGCATAAGAAGAAAAACAAGGAATCAGTATTGGCTGGCGAGATGATTTTGACCTTCCACAAGACTGGGTTGCGTCGACGGTTGAAAGCCAACAATAGCTTTGATCTGGCCGGAGCTATTCACCGAATTTTAGTCGACGCCGATTCCAACGGGGTTTACGGGGAACACCTATTCAATCAGATCGTGATTGAGGCGTGGAACAAAGGTGCTATCGGTTCGCTCTCGATCACTAAAGACGAATTCACTCAGGTCATTGAAGACTTGGGCTGGCATTACGATGCGAGTCATCACTATTGGTTCAAAGGGAATAAAGTTCCGGCGTCGCTCTTTGACAGCCTATGAATTGAACTGTGTGCTATGGCAATGATCGAGCGTCGCAGACCATCAACGCTTAACTCACCTTTCAACCAGCGTCATCGACGAATACGCGGAAGAGTCCGAATAACCTATACTGCACAAACCTCAGCAAAAAGCCCCTCGGATGCTTCCACACCCGAAGGGCTTTTTCTTACGCACTACGCATTACGTTTTACGTTTCACGCATCATCTAATCACCATCGGCAGCAGCACCTGATTCCCCGCTCCTTCCTCACCCACCAGCGCGAACAACGTGAAATGGTTGATCTGCAGGGTGATGGTATGCCGATCTTCATCCACCACGTAGCTGTCAGGCCGCGTCCAACTGTTGGTCGTGGTTGAGAAGTATGCGGGCTTCAAGCGATTGATATTCAAACCGCGCGCGATCAACTCCACCGGATTGTACTTGAACGTGATCACTACATCCTGATTGAAGTTGTCCGTGAGCGGCTCGCCGCTTTCGGTGTACGCCTCGAACGCATAACCTAAGCCCAGCACATCGCCGTTGCGGAGATGCGGCACCGCTGCTAGCGGCGTGATGTGCAGGATCACGCGCTCGTCGGTGGGCAGCGCGCCCGCCGGGATAAAGATACGCGTGCCGTCGTCGAGATCGATCAGGCGATCTTCCGCTGGATTGATCAGTACCGATACCGGCGCAGGCTTCAGATTCGGCCCTTGCAGCACGAGATCCTTCACAGCGATCGGGCCCGGCACCGGAACTTGCGCGCGCGCGATCCAGTACTGGTTGTGCGTCTCGAACACTGCCACGATGTTCCACGGTCGCCCGCTGATGACCGGCAGGACATAGTTGCCGTTCAACGGCGCGAGGATCGTATTAAACGCATCATCGCTCGACCAGCCAAAGAGGTGCACCGTGCCGGTCAGCGGGCCGCTGCTCGACAGGGACAGCGCGCCGACGATGGCCGCGTTGGGCGATCGATATTGCAGGAACACGCTGTTCGACCCATTGCGCGGGATGAACACGCCGCGCGCTGCCGGATTGATTAAGCGCGGATCGTGCACGTGGCTCGATCGGACATTCCACAATCCCGAGGGCAGTTGCATGACAAAATGACCATCATCGCGCACGGGCGCGCGCACCACTACATCCTTGATCTCCGGCGAAAGCCCTTCCGCGATCACGATCGCATCGCGCGCGGGAGTAACGCCGTCGGTCAATACGACAGTGCCTGTCAGCAAGCCATCTTTCTTCAACAACGGCAGATTCACATTCTGCACCTGTCCCGCTTGAATACCGTAACTACGCGGGCCGGCCGCCTTGAGGTAATCCGCCAGCGGATCGATGTCGTAGTTGACGCGCCATAGACCGGCAGGCACAGGCAGTGTGTAGTAGCCGCCCGCCTTGAGATCCGTGCCAACCCACAGCTCGTCATCGCGCGCCGCGCTACTGCGCGCCCACACCCGCCCATCGATGTTGACGCTGATGTCGGTGCGCTTGTCGAAGGCCACACCGCGAATCAACGCGTTCTTCTCGATGAGCGTGAACGTCACAGTCGTCGTGTCACCGGCTATCACCGTCGCCGCCTGCGGATCGCCATCCCACATGAAGCGTTGACCCGCGGGCAGATGAATCGAGACGGTGTACGTGCCTGCCGGAACCAGCACATCGAACTCACCATTGCGGATCGGCGCACCGTTGTGCACGCCACCAGGCGCGTCGGCATTTCTTGCTGTGGCAAAACCATACGCTGAGGTTGCGGGCATCCCATCGGGATCGAGCAACACGCCGTGGATCGTGGCATCGGCAGTGAGGAGCGTGAAGTCGATGTCCGGCGTAACACTGGCCGCGTTCACCGTCACATTGGCCGGATCGTCGTCGAACACATACGGCTGATCGGGCAGCGGTGCGGGCCGCACGAACCACGTACCGCTGTACACATTCATCACATAGACGCCATCGGAAGCCGATCGGGTGGAGAAGGTCGCATGCGTGCTCGGATTCCACGCAATAATCGGCACATCTTCGATCGGCCCGCTCGCGCCATCGCGCAGCGTACCGGTGATGATGGCATCGCGCGGAATCAACGTGATGGGTGGCAGGTTCGTCGTCGTCAATGGGCGCGCGTGAACGGGCGATAGCGGCGGCGCCGCAAACAACGGGCTCGCCACGCGCAGATCGAGATTGTACACGCCGTGCGGCAGCATAAACGAGAAGTTGCCACTCGGATCGATCGGCTGCGCGACACCGAGACCTTCGTCGTTGTGCAGCGCGACTGTCACCGTGAACGGCGGCACACCGCCGCCCGGCAGCTGCACCGATCCATTGACGGTGGCATCCGCCGTGAACACGACAAAGTTGATGATCTTGCGTTCGGGCAGCAGCGTATCATCGAACTGCACCGTGCGCGGCGGATTCGGCTCGAACCAGTGCGCGGGCACGGTGGTGCTGATCGGGCGCACATCCACCGCCCACAGACCGGGCGCCAGCGTCAGCGTGTACGCGCCGCTTGCATCGCTCAACGTCATATCACGGCCCAATGCATCGACGCGATGCGCTTCGATCACTGCATTCAGCACGGGCACGTTGACGTTAGTCTTGACCAGACCGCGCACGATCTTATCGGGCACGCCGAAGAATAGCGTGAGATTGAGATCGGGCGTGGTGATCACCTTGATCGGCGGGGGCAGCAGCCCGCCCCGATCGATCGGAGGCTCGACCTTGATCGAAGCGACTTCGTTCAGCGGCAGATCGCCGATGGCGAACTGGCCCTGCGGGCCGGTCACATCGACGCGATGTTCACCGTGGATCGTCACAGCGTACACGCGCGCACCCTCGATCGGATTCGGCCCTTCTTTGGTCACACCCGCGATCTGCACCGCACGCAGCGACAGGGTCACGTATTGCGACGCCGACGGTTGCAGCGCGACGGTGATGAAGCGCGAGAACCAGAAGGGCTGATCGGGCAGCGGTTCGGCCTGCAACGAGTACGTGCCGGTCGGCAGTCCGCCGATCACAAAATCGCCGGAGTTCGTCAGGCGGTGCTCCACCAGCACATCATGCTCGAAGACGTTGACCCACGCATTCGCTAGTGTCACGCCATCGGGTGCGTAGACCGTACCTGTCACGCTGGGATGCGTCAACGCGATCGGCGGCAGCGTGAGGTTAGCCGTGATCACGTGCACCGGCACGATACGCGACGGCGCATAAGTGAGCGATCCGATCGGGGGTTCGCCGCGCACCAGATAGACGCCGGGCGTCAATCCCGCAAAACCGAACGCGCCCGTATTGACATCCACCATTGATCGGCCATGCTCGGATCGGTCGGGGTTCAGAAGGATCACGTGCGTGCCGATCGGGACGGGCAGCGATCCAGCGGGCAAGGTGAGCGTGCCCTCGATCGCAATCGCATCGATCGAGGCTGAAGTAACGTTCACCATCAACAAGGTGATCAACAACATCAACACCACACCTGAGGCAACAACTAGCAAACGAGTCTTTCGGTTCATGGTTCCTTCCTCTCTGGAATAGACTTGCTCAAAGCGGATTGCCAAATCCGCGTGGGCAGCTGGATTTGGCAATCCAGCCTGAGCAGGCAATGACACGCCGCGGCTAGCTTCATCATGCACCTGGCAAGTTGTGGCGATGTGGTGTGGATGTAAATTCTTTGTAAAGACGCCTGGTTCATGTAAGCCGTCACATGGTTGATTCGCCACGGATTCGTCATACAATGAAGTGACTCCACTAAAAAACTGCTCACGTCGTACCCGGCGCGATGCGCCGGCGACGCGCTGGGCGAAGCCCCGTCCTCGGGGCGGATTTGAACGCGCAACACGCCGTCCCCACAGGGGAGGACGGCGGTGAGAGCCTTTTGCAGTGGAGTCATGCAGTTATCCCCGCGACCCAAATCATGCCGAAAATCAAGTGGTGTTAGGCGATACGTCGCTACTGCCCGTCGAGGAAAAACTCGCGCCGCATTTGAAGAGCGTGAAGCACTACGTGGTGATGGATGACAAGGTGCCGGCCGATTGCAAACTCGAATCGGTCTACGCTTACGAAGAACTGCTGGGCGCGGCCAGTCCCGATTATCCCTGGCCGCAGCTCAACGAGAATGAGGCGGCGGCGACGTGTATGTCGTCTTCATCGAACCGGGGCCCAAGACCAGCGTGGGCAAGTTCGACAAGAAAGTGCGGCGGGCTCAATACCAGGATTTCGTGATGCCGGAAAGATAAGAACCAGGCCGCTTAATGCGTGATGAATAGCGAGTGAGGAGTACACCCCGCCCGGCGAACCACGTTGGCCCGCCGGGCGGGGCTGATCTCATCACTTCATGATCAACGGCAGATAAACCCTGAAGCGAAACTCATCCGCACCGAGGTCGTAGCCGCTACCCATCGGACGGAGGTCGCCGTCAATGTCGGTCGTCACACCCGCCGCGATCCCGTGATCGATCGCCAGCGAACCACGCATGAGATGATACCCATCGGCCGCAAACGCCGGATCGCCGGTCAAGGCATTCTGCACATTGACACTGCCGGCACCGCCAATGTCCATACTATTGCCATACCACAGCACGCCATTGAGCGTGACCGTGTTCCCAGCCGTGACCGTAATGCCAACCGTCTGATTCACCAGGATCGTGTTTGTCATGGCCACCGTGCTATGCGTTGATGATCCCCCGTCCACCACCGCCACACCACTGCCGTCGCCATAACCGGTGGAAATGTTGCGGGCCAGCGTCATGTGCAGGAACTGAATAGAGTATTCCTCAACATGCACGCCACCTCCCAGCAGAGCCTTATTATCCGCAATGACCGTGTTGATCACAGAAGCATCATGGGTATGCCGCAACGCCAGTCCGCCGCCCTTGTCCGCCGTGTTGTTCGAGATGAGATTATCGCGCAGCGTTGGTCTGGGGCTGATATTCACATAGATTCCACCACCTGCTTCGGCCGCGGTGTTGCTCACGATCTGGTTGCCGATCAGCGCCGCGTCGGTAGCCGAGCTCAGGCTGATCCCGCCGCCTCCGTAATCAGCCGTGTTACTCACGATCTGGTTATGGGTCAAAGTGATATTCACGCTATTGATGAGATACAATCCGCCGCCATAACCCCGCGCCCGGTTACCATAGAGCTGGTTATCAGAGAGCACGGCATTGTCGCCGAAGTTAGCATAGACCCCACCGCCGCCAAAGGCCGTATTGCCCTCGATCCGATTTCCTGACAACCTGGCATTTTTACCTGAGCCGAGATAAATTCCGCCGCCGTAGAAATCTTGGACGGAGTTGCTGAAGATCTGCGTATTGACGATAGTCGTCGTGGCGCTCTTGGAGACACACACGCCGCCGCCGCTTTGCCCGGCCGTGTTGCGTTCAAAGCGCGCGTTGGTCACCGTGACCGTGTAACCGGCATTCCATTGCAGCAAACCACCGCCCTCCTGGGCAGCCGTATTGCTGATGAATTGCGTCCCGCTGATGTTGACGCTGTTGTTCGCGTTGAGGCCGCCACCGTTGAAGCCGGCCCTGTTGCTGGTAAACAGGCCGCCAGACAAATCCACGCGCCCGGTGTTGACATGCACGCCACCGCCATGTAAGCCCGCCGTGTTCGATACGATCTGCGTATTCGTCAACTCCAGGTTGCCGCTCACGTATAGACCGCCGCCATGATTCGATGTCGTGTTGAGATCGATCAGGCTGTCGATCACGGCCACGCGGCCACTGTCGCCCGATTGGAACACGCCGCCCCCATAGTCCGCCGAGTTGTTGGTAATACGGCAGTTGGCGATGGAGAGACTACCGTTGTTGATATACACCCCGCCGCCCGTATAGCCGGTACCCTGTCCGCTGGTCACGGTGAAGCCATCCAGCACCGTCGCGTTATCGGTCGCATTGGCCGCGGCAACGTGATACACATTGTCGCTGCTGTTCCCGATCGTGCCGATGTCTCCGCTGAGCGTGGTGATATTCGTCGTCCAGTGACGCTGACTGCGCATGGTCTCGGTTCCGGCAAAGCCGCCGTAGACGCCTACTCCATTCGGAATCTGAAAGGTCGCGTTGCGGTCGTTGCCCGTCGTCGGTTTGTAGACGCCCGCCGCCACCCAGATTTCATCGCCGTAGAAAGCCTGCCCCAGTGCAGTCTGCAACTCGCACGCCGTCGCCCAACTGTTGCAGTCACCACTCGCACCAGGCTTGACGTAGAAGATCACGGTAGCGATGTTGCGCAGCGTGAAGCCGACGATATTCGCGCCGGCCATGGTCGCGCTGACAACATACGCGCCGCGCACACCATTCGCCGTGGCGTTCACACTCGCCGCACCGGTCGCGATAGTCGCCGGACTGGTGACGAGGCTTGCGCTCGCGCCACTGGCCGGCGGTGTGAACGTGACCTGGCCGCCGTTGACCGGCTCGCTCGCATTGTTCGCAGCGACGCTCACTTGCAAGGGCTGCGCAAAAGCCGTGTTGATGAGTGTGCTCTGATTGCTGCCGCCGGTGATCGCCAGCGTGAACCGGCTCGACTCGAACGCGCCGATGTCGCAGTGCGGGCCGATCGGGCGCGCCACTCCGCGCGCATCTGTCGCCGGGCATGGCCCATCGTTCGCGGTGTCAATCGCCGAACTGTTCGGCAGCAGCGGCATCGTCTGAACACTGCCGCCATAAATACCGAGCGCGCCCAGGAGCGGATCACTCGCGATAAGGTTGGTGCAGGTGCTGCTGATCGGGCAACCGCTCTGCACGATACTGCTGTTAAGACTAACGATCTGCGTAGGATAATCAACGTTGTCAACAAAGACCTGATCGGGCGTGTTGCCCCACAGAATCGTGTTGGTGATCGCCACGCTGCCGGCGATGATGTACATGGCACCACCATAAGCGGGATGAAGTTCGTCGTAACCGACGGCGTGGTTGCCGCTGAAAGTGACATTGGTCAAGCGAGGCGGAGTGGTGTTAGCGTAGTTATACATCGCGCCGCCATAGCCGCCGCTGTAACCGGAATCCATGATCGCCGAGTTGCCACTGAAGGTCACATTCGTCAACGATGGAACACTGTCCAAGTCGTTGTACAGCGCACCGCCATTGCCGCCCGTTGCCGTGTTACTGCTGAAGGTGACGTTCACGAGGATGGGGCTGCCGAAATCGTTTAACATGGCGCCCCCGTTGCCGTCTGTCACCGTGTTGCCGCTGAAAGTGACGTTCACGAGGGTTGGGCTGCTGTTGCTGTTTACCAGGGCACCGCCGTGACCTGTGCTGGTGTTATTGCTGAAGGTCACAAATTGCAGATCAGGACTGGCGTGATCGTTGTACATTCCACCACCGGCAGTTGTCGCAGCGTTGTTGCTGAAGACGATGTTCCGCACCTTGGGATTCCCATCCACGATGTACATCCCGCCGCCCTGATCGTCCGGGTTCGAACCGTTGGCATTGCCGCCGGTCACGGTAAAGCCATCGAGCAGCGCCGTGTTGTCCGTGGCACTGCCCGTGACAACGTGATAGACATTGTCGCTCTCGTCCCCACTCACGCCGATGTCGCCACTGAGAATGGTGACGTTCACCGTCCAGTTGCGTTGATCGCGCGTCGTTTCAGCGCCCGCAAAGCCACCATAGATGCCCACACCGGTGATAAGTTGAAACGTCGCGCTGCGATCGCTGCCCGTCGTCGGCTTGTACGTGCCCGCTTTGACCCACAGCTCATCGCCGAATGTAGTGATACTTAAAGCATAGGATAAATCACAGGCCGCCGCCCAACTAGCGCAGGCGCCGCTCGTCGCGCCGCCGGGAACGACGTAGCGTACGGCGACAGCAGGTGCAGCGAATGCCGCCACGGTCAGACCCAATACAAGCAGCAGGGCCACGCCGATCAACGTGGTATAACGCACAACCTGTTTCGTGTTCACTGTATCTCCTTGGATGTTAGATTCCCCGCATGTGATCAGATGAGTCACTAACCATCTCTTGCAGACAGGCAATCAACGGCAGCCAATCGTGGAAGTAGCGCACTTCGCCGCTGCCGATATGCTGAACCCGGCCACGCCATTCGAGGCGACCCTGTCCCAGGTCCTCACACCAGACCCGTACCAGGAACAGCTGAGGATGCGAATTGAAATCGAGGCCGTCGGGGGCCGTGAGACCGGGCATGGCACACTCTACCAGTTGGTTGAATCTGCGACTGGCAACAGTGTAACAAAACGATCGTTGCTTTTGCGTTGCTTGCAGAATCGGCGAGGTTAGTTCTTGGTCCGAAAAGTTCCTGGAAGAAAGACGTCAAGCATCCTGAGCGGAATTCCGCGCTTTTTGCGGAATGGAGTCGAAGGATGCGTCCCGATCGAGAAATCTAGACCGACCCCCACGCGAAGCGGGGACGCGCTAAAGCGTAGTGGCTGGTTGGGCCGACCGCTGGCGCTTCTGCCCCCAGGCGGCGATCAACTCCCGGTTTTCGCGCTTGTTCTGGAGGAAGGTTTGTCGCAGGGCTTCATCTGCGATCCGTGCGGTTTGTTGTTGCAGCACAGCATAGGCAGCATCCAACACGCGATCGGCACGCGGATCACCCACTACATGCAGCACTTTCCAACAATGCATGTAGATAATGACGGGGCCTTCGTCTGTGCTCCACAAGCTGCCATGACTCGCTTCATGCGCCAATACTTCGTCCACGTAGTCTTGAGCCTGCGGCACGTTACCCTGTTTGAGCAAGATATAGGCCAGCTTGGCCCGCAGATAGAACAGTGCCGTCAGGTCAGACAACTCTTCAAGAATGCGCCACGCCTGCTGGTAAGCATGGGCGGCTGCGGCCCACTGCTCCAACTCGATGAAGATCGCGCCCTGAATTATCCAGGCATTCACTTCAGCATTGCTGTCGCCGATGGCCTGGCAGATGGACAGCGCCTCACGATCATGTTTAAGCGCCAACTTGAATTGTCCCAATCCCTGATGGCTGACCGCCAGATTAAACAGGCAATACGCCGATCGTCTGCGATTGTGATCTTCGCGCGCCATCTCCACGGCTTGTTCCAGGTAGCATTTTCCTCCGAGATAGTCACCGACTTGATTGTGGAAATGCCCCAGACGGTACAGCGCATCGACCACACCGCGCCGAAACCCGATCTGCTGCGCCAGCTGCAACGCCTGTTCGTAATAGCGAGCCGCCCGATCATAGTTCGCCTCATACAGCAGCAGATAACCCAGCAATTGCAGACAGGTGCATTCGCCCACCTGATCGCCCACTTCCCGATAGCTGAGCAAAGCCGCTTCAAGATAGGCGACGCCCTCCGGCTCGTTGGTTAGCGCATCGGCTAGAACCGACAGCGCGCGCGCTTCTTCGCGGCGTAATCCTGCAGCACGCGCCAACACCAGAGCGTGCTCGGCCTGAACGATCGCGGCCTGGCTCTCGCCCTGGCACAGCAAAGTCGCAGCCCACACATCGTAAGCGGCAAACTCCAGGCGGCTCAACTCGATCGCGGATGATGCATCCTGCGCATGGCGATCTGTGGCTTGCCCGATCCAATTCAAGGCCAGCTGAGTAGATTCCACCGCCGATGAGAACTCGGATGTTTCGAACCAGTAATGACCGCGTTCTATCGCGACTTGTGCCTGCTTGGCTGGATCATTCAAGGCTGCGGCCAATGTCTCCAGCGCCGCCAGATCATGCGCCTGATCCTGGCGCGCCGCCTGCAAGTGATGGATCTTTTCACGCGCCAGCACGATGGTATAACGCTCAGTCAAATTCATTTCCAGAGTCAACGTCAGCGCGCGCTCGAAATAGGCCAGCGCCTCAGCCAGCGCGCCTACGTGCGCGGCCGCTTCTCCTGCTTGATACAGCCATTGCGCCGCGATCTGTTCATCGCCGGCCTGTTCATAATGCCATCCGATTTGCCCGCTGATCAGACCAACCCGATCAGCAGCTGCCAGCGACAACGCTTCTCCGACTTTGCGATGCAGTCGTCGCCGGCGGGTGTCGCTCAGCTGCCCGTAAACCACCTGGCGCAGCTTATCATGGCTAAAGTCGTAGGCATCTTTGCCCCGCTCACGAATGATGCGCCGCCGCCAGAGCTCATCCAACGCTTGAACCAGCGTCTCTTCGTCTTCTCCACTAACACGGGCTAACACGTCAAACGTGAACTCGCGGCCGATCACAGCCGCCAGTTCCATGAGTCGATGCGTCGTGGGTGGCAACTGAGCCAATCGGGCGGAGACCGCCGCCTGCACCAACGGCGGCAAAACGCTGGCCTCTCCCGTCGCCCCCCCGGCGTGTACCATCATCCCGGCTCGCACAAATTCCACCACAAAGAGCGGATTACCTTCTGTTTCACGATACAACTCACTCACAGCAGCAGCCGCGATTTCGTATCCCAGCACTTGCTTTCCCAATGCAGCAGTTTCTGCTTCATTCAGCGGCTTGAGATCGATCTCGGTCAACAACTTCTGTCGGCGCAAATCCGCCAGCAGATCATCCAGCGCGCAATCTTTGCACATCGCTTCACTGCGCAGAGTGCAGACCAATAGCAGCCGGGCACGAGGATTCAGTCGCAGCACATAGTGCAGCCATTCCAGCGTGTCGCAATCACACCATTGCAAGTCTTCCATCAACAACAGCACGGGAACAAACGTAGCCCAGTCAAGTCCGAGCACGGCTCGCGCCAACGCTTCGCGAAAACGCTGACGCTGCCACGGTTCGATCAAGGGACCGGCGGGCGTGGCGCCAACCGATCGGCTTCCCAACTCCGGCGCGAGCCGCGCCACTTCCGACAACCAGATCGGCTCTAAATGAGTCAGCGGCCGTTCGCGCAGCCAGGTCGTGATCGGCGCATAAGCCAGCGCCCCTTCGGCCGCATAGCACTGCGTGCTGGACACGGCGATGCCCTGGCGATCGGCCCAGATCAGCAGTTCTTCGGCCAGACGCGTTTTGCCGATGCCGGCTTCTCCCGTGATCAATACCATGTGCGGACGGCCCAACACGGCACTTCGCCAGGCGGCTTGCAGGCTGGCCCACTCTGCTGCACGCCCGATCAATTCCAGCGCCCCGGCCAGCGGCAACATGTTGAACGCCGGCTCGTGATAATCCAACAGCTGCTCGTAGACTTGACGCGTAAGCGGGCCAGGCTCGACGCCCAACTCGCGCTGCAAAACGGTGACACAGTTTTGATAAACACGCAGGGCCGCGGCGCGATCGCCATGCAGCACATGCAGACGCATGACGTGACGTTGAACTTCTTCGCGCAGCGGATCGCGCTGCAGCAGCTCCTGAGCCAGGCGCAGCGCCGCCGCATAATCTTGATCGGCTTCTTTCTGTCGGATCAAGCGTTCGAGCATATCCAGATAAACTTGCTTGAGGCGTTCACGCTCGGGCACGATCCAATCGTCGTAACAATCGGGAAGCAGATCGCCGCGATAAAGTTCGAACGCCCGGCTCAATCCGGTTGCCAGCGCAGCCTGCGCTTCGAATTCGGCGACATCGACGGCAACGGCCGCGGTCGGTTGCCACTGCACGTTGAACTTGTCGGCGTGCAGAAAATGCGCCGCGCCGGGCAGCGCGCGCTGCAATTGATAGAAGAGTTTGCGCAGATTCGCGCGGGCGCGGTCTTCCGGTAAATCGGGCCACAAACAAAAGGCGATCTGGCGGCGCGGTTGTGACGCGCCAGGGTGCAGTACCAGATAGGCCAACAAGGATTGCAGCCGGGGAGTGTTGATACCCGTTACAGACACATTCTCATAGGTGAGCTTGAATTTACCCAGAAACTGAACTCGTAGTGTGGGTGCCATATCGTTCTTTCAAGAACCGTAATTTGCGGACACAAGTTAATTCTATTTCGCTCATTCGTCAAGACGACGTGGATCGGCTTCCGTTTTGATCTACGCGGGTGCCCCGCTCGCTGCGCGCGAAAGTTCAGCGGTTGAAAACGGCGGACTATCGTCCGTTTTGGGCGGTAAAGCATTGAGGGATTTGTTCTGGCGCGACAAGGACGCGCTGCAGTCTTGACGCCCCGCCGCAAGTGCGGTATAGTTATCTTGAAAACAAAAATAGATAATCGTTTTCAGGATAACCGAGATGCCACCGCCCTTTACTGAAAAAGAAAAGACCCGCCTGCGCCAGAAGATGATGCGCGCCGCGCGCGACTTGTTCGCGCGCCAGGGCCTCAAGAAGACCAGCTTGGCAGACCTCACCAGTTCCGTCGGCATTGCCAAGAGCACCTTCTACGTGTTCTTTGAGTCGAAAGAGGCGTTGTTCCTGGAAGTACTGGCGGAAGACGGTCCAGCCATCGAAGCCAAGATGCGGGCCGAATTGGCTAACGCCGCTGACGCCCGTGAAGGCATCGCACGCCTGCTGCGCGGCATCGTGCACGAGTTGGAGACGAACGCCCTCACCCGGCGCTTACTGACCCATCCCGATGAATTGCAGCTGCTGGCTGACTACGCGACACCCGAACAGTTGGCCGCCAGCAATAACACCGGGCTGGCACTGCTCGTGCCCTATCTGCAAATGGAACAGCGCAGGGGGGAAATCATCAAAGGTGATCCGATCTTGTTCGCACGAGTTATCAGCGCTGTCACCCTGTTGACGCTGCACCGCGACCAGATCGGCGTCGATCAGTATGACCATGTTTTGAATACCTTAATCGAGTTGTTAGCCAAGGCGCTCACCACGCCAGAGTAAAGAGGACAGCATGAACCCTTCACAGAACAAAATCATCATCGTGACCGGAGCCAATGCTGGCATCGGACGCGAGACCGCGCGCGGCCTGGCGAAGTTGGGCCACACCGTCGTCATGGTGTGCCGCAACGTGCAGGCTGGTGAAGCCGTGCGGCAGGAGATCGTTGCGCAGACCGGCAATCAAGTAGTCGATCTGATGAAATGCGATCTGTCGTCGCAGCAATCGATCCGCCAGTTCGTGGCCGACTTCACAGCAAAGTATCCGCGCCTCGACGTGCTGATCAACAACGCCGCCAATTTCGATCACACCTTGAAGAAACCCACACTTACCGCAGACGGCATCGAGGTGATCTTCGCCACCAATCATCTCGGCCCGTTCCTGCTGACCCACTTGCTGCTCGATACGCTAAAAGCCAGCGCGCCCTCACGCGTGTTGACTATCGCCTCAAAAGGACTGATGACCTACCCATTTCTCTCGATCGAGTTCGACAACCTCGCGGGACAGAAGAAGTTCAGCACGCAGCACGCTTACTATCACTCGAAGATCGCGCAGGTCATGTTCGCCTTCGATCTGGCCGAACGCTTGCAAGAGACGGGCGTCACCATCAATTGTATCCGCGTGCCAAGCGTGCAGATCGACAAAGGGCGCTATGAATATATCACCGGCTGGAAACGCTGGGCCTACGAGATCAAGCGCAGTAAGGCCATCACGTCAGCGCAAATGGCCGAAGCCTACGTTCGATTAGCGGGTGCGCCAGAGTTTGAGGCCGTGACCGGGAAATACTTCGACGAGCACTGCCAACAAGTAAAGGCCTATCAACCCGCTTACGATCGCGCCGTGTGGAAGAGGTTGTGGGATGTGAGCGTAGAACTGACGCAGCTTCACAACTCTTAAGTTCCAACCATCGGCCCAATAGTTGCGCGCCAGTCACGAGAACGCGTGCATTTCGCTTCTTGGGCAGGTCTCCGCTCCGCGCTCTGACGATCAGGGTACGGTCGACTGACCTGCCGCATGATGCCTGCATGCCCCCTAGCGGAAAAAATGCCCACCACATATGCCTCCAACAGGTGCAGTGCCACGGGAGGTTTCGCCCTGCCCTGAGATGCACCGCACGCGAACGAGTATAACGCAAAAGTGTTGGTGACTTGCCTGCCGACGCTCCCGCTCGCTGCGCGTGACAATCCAGCGGTTGGAAACGGCGGATTGTCATCCGCCTTGAGCGTGCCCTACAGTTTTGCGTTATACCCCACGCGAACCATAAGTTTGACGCTCATCCTCATTCTCGGTATACTGCAAGCCTGATTGTAAGTGATCTTCATCACTGGTAACTCCGCAAACAGGAACTTCCCGATCACTATGAAACAAACCATTGCCCTCATCCTGCTGTGTTGTGCGTTGCTCTCTCTGGCCGCTTGCGATAGGCTACAAGCCCCGCAACCGACGCCGATCCCCAAGCCCACGATCCAGCCTACACCGACTGTCCCCGTCAACAGTTACTCTGACATCACCTTATGGCTGGCCGATTTGCCGTCTGGCTTTGAACCGTGGTCGTCCAAAGACGCTCTTTTTGATCCGGCACAATCTTTCAAGGGCGCGACGCTAGAAGCGAACTTTGGTTTCATGCTCGATAGCCGTAACCCGGAACTCATCCTGGGATGGACGATGCGCGTGCCCGATCCAGTCGATCGGGCGGCGGTCGATCTCCTCTTGAGCAATCCCGAAGGACTGCTTTCGACGATGGCGGGCGATCTAGCCAGGCGCGTTGTCTCGAAAAGCGCCTTGTCTAACCTGGATCGACTCGGTGATGCGTCGTCGGGAGTCTCAATGACCTACATCGAGGGGAAGGAAAGGTGGACCATGGATGTGGCCATCTTTCGCGAAGACGAGGCTGTCGTGTTCATCGCCATGGCCTATCGAGAGAATGATCTGCCGCCGCTTCCGTTGAGCGCCTTCACGTACAAACTGGCCGATCGGGCTAAACTCCTCGCTTCAGCGCCAACAGGCACGGGGACCGTCGCACCCGCTCCAATCTGGGCCGAGTATGCCCCGGCTGGCGGCAGATATTCGATCTCGGTACCTGGAAAACCGAAAGAGTCCACAGCGTCCATTCCAGCGTTCGATGGCACGAACGTCAAAGGACACCTGACCGATTTTGTCGCCAAGCAAGGAGACTGTGAGGTCGGGTACAGCATTGGCTATTTTGATCAGCCGGCTATCCGGAAGAGCCAGCAGACGCCCCAGACAACTCTGGAGATTTGGAGAGATGTGATCGTCGCAACCCGCGTCGGCAAGCTCGTGGAAACCAGTCCGTTTACCCTGCAAGGCTACGCCGGCTTGGATACCACGCTGGAAGGCACGTCTAAAGATCAGGGCCAGGCCTTCACTCTCCGCTTTAGAACCTACCTGGTGAAGGAACGTTTCTACTACGCTGCCGTACTGGCTTCGCCGGAATGCTACGTGCCCGCCGATGCCGATCGCTTCTTGTATTCATTTCAACTGCTGACCCCTTGAGCGATGTTAACATCCAGTCTGATAGTTAGGGCTTTTCCGGGTTAAACGGGAAAAAGAAACCGGGTTTCTACGCTCCAAATGGAATTGAACGTTTAACATGGAGAAACCCGGTTTCTAAATTGACCAATTCCCGCTGAAGCCGGATGACCCATAGTTAGAAAAACTGGGATCTTTTAGATCGCCGACGCCAGCGGCAGCCACACCCGGAAGGTCGTACCGTGGCCCGGTCGGCTATCCACCTCGATGTGCCCTTCATGCAGATCGACAATCTCCTTAACGATCGCCAGACCCAATCCCGTTCCAGGCATATCATTCTTGAGTACACACCGGCCGCGATAGAACCGTTCAAAGATATGCGGCAGATCCTCAGCCGCAATCCCGCTGCCACTATCCGCCACACGCAGACACACCTCGGCGTTCTCCACATAAGTGCTCACCCGCACGTAGCCGGCCGGCGTATAGTTTAATGCGTTGGTCACCAGATTGGTCACGACTTGCGCCAGTTGGTTCGCATCAGCGCGCACCGGCGGCAACGGGGAGGCGGACTCGAAGATCAAGAGCAATCCATCGGCTTCCGCGCGTGGCTGATGCGCCAGCACGATCTGATCGACCACCTCGTTAAGTGCCACCGCCCGATAGATCAAGCCCTGCTCCTGGCGGCGCTCCAGCCGCGACAGATCGAGAATATCGTCAACCAACGCGGCCACGCGCCGCACCTGCTGGTGCAGGACCCTGATGTATTGGGACTGTTTATCCGGCTTGCCGCGTTCCAGCAGATCGATGTAGAGTTTCAAATTGGCAATCGGCGTGCGCAGTTCGTGCGACACATCCGAAACGAACTTCGACTTGAGCTGATCGAGTTCGGTGAGCCGTGCATTCGCCTCGGCCAGTTCACGCGTGCGTGCAAGCACCCGCTGCTCCAAGTCTTCATTCAAACGGCGGACTTCGTCCTCGACCCGCTTGCGCTCTGTAATGTCACGCGTGATGGATAGGACGCATTTTTCACCTGCGACTTCAATGACCGCGGCGGACATGAGGGCCGTGATAATCCGCCCATCCTTCATTACAAATGGCGCTTCCAGATTCGACACTTGGCCGTGTTCCTGCAAGCCTTGCACCAGGCGCGCGCGATCGGCCGGGTCGGCCCAGATATTTAGTTCCAGCGATGTTTTGCCTGCCACATCAGCGGGGGTATAGCCCGTTATCGCCGTGAACCCATCGTTAATTTCGAGGTATAAGCCGTCGCTCAGGCGATTGATATTGACGGAATCGGGCGAGGTGCGAAACGCCTTGGAAAATTTGTCTTCCGATTGGCGCAGCGCTTCCTCGGCCCGCTTGCGTTCGGTGATGTCCTGCACAACTCCTGACAGGAGCATGATTTTTCCTGTTTCGTCGCAAACACTGTCCCCGGGTTGCGCCCAGACGTAACGAATCAAGCCCTCTGGCCGCACGACACGATATTCGAGTGTTCCAAGCTTCTGTTCGGTCAGCACAGCCTCATTCGACTTCACAACCCGCTCTTTGTCGTCAGGATGGATGGCGGCATTGACGATGTCGTCCAAGTTGCCCGTAAAGGACTCACGATCAATTCCAAAGATGCGATACATCTCATCAGACCAGGTCACTTTATTAGTCCGCGTATCCCACATCCAGTGTCCTACCTGTGCAATCGCCTGCGAACGATTCAGCAGGCGTTCACTTTCTTTTAGGGCCAGCTCGGCCTGCTTCTGCTCAGTGATATCGATGGTGTAACCTGCCAGCCAGCCGGGGTGTCCTTGCTTAATGATGGGAAATTTGGTCGTTCTATAGATTCGCCCATTCAATTCTTCTATGACCTCAATCTGTTTGCCTTCTCGTAAGGTCCTCAGGTCATCTGCCATCATGCTTCTGGCCAGTTCAGAGGGAAACAATTCATCCATCGTTTTGCCGAGCAATTCGGGTAGTGATTTGCCGAGCATGTGTTCATAGTTTTTGCTTAGACGGATGGCACGGGTTTGCGCATCCTTAAAAAACACGTAAATCGGACTGTGTTCCATGAACAGCTGAAAGATTTCTTCACTTTCTTCCAGCGCCTGCTCCGTCCGCTTGCGTTCGGTTATCTCGGTGGTCATTCCACAGATGCCCCGAATGTGACCATCTTTACCGCGCAGAGGGAACTTGATCGAAATAAAATATCGCTTGCCCCGGGCATCTTCCAGTATTTCTTCTCTTTCCAGCACCTTTCCCGTCCCGATCACTTCCAGGTCATTCATGCGGAATTGTCGGCCAACAGGACCGGGGAACAACACCTCGTCGGTCCTCCCAATCACTTCTTCGCGTTTCAGGCCGGTCACTTCTTCCCACTTACGGTTGATGAGCTCATAGCAACCGTCACGATCTTTGACAAAGATCAACGCGCCGCCATATTCGATCAAATCCGCCAGGAAATGGCGGCTGTCGTGCAATGCCGCAGCCGTCTCTTCCAATTCCCGGGTGCGCTGCCCAACACGCTTTTGCAGCATGCGGTTGAACACGATCAGGGCGAGGATGATCAGAAGAACGATAGTCGTCCCTACCACCAGGTACGGTACAAATTGCTGCAAGTTGTTGAATTCGCTAGTGCCCAACCAGCGCCGATCAATCGCCTGATATTCCGAGCTGTTCATGCGAGAAAAACCGTCGAGCACCAGGTCGAGAACGGTCGTGTTGCCTTTCTTAACTGCACGGTGAAACGCGCCGCTGTAAAGTGGCGCAGAATGGTTGAATTGATCTTGAATGCCATACTTGTAGAGGAAATACAACGCGGGCGGTTGGTCGATGACGAAGATCGCCTGTTCTCTTCTCGCCGCCGCTTGGATAATCTCTTCATAACTGTTGTAGTAGCTCAGATCGGTAATATCCTGATTGACGAGATAATCGGCATTGGCATCACCTAATTTAACTGCAACACGAAAGCCTTTTAAGTCTCCGGCATCGGCGATGCCAGAAATATTGTTCTGGAAGAAAATGAGAACATCGATGTGGGCATAGGCCGGCGTAAAATCGAAACTTGTGGCACGTTCGTCGGTGTAGAAAATAGTGTCGATGACGTCGAACTCTCCGGCCTTCATCCGCTGAAGCGCTTCGCCCCAGGGCAGCGCGCTAAGATCAACCTTCACGCCGGTGCGCTCTTCCCATAATTTCCATTGATCGACCAGGATACCCCTGATCTGGCCCTGATCGTCTTCGAAGACATAGGGCGGATAGTTATTGTCCATCACCACACGAATCGTGGAAAGTGGAGGATCGATCGTCGAAGACGGCGCGATCGTGCAGGAGGCCAAACTGCCGATCAACAAGATCAGCACGGTCCACGCAGTGCACCGCAAAAGCAAGGAACGACGATGCAGCTTCATCAGATAGCTCCTAATAGTTCGCCTCACCTATGCTTTTTATCTTACCATGAATGTCCCTAGTCAATGACCTCAATCCAAATAAAAACCGCCGACCCTTGTTGGATCGGCGGCTGTCGCGGTGGTCGTTAATCACCTGGTTCAGGCCGTAGCAATCTGATAGATGACGGGACGATAGCGCGGCCTAGGAATTGGCTTCCGAGCTGCGCGCGCCGCCGCCAGCCATGCTGTCTTCGCGATTTCCACTTCACGCAAGGCTTCCTCCGGCGTTGTTCCAAAGGCTGAACAAGCCTCCAAATCAGGAATATCGGCGATGTAGCCGCCGTCTTCCTGACTGTAAAAAATATTGATGTGATAATGAGCGTTCTTCACACTTAATCCTCCAGTTGCAGATTGTAGCGTTCCACAATCCGAAGAAACTGTCGAACTTGATAGGGCTTGGCCTGCCCTTTCACATTCTGAAGATTCACCAACTCACGGACGCCAGGACGAATAAAGATGTGATGGCTCCCGCTTACACGTGACAGACGAAAGCCAAACGCCTCTGCCAGCATAATCATTTCGTCAAACCGAACATTCTGCGAACCAGCCAGAATCTTTTTGAGCAATTTTTGTTTGTTCATCGGTTTGGCCCTGAGATCAAACGCTTGCGAAGATTATACTCCAAAACAGAGCCGCCGATCGGAATCCAATCGGCGGCTTTAACCTCTATTTTCCAATCTGCCCAGGTCTCTGTGCTACTCAGCACAGTGGGCCGCTCGCCTGGCGCGTCGCCGGCACAACGTGCCGGGTACGACGTGGCGCAACTTCCAGTTACACCAACAACCGCAACGGCTCTTCCAGATTCTGCTTCACTTCCTGCAAGAACTTCGCCGCTTCCGCGCCGTCGGTCACGCGATGATCGGCTGAGATGGTGACTTTCATGGTCTTGCCCGGCACGACTTGTCCGTTCTTCACCACAGGCACCTCCCGCACCGAACCCACGGCCAGGATCGCCGCTTCAGGTGGATTGATGATCGCCACAAACTGATCGACGTCGAACATGCCGAGGTTGCTGACCGTGAAGGTGCTGCCCTGCATTTCCTCAGGCCGTGCTTTGCCATTCTTGGCGCGATTGACGATGTCTTTCGCCTCACGCGCGATCTGGGCCAACGGCTTCCGATCGGCCTCGGCGACGACGACGGTGATCAAGCCCTGCTCCAACGCCACGGCGATACCCATGTTCACGGTGCCGTGTCGCACGATCGCATTTTCACCGAAGGACGTATTGATGCCGGGGAAGTGCGTCAGGGCCACAGCCGCCGCCTTCAATACCATGTCGTTGACGCTGATCTTGCCTGCTTCGTCGACCAGCGCGTTGAGTTTCGCGCGCAGCGCCATCGCTTCGGCCATATCGATTTCAGTGGTCACGTAAAAGTGAGGCACGGTCTGCTTGCTGGCGACCATGCGTTTGGCAATAGTCTGGCGCAGCTTCGTCGGCGTAATTTCTTCAGCCTTCAACACGCTGGGACCGAGGATGCTGGGCTGCGCAATCGCCGAGGCTGAAGCCGCGATCGGTTGGGCAATCGCCATAGGCGCCACCACAGGAGTCGCTGCGGCTGCAAGCGATTCAAGATCGCGCTTGACGATACGCCCACCCGGGCCGGTGCCACTGAGTTGCGCCAGATTGATACCCTTCTCCTGCGCGATGCGCTTCGCTAAAGGCGACGCTTTCACGCGACCGTTGCCTTCGGTCGCAGGAGCAGCAGCCGCGGGGATCGCCAGGGCAATCGGTGGGACGGGGACCGCTGCGGCCGCACCAGCTGGCGCAGCAACCAGTCCGGCTTCGGCCTTGATCGCCGTGAGATCTTCATCGGGCGCACCAATGATCGCAATGATGGTTTTTACCGGCACGGTGGTGCCTTCCGAGACCAGAATTTCGCGCAGCACACCATCGCCCTGCGCCTCTGATTCAATGTTGACTTTGTCCGTCTCGATCTCGACGACAGCCTCGCCGTGCTTGACCGGATCGCCCACCTTCTTCAGCCAGCGCGCGACTTTGCCTTCCGTCATATCAAAGCCCATCTGGGGCATGGTAACTTTTGTAGCCATTCAATCGTACCTCATCTTGAACCAGATAAATCCATGACAAGAGGACACGATGACAAGATGACAAGGTAATCTCGCTGCGAGATCATCCTGTCATCCCTTCATCTTGTCAAGCTAAAGTCGCTTTAACTGCCGCAACCACATCCTTGGCCCACGGCAGTGCGTACTGTTCCAGATTCTTGGCGTACGGCAGCGGCACTTCCTTGCTGCCCACGCGTTCCACCGGCGCATCGAGGTAATCGAAGGCGTCGCGTGAAATGCGCGCGGCGATTTCGGCATTGACGCCGTAAGTGGGCCACTCTTCCGTGACGATGACGGCATGATTGGTCTTCTTCACCGACTCGATCACAGGTGCGATGTCCAGCGGGCGCAGTGTGCGCAGATCGACGATCTCCGCCTCGATGCCGTCATTCGCCAGCGTCTTGGCGGCTTCCAGCGATTGTTGCAACATGCGGCCATAGGTCACGATGGTGCAATCCTTGCCCGTGCGTTTGATGTCGCTCTTGCCGATCGGCACGACGAAGTCGCCTTCGGGCACTTCGCCCTTCACGCCGTACAATGACGTGTGCTCGATGAAGATCACCGGATCGAGATCGCGAATGGCCGCTTTGAGCATGCCCTTCGAATCAGCGGCGGTGCCGGGGAACACCACCTTGAGGCCGGGGAAATGCGCGAAGAGCACTTCCAATGTTTGCGAGTGTGTGGCCGAAAGTTGTCCCCACCCGGCGGCCATGCGCAACACCATCGGCACACTCCACTGCCCGCCGAACATGTGATGCATTTTCGCCGCGTGGTTCACCATCTGATCGAGCGCGAGCAGCGCGAAGTTGATCGTCATGATCTCGGCCACCGGGCGTTGACCGCCCACGGCCGCGCCCATCGCCGCACCGGCAATGACGCCTTCCGCAATCGGCGTATCGCGCACGCGCTCTTCACCAAATTCATCAATCAGCCCCTTGGTGACGGCGAATGCGCCGCCATAGGGGCCGATGTCTTCACCCATCAAGAAGACGCGCTCGTCGCGGATCATCTCCTCGCGCAGCGCTTGCTTCAATGCTTCACGAATGGTAATGACTGCCATTTTTCTGGTTCCTTGTTTATCTCGTCATTCCCGCGTGCTGTAGGCGGGAATCCAGTGGTTACATCGGCACGTCTCGCCAATGAAAGCCTAGATGCCCGACAAAAACGTTCGGGCATGACGGTGACTGTCGTTAGGCCGCCGGCACAACCATCGCCTGATGTTCCGGCTCGGCGTAAGTGTGATCGTACAGCGTCGATAGATCCGGTGCGGGCGAAGTTTCCGCAAACGCTATAATCTCCTTGATCTCGCGCTCCACGTCGGCGTTGATCAGGGCGATGTCTTCGTCGGTCAGACCCTGCTCCACCAGCAAGGCGCGCACGCGCTCGATGGCATCACGCTTCTTCCACTCTTCGATCTTCTCGGGATCGCGATACTTATCGGGGTCGGCCACCGAGTGCCCTTGATAGCGATAGCACAGCGCTTCGATGAAGTAGGGGCCTTTGCCGCTGCGGGCATGTTCCACTGCCTTCAATGTGGCTTCGTGCACGGCTAACGCATTCATGCCATCCACTTCCACCGCCGGGATGTTAGCCATATCGGCTTTTTGGTGTACCCGGGTCACGGCCGAAGCTTTGTCGATGGCCACGCCCATGCCATACTGGTTGTTCTCGCAGACAAACACCACGGGCAATTTCCACAGCGCGGCCAGATTCAGGCATTCGTAGAACTGGCCGTTGTCCGTGCTGCCGTCGCCGAAGAACACCATCGCCACGCGATCTTCCTTGGCGCGCTGTGCGGCCAACGCCAACCCCACCGCAATGGTCATATGCCCCGCGACGATGGCGTAGCCGCCCCAGAAATTCTTGGTCGCATCGGCAAAGTGCATGGACCCGCCGCGGCCCTTCGCCACGCCGGTTTCCTTGCCGTACAACTCGGCCATCAAGCGCTTGGGATCAAGCCCGCGCACGATGGCATGGCCGTGATCGCGATAGTGCGTCACAATGTGATCCTGCGGCCGCAAGGCATTCACGGCGCCCACGGCGATGGCTTCTTCGCCGATGTACAAATGCAGGAAGCCGCCGACCTTGCCTTGTTGATAGGCCGCGCGCGCCTCCTCTTCAAAGCGCCGGATCAACACCATCTGACGATACCAGTGCTTCAAGGTGTCGACATCCAGCGCCGTCACCTGTGCCTCGCCGTTGGGCGAAGGCTTCCCCGCTTTCTTAGTTGCTGCTGTAGACATGGGTCTCACTCCATTACAAAATAATTTCTGCCTTCATACAAACACCTGCGGAAAACTACACGCAGGTGCTCAGAGGTAAACCGCTTTGGCAATTATACCTTATAAAACCCTGTTGACTAGAGTTTCGTTGCGAAATTTTACAAGCGATCTGGATATTACCCGATTGGGTAATGCGGCCCTGTGTTAGCACAAAGCCGATCGAGCCCGCGTTGCGTCAACCCGATCGGGGTGGGCTAACACCGCCGCTCCATCCTCCAGTCACACGTGAAGCCGTCAACGACTCCGCTACCTGTTGGAATTGATCGTGATCGGCGAGAATCAACAGCGTATCATCGCCTTGTAGAACGGTACTGCCGGTGGAGACAAGAAACTCATCGCCCCGCCCGATCAAGATCACCAGCACGTCACGCGGCAGATGCAATTCGACAATCGCCTTTCCTTCGGCAAATGATCCGGTCGGGATGGCGAGCTCACGCAGTTCGCTTTTCAAGCCATTGACGGGCGTATATTCCAGGGGGAAAGTACGTTTGGGTGTTAGCGGGGCTTCGACGCGCAGCCAACGGGCCACGCGCGGAATGGTGGTGCCTTGCAGTAACACCGAGGCCAGCACGACAAAGAACACGACGTTGAAGATGAGCGCCGCCGCCGGCAGGTGAGCCACACGCGGATAGGTCGCCAGAATGATGGGCACCGCACCGCGCAAGCCCACCCATGAGACGAGCGCTTTCTCACGCGCCGACAGCCGTGAACCGATCAAGCCCGTAAATACCGCCACCGGCCGCGCGACAAACATGAGCCAGGCGGCGATCAGAATGCCGACGCCGACCACGGGGATCAACTGTGAAGGAAAGACGAGCAGGCCCAACGCCAGAAACATGGCGATCTGCATCAGCCAGGCTAGGCCATCGTGAAAGCGCAGCAAACTGCGCTTGTGAATGAAGTCATGATTACCGACGACGATGCCGGCCAGATAGACGGCCAGAAAGCCATTGCCGCCCGGCACGGATGCCGCGCCATAAACCAAAAGCGCGAAAGCCAGCGTCAGCACGGGATACAAGCCATCGTAACCCAGCTGCACGCGATTGACGATCCAGATCAAGGCACGACCCAGGCCATAGCCCACCAGCGCACCCACTGCCATTTGCAATATCAGCCGCCCGATTAATGCGACGGGCGAATCGATCTGCTCCGTCAGGACTTGGATCAATCCGACCGCGAGGAAGACGGCCATCGGATCGTTGCTGCCCGATTCCAATTCCAGCAGCGGCTTAAGGCGACCTGTCAGACTGATGCTTTTGGAACGCAGCACCGACATGACAGCGGCCGCATCGGTTGATGAGACGATCGCGCCCAGCAGCAAACCCTCCAACAACGAGAAGCCCAACACCCACTGCGCGAACAACCCCACCAGCAACGCGGTCAACATCACGCCGACGGTTGCCAGGGTGATGCCTTGTTTCAGCACAGGACGAATGCTGGGCCAGTCCGTGTACAGGCCGCCTGAGAACAAAATGAAGACGAGCGCGATCACGCCAATGAATTGCGTCAGCGCCGGATCGTCGAAGTAGATGCCGCCCGGCCCGTCCGATCCGGCCAACATGCCCAACAGCAAGAAGAGCAGCAGAGCGGGCACACCAAACCGATCGGACACCTTGCTGACCAGCACACTGCTGATC
>JBGSPW010000136.1:0-14524 GCA_041738395.1 Thermoflexales bacterium
TGTTTGTCGTCCATGCTTCCTCCTGTTGGGAGAAAGCTTGGATCAACTTTGACTTACCGGCCAGAGCTTGAAAACAGTTCACGATGTCTTGATACTTTTTCGAAAGAAAACAGTTCACGATGTCCTGATACCTGACAGGTAACAAAAATCGGCGCCGCGTCCGGTAACTCGTCTAACCCGCGTCCGGCTGGATCGCAACCGCGTCGATCCTGATTGATATAGGTGTGCAGCAGTTGAGCCGTGGTACTGGACCACCAAATCTCTTTGACGCGTTCACCTCGACTTCCCTTATTCGTGGCCAACGCACGTTCGCGTTGTTCGCGATTCCGCCAATCGCCGATCCGCAAGCCCAGCACTTCGCCCACACGCGCCCCCGACTCGAACAGCATGCGAACGATGAGCCGATCGCGTGGTCGAGTCACCCCAGTTAAGAGCGTCTTGGGAAGATTGGGATCCTCGATAATGTGCGGCTGCCAGTCACCCGACACCACGCAGAAATAGGTGTCGGGCACGCGCCCACTCCTCTCATCAAGCACGGTCAGGCCAGACCGGGGTGGAATGTGGGGGTTCAGCCTGCGCTCGCGCATCAACAGCCCCGTCATCCACACTAACGGATTAGGGTCTGAGTACCAGCCTTTCAAAATGGCGCAGGTGTAAAACCGTTTCAGAGCGGTGAGGAAGAGGCGCACCGAGTTAGCGGTCAGGGCCGGAGAAGCTTTGACAATGAAGTTGCCGCCACGATGCGGCCGGACCGTACAAGCCAGTTTTTCTTTCAAGTAGGCTTGGATCCGATGACGAATTTGTTCGGCAGGGTCCGTGTATTGATGCGCCGGGGAGTCTACTTGAAGAAAAGTTAGGAATGGCAGAATCGCATGAAGGTAGTTGTGGGCGGTGATTGGCTCGCACCCGTTTTCATCTGTAAGCCAGCGATAAAAAGCTTGGCCCTCTGAAAAGGGTAAGCCGTGGGCATCTGCACAGATGAATTCGGGGAGGCTCATTTCCTTGCGAAGATCATCGGATAATTTGACGACTCGGAAGCGATCCAAATGGTTCATTTTAGGCCGTTTCTGCGTTGTAACTAACATCAACGAACAGGCACTGAAGGGAGTGACTTCAGTGCCTGTTCTAGCATGAATGGTGAGCTATGACAAAACCAAGTACAAAAGCCGCCACTTAAACAATCATATTGTTTCCTACACAAGATTCAACTGACAGGGAGCAATAAAAAAAGAGCAGGCTGCCTTCGCCTGCTCTTTGTCATGCGAGATCGAAATCCAGATACTCTTATTCTGTTACTACTCAGCCTCACCCCCCGGCCCTCTCTCTCAAAATCGAAATGCTGCGCGTGATTTCAGGAGAGGGGGAGCGCCGGGGTGAGACTGAGTAGTAACCTTATTCTTCCGTGATCTCGATCGTATTGATCGTGACGCCGGGCGTGGTGGCGTGGCTCGGATCACGTTCGGGAATGGCGTTGACCACATCCATACCTGCGATCACTTTGCCAAACACGGCATGCTTGCCGTCAAGGTGCGGCGTGGGGCCGTAGGTGATGAAGAACTGGCTGCCATTGGTGTTGGGGCCGGCATTCGCCATCGAGAGAATGCCCGCACCGCTGTGCTTCAGTGACGAATGGAATTCATCGGCAAATCTGTAACCTGGGCCGCCGCGTCCCGAGCCTTCCGGATCGCCGCCCTGCGCCATGAAGCCCTTGATGACGCGATGGAACGTCGTGTTGTCGTAGAAGCCATCGCGCGCCAGAAAGACGAAGTTATTGACCGTTTTCGGCGCTTTATCAGCATACAATTCGATCACAAAATCGCCCTGCGCAGTCTTGAAGGTCGCCTTATATTTCTTCTTGGGATCGATCACCAGCGGGGGTGGTGCAACATATTGTTTAGCCATGAGAATCTCCTTTAGAAATGGTAATCTATTGTATCACGGTGGACCAAGACCTGGCAGGTTTTCGAAAACCTGCCAGGTCTATCAGCGCAGATGTTCATCGAAGAACCCGATGATCGTTCGGGCAATTTCGGCATAGGTCGGGCTGATGGGACCGCCGATGGCGTTGAAGCCGTGTCCGCCGTTCTGGACAATGATCAGGGTCGAAGGCACACCGCCCGCCACCAATCGATCATGGAAGATTTGCGACTGGGTATAGGGCACGACAGGATCCATGTTGCCGTGCAAGATCAAGAACGGCGGATCATCCGGCGTGATATGGCTGACCGGGCTGGCCGTGGCGAGGATCGGATCGGTGGGGTCTTTGGCGCGGAACACCATCCGATCAAGCCCGCGCACATTGCCGACCACATACTCCGTGGTGAGATCGTGAATGCCATACATATCGACGACGACATTCACGCGGCTCGATTGATCCGTGTACTGCCCCACGTCCCACCCGGCACTCGTATCGCTGGTGCCGAGCAAAGCCACCAGGTGCCCGCCGGCACTCGCCCCCCACGCGCCGATACGATTCGGATCGATGTTGTAGTCTGGCGCATGCGCGCGGATGTGCCGCACGGCGCACTTCACATCGATGATGTTGGCCGGGAAGGTGTACGTGGTCGCCAGCCGGTAATCGATCGAGAAAGTGGTATAGCCGCGCCGCGCCAGATCGAGGAAGTAGCTCATGCCAGGTGTGCCGGTCTTCGTGCCTGCCACCCAGCCGCCGCCATGCACAAACATGACGACGGGCGACGGGCCAGCAGGCTTCCACGGAAAGTACACATCCATCAGCAGATCGACGCCGTCGTTGGTGCAGTAGGTGACGTCCCTCAACACTTGCGAGAACGTCAGCTCGCCGCTGGCCGCTGCGGGCGCAGGCTTCGGCGCATACTTGGGCAGCGAAGTCGGCGTCGGCATGGGCGTGGGCAGCGACGGCAGTTCCGCCACTGTCTGGAAATGAGCCTGCATAAATTCACGGAAAGCCTGGCCGTTGGGGCGCAATGATCCATCGGCGTTTTGCAAAGCCTGCACCGTGTTGCGATCGAGACTGAACCAGACGGCGTAGGGGAACTTGAGATCGAGCGCCGCCGACAACAATTTCTGCGCGGCCTCCGGCGCTTGATCGTATTGCCCCAGCTCATTGCTCATCACGGGCAGATTGGTCACACGTTTGAGATAATTCACGGCTTCCGACAGAGCAGCTTTGTCAGGAGCGTACCAGTGAATGTTGAGATAATCTTGATCCGAAGACTTGTACACCTCCAGCAATTTGCGCCCGATCGTGACAGCGGCTTGGTCGGCGTCAGACAGATGATCGGTCGCCGTGAAGCGGCACAGATCGGGCGCCAGTTCGGCGCTGGCGCGCTGCACCAAGCTGCACGCCTCAGTAAATTGCTGATGTTCCACATAATCGGCCCACACCAACAGCGCCGTAGTTTTACTGGACAAGCCGCCATTCGCGCACGGAATTTTTTGATCGTGCGCCACCTGGCACGCGGCCTTGAGCTGGGCCGCGTATTGCTCCGGCGTGCCCGCCCAATACTGCGCGGTATCTTCTTCGTTTTCGACCACCAGCACTTCGGGATGATAGCGCGTGAGAATCTCGCTCACGTTACGCCGATAGGCCGCCCCATCTTTGGCAGGCGTAGTGGCAAACGGCGGCACGTCGCTGACGTTGTTGCGAATAGTAAGAATCAATTTAAGACCGGCATTCGGGCCGAGGTCGCAACCGAGGTCGTAGCACGCGCCACTCCAACCCTCCACGTTCACATACCACGGTCGAAAGTAGGTCACGCCCAGGGCTTTGATCAGCGCGATGCGATAGGTGTCGTCGATGTCATCACTGCCCAACAACAACCCGAAGGGATTTGCGCCGGAGGTCGACGCTTCGAAAGGCACCTCCGTGGGTGATGGCGTGGCCTGTGGTTGGCGAGTAGGAACGGCGGTAGCTTTCACGACGGCCGGTTGATTCGCGGTTCGATCGGCCGGCGTGGCATCCTGCAGCACTTCTCGGTTTTGACTGCACCCGCCGAGCAGCAGCATAACGCTCAACAGCAGTACAACGGGCAGACTAAGAACGGAAGCAAACGCAGAGTGTTTGGACATAGTGGCCTGTATTTTACGCGGAAATGCGCGCAACCCCAACCCCGACCCTGCCCCGGAGTACAACGCAAAGGTGCTGGTGACCTTTGGGGTACGCTCCTGCCGGACGTGACCATCCGGCAGGAGCGTGGCCGAGCATCTCGCCGCAAGAAATGCCGCGCCTATTCGAACGCTTCTACCGCGAACAGACGGCGCGCAATTACCAAGTTCCCGGCACCGGCCTGGGGTTAGCCATATCCCAAGAGATCATACGCAGGCTGGGGGGATCAATCACCGTAGAAAGCGAACCCGGCCACGGTGCGACTTTCACCGTATGGCTGCAAGTGGTATAAAAAAACCGAAGGGACTTTGAAGACCCTTCGGTTTTTCATCATGCAATCACCACTTGTCCGCAGTAATCACACTTATCGATTCCCAGCGGCAATGTGCCGCCGCAGTTGGGACACTTAAAGGTCTCCACTTGAATCTTTACGCCGGCCTTCTTCAACGCGGCGTCGTTATCGGCCAATTCAGCGCGCAGTTCTTTCAGACGCGCCGCATAAGCTTCGGGCGGCATTTCACCCGCTTGTTTCATCCGCTCTACATCGGCGATGCTTTCGTGCAACATCCGGCGCTGAGCCTGCAGGCCTTCCACGCTTTGGTCTTCAATGGCGATCTTCTCCGCCGGTTTCTGCGGCAGTGAAGCGATGAACCACGCCGCCGTGATGATGGCCGCCGCGATCAACAGGCCCACGACCAGCGGACTGTAAAAGAACGGGGCGCTTTCCTTCTCGATCGAATACACGCTCACCTGAGAATCATCGGCCACGACAACCTTCCGCCCACTGCCAAGTTTCTCAGTGTCGATGCGCATGATGGCTCCGGCATGTCCGTCGAGACCGAACCGCTCACCCGTCTTGCCGGCGAACAAAACGACTCCGCCGCTCTCATCGCCGATGATGGTTTCGTCCGCGCCATCTTTGTCCACATCCAACGCGACGATCTCGGTCACTTTGTCGTCGACATTGTTGCTCCACAGTTGCTCACCGGCCGCCGTGTAGGCCCACACGCCGCCATTCTTGCCACCAACCACAAATTCGCGCGACGACGGCTCCCCGTTGATCTCGACCTCACGAATCTCGGTGATCGTCTGACCCAGCGCTTGACTGAGTCGTTCTTTTCCCGTTGCCGCATCCAGCACGATCAAGCGTCCGCCATCGCCACCCAGTAATATCTCGCCGGCACCATCGCCGTTCAGGTCATAGGCTCGCAGACGACGCAGCACACCCGTTGAGTAAGTCCAAACTGCCTTACCCTGCGCATCGTACAGGGCTACATGCCCATCGTGATTCGCGGCGGCCAAATAAAGCTTGCCATCGATCAGTGCATCGTCCAGACCACGAATAGTATCGCCGCTGGATAGATTCGCGCGCCAGACTTCTCGGCCCTCCTGGTTCACCGCCACTAGCTGACCACGATCATCACCGGCGATCACCTGCGTGCCTTCTGGAAAACGGATCACCGCGGCGCGGGCCGGCTGGCCGACACGCTCCGCGTCGATCGGGGTAGCCCACAACCGCTCATTCTGACTGTAAGCCGCCACCGTCGATTGACCGTCGATCGGCGCAAACACGATCACATCCTCAACCCCATTGCCATTGACATCGCCCAACGTGGTCGCCAGCGGCGCTGTAAAATCTTGCGACTGTACCGTCTTTCCATCGGCATCCAACACCTTGAACGTCGTCTCGTTCTGCAGGAACAAATCGTTCTGTCCGTCGCCGGTCAGATCGATGATCTTCATGCTCTGCATGTTCACCATCGGCTGTGACCACACCTGGGGTGTGGCATATTTGGCCGGCGCTGCGCCGCTGAACGTCATCAACAGCGCCACGCCCATGACCAGCGCCACCAACACCACGGCCAGAATGATCGTTGTCTTCGCGCGACTATTCATGGTGCCCCCGTCTTCCGCTGCAATTGATCGTAAATCGCGTGTAACACACTGACGATATCGGTGGCCGTCACCGGCGACGTGGCGGCGCTGGCCACCACATTCACGATGCCGCCATTGTTGGTGCACTGCACGATCGTGTAAGTGCCGATGCGCGTGCCCGATTTTAACAAGTGCATGGTCGCCACTTCATACACCTGCGGATTCACCGACAGGCGCACGCTCAACTGCTGCCGATCATCTTTCACCAGCGCCGCTTTCATTTTCATTTTGCCGCTGGAACCGCGCTTCATGTAACCATCGCGCACTTTCATGCGCTGGATGGCCGACACGCGCAGCATGTTGCCATCGTACAATTTGGCCTTCAGGCTCAGCCACTCATCACGATAGTACGAGACGTTGCGACCCAGCGCATTCTTCGCAGTGCGCGCCACTTTGGACATCTGCCGCGGGCCGGTTAAATCCAGATGACCGAAGAAGAATTTTTTCGGGGCCACATCGTCGCGCAGGGTGTGAAAGACTTCGCGCGCCGTGTCGTACTCTGGCGCCAACGGCCCGCCCGTGCGATTTCGTCGGAGCGCCAGCCACACGACGAATGCCACAATCCACCAGCCAAGGCACAAGAGCATGAACAGTGAATTGTTGTAACCCAACACAAAATCGAGGGCCAGAAAGAACAATCCGGCCAGCACCAGCGCCCCCGGCAGCCAGCGCCGCTGTTGATAAGTGGCCGCCGTTTTGGCGCGGCGCGCCACGACCTCATCCATCGCGGTGAGGATGTCACGCGGGTCATCGTTGAGGGACAGATAAATCGGATCGTAATTTGCCATAGGGCTTGCTCTCAACTACAATCAAGCACATGCGCGTACTTTATACCGCTTTCGATCTGGTGCCCAACTCCAAAGGCGCGGGCACTCACATTATGCACTTCTTGCAAGGCTTAGTCAACGCCGGTCACGCCGTTCAGTTGATCACACCCGGCGATGGACAGCTGCCCGCCATCGACACCTATGTGGGCGCCGGCGTGATCCGCGTTCCGCCGCCCCCCGATCGGAACTTTCTGGCCCATGCGCTCGGTTTCGGCGCAGCCGTCATGGCTCACGTTGCCAACGCGCCGCGCTACGACGTCGTCCACTATCGATCGATCTGGAGCGGTCTCGCCCTGGCGCAGCACAAAGCGCAGTATAGCTACCGGACCCTCTTCGAAGTCAACGGCCTGCCCAGCATCGAACTGAAATATCACTATCCCGCGCTGCGCGGCAGTGAGCTGCTGCAAAAAGTTCGCGAGCAAGAATTGACCGCGCTGGCGCTCAGCGACGCCATCATTTGTCCGTCGGCGGTGACACGCGCCTTCCTGATGAGTCTGGAGGTGCCGCGCGATCGGATCACGGTGATTCCCAACGGCGTCAACCCGGCCGAGTTTGCGGCTACGCCCCTGCCCGATCGAAACGGCGGCGTCCCGACGATTCTGTACCTCGGCACACTTGCCGATTGGCAGGGCCTCGAACTGCTGCTGGAGGCCATGCCGCGCCTCATCGCACAGCGACCGGCCCACTTGCGCATCGTCGGACGGGGACGCCAACGCCAGCGCAAACAGTTAGCCAAGCGCATTCGCAAATTGGGACTGGAAGAAGTTGTAACGCTGGATGCCGCCGTGCCGCATCACGAAGTACCCAACGTGATTGCCGCGGCCGATGTATGCGTCGCGCCGCTCGCCTTGAACGATCGCAATGTGACGCAGGGCTGCTGTCCGATCAAGGTGATCGAGTATATGTCGTGCGCCCGACCGATCGTGGCGACGAATCTGCCCGTGGTGCGCGAGCTGGTGCGCGAAGATGTGGACGCCCTGCTCTTTGCGCCCGACGACGCCGATGATCTGGCGCGGCAGATCGGGCGCGTGTTGGATGATGCCGCGCTGGCCGACAAACTGGCAACCAATGCCGCCGAGCGCGCGCGATCAAAGTTGACGTGGCACGCCGCGCAGAAGAGGTTGCTGAAAGTGTACGAGAAGTTAGTGAAGGATGCGCCTAGCGGCCCACTCTGCTGAGCTGCGCAGAGACATGGGCAAGGGTGAAAACAACTACCTCGACAATGTTAGATTCAGTGGCTTACGTCATTGCGAGCGCTTTTTGCGAAGCAATCTCACCTTCGGCGAACGGAGATTGCTTCGTCGCAAACAGCGCTCCTCGCAATGACGGCACAGTGCTTACGGCTGAAGACGGACAACTGAAGAGGTCAAACATCATTGTCGTGCCGCCTTCAACGCGTGGTATAGCGTCAGGGTCTCTTCCAATTCTTGTTCCAGTGTGAAATCACGCAGAACCGTGGCACGCGCCGCTCGACCCAACCTTTGCCGCAATTCTGCATCATCGATGAGATCGATAATCGCAGCCGACAGAGCATTCGTGTCGCCGGGCGCAACTAAACGGCCCGTCTCGCCATCACAGATCGCATCGGGAATGCCGCCGGCCGTCGTCGCGACGATGGCGCGTTCGCACGCCATGCCTTCCAGCACAGCGTTGGGCAAGCCATCGCGCAGGGACGGCAAAACGAGCACGTCGATCAAGTTGTAGTAAGCAGGCAACGCTTCAGTTGCCGTATAGGGCACGACGACGATCGGCAGATCGGGCTGCTGCTTCTGAAAGACCTTCAACAATTCTTTATCATCGCGGCGCACTCCGCCGACGAGCAGCAGCACGGCGGGGCGCTGCTGCGCCACCGATCGATATGCGATCAACAACGAGGCGAGACCCTTTTTGCTGCGCGCTTCGCCGACAAAGCCGACGACCGATCGACCTGCCAAGCCCAACGACTGCGCCAGTTGTTCATCGCGTGGCGCCGGTTGAAAGTGCTGCGCATCGACGCCGTTGGGGATGAAGTGCACCGATCGGGCCGGCGCTAAAGCCTGAGCCTTGCGCACTAAATCGCACGAGTTGGCCGTGATCGCATCCGCCTGTTGCAGCGCATACAAGACCTGCGCCGTTTTCGCCGGATCGAACACGGCGCGATCGAGATCGTTACCGCGCGCGCTGACGATCGTGGGCAGGCCCAGCGTCCGCCCGGCATACACGCCGACAAAGGCCAGCTGCGTCACGTAGTAGGCGTGCAGCACATCAAACGGCTGCTGTCGATGATGCTGAAGCAGCGTGTTGAACCACTCGGCCAGTGTGTCATCGGTGCGGCGCAAGATGCCCAGCCGCTGAACAATCACACCGCCAATCGACACCTGCGGCGATTCTGGTGTATCATGGGGAGCGAAGACTTGCACCTGATGTCCGGCCGTAATGAGCAGCTGCGCCAGGCGGTGCACCGACACCGCCAGCCCGCCGGGATCGGGCGGATATCTTTCGGAGAGTAAGGCGATTCGCATATGGCAACTCAATGTGAAATGATCATCGGTTATCTGGTGCCGCATCGCTGCGACAAACGCGCGCTGGGCCATTGCGTGAAATGCGGACGCAGTTACTGCGACGAGCACGTCGAAGTGAAGCCCGAAGGCTTGTTGTGCCTCGCGTGCCAACAGGGCTTAGCTCAACCCGTCGCTCTGCCCATCACCGCTCAAAACTTCAGCGAAGCCGATCTGGCTTTGTTCACCACCGCCAGTTTATCGGACACGGACGACGACGACAAGTTTGCCGACCTGAGCTAAAGAGTGATGAGTGATGAGTGATGGACCCTTCACTTTTCACTCTTCACTTTTCATTTCTCCTCTAGCCGCAATACTGTTTAGTTAGCGGGCCGGGCTCCCATGCCCGGCGGCGTGGGAGCCACCTCTGCTGACTTATCTAAACAGTATTGCCTCTAACCGTCTCCCACAACGCCCGATTCTCCACCAAAAAATCATCACAGCGTTGGCACGGCTTCAGCGCGGGCGGATGCATCAACTGCCGGATCGCCTGATAGCCCGCGCCCGTCCAAATCTCGCGGAATGACGCCTGTTTCAGATCGCCCAGCGGCGGAATTTGTTCGCGCGTCATGCAGCACACATACACCAGCCCGTTGAAATCGATCAGGCTATGCATCCACGGCGCATAACAGGGATGGGCCGCATACCAGCCAAAAGCATACTCGCCGCGCCGTGCGCGTTTTACATCAACATCGCTGCGTCCGAACGGATAAGCTTGCGCCTCGTGCGTGATGAGTCCCAACTCCAACGCCCGCGCGGCCAGAGCTGGCGCGATCTCGCGGTTGTACATTTCGATGTCACGGCGGTGCGGGGAGAGATGCTCGCCGCAATGATCGTCCACCGCGATCAAGTTGATGACATCCGCGCCGAGACTCTGCGCGAAATCAGGCAGCGGCCCCAGACTGGCGTAGTTCGAGCGGCTGACGACGGTGTTGAGCCGGATCGTCACTTTGCCCTTGTGCGCGTATTTGCGCAGATACTCCACGGCCCGCATCGATTTCTTCCACGCCCCGCGCTCGCCCCGTAAACGATCGTGCACCTTGCGGTCGGGTGAATCGATCGAGAGGTTGACGCCGCGCAGTCCGGCTTCGATCAAGCGGCGGGCGAGCTCCTTATCGACGAGGGTGCCATTCGTCGTCAACGTCACGCGCATCCCCAACTGCGTGGCCAGCGCGATGAGGTCGGGCACCTGCGGTCGAAGTAAAGGTTCACCGCCGGAGAAGTGAATCTTGCGGCAGCCCAGTTCGGCGAGTTCGGCCAGCACACTGCGGAAGCGATCGATCGAGAGGGGCGGCTCGCGCGTTTCACGCCAGTGGTTGCACATCTCGCACTTGAGATTGCAGCCAAACATCAATTTGATTTTGACGTAGACGGGTTGATAGGCTTGGCGCGCTTGAACGGCGCGGCGAAATTCAGGGGCGTCAGAGACGATGTCTTCGACGATAGTCATAGATAAGCAGGCCGGTGAAGATGAAGATAGTATACAGCATCGCCCGCGAAATGCGCCACACACATTCCCCATTCTTCGCACGCGGAACGCAAATGTTACACCCGCAAATTCGGGTGTATATCATATATAGACACACGGGCCATGCAGTAGAAGTGGAACACCACGGTTTAGCGGTTTTGGCCGGCCCGGCGTGCGGAAAGGAGGGCCATCGAGTACATAGCAGAGAACTCCCTACCTTGCGCAGGGCAACATCGACCATGGCCCGTCCGCTTTCCGGCGGGAAGCAGTCCAGCGTTCGATAATTTGAGTGGTGGTTGATAGAAGTGGGCAGTGCCTGACGCGCGAGTTGTGTCACCTGATTGATGAGTGCATCGTAGCAGCAGCCCGTTAAGTGGCTCCCCTACGCCGAGGATGGAAGGGTTGCTGCCTGGCCTGAGAGTCTTCTTTGAGTGCGGCTGAGGGCCGTGATGTCCAGTGGCCCTTCACCCGCCGGGAGTCAGCAGAGCCTGCTGGCGCGTCAACGACGATGTTTTGACTGACGTTTATCGAGTTGAGATTTGCAGCGTAACTGATTGATCTCGCAAGAGTTTGCCCGGCGATCCGCGACCGGGCGCGGTGGCGCAACCCATGATGAGCAGAAGCCGGAGGCTGAAGTAGCCTCCGGCTTCGTTTTATTGTTTGTCATTGCGCAGGACGGAAACGGGCACCCTCGACGCGAGTAGAAAATCCGCTTCAGTCCACTTGTCCGGTTCAAAGTCCGTTGAAGACCTGCACCCAACTTCGTTCCCTGCCCCATTTGCTGTCGTCCCCGGGCAAAGAAACACGTCGCCCCTGTCAGAAAGTCGGCAGGGGCGAAGGTGTTGCGTGATAGCGTGTGCTGCGTCTGCGGATAACCCGCCAAGCCCCGGAACGGATCGCGCGTGGTGAAGCGGCCCGTGGCCGGATCATACCAGCGAGCGCGCAGATAGACCAGGCCGGTATCGTCGTCCGTTTGCTCGCCAGTGTAACGCAACGCGCTGCTTACCATGCACTGTAGCACCTGTGTTGACTACGATCAAACCTCAGCCTTGCTACAGGGCTTTGAGAAATTCCTCAATCTCTGCTATGGTCGTTCTCCACTCAGAGATTCGATTGCCATCTTCATCGACGGTTTCTCGATCAGGAATATATACATAGGGGTTAGCAAGATCGTATGGACCACTGATTTGATCCATGAAAAGCAGCTGGTTCTGCACATGAACTTGTTGACCGTCTCGATATAGCAGCCACCACGTTACGAAATTGGCATTTTGCGGATCATGCATCGAAGTAATCAAACTCGACTTCGGCTCTCCGGCTATGATTCTTTCAAGCGCTTGCTTCCATTGTTTCTGATAATCTTCAACCGCCCAATAGGACAGCGAGGCTTCAAAGCGCTCCTCAAAATCGCCGATGACGATTAATCCTAGCCTTAACTCGGACATATCTCGATCCATACTTACTACTTCATCGAGAAAGCAAATGGAAAAAGCCATGGCTTCTCTGCCTCCTTAGTTTCCGATTCTTACAGTTAAATCTGCATTGTAAGTTCCAAGTCGGTTACCTTTACGCCCAAACATCTTCCAGACACCGCCTGTATGGGAGTCAATATCAGGTGTAATATATGTGCCTGTTTTAGGATTACGAAAGGCTGGCTGACCGTGTGAGTCAAATGGAACCTTTTGAGGCGGAATCCGTTGTGTATAACCAACCTCGTCCGCAGCTTTAGTGGCTTCCTTCCCTTTCAAGGGTTGCGGCTTTCTGCTTTCCCCACTTCCTCCACTCGCCTCCGCCAAATGCGTGCCGGCCTGCACACCCTTCACCACAGACTGCCCAACGCGAATCACGGGTGAAGCATGGACCACTGTCTCAGCCAGGGCCACGGTGCCGCGTCCAAATACCCTGGTCAGCAATCCCGCCCCGGCTGGCCCACCAGGTGTCGCCACCATCGCTAGATCAAAAGCCAGGACGCTCCAATCTGTGTTAATCGCGATGTTTCTTTGGTTGCGATCCAAACAGGGATTGAGAAGATCGTAGTACAGATAATCAAATCCCAGAAAGAGCAGATCGAGGCCCACCATCAGCACGTCCCACGGCGTCTCAACGAATTCGCCGCTGGGATCAGTCACATTGATGGGATTGTTCAACGAGTAAACATAGGCGTGTTGCGTCTGCGGATAACCCGCCAATCCTTGGAATGGATCGCGTGTGGTGAAGCGGCCGGTGGACGGATCATACCAGCGAGCACGCAGATAGACCAGCCCGGTATCGTCGTCGCTTTGTTCGCCGGTGTAACGCAACGCGCTGCTGCGATTGCCTTGCGCGGCGATCAACTCGCCGAAGGGGCTGTAGGTGTAACTCTGCACGACGTTACCCTGCGCGTCGACTAGCTGGCGCACACTGCCCAAGCCGTCGGCCAAATCATATGCCCAGGCGGAACCATTCCATTGACCCACGCCGGGAACATACAGCGTGTTGCCGTCGCTCAACAACTGCGGCAGATCGGCGGCTTGATCCCACACGTAGCGCGCGTCGTTGCGATTCATCAACAGGCCCTCGCCATTGTAGGTATAGACCTGCGTCGCAGTGAGGCCCTGCGCCTGTGTCATCCGTCCGGCGTTGTTGTAGGTGAAAGCGAACTTGCCGTTGTTGGTCAGGCTGCCATTGTTGTCCCAGGTGTAGGGTTGACCGTTGACACTCGTCAAGCGATTGGCCGCATCGTATTGATACGACGTGACTTGCGTGCTGGTGATCGTCGCCGTCTGCGCGGTGCGGTTGCCGACGGCATCGTAGGCATAACCGAAGGTGCAGGTGTACGCGCCGGAGGAATTCGCGTTGGTCAGGCGGTAGAGGGGATCGTAAGCATAACGAGTTGTCACAGCAAAAGTGGGAATACTACTGGTGACAGATCGGGTGTAAGTGAGTTGCAGACGTGCAGGGGCACAGCTGCTAGATTCTTGATGCCCAAAGCAAGCGCCGTCCACGCTCCAGGCTTGCCGGGTACCGAGTCCACCATTACGTACTTGGAGCGCCATTGGGGCTCCGTTGGTCCAATACTGCCTAACCTCTGTAATGATCGCGGTCACATCTACGCCGTAGTCGACATTAGCCTGCCAAGATCCCAGGTAACTGAGTTGTCTGTTAACTCCCGGCTCATGAAGTCATCATAGCCATTATTCTTGGCATCCTTATAGGATTCAGGTGCACTCGTTGCCTCGCCATAAACCAACAAACCTTGTGATGTACTATTGGCAACGTAGGCTCTTAAGCGAAGTTCGGCCTGAGTGATCTGTGCATCAGTCGGAACAGAGACTGAATTAAAACGGTAGCCCGCCAGGTATGAACTGAAGCCTGCGCCTGTGCCCATTTGGGTGTAAGGGCCTGCGATATCAATGGTCCTGATCAAGCCAGTCCTCACATAGGCATCGTCCGCCGATTGCGCCACCGTGAAAGTGGCGGTCCCTGTGATGATACTTTGAGTAGTTGGTTGTAGCACCGTCTCGGTGACTGCCAGGCGATTCCCTAGCCCGTCTAGTATTACAACGAGACTTTCATTACTACGAGACTTTCGACTTTTTCGGTTTTGAGCCGCGTTTCTGATGACGTTGCACGGTGTGCTTTCGATGCGACTGATAAGCCGCATAGTTTCGCTGTTGACGATACTCGATGA
>JBGSPW010000137.1:0-25772 GCA_041738395.1 Thermoflexales bacterium
CAAGACGCCAATGCCCACACCGGCGCGGACGAAATTTTGTTTGGTTATGTGGTCAATCCGATCCAGCCGGTGGCGGCGCTGCCGTCCATTAACGATCCGCTGACCATCGACGGCTCTACCACCAGCGGCGGCACGCACGTGGAACTGGTGGGCACGAATGCAGGCGCGGGCGTCAACGGCCTGAACATCTATACGGACAACAGTGTCGTGCGCGGCATGGTCATCAACCGCTTTCAGGCCAGCGGCCACGTGAACGGCTTTGGCGTCAGTGTGTCTGGCACGGGCAACTACGTGGAGAATAACCGGCTGGGTACCGATATGACGGGGCAAGTGGCGCGCGGCAACGGCAACGGCGGCGTGGTCATCGCCAGTGGCGCGAGCCTCAACACCATCGGCGGCATCATCAGCACGACGCGCAACATCATCTCCGGCAATACCGGCCACGGCCTTCAAATCGGCGAGCCGGGCGGCGGCGCGTCCAGCAACACCGTGCAGAACAACTATATCGGGTTGGACGCGGACGGCGCGGACGAGGAGGGCAACCAGGAAGTAGGCGTAATCGTTGGCGAGGGGTCGCTGAATAATATGATCGGCGGCGGCGGCAGCGCGGGCCGCAACGTCATCGGCGGCAACTGGCAGGTGGGCGTGGGCATTCAGGACAGCGCGCAGGGTACGCTGGTCGCCGGCAACTATGTGGGGCTGGATGCGACCGGCACACTCGATCGGGGTAACTGGCTGGGCGGCGTGGTCATCGTCAACGCTTCATATAACCAGATCGGCTACACCGCGCCCGCCGACCGCAACCTCGTCGCCGCCAACGATGAAGTTCAGGTGGGCCTCTCGTATGCTCCCACCGTGCTGACCGCCTCCGCTGATCGACTCGCGTTGACCGGCTTTCAGCTGTACCAGACAGGCTCGGACCTTCCATCAAACCCGGCGGGGCCACTCGCGCCCGATCAGACGGCGCACAACAACGTGCAGAACAACCGCATCGGCGTCAAGTTTGGCAACGCGCCGCAATTCGGCGATCAATATCCGGGCGTGGCTATCCGCAACGCGACCAGCACCACCATTGGCGGCGCGGAAGCTAACACCGGCAATCTGATCTCGCGCAACCAGATCGGCGTGCTGATCTACAGCGCGGACGGTGGAACAGCCAGCGGCAATGTGATACAGGGCAACCAGATCGGCACGGATATGACAGGCTCCAAATCCGACGAGGACGACACGCCCTTCAACGGCAACGATTGGGGCAATGTGCTGGCGGGCGTGGTGCTGGAAAACGCGGCCAACACGCAGCTGGGCGGCAATACAGAAGCGGCCCGCAACGTCATCGCGGGCAGTTACGGCTACGGCGTGTGGATCAGCGGCACACAGGCCACCGGCAATGTGCTGCACCGCAACGCCATCGGCACGACGATCACGGGGACGCAGCTGGCGCACGGCGTGGGCACGGGGCTGGCCGGCGTGTGGATCGACGGCGGATCGCAATCCGTCATCGGGGGCAGCGACGTGACCAGCAACACCATCGGCTACAGTCTGGGACGCGGCATCGTCGTCGCGTCCGGCACGCGCAACGATCTGCGCTACAACCGCATTTTTGCCAACAAAGGCGTGCCGATCGATCTGGGCGACGACGGCGTAACGCCCAACGACGACGGCGATCCCGATGTGGGCGCGAACAATCTGCAAAACACGCCCGTGATCACGCAGGTGGTGGGCAAAGTCATCACCGGGACATACAACAGCTTCACCAACACGGCGTATTCGCTGGAGTTCTACTCGTATCCCGTCTGTGAGCCGATGCCGGGCGGGCATCTGGCCGACACGTATCTGCTGACGAAAACCGTGACGACGAACGTTTCTGGTACGGCCACCTTCAACGTGACTTTGCCCAATGCCGTGCCCAATGGACACTTCGTTTCGACTACGGCGACCGATCCGCAGGGCAACACCTCGGAATTTTCCAACCTGCCGATCGTGCTGCGCGTCTCGTCGAGCAACTTCATCCCGACGAGCGTCTTCACGCCCGGCCACACGCTGCTGGCTTACACCGATGTCGATCCGTATCTGGCCGCGACCCTGGCCACATGCCTCACTCAATTCCAACTCTTCATCGCGCAAGACGGCAATGTTGCCAACGGGGTGTATCTGGACGATAGCGGCACCGGCACCTGGTGGTGGTCGGACGCCGACTTCAACTCCAGCGATCTACACCGGTCGGCGTGGTACACACCCACCGGCTCCACCACCACCACGCTGGAACTGTACATCACGCAAAACAACGATCTCCAGAACACCGTGCTGCTCGATCGGGTCACGTTAAAGCCGCTGCCCCAACCGGAATTGATCGTGCTCACCGACTTTCGCGCCTTGTTCGATGAATTCAATCTGACGCAGACCAACTCGGCTATCACCGATACCAACCACAATCGTACGCTTGATTACTATGAAGCGATCGAGCGCATGCGCAAGTACGGGGCCGATCACGCCGGCGCGATCATCGACGTGCGGCAGGACGCTTATGGCCCGGCTGATTTTAAGTACGCCGCCAACGCCAATCGGCCCCAAATGTATCCCGCCATCGATCAGTTGGTCGGCTTCGTGCCCACGTCGAGCCTGAAGTACGTGGCCGTCATTGGCGACGATGCCGTACTGCCCTTCTATCGGTATCCTGATCCTGAAGCGCAGGATGAGTGCAAATACTTCGCTACGATCACGTGCACCGTGCCGATCAATCATGGCGTTCCGGCCATGATCGACACGCAGGCCAACTTCATTCTGAGCGATGTGCCATACAGCACACACATCGTCACAGCGACCAGTACGCCGCTGGCCGACTGGGGCCTGGGCCGCATCTTCGCGCGCTCACCGCTGTCGCTGACGGCCATGATCGACGGCTACGAGCAGCCGCTCATCACCGGGCCGCGCACCGGCTCGGCCTTCACGTTCAACATTAAGAACGAAAAGGATATAACCGGCACGGTCACCTTCGACTGGCAAGCCAACTCGCAGACCTTTGTCGATCAGTTGACAGCGAGCGGCTACGTGACGCTGACCAATATGCTGGCCGATCGAGGCAAACCCTTCCGTCGCGCGTGGAAAGATGAAGAAGCCGGCCGGCGGTGGATACCGGGCAATGTCGCTTACGCGATAGAAGAGCCCGCCGATGGGCCGCGCTTGACCCTCCTTAACACCCACGCGAATCACTGGTACAACACGACGCCCACCACGACGAACTTCTACGCCGGCTTCATCGACGGCCGCCCGCCGTTTCCCGGCTCGGTCTTCATCAATATCGGCTGTCACGCCGGCTACTCAACCGGCTATGACACCAACGCCGCCAACAACTACTACACGCCGGCGTTGGTGCGCGCCGTGTTGGATCGCAACATCACTTATCACGCTTCGACCACCTACGGCAATACGACAGCCGGTGCGGACATGCGCTTCAACGATCAAGTGCACTTTAACTTTCTCCAGTACTTGATTGGCGGGGCGCAGCCCACAGTGGGCGAGGTGCGCCGCGACGCGCAGCGCGACTACTACATACCGCATCCGGCCAACACCTTCGAGGATCGGGACATCATCGGCCTCTACGGCACGGAGTTATACGGCCTCCCCACACAGCCGATTCGACGCCAACCTGCGCCCGTGGCCGTGATGGCGCTGCATCAACTTGCACCAACGAGCATTGACGCGGCGAGCGCCATCACGATCAACTTCGCCGCGCCCAACTTCCGCGTGACGTTCGACTATCAGAATCGCGCGTTGTTTGAGGTGCCCAACGGCGGACAGCTGACGGCGCTGGATAATGGTCCGGTCGTGCCGGTGCTGGCCCGATCGATCTACCTGCCCGCCGGGTCAACGAATGTGCAAGTCACGTGGATCGCCAGCACCACCACACCGTACGGCGGCGGCTTCACGCTGCAACCGCAGACCGCCGGCGACCGCACCTTTGGTGTGAGCGAGGTACCCTACACGCTCACCGCGCCTTATCCTGCAACCCCATACTGGATCAACACCTATGCGGATGCGCACGGCGTGCGCGTCGTGATCAGCGTCGTGCCGCTGCGCTGGGATCCGGTCAGCGGACAGGTGACGTTGATCAACAGCGCTGATTTCCAGATCGATTTCGATGCGCCACCTGCGGCGGGCACGTCGATCAACGCCATCTCGATCAATGACGGCAACCTCGTCGCGATCAATCAACTCGCCCGATCGATCTCGGCGACGATCACGGCCGATACGGCGCAACCGCTGGCGCTGCGCTGGCACATCGCCAACGTCAGTGATGCGCCCCTCGTCGGCGAATACAGTGTATTCACGCCCACCCTCGGCGGCAACGTGCTGACATGGCAGTTCGACACGCTGGGCTGGCAGCCCGGCCCCAAAGTGCTGCACGTGCAAATCGAAGACGCGAGTGGTGTTGTCATCGCCACCGCGCAACAAACCTTCACCGTCGATGGTCACGCCCTGCAACTCGACATCGATCAAAGCATTTACGACACCGGTGATTCGCAAGCGATCATCCACGCCGACGTGCGCGATGCGAACGGCGCGGCGGTGACTGGCCTCGGCGGTTCATTCGCGCAAACGCTCGATGGCAACTCGCAAACGTTGACGTGGCAGGCCGGTGACGGCTACACGGCCACGCTGAACCTGGCCGCGTTGAGCGCGGGCACACACACCCTCGACGTGACCGTGAACGGCGTGCACGCCAGCGTTGACTTCGCCATCGATCGCGCCGCGCCGACCTCGACAGCGGACAGCGTGCCGGTATGCACCTCGCCGTCGTTCACCGTCACCCTCAGCGGCGATGATGACGCCAGCGGCATCAAAGAATATGTAGTGGAATATCGTGTGGGCAGCGGCGGATCATGGACGCACTGGCTGACGCAGACCACGCAGTGGGACTACGAAGTAGGCGCTGCGCCAGACCTCACATTAATCTTCGGGCCAGCTCAGCCGGTCGGGTTGGTGAAAGAGACCGAATATTTCTTCCGCGTGCACGCGCTGGATTATTCGGGCAACATCGAAACGATCCACGCCGCACCGGATACCTCGACCATCTATCGGCCGCGGCCCACGGTGTATCTGCCGTTGATCGCGCGCGGCGGCACGGCGACGCCGGAACCTAATCGTTTTGTCTCGCGCGCGGGCACGGACAACGGCACGTGCGCCTCGCCGCAGACGCCGTGCCAGACGCTGCAATACGCGGTCGATCACGCACAGGCCAACGACGTGATCGCGATTGCGGGCTACGAAGCGGCCTACACCTTCGAGCGGCCCAGCGGCTCGAAACTGCTGACGTACTACGAAACCAGCCTGCACGCCAAACCCGATGGCTACTACGGGCCAAGCGAGATCCGGCAGATCGTGTATCTGGACAAGTCGCTGACGCTGCGCGGCGGCTACAGCGCGGACTTCGCCACGCGCGATGTGGCGAAGTACAAGACCGTGCTGCGGCCCGGCCTCGATGGCTTTGAAGGGCGCGCCATCGTCGTGCCGCCGTTCGTCAGCGCCGTGATCGACGGGCTGTATTTGATGGAAGGCGAAGCGAGCGGGCTAGGCGGCGAATACAATCCTTACTACAGTTACAACGATGCAGGCGGCGCGTTGTACGCACAGGGCGCACCGCAGGGCGGCGATACGCTGACCGTGCGCGACTGCATCATCGCAGGCAACGTCGCGTCGCGTTACACGCGCGACGGCAGCGGCGGCGGCGTCTACATCGACGCGCGGCACGATGCGGTGTTCACCGGCAATCGCGTCTATCACAACTATGCTACCATCTCAAGTTATGGCGCGACAGGTCTGGGCGGCGGTGTCTTTGTCCGCTACAGCAATCGCGTGCAGATCACCCACAACGCCATCTACAGTAACACCGGCGGCACGGAAAACAGCGCGGAGGGCGGCGGCCTGTTGGTGTTTGGCCTGAACAACATGGCCATCAGCGACAACGCCGTCACGGATAACGTCGGCACGGAAGTCGGCCCGCAGGGTTTGGGCGGCGGCATCTATGTCTGGAGCACCAGCGGCGGCGTGATCGCCAATAACGTTATCAGCGGCAACGTCGCCAACCTCGGCGGCACCGCCGGATCGGGCGGCGGCCTCAGCCTGTATCGTGCGGCCAATCTCACCGTGAGCGCAAACTGGATTCTGGACAACGTAGCCGCACCGTTGGACGTGACCACCGAAGGCAGCAGCGGCGGCGGGGTGCGCGTGTCCACCACCAGCACGGGCATCACCTTCGTCAACAATGTCGTCGCCCGCAATCGCGCGCCGTTCGGCGGCAGCGGCTTTACGTTCATCGCCAATGCGTCTGATCAAAGCGTGCAAGCCACCCTGCTGCACAACACGCTCGCGGCTAACGGCCTGCCGACAATGCTGAGGCGGGCGATTGATCGATCGGCCAGGTCAACTCGTTTACCCATGGATGACCTTGAATTGATCACCGCACCCGATCGATCTTCATCGCCCGATCGGCCTGCAGCGATCCCCAAGGAAGCGCAGGGCATCCACGTCGCGGGCTACGTCACGCTGAACGGCTACAACACCATCGTCAGTGGGCACACCCGCGGCGTGTACGAGTACGATGCGACCCGCAGCGATGTGGCCCTTGATTACACACTGTGGTTCGGCAACACGACGAATGTCGACGCGACGGTGACGCACACGCACGATATCTTCGGCAATCCCGCTTACACCAGCGATTATCACATTGGCTCCACGTCGGCGGCCAAGGATGCAGGCGGCAACTTCGGCGTGACCACCGACATCGACGGGCAGGCGCGGCCCTTCGGCGCGGGCTACGACCTCGGCGCAGATGAGTACCGATAAGGATGAAGGCAGAAGGATGAGGGATGAACATGCGCATACGCTTGATCACGCTCGCCGTTATCACGTCCTTGCTTGTGGTGTTGATCGCGCCGTTAGCGGTGGCCCAGCCGAACGAACGCGAATTGATCGAGAAAACCAGCATCGCCAGTTCGATCACGTTTATCGAAAACGTGGGGCAGTTTCCGGCCAACGTGCGCTATTACGTGCACGGGCTGAATCGCGCCATGTGGCTGACGGACGATGGAGTATGGCTGGCGATGACGGAACAGGCCGAAAGCGCGCCCGCAAAGCGAGAGACGTCGGCGCGGTATGCGCCGTACACGCCTCACCCCCCGGCCCCATCTCCCGAAATCAAAAGCGTGATTTCGAGAGAGGGGGAGTGGCCGCTCCCCTCTCCTATCGACAAAAAGCGGTCGATAGGAGAGGGGCCGGGGGTGAGGCTCGTCAAGATCACCTTCGGCTCGATGTCGCGCGTTGAACCGCAGACGCGCGCCGAGACAATCGTCAACTTCTATCGCACGGCCGATCAAGCGACGTGGTTCACGGCCGTGCCCGTGTGGCAGCGCGTGCGCTATCCCAACATCGCGCCCGGCGTTGATCTGGAGTTGTGGGGCGAGGGTTCGTCGCTGCGCTGGCAGTTCGCCTGCGACGGTGAATGCGCTGATCTCGAACCCAGCATCGAAGGCGCATCAAATGTAACACTTGAAGATGATCGAATCGTGATCGATGCACAGGATAATCGGGTGGTGATGGCGCGCCCCGCCGCCCCTGAGGATAACGCCGCCGCTTTGCTGGCGGGCACGTTCTTCGGCGGTAACAGTTTCGACGGCATCACAGCGATCGCGGCGGGCGCAGACGGCTCGATCTACTTCACGGGTTACACCGGCTCGGACGACTTCGCCCTGACCGCGACGCTGCCGCCGGGCACGCACCAGCGATCGAGCGGTGAAAGCGCGCAGGCGTTTCTGGGTCCGATCTTTGCGGGCAAGTTCAAGCCCGATCTGAGCGCGTTGACGTATCTGACTTTCATCGGCTCGCAGGCCCAGAGTTTCGACACGGTCCTCGACAGCGGCAACGACATCGCCGTGGACGCGCAGGGCAACGCCTACGTCGCCGGCGAAACGGCCTCGCGCACGTTCCCCACCACGCCGGGCGCGTACGATCGCGTGTTGAACGACGGCAGTCCCAACAACTGCCCCACGGGCTGGCTGGGCTATCCGTGTCCCGATGCCTTTGCGGTGAAACTCAACGCGGCGGGTGCGCTGATCTACAGCACCTACTTTGGCGGCGCGCAACTCAACGTGCCGGGGCTGGGCAATAGAGGCGGCAACGATTACGGCTACGGCCTCGACGTGGACGCGCAAGGCCGCATCATCCTCGGCGGCGAGACCAACTCCGACGATTTGCCTACCACGTCGGGCGCGTATGACCGCGAGTTCTCGTTCATCGACATCGGCCTGAATACCGACATCTTCGTCGCCAAGATCAATCCGGCCGGGCAAGGCGCGGCCGATCTGATCTACAGCACCTACGTGGGCGCGGGCTTCCCCAACAAGTTCGGGGGACTCGATCTCGACGCGACTGGGCGCGTCTATGTAGCGGGGCAGGTGCAGGGCCGAGGCATATTACCGGTTCCGCCCAGGATCGATTTTCCCCGCACGCCCAACGCCTATCCCACGGCTTCGCAGTGCGTGGCGTATGACTGCGCCGATGTCTTCTTCTTCAAGTTGAATCCCGCCAACGGCGGCCAGAGCGATTTGTTGTACAGCACGTTCTTCGGCGGCACGGTAGCGGGCTTTGGCGAATACGAAAAAGCGTTGGATGTGACAGTGGATGCGAATGGCGCGGCTTATCTGGTGGGGCGCAGTGACGCGGCCGATTATCCCACGACGTCTAACGCGCTAATGACGTATCTGCCGGGTGGCGCGACGCAGGCCGCGTTTGTGAGCAAGCTGAACCCAATCGGTAGTGGCGTGAACGATTTAGTGTATTCCACGTATTTCGGCGGCGACGGCGAAAGCGAGGCGAGTGCGGTAGTGCTGGGCAGCGACGGTCACGTCTACGTCACAGGCTACACGGCATCGAGCAACTTCCCGTACACGGCGGGCGCGTTCAGCACGCGACGCAGCGGCGGCAACGATGCCTTCCTCGCGCGGCTGAAATTGCTGGGCGGCGGCGTCAGCGATCTAGCCTACAGCAGTTATCTGGGCGGCAGTCAGACCGATCGAGGTTGGGGTATAGCCGTGAAAGACAGCGTGGCCTATGTGGCCGGCCGCACCAGTTCCAGCAATTTTCCGGCGACGCCCGGTGCGTATGATACGGAACTCGATCCGACGTATTGCGAATCGAGTCTGTGCGGCGACGGGTACATCGCGCAGATTGCCACGGGCTATTCCACCTTGGGAGGGCGCGTAAGCGATGCGCAGGGGCAGCCGCTTGAGAATGTAACGGTGACAGCAAGTAGTGCGACAACTGTCGCGCAAGCCACAACCAACTTCAGCGGTGGCTATTTCTTCAACCAGCTATTGCCCGGCACATACACGGTGACAGTCAGCGGCGATTATTTCTGGACACCCGCGCAGCGCGTGATCACGGTGCCGCCTGACGCGAGTTCGCAAGACTTTGTGGGCAGTCGCATTGTCAAACAAAGCGCGTTGAATCAACATACGCCCGCGCCGTTTGGTACGTTGATCACGTATACGCTGAACGTGATCGCGCCGGGTGCGAGCAATTTCAGCGTGATGGATGTTGTGCCGACGCACACGAATTACGTCAGCGGATCATTGATCAGCACGGCGGCGGGCATGACGTATGATCTGGCGGCCAACGCCATCAGCGGCACACTGAATCTGAGTGCAGGGCAAATGGCGACGATCACGTTTGCGGCGCAAGTTGCCATCACGCCCACGGAAACCTTCGGACCGCTGATCACCAATCGAGCGTGCGTAAAAACGGTAGCGACGTGTGAATGGTCCAACGCAGTGATCAACTATACGCGGCCGACCTTCATCTATCTACCGATCGTGCAGCGAAACTGAATTCGATTAGAGCCGGAGGCCATAGCCCAGCGACCCAACCGCTGCGCGAAGCGTGTCACGCGCAGCGAGCAGGAGCGTTGGCGAAAAAGTCCCGAACATTTTGGCGTTATATTCAGGTCTGTCTTCTTCATTGCCCCTCTGCCCTGCTGGTGCTACAATACGCCTGCCCAAACCTCGGCTCGCCGGATGCGAGCGCTAATCCTCAGCAAGGAGTGACTATGTCCGATTTTCTTTTTCGTGGCGATCTTCGCTCGATTGATGCGGCCGTCGCCGAATTGATCAATTATGAGACCGCCCGGCAAATTCGCAAGCTGATTCTCATCGCCAGCGAATCGACCGTGCCTGAAGCCGTGCGAGAAGCGCTGATGTCACCGCTGCATAACCTGTATGCGGAAGGCTATCCCGATCCGCGCACGCGCACTCAGACCGAAGCACAGATCCTCGATTACGACGAACAGCTCGGCTACTATCGCCGCTACGGCGATCCGCGCTATTACAAGGGCGTGGAATATGCCGACATCGTGGAAGCACTGGCGCGCCACCGCTGCGCCGAATGCTTTGCCACCGAGCAGTTCAACGCCTCACGCATCTTTGTGAACGTGCAGCCCTTGTCGGGCGCGCCCGCCAATAACGCCGTTTACGAAGCACTGGTCAAGCCCGGCGAGGTGGTGATGGGCCTGTCGCTCATCGCGGGCGGCCACCTGACCCACGGGTCGCCCGTCAACCGATCGGGCAAGCACTACAAGATCGTGGCGTATGATGTTGATCCGGTCACCGAGCATTTAAACTACGACAAGATTCGTGAACTCGCGTTGGCCAACAAACCCAAGATGATCATCGCGGGCTACACCTCGTATCCTTATGCGCCCGATTGGCAGAAGTTCCGCGACATCGCCGACGAAGTGGGTGCATATTTGTTAGCCGACATTTCGCACGTCTCCGGCCTCGTCATCGCGGGCGCGTATCCCAGCCCGCTGGGTCTGGCGCACGTGATTTCCTTCACCACGCACAAGACGTTGAGCGGCCCGCGCGGCGCGGTCTTACTCACGCTCGACGAAGCGATCAGCCGCAAACTCGATCGCGCCGTTTTCCCCGGCGAACAGGGCGGCCCGCACATCAACACCATCGCGGGCCTGGCCGTGGCGTTCAAACTCGCGCAGACCGATCAGTTTAAGCAGCTGCAACATCAAACGGTGAAAAACGCGGCGCACTTTGCGAAAGCGTTATCGGATCGTGGCATTCGCCTTGCGTATGGCGGCACCAACTCGCACCTCTTCCTGATCGATTGCAAATCGATCAAAGCGCCGGACGGCACGCCGTTGATGGGCGATGTCGCCGCACGCATTCTCGATCTGGCCGGCATCGTCGCCAATCGCAACACCATTCCGGGCGACACCGGTGCGGGTGCGGCCTCCGGCGTGCGCATCGGCACACACTGGATCACACAACGCGGCTTGAAAGAACCCGAAGTTGAAAAACTTGCCGACGCGATTGCCACACTGCTCAAGGCCTGCACGCCCTACGCCTATGACACCAAGGGCGGCAGCGAAGCTTATCGGGCCAAAGTGGATTTCGATGTGCTTGAGAAGACCAAGCTCAGCGTGGCCGAGCTCGCCAGCGACGGCGTGGACATGCACGCCGAAATGCCCGGCTATCCGCACTACTGGTCGCTCAACGATAAGTATCCTGACGCGACTGTGGTCTTCGACCTCACCGGCGACAAGGTGCACAGTTTCTTACAGCACACCACCACCAACAATGTGGATGCCTTGCGCAATGGTGACACGCAGCCGACTTTCCTGCTCGAACCAGACGGCGCGATCATGAGCGCGGCCACTCTCACGCGCCTCTCCGCCCGATTGTTCCAGCTGGCTCTGCCGGGTAAAAATGCGGCGCGCGTGGCGGCATGGCTGCGCGATCTCTCCGACGGCTACGTGACCTTCGACGACGATCCGGCCATGAAGTTGGCCGGGCCGGTGTCGGTAAAATACAATGCTGAAGCCAAAGGCACACTGCCCACAAAACTCGAGGAGGCCATCGCCGAATACAAGCCCTACTTCATCGGCATGAAATACCTTGTGAAGGCTGTGAAGCCTTCGGAAGTTTTGCCCGCCTTCGCGTGGGTCGAAGATCACAACGCGCCGATCCAGAAGACCACACTTAACGAGACGCACAAGCAGCTGGGCGCGCGCATGGTGCCGTTCGCCGGCTGGGAAATGCCGGTGTGGTACAGCAGCGTGATGGAAGAACACAAGGCCACGCGGCAAGCGGCTGGTCTCTTCGACGTGAGCCACATGGGCGTCTGCGATGCCAGCGGGCCCAACGCCTGCGCCTTCCTCGACACGATCACGGCCAACGATGTGAGCGCGCTCGAAGTGGGCAACTCGCATTACAACTATCTACTGGGCAGCGACGGCATTCCCATCGACGACATGATGATCTATCGGATTGAAGATAAACGCTACCTGATCGTCATCAATGCGTCCAACAACGACAAGGACTGGGCGTGGATGAACGCCGTCAACGAGGGCAAAGTCGCCATCGACAGTACCCGCCCGTGGGCGCGCAACACCGCACCGTGCATGCTGCGCGATCTGCGCGATCTCAAATGGGGCGCTGAGTGCCGCGTGGACATCGCGCTGCAAGGGCCGAAGTCGAAAGAGATTCTGATCTCGATCTGCGACGACAAGGCCGCGGAGGCCAAGCTCAACAAGCTGCCGCGCACCGATGTGATGCAGACTACCCTCAAGGGCTTCGACGTGATCATTTCGCGCACGGGCTACACCGGCGAATCGATCGCTTACGAGTTGTTCGTGCATCCTGAAAAAGCCGTAGCCTTCTGGGATCTGCTGATGGAAGTCGGCTCGCCGTTTGGCCTAAAGCCGATCGGGTTGGGGGCGCGCGATAGTCTGCGTACCGAAGCGGGCCTGCCGCTGTACGGTCACGAATTGGCCGGACCGCTCAATCTCCTGCCCAACGATGCGGGCTTCTCGTCTTACGTGAAAGTGTACAAGCCGTTCTTTGTGGGACGTGCGCCGTACGTCGCGCATGACAAGGCCCGCAAGATGGAGAACGTGCGCTTCCGCATGAACGAGAAGAATGTGCGCGTGCCCAAGGGCGCGGCCAATCTGGAAATGGGTGGCGACATGGACTACGTGGTCGATAAGCGCGGACGCGTGATCGGGCGCGTGTTATCGTGCGCGGTGGACATCGACGGCACGATGACGGGTCAGGCGCTGGTCGAACTGAAGTACGCGGTGGAAGGCACGCCGATCGGGATTGTGGCCGCCGCGAAAGACGCCAAAGTTGCGAACAATCTCAAAGTAGGCGATCGACTGTCAGTGGCTGATGGCGCCACAGTGGTCAGTAGATTTCCGAAGAAGAAGTAGACAAGGAGAAAAAGGGAAACAAGTAGACAAGTGACCTTGTCTACTTGTTTCCTTACAAAATATGCATTGTCCAAAATGCGGCGACAAGATGATTTCCAAAAACAGCAGCATGTATTGCGAACGCGGCAACATGTTACTGACATATACGTTATATGCCCGCTTCAACGCGCGCTTCATCGAGCGCGTGCCAGAAGAGCCGTTGTTACAACGTTCGCAGAATCCGCGCGGCCGTTTCTTCTGCCCGGCGTGCGGTCAACGGCTGAAGTTCGCCGGCGGCTACGTGCAGTGCCCCGACGGTCATGGTTCGATCAACGATTCCATCTTTGATCTCAATCAGTTGTGCCCGCACGATCGCGTCAACGACTGAGGCTCTCGTCAACGCACATCAAAAAATCCGGCGGGCCCAGCCTGCCGGATTTTTTGGTATATCACTACCCGCTTATCCACCCGTGGTTGGCTCGGTTGATCGCGCCGAGGTCGTCTGAATAACCGCCTGTCCAACCACGGCCGGTTGTCCGGGACTACCCGGTTGAACGGTCGTGATCCTTTGCTCCGTCGCTTGAACCGACGGGGCGGCACGATTGTTAAGGAAGTTGCCCAGGCCATCCAGCGCATCTTTGCCCTGCTGCAAGATGCCTACCAGCGAGTGCACCGGATACGATCCGCTGCCGATGATCAACCCCGTGATCAACACATCGACGCGCGCGGGAACGGCAGCAATGCCTAACAGCGCAAACATCTGAATCTGCCCCACGGCGGCGACGATTATCCCCAGCATCAACCCCAACACGATCGAGACGGCGCTTTTCGCGCTGCGATAATCGGGCGAAGACGTGGCCCCGGCCAGCTTGTCTTCGGCCGCCCCCAAACGGATCTGCGCGTCCCTGAGCAAGGCTTCCGCCGATTGGGTCTTAGCCTCGATCTCGGCCCGCAGCCGATCGATTTGCAGCAACATCGCCGTGCGCACTTCATTGATCTTCTGATCGACTTCGGCGGGCAGCGGCAGATCGACCGGCATGATCAGAAGCTGCGTCATCTTGGACAACATTTCGGCCGGCAGCGCATTCATCTGCTGCGCGGCTTTCTGCATGGCTTCTTTCAAACGCGGATCAGACGTATCATCGGCGGTTTGCAGCAGCACGGCGACCATCTTTTGCTTGTGCGCGTTGAAGATCTGCGTCATCTGCTGATTGTTGGTCGCCAGATTGCCATTATAAACCGCGCCCATGTTTTGCAGCCACTGCCGCGCTTCAGCCACTTCCGTCTGGGCGCTCTTCAACCAGCGCATGCCGTAACCCAGGTAAGCAACCAACGTGCGCCACGCCCCCTCGATCGAGTTGAACACGGTCTCCAACAAACGCTCGACCCCGGCAGCGGCGGCCCGCCCCGGAGCCAGCACCATAGTCAGATCCATACCGGCAACCAAGACCTTCACTTCCGGCTTTTGGACGTCGGCAAAGAACAATACCCAGATAAAGAGAAACGCCCAAATCCCGACGATGACCCCAATGCCGGCAAAGACTAGCCGCCGGGTGTGCTTGCGCATTTCTGCTTCATTCCATTGCGGTGCGGCCCCTTTGCTATCGCGATTTCGACTGAATAGAGCCATGATGTTATTCCTCCTGTGAGATAATCATGAGAGACGCTTGACTCGGACGATGACCTCGCTGCTCGCTGTGTTCTGCTGCTCCTCCTTTGCGCCGAGACTGAGTGGAACGTTGGCGGTCATGACTTCTTCCGCTCCTCGGCTGCCCCACCAATGCGTCCGATTAATTCACCGATGTTGGTGATCGCCGCGTGGGCAGACAGCGAACTGGTGCCCAACACCAGACCGGTCACAAAGATATCCAGGTGCGGTGGTACGTCGGCCAGCCCGGCGGCGGCCAATCCACCCAACGCTAACAACCGCCGGTGGGTACGCTTGCGCATCGTTTGCTCGTCCCAATTTGGATAAGCCATGCCACCTCCTGGTGAGCACAACTTGCAGATTCGAAAAGTTACGGAGAACAACGTAGGGATTATAGAATACGCGCCACGGCAGAGTCAAACGTGATGCAGTCTGCAATAGCGCATTTCCGACAGCCGAAGATCAACCTAGCTGGTATCTGCTCAGCCTGCCGATCGTCCACAGATAACGCAGATTAAACTGATGAAGAAATCGGTGGACAACCAGGAAGGTTCGGCGACATTGCCTGAGTAGTAACCTATGCTGAACGACGCGTGCGATACCACGACAGACCGCCATGCCACAGCAACAGCAGTGTACCGACCAACCCCATCGTCACGGCGACGAACTGCCAGGGAATCGCGGTGCGGCTCAGAATGATGGCGCGGATGAGGATGGCGATCGGCGCGGCGATGATCCACGCGATCAGCGTATGCAGCATGGACGATCGGGGGTTGGTCACCACGCCCGATCGATACACGCGGCCCAACAACGCGATCGCGAACCACACGCTTAAGAACGTGAGCAGCGTCGGCAGCGCATTGACGATCAGATTCATATCGCCCGGTGCGTGGGTCTCGCGTCCCGTGAAAGCAAAGAACAGGAAGATGACAACATCGCCGGCAACGAGCAGGAGTTGAGGTTTCTGGTTCATGCTTGAAGCATAATCGCAAACGCGTAAAACGTAAAATGTTTCCGGCCCTTTACGCATGACGTTTTACGGATTACGCATTACCTGAAGTTTAGAGACCATTCGTCAACTGGGTTTGACAAGATTTGAAATCTATCCTGCTAGTACCCGCGTGAAGTATAAGTGCCCCGGCTGACCTGCACGCCACGGGCAGCATGTAACACGTTGCCCGTTTGTCCGCGACCTGCCATGAAAGCCTGACATTCATGGCCGCACGTAGTAGAAGCCCGGAACGCTTTCCTTCTCACCAGCCACCGCCATATGCAAGTTTCCGGCGCGATGGGTGAAGTACGCCAGGGGGCTGCCCGTATACCCGCGCGCCGCGAGGTAGTCGGCGACAGGTTGCGCTGTGCTTAGCGCACCGTTCGTCTCTGTGCGCATCTTGAGCACATAGTTGTCGCTGTAGATGTAGCGAATCAACGATGTGTCCTCTGCCGCGCCCACGTAGGCTGGCCCGGCCCACCCCGAAGTGTTTCCCGCCACACTCACCGGCTCCGACCACGCGCCATCCTGCCACAGATAGCGATAGATCCGCGAGTGCCCCGGCCACATAAAGTGGCTGGTGGAAAGGACAAAAGCATCATCCCCCGCCGAGTATGTCAGCACGATGGACTCATCCCGCTCCGGCTGCGGATAGAGCGCGTGCGAGGCTTGGCGCAGCGGAAAGCGGCCCGGCGTTTCACCATAGGCCGTGCGCGGAACGATGGGGTCGCCGGGACTGACCGCATCCCCTGCCGACTGATCCCAACGTTGAAACCACGCCAGCATCAGCCGCTCGTCCGGCGTTGCCGCGATAGATACATAGGCCGTGTCCAAGTCGTTGATTTTCTGCTGCGGCGCGCTCCATTTCACACCATCCCAATAGGCGTACCACGCCCGGCGACGAAAAGCATAGGTGATCTCATCGGTGCGCTGGTAATAGCCCTCCTGCCATACAAGGTGCGCGTAGCCCGTATCCTCGGCCACGGCAATGTCGGGGGAGAGCTGGCCGCCAGACGGCAGCGACAAGCCCGGCTGGTAATACTCGCGGCGCGGGACAACGACGGTCGCCGCGCCAGGAACGCCGTTGACAGCGACGCGGTGCATAATGCCGTCGTAGAGGTTGCTGTAGATAATGTGGACCCGCTGATGCGCGTTATCTACCGCCAGCGCTGGATTACCCGCATACCAGTAATCGAGAATCTGGTACGGCGTCCAATGGAGGCCGTCGGTCGAGGTGCTGTAGAAGACAAAATTCACAAAATTCGGGTTCAGTTTTCCGGACCACAGCACATGGATGCGCCCGGTAGCCTCGACCGCCAGCGCAACCCCGGTGACGCTCTCATTGTAGCCGCCGATGCTGCCCGTGACCAGGGCCACGGCGGATTCCGGCGGCGTTGCCAGCGAGGTCGCCGTGTTCAGCCTGCCGAGGAGCAGCCACAGCCCCAACATCAACCCGCAAAGGATAAACCTACGGTATCGTTTCATGGTTCGCTCCTGATAGTCCTAAGTCCAAAGTCAGATAGTCACTCTCACGGCACGCAGTACGCCTCCAACCCCTGCGGGCAAAGGCGCAGGCTGACATCGTCCACATACGCACCCTCTGAACGGTTTCCAGCAGCATCTGCCTGGAAAATGACGGCCGGACACACCCGGGGCTGTCCCAACACATTGCCCAATGTCGGAACATTTGCCAGGTCAAGGGTAAGCGTTTCCCAGCCATTTGTCTGGCCGCTGCGGCAAACTCCATGATAGGGCGTCGTCCCGAGGTTCTCGCAGCTCTCCGAATTTGTCACAGCAACCTTGAGACAGACCTCGTCGCCTTCCGCCAGGTTAGCCCAGACTTGCGACCTCAATTCACCTTTGCCGGCATACGCCAAATTGATCGGCTGGTTCAGGTACATCATGGTTCCCATGGTGTTGGGATACGTTGCCCCGCAAGGCAAGGGCGCGCCAGTGCCGGCGGCGGCAATCCACGCGCTGAACTGTCCGGCATAAACGCGACACGCGCTGCGTCCCCAGTAGTAGCTATCACCCCACCCGTCAATCCAGCCCAAGCGCCGCCAACTGAAAGACTCAGCCTCAAATCCATCGGTGAAGACGTTGACCCAGCCATCCCGCGTTGTCGCCGTGCTACCGGTGCTTTGTCGCAGAATAATGGGCAGGTAGAGTGTCTGGGGCCAACCGACCAGTACGGTGAAGCTATCCTGCACCGCGTAAACACCGTCGCTGGCGCGGATGATCACGTCGGCGAGGCCAAGCCAGTCCACCGCGGGACGCACATGAATCTCGCCCGTTGGCTGCAAGGCGACACCCGCCGCCGGAGGCGTGTTGAACATGACGGTGTAGCTTAACTGCGCGGCGGGGAGCAGCGCGTGCTGCGCGTAAGCGCGGACGTTGAAAGCGTTGGCGAACGTAGTCCCCGGCTTCACGACCACGTCAGGCAGGCCACCAAAGTGTAGCAGGGTCGCGAAGCGGGCGGCGGAATACGCCGTCGTGCGATAAGCGTCGCGCTGAGCGACGCTCACCAGCGGGCGGGTGAGCGCAGCGTCGTAGAGCGTCAATGTCAGATCAGTGAGCTTGTAAGGACCGTCCACCCCATGCCCACCAATGGCCGCGCCGTCGAAATCCAGAGCGAGGAAGTGCGCGCCGGCCGTCAGCGTAGGGGTGATGTAGGTCCAGACAATGGTCGCGCCAGCCGTGTCCGCCAGCGCGCCAGAAAGCGCGTAGTGGCCGGTCGCCGTGACGTAGACGCCTACCTGGATGTGGAGCTGTTCGAAGAAGCTGTCACCGTTCGCGTCCACGCCTACATCGGTGTAACCGCCGGTGAAGGCCGGCCCGAAGCGCGTCGCGCCACCGGTGGTGAAGGCCCAGTTAAAATCGGCCTCGGTGGGGTGGCCGTCGGCGCTCTGGATGCCGGCTTTGAGCGTGGCGACGTAGAGCGTGTCCGGCGCAAGCAGGGCGGCGGGGGTGAACACAGCCGCGTGCGTCGCCGCGTCGTAGCTCACCACGCCACTCACCGCTGCACCCTGCACTGTAACGAGCCGGAACGTGGTCGCGTTAAGTGTGCTGGCCTGGAGCGCGCGGTCCCAGCCGACCGCGAGGACGGCGTTGCGCGGGACGTTCACCGCGCCGTCGCGAGGCGCGAGGACAACGGGCGTAGGCGGGGCCGTGTCCGTCTCAGTGGTGAAGGTCCAAGTCTTGGCAACGGGTAGTGCGTCGCCGCCAGCGTCTCGCACGCCGGTGGTCACGCACGCCGTGTAAGTCGTCGCATAGGCCAGCGGAACGTGCGGCGTGAAGGTCGCCGCGTGAGTCGCAGCATCGTAGCGAATCACGCCCTTCACGCTCCCGAACGGCCCACCGGTAAGCGTGAAGGTCGTCGCATTGAGGGTCGCCGGGGCCATCGCATCGCGGAAGCCGACGACGATTTCGGTGAGGACGCTCACGCTGATCGCGCCAACCGGCGGGGAGATGTAGCCCACGAGTGGTAGATTGTCAAGCGTGAATGGGCCGGCGACGGCGGTGGTTGTGCGAAGGCCGTCGCTGGCGGCCACGCGGAGGTAGGCCTGCGTCGTGTTGGGCAGCGCCGGCGTTTGGAAGGTGTAGTGTGGCACGGTCAGGTCTACTGCTAAGGATTCCCAGGTCGCGCCGCCATCGGTAGAGAAGTCCACCGCGAAGTAGCGTCCATTGCTCTGCCAGCTGACCGCCTGTGCGCCGCTCCAAATAGCGGGCGGCGGGTTGATGGCGAGCGTCGGCGCGGTCGCAGCGGGCGTGATTTCGGCCAGCACGGCGTTATCAGTGGCGCGGCGAATCTGCACTTTGGCGGTCGCCGCCGGGTAGGGTGCGGCAAAAGTAAAGAACGTCGGGCCACCGCCCGCCGTGATATCCTGCCCAGCGTAGCGCAGCACATCGCTCACGGTGAAGGATTGCGTGTAGCCCACCAGCTCCTGCTGGGCTGCATCCAGGAAGACGAGCCGATATGGGCCAGGCGTCGGCGCGGTGTAATCGCCGGAGGGCAGTTGATACCAGGGGAGCAGCGTCACCGCGCCGATCGTCGGCGTGATGACGCCATCCACCAGCAGCAGCGGGTCGGTGGACACGCTCTGGGCGCGGTTGCCGTAGTGCCCCATAATCCACTGCCAGAGTAGTGTGTAGTGCGAGTCCTTAATCCACACATACTTGTCGCCTTCCTGCACCGGCTCCGCCGTCATAAAATCCACGTACTCCTGCTCAGCGTTTTTGATCGCGCGTTCGACCACATCGAAGCCGCTGCCGCTGGGGCCTTCGTAATGCTCGTCAATGTGCGCGAGATGGCCGACTTCGTGCGCCGTGATGTAACGCTTGGCCTCCACATCGGGGTCAATGCGGACCAGCGCGCCGCGCGGCGCGGATTCGCGTTGGGTCGTGCCAGGTGTGTCGAGCCAGGCTTTGGCGGTCAGTCCAATCATTGCCCAGCAGCCCGGAGTTCGGATACACAGCTTATCCATCTCGCGCAGCAGGTACAATTGCTCCGAATAATAGGGCCAAGAGGGGGGCTGCGTCCAATCCACAAACCAGCCGGTGGTGGTCGGCGTATACCAAGCCATCGCGCTCGGCGCATTGGGCCAGTTGACACCAGGGACCGGATACAGCGCGCGCATCCCGCGTATCTGAGACTGAATCAACGCGCTCAAATCCACCGTGCCGGTTTTGCCGTAATCCGGGCCGACGGCCACTGCCCGCATATACAGAGGGAAGGTGTTCTCTGCCATCACGTTGACGGTCTTGCTGGTACGGAAAGGCCGCTGCTTACCCTGGCTATCGGTCACGTATACCGTCACTTCAAACTGATAGACGCCCATTTCCGCGGGCGTAAAGCCGAAATAGTTGAAACTATCCAACAAGCGCCGTTTTTCAAGCAGTGAATAGCTTTCCTCTTTGAATGTGAACTCGCGGTATTCACGTTTGTGGCGAGCAGTTTGCGCGCTCAGATCGGGCTGCCAGTCCCCGCCGTCGCTCCAGCGTGCCTGCTCCCACGCCCCGCCCGGCGGCAGCCATTTGATGACGACATCATCTATCACGACATCCGGCGCATTGCTTTTCCAGAAGACCTCCGGCTGCGTATCCCACCGGACAAAGGCGCGCAACACGGTGGGCTTGTAATGTACGAGAGCCATCCCCTCCAGCACCTGCACTGGCTCCAGCTTGACCTGCAACGCGGGCAAGGTCGAGAAAGTCCAGAGCCGGCCCTGCTCCAACGGTCCGCCGGCGATGTCCTTCACCCACTCGCCGTAACTGTGCGCGGCAGCGTCATCCTCGCCCCACACCTGGGCGATGTACTGGACGCCCGGCAGAAGCGGCTCGTTCGGTGTAAAGGCGTATTCTACCTCGGAAACAGGCTCAACCTTACCCTCCACATAGACTTTATAAGCGTCCGGATCGAAGTAATAGACCTGGAACGTCTGATCGTTGACGGTAGTGGGAGAGACCAGCGTCGTGAAGCGGACGCGGATGAGGGATTCGCTGTGCTGGTCGGGCCACACATTCACCGCGTCCGGCGCGGGCGACACTTCCCTGATACCCAACGCCACCAGCGCGCGCAGTTTGAGCGTGTACAGCTCATAACAGGTGCAGGCGCAATCCGCCAGGCCCGAACAATGGCAGAAGTCGCCCTGCTGGAACCAGAGATTATTCTCGCCGTCAATCAACGCGCGGTAGTCAAAGGAAATTTCTTGATCCACCGGCACCTTGTCCAACCGCGTGGGTGTGGTCGCAATCGCACCGATGATATTCCACTCGCCAGTGAATACGCCGTCTTGCCACAGGCCAGGCTTGCCGTTCAGCGACACCGACCAGGTGGGGTCGGTGTACACCGATTCGCCCTCCGGCCCCACCACATACTCGCGTTCCGAGAAGTTAAGCTGCAACGTAGCGTTGCTGAGCTCGGAGGGGTCTTGCGCGCCGAGGTTAAAGGGATAGCGCAGCCGCGAGAACATCACACACCAGTCAGGCTCACTGTAATTGTAGGTCCAGACCGTGTAACCGTCCGCGTCTTTTTCTACCGAGACAGGATCGCCAGTGGCCCGGATGGCTTGCGCCACAAAGGAGGTAGCGGCCGCGTCGGGAGTAGCGAGCAGCGCCACTGCCCGGTCGGACAACGGCGCAGCGCGCGCAGACAACAGTGTCACTCCACCAACAAGCATGAGGAAAACGCTCGCTATGAGCCATACAGAGAGTTTTTGGTTATTCATCCAACACACTCCTTGTCCTTAAAAGGCCAAACAGCGAAAATCCACTCCATCCGCTTGAACTGTGTTCCATGGCATCACTGCCGCTGTACCAGGGGCAGGAAGATAAACTGATCAAACACGTTTCCTGCAAGGTCGATGAGATGCACCGCCTGCGCTGTCGCGCCCTTGATGGTGGTCGTGACGGTGATGGTCTTTGCGCCTGGCGTGGCCCAAGTGTAGGCGACGCTGTCGGACGTGTACTTATCAGGATGCACCACGATGGGTTGAGCGGTTGCCTCCCAGGTGTAGGTGACAGGAAAACTGAGACTCGTGGGCATCACATCGGCATTGAAGGTATACCTGTGGTTCGTGTCGCCCTGCACCGGGCCGCTCGCGTCCACGACAAAAACGAGCGCCGCGCGCACAGCGCTGGCGGATACGGCGGTAAGCGTCACGGCCTTTTCGCCCGGCGCAGCCCAACTTAGCGTCACGCTGTCGGAGCGGGACAGGCTGGGGTGAATGATCGGGGCATGCTCCGCGGTGCCCCAGGTGTAGGTGATCGCCTGGCCGGTGTAACCAGACCAGACGAGCGTTCCAGTAAAAGTCGCATTGCCCCCCACGCTCACGACTAGCGGGCCGGTCGTAACGACGTTGGGGACATCGTCAGCGCGCAGCCAGCCCATATCTTGCAACATCGCCAGTGTCAGTGGGCCGGGATGGCGCACCACGCCGCTGTAACTAGGCGTCATCAGCCGGTTTTCGCCCAATTGGAACGTTGTCTGATCGAGGTGCGAGAGGCTGCTGCCCCAAAGGAAGGTGGGCGGCGTATAGAGTTTAACCGCGCCGCCTTCGACCGCAACCACGTTCGGTCCGCCAAAGTTGGTATCGCTCTTGAGCCGTTTCCCTAATTCGCGGGGGTCCGGCGTGAGATGATGAAGCAAGGGAATGCCGCTGCTGTCCACGGCAAACCAGTCGTAAGGCGTGGGACAGGGATAGAGGGAGCCATACGGCCCATCACCGCAAAAACCAACGCTGTAATCCTCGTACATATTTCCGATGAAGCCCAGACCGTGCGCCAGCTCGTGTAGCGCCACCGTGACGAAGTCCTCGTTAGCGGTCGTGTGCGCTGCAGTAGCGAACGACCACGCGGCATCGGACTTGAAACGCAGCACGATGTCCCCGCGCGTGGGATCGAGGTCCGCATCGCTGAGTGCGTTCGCCAACGCCGCCGGATATTTGACATTCACGAGTGGCGCGTCAGGGAAGTTCGCAGCATAGGCCGTGGGGCCACCGCAGGCCAGCGCGTCACCGCCACAATTCAAGTTGGGTGTCCAGCAGGCTGAAACCGCGATAGGCACAGTCGAAGAAATCCACGTTCCCCAGAGCGCCGCGGCGACGTTGAGCGCAGTTACTGCCCCAGCGGGCGGCGTAACACAGTCGGCGGCGGACCAGGTTACGTCAAAGTGCGCGCCCGTTGCGGTGATTTGCGGTTCCAGTTGTGCTTCATTTACAGGAGATATAAGGCTGTGCGCTGTTTCAGGCAGGCGCAGGGCAGCGACCCCCGGCAGCACCGGCTGCGGCGCTCGCGTAGATTCCAGCATCATCAACGCCATCCCGGCAATGAAAAACGCGACAATTACCTGACATAGCTTTTGCCATGCTGCGCGATGATCCCATGTCATGATGCGTTCCTCCTTTCCCAACATTTCGGACTTAGTCTTGGCACAAGCACGCCGTGTTGGGCAGCCGCCGGCAATGCACGTGTTTAACCTTTGCGCGAACTTGCTCTGGCGTTCTTCGCTTGTTCTCGATGAGCGTCCATATACGCCCGCAGCAAGGTATTGATGCGCGTTTGATAGCCACGGCCTTGACTCTTGAACCACGTCAACACATCGCTATCTAGCCGCAGCGTGAGTTGTGATTTGCGACTGACCGGTTTCAAGCCGCGCCGTATCACTGCTTTAGCGAAGAGTTCAGGCGTAATTTCAGGGCTATCCGACAAATCGATGTCAGTGTCACCCATCGCGTCCAGTCGTACCCAATCAGTCTGCAATTTCTTGGTAGTAGTGGGCTTCTTCATTCTTGGTTGCCTTGCGCACGGAAATAAGTCGAATGACCCTCTTCCGTTTCAATGTGAACAATGACCACGACGTGTGTGCGAAGCAGGCCCAGCGTGGGAAATCGTGTCTCGCCGTAATCGAAGCAGGTATCTTCAATAGTCACTGTGAGGCCGTCAAAGACGTGAACCGCATCGGCGAAATCGATGCTGTGCTTGCGGAGATTGATGCGGCGTTTGGTTTCGTCCCATTCGTAGCGCACGCTTAGATTGTAGTTACAAACTGTATTGCCGTCAAGGAACGGATAGATTTACACTTGATGCGGAAAAATGAGTGTCCGTTGCGATGCTCTGTCGTCAAGGGGCGGCCCAACGGCCAGGCGTCAGCCGCCGCCACCTACCGAATCGACCGTCTTCAGAAACGACGCCCAAACCCGGCTGGATCGGCGGCCTGCCCTCGCGGCGAAGCGGAGGAGGTCGGCTGCATGTAGTGTTGGGCGCAGGCTTGAAGCGTAGATCGCCATTGCCAATTGAGGCTTTCACAACTGCGGTGTATTACAGATGCTTACGCATGTAGACACATTCAAAGGTTTGTCCACTGATCTCACCGACGGTCTGTTCAAATATTTGGAACCCTGCTTTTGCATACGTTTTGATCGCGCGTTGATTGAATTTCGCCACACCTAATCGGACATATTCGCCGCGATAGTGGCAGCTCTGGACGGCATATTCAGCACAAGCTTCAACAAATTTAGTACCAAGTCCTTGACCGACTAGATCCGGTCTGAGTCCAAAACCAATCCACAATTCACGGTCATTAAGCAATGCTTCATCAGCATAGTCGTGATATTCAGTATATTGTCCCTGCGCATCAATGGACTCGATTGAAAGCTCGCCAATCAAGCTGCCTTCTGGGTTTAGAACAGCAAATATTGATCTACCCCAACCATCTTCGTCAAGCATGTGATCCGCTTCGTTTGAGTAATCGTAAATGGAATACTCCTTTTCATACTTCCATGTATCAACAATTGTCGAAGCATATTCTCGGTTCATTGGGACAAAGGTGTAATTCATAGGTCTCGTACCAATGCAACAAACACTATCGTTCCGCCTATGTTCAATGTTAACTGAAGAACTAACCGCCAGCCAGCGCGCAAACGTTTTTCTGATGTGTTCCAGAAGCAATAAATTATTGTAGACAATATTTCACCTTGTTTTTTCAGACTTGCCACCACTAACAAGCGCCCAACGGCCTCGGCGTCAGCCGCCTGCCACCCACCCGATCGCCAATGGTCAAAACTGATGCCTAACTTCGGCAGCTGAGCAACGTCGGCTGCACGCCGGGTTGGGTGCGGCCCGGCAGAGCCACACCGCACTTGACCGACACGATACCACGCTGAAACCAAAACGCCAAACTGCGATGCGTTGGCGTCGAATACCATTGACCTGCCTCAACGCCGCACGTGTCGTTCATCGCGCACATACCGGTGAGTTAGTCAAGAGATGTCGCAGGTTTCGGGGGGACAGTTTTCGGTCCCGCCCACGTGTAGCTCGGATAGTGCGAGACATCGGGTAACGGTTGGGCGATAAGTTCCTCCAAGGTAAAGGTGCGTAGACTGGGA
>JBGSPW010000069.1:0-13587 GCA_041738395.1 Thermoflexales bacterium
AATGGGATTGTGTGGCAATCGATTAGCAGCCGGGTCCCGTTAACCCGCTGACCTTAAATTCCATAGACGGGCGTTCGGCTCGGCTTAGTTCAACTCTGGATTATGCGGCGGCTTTCCTCCGCTTTTACTCGAGCGGGTCGGCTGATCCGCGCCGCATCAATCCTTAATACGTTGGGCGGCTCGAAATGGCGCAGGCGGTGAGCCAAACGATACGCAATACTATCAAACGCAACGAAAGGACCATCCCTATGGAAATCCTGACCGCAGAGCAGCGCCGGTTTTTGGAGAGCCAGCACTCAGCCGCAATGATCACAATCGGGCCTGGTGGTGTGCCGCGCGCCGTCCGGGTCGCGATCGCACTTGTGGACGGGAAGCTGTGGAGCAGCGGTGACACGCCCGCCTTACGAAGTCTGGGACAGTATTTGCAGGAAAGATAATCCAAAATACACTATAAACAAGGAGAAGATAGAATGAGAGAAACTCAAATTGCACAGTTGGCAGAAAATCTTCGAAATGAGTTAAGCGCCACCCGCAGGGATTTCCATATGCATCCCGAACTATCCGGTCAGGAACAGCGCACGGCTGGCATTGTTGCAGACAAGCTGCGTGAATACGGTTTGAGAGTATCAACTGGCGTGGGTGGCCATGGTGTCATTGGCTTGCTGGAGGGGAAGCGGGATGGTCCGATAGTCGCATGGCGGGCAGACATGGATGCAGTTCCCGGGGACGAGATTCTGGATGCCCCTTACAAGTCGTGCGTGCCGGGTGTCATCCATATCTGCGGGCACGATGCCCATACAACGGTTGGACTCGGCATCGCCCAGGTGTTGTCTTCCATGCGGGACCAGGTCGCGGGGCAGGTCAAGTTCATCTTTCAACCGGCGGAGGAGACCGTGGTAGGCGCTCGGGCAATCATCGACGCCGGTGGTTTGGAAAACCCGCGGCCAAGTGCGATCTTTGCCTTACACATAGCCCCATTGCAGGCTGGCAGGCTGGGGAGTGTTTCCGGGATGGTCCTGCCTGGGATGACTGCCTTCCGAATTATGATTAAAAACGAGGCGACTCCTTCCCTTATCGACACGTGCCTCCAATCCATCCGTTCATTAAGCACGGTGGGCTTTCCTTCCAGCGCAGAAGGATTGACAGATTTTCTGGATTCGATGGAAGCGGGGAGCGAGGTGTTGGATCGTTTCATCGTGATTTACTGTTCGCTGAATCAAGATCAACGCGTTGAGAATCGCCAAGTCATTGAGGGATTTGCCCGAACTGCCAATGAAGAACTGTGGAGGCAGGTTCCCGGGTTGATTCGTTCAAAACTGGATGATGTCCTGGGCAAGGCTTCGGTCGATTATGAACTTGAGTGGCCGGAACGCATGTCTTTTCCGGCCGCGCTCAATCACATTGGGCTGGAAGAGGAACTGCGGCCTGTCCTCGATAGTGTGGTTGGCAGGGAGAATGTCGCAAGGCTCAAGAATGCCTTTCCTTTCAACTCGGAGGATTTTGCCTTTTACCAGCAGCAGATACCCGGCGTAATGTATTGGCTGGGCGCCACCAACTTGCAGAGGGGCATAATCAGTGTTCCTCACATGCCCGGCTTTGACATAGATGAAGAGTGCTTGGTGATCGGCACCAAGGTCATGGCAAATGTTTTGCTGGCTTACCTGGATTACCACCAATGATGGAGTATATGTTATCGGAAATAACGTACATACACTGCCCTCCAGCCGACGCCGACACACGCGCCTTTGGGGAGAGGTACTTGGCGAGGTCATCGTCTTGGTCGGGCGGCAATCCTTGAGCGCGGCTGAAGCGCCTGCCGTTGGGCACACTTAATCAATGATACGCTCAAGACGATACGGCAGTCATCTGGCAGAGACAGTGCTTGACCTGATGAGCGGCGATCTCAAGTTGAGATCACCGCTTTGATTTGGCGAAGACTTGGTAGGACACGCATCCCTCTGCATGTCTGGCACGGGCATGGGGATGCCCTTTGCTAAGGCTGTTTCGTCTGCAACCGATACACACTCCGCACATTCGTATTGCCGCTGAGGAACCACAGGCCGTAGTGGAAGATCGGTACGAAGGACAGATTCCACGCCGACAGATCAACATTGCGCGCGGTGCCGCCCTCGTCGAGGCCGTCGTGGCGCGATCCTTCTACCGATTTGTCGAGGAACGTCACGTACGCGACGTGATGCAGCAAGTCCTTCGCCGTGGCCAGCGGTCCATGCCCCGGAATGAAGGTGGCAGCGGGGAACTTCGTCGCTAAGTCACGCGCGGCACGAATCCAGCCCTGCGGACTTGCACCATATTCGCTGGTATCGAAGAACGGATAGTGTTCGAGCGTGGCGAAGTCGCCAGTGGCGATAATGTCACGACCACCCGCCTGTACGCGCACCCACACATCCCCGATCGTGTGAGCCTGTCCCGCAAAATTGATCTCGATCTCGTGCGGGCCGAAGTCCAGCGTCATTGACTGATCGATCAGGTTCTTGGGTTGCGGCACGGCCTCAGGATGATCTTGCCAATCGCCAGGATCACGCGCGCGCATGGCTTCCGGCACAGTGCGATGGGCGATGATGCGCGCGTCCGGGTAAAACTTGTTGCCGCGCGTGTGATCGAAGTGATAGTGCGTATCAATGACGGTTGTGACCTTGGCCTGCAAATCGCGCTCGATCCAGCGTTTCAAGCGGCGCGCATACATCGACATCTTGGGATCGACGACCAGCACTTCGTCGCCGTTCTTCACGACGAGCGAGTTACCTCCGCCACCCAGCACCGCCCACACATCGGGGGCGAGCGGCACCACTTCAAATTGGAGAATGTCGGATCCACCCACGAGCGCTTTGAGATTCTGAAACAGGCGCAAGCCGCGCCGTTGGGGCAGCGTGGATTCATCGAGCTGGCCGGTGCGTTGATAGATCGATTCAAGCAGGCGTGCCCCTTGCAGCGAGCGATCTTTAACGAAGATAAAATGCGCCACCCAGAAGAACTTCAAGACGCGGAACATCGGCCCCATCGCCTGCTCCCACGATCCAAAGCGCGCTCGACCGTCACCGAGATCTTCGATCGAGTAGGTGTGGCGCGCGTAGAAGCCGGGCATGATCGTCACTTCCCACGTCACCTTGCGGTTCTCTTCCACCTCGATCAACGTGGCGACGCCCGGCAGCTTGTAAAGGTACCACCAGCGCAGCGGCTCGAAGGCCCAGATCAGTTTCTGGCCCAGCACCAGATCGCGATTGTTTACCCAGACCATGCAGGGATTCCAGCGCGGCCATAGGCTAGCATTGCGGAAACACTGCCACAAAACCGGAGCCGGCACATCGATGTCCACCGTGCCGTGCACGGGCGGCATATCATTCGATAGATCGAGTTGGCGGGATTGTTCTTGTGTCATAGTATTGAAAGGAAACAAGTAGGCAAGTAGACAAGGAAAGTAACGCCTTGTCTACTTGTTTCCTTGTCTACTGGGTGTTTTCCAAATGCTTCAAGATCACCGGATACACATCGCGATGCGCGTTCTGCCCAAAGATGCAGTCGATGTGACCGTAATGTGGAATCAGATACCGGCTGTACAACTCCTTGCCGTTGGTCTGGCACAACAAATTGAAGGTGTCCTCCGTGCTCTTGGGCAGCCACGTCTGGTTCTCCTCGCCCTGCACGAACGCGATAGGGATCTTCATCCGATCGATGTGCGGCAGATAGACCTCTTCGCCCTTGTGATTGACGATGTGCCCCGCGCGCCCCATCACGCCCAGATGCTCGAAATTCGCCACTGAGGCCACGCCGAACAATTCGTGCAGGTTATCGTGCGTGGCCGTGTTGAGTTGATCGTGTTCGTACAGCGGCGCGTACAGAAAGGTGATGCGATGGCACACCGGGCTCTTGCAGAATTCCTCATACTCGTACGGATACACGTTCAGCGCCGCGTTGTAAAGTTGATCGACCCAGTTGTCGTGCGCGTCGGTGTACATCGTCAGCGATTTAACGCCCAGCTTGCCGATAAACGCGTCGAGGTGAATGCCCGCTTTCATGCGATTGAGCGGAATCACCGACAGGTGCGATCCCACTTGCGAACACACCGCCGAACGCACGCCTTGCAAGCCCGCGCACATCGCCATGTTGAAGGTGATCGCGCCGTAGCAGTGTACGACGGCTTGAATCGACGGCGCGCCCGTGAGTTCGATCACCGTCTTCACGGCAGCGGGCCAATCGTAGATGGCGACATCATCGGCAGTGTATGGCGTGGCCGCGTAAGGCAGTTCGATGCTGGAACGATAATCGAGCAGCCACACATCGTAGCCGTGTGCGACGAGATACTCGGTCATGTTCGTGTCGATCAGATCGGTCGAGAACGCCAGACTCGATACGCCCAGCCCGTGCGCCAGAATCACCGGGCCTTTCGCGCCGCCCTGATAGCGCGTCAAGCGCAGGCGCACGTTGTCCTCCGTGTTGAAGTAATGCACTTCGGGATCGCCGGTACGCAGCGGACGCTTCTTGCGCGGCGGCGCACTCGGATTAAACACCGTGGGCCGCGCGAACACGCCGCCATACAGATCGAAAATCTCATCGCTAAAAAAGCGGCCAAAGCGCGCCATGATCGACAGGCGCTGACCCAGGTTCTGCGCGTTCAACACTTTCATCGTTGTGAGCTGATGCGCCAGGTCTTTCATGTGAATCTCGATGATGCCTTTGCCCACGATTGCGCCCGTCGCATCCATACCCGCATAGACGGTGACAAACAACGTCGTCGTGTCTGACCACACGTCGAAGCCCGGATTATTGTGAACGGTCTTGTGGCCTTCGAAGTAGTAGGTCGCGTAATTGGTCGCGGTCAGCCTGCCCATGTAGCGCATGGTTCGCACGTTGAATTGCTGCGGATCTTTGACGAACAAATAGAACTCGCCCACCGAGATGGTCAGCGGCTCGGGCGAGAGCGCCGGGGCCTGCACCGTGCCGATCAGCTTGGCCGCGTGATCGGGTTCACTCATCATCAACTCAATATCATTCGAGATGATCGTGGCGATCAAACGGAAGGACGATCCATCGGCTTTGCCCTGCCGCGCCGCAACGGCGTAATCATCTTTCACCTTGGTGGAGAACCAGCCTTCCATCGCTTCGGAGAATTGCAGGCCGGGTTTAGCCCCGGAAGAACCGAGGACGATCGGTTGATCGATCGGCTTCCAGCTGTAGTCGATCGTCCAGCCGCGCGCCTGCGCGAACAGCAGCATATTGCGCTCGGCCATGGCGCTGATCGTGATATGCGGATTGGTGCCAACCGATCGGGGTAATAACGCCCCGTCGTTGACGATCAAGTTGTCGTACACAGCAGTCCCCGTCACGCCAGAAAACACTTGCCCTTGATGGTTGGTTACACCGCGCTCAGCATCTTCGGCGATGTGACAGCCACCCAGCGGATGCGCGGCCAGCATGTTGTTGGGCTGCAACTTGCTCCAGATGGGATTCTCGACAAACGTGCCACCAAGGGGCCTGGTTGCTTGCAACAGTTTGTCGTGAACGTTCTTCACAAATGGCTGCTCGCCCGAACCCGGCCACTTGATGACCACGCGATCATTGTGCAGCGTCATGCTGCCGCCGCTGTTGTCGTGCGTCATCACCAGATAAACCTGCGTGTTGCGCACCGCGCCGTGATACGGCCCGCGCACCATGCTATTGAGTTCGCGCGTCTTTTCCGCAATCATATCGGGCAAGCCATCATCCGTATCGCGGCCCACCATCTTCGCCGCCAGAGACAACGTCTTGGGTAACAGCGCCGCCAGCGGCGCACACACCCCGCCCTCTTCGATGATCATGCCGTCGTCGAGATTGGGCTGTTCGCGCAGATCGATCGCGGTGGTAATCGTCGGGCCGACGGGATCCATATCCTTCGCGGGACGCGGACCGAAGCCCAGCATGTTGATGTCTTGATCGTTGTTGTACGCAAAGCCGAGCACATCGCCGTTGCCCGAGTAGCGCTCACCCAACCGATCGGAGAGCGGCAGCCCCGCGGCCTTTGATCGCAATAAAATTTCGTTGGTGCCCAGCGTGCCCGCCGCCAAAATCACCACATCGGCACTGACTACTGAAGTGGGCGCATCGAAGCCCTCTTGTCCCGTGTCGAGACATTGATAATGCACCAGCCAGCGTTGGCCCTGTCGTTCGAGGTGGCGCACTTCGATCAACGTGAAGATTTCTGCGCCGTGTCGTTTGGCATCGGGCAGGTAATTCATGATCACCGTGTTCTTCGCGCCGTGATTGCAGCCCGACATGCAATCGCCGCACAGGGTGCACGCCTGCTGCTGCACGCCTGCTTTGTTCACACCGTCTTTGAAAGTCACGTTGAGCGGAAGCCGATAAAATTTGCCATTGAGTGCAGAGTTAGACTTCTCGTGCGCCAGCATCTTGGGCGTGGCAGGAATATCGGCGGGATAAGAATTCGATCCGAGCATTTCTTCGGCCCGATCGAAACACTGCGCGAGGACGGTATCGACATCGTTGCGAAAAGCCTGCGGCCATAGGGAATCGTCGAAGACGCGCCGTTCGGGACGCGAGGCGACGTTCGCGTTGATCAACGACGTGCCGCCCAGCCCGCAGCCGACGAGCACGCTCATGTCGTCGTTCATGCGGATATCGTACAGACCGGTGCGCGGGCCGATCACTTGATCGGGCAGACGCACCTGCACTTCGGGCAGCGCTTCGAGTTCAGTGTCGGGGTATTCACCAGGCAGGAATTCTTTGCCGCGTTCCAGCACGGCCACCTGTTGACCGGCGCGCGCCAAACGCGAGGCCGCGATGCCGCCGCCGTAACCCGATCCGATCACGACGACAGTGTAGTGAGGCTTGAGATCCTCAAGCGGTGAAGACAGACGCATGGACCCTCCCTTGAGCATGTCGTAGAAACCGGGTTTCTACATCTTGGTGTGTGCGACGCGCTAAACCGGAGAAACCCGGTTTCTCTATTCACGTTCAGCCCCCGCCGCGCGTGAACCCTGACGTGCTGTCACACCCGCGCAGGCGGGTGTCCAGTTCGCATCGTGCTGGATTCCCGCCTGCGCGGGAATGACATTGAACACGATCTGTATCAGATGAGTTATTCAGTTGAATGATATAAGCATAGTGTGCCAGACGGGGTTTGTCAATTTAATCCCATTTTTCACACATCGTCTTTTTCACGCGTGTTCTTCACACCCGCGTCTTTTTCGCGCCCTCACTTGACGCCCCTTGCGAACGAACTATACTCAGCACCGAATGATCCCATTTCCAGAAAGGATGCGAAGATGACGCGCGTGAATTTTCCAGCAGGATTTCTGTGGGGCACGGCCACCGCAGCCCATCAGGTGGAAGGCAACAACGTCAACAACGACAACTGGCTGATGGAGCATGTGCCCGGCACGATCTTCACCGAACCCTCCGGCGATGCCTGTGATCACTATCATCGCTATGCCGCTGACATCGCGCTGCTGGCCGAACTCGGCTTCAATCTGTATCGCTTCTCGATCGAGTGGGCGCGCGTCGAACCGGAGGACGGCGAGTTCTCTGTGGCCGAGCTCGATCACTATCGGCGCATGTTGGCCGCGTGCCACGAACATCACATCACGCCGATGGTGACGTTCCACCATTTCACCACGCCCCGCTGGGTCATGGCGCAGGGCGGCTGGGAAGCCGACACCACGCCCGCTAAATTCGCACGCTATTGCGAACGCGCGACGCGGCATCTCGGCGATCTGATCGGCGCGGCCTGCACCATCAATGAGGCCAACATCGGAACGCTGCTTACCAGCGTCGGTGTGCTCCCTCCGCCAGAAGTCTTGCAGCAAGCGCCGTGGTGGAAAGCCGTCGCGCAAGCACTGGGCATCATGCCGCATGACTTCGCGCCCTTCAACTTTGCGTCGTCGTCTCGCTCGCGCGATACAATCATGGAAGCGCATCGCCGCGCCGTGGAAGCGATCAAATCTGTTGGCGATTTTCCGGTGGGCATCACTTTGGCCTTGCAGGATGTGCAAGCGGCGAACGGCGGGGCAGCTCAGGCCGATCGGCTGCGCTACGATCTCAACGATTCATTCTTGGAAGCGGTGCGCGACGATGACTTCGTCGGCGTGCAGACTTACTCGCGGCAGCGCATCGGCCCGAACGGTTCTCTGCCACCCGAAGCAGGCGTGGAGTTGACAGAGATGGGGTACGAGTTCTGGCCGGAAGCGCTGGAAGCGACCATCCGCGAGGCGGCCGCCGTCGCGCGGATTCCTATCATCGTCACCGAGAACGGCATCGGCACGACCGACGATACGCGCCGTGAGGAATACATTCGGCGCGCGGTGCGCGGTGTGGCAAAGTGCCTCAAGGACGGCATCGATGTGCGCGGTTACACGTACTGGTCGGCGTTGGACAATTTCGAATGGACGCAGGGCTATCGCCCGACGTTCGGTCTCATCGCTGTGGATCGATCGACGCAACAGCGCACCGTGAAACCCAGCGCGCGGCTGCTGGGCGAGATCGCGCGCGCGAATGCGATCGAGACAGAGTAGCCATGAATCCCGATCGCCCTCAACCGCTCTTCCAGCAGATCGATTGCATCCGCCTGCCCGTGTCGAATCTCGACGAGGCGCTGGCCTTCTATCGCGATCGCTTGGGTCACGAACTCGTGTGGCGCAGCGATCGCTCGGCAGGGCTGCGAATGCCTGACACTGATACAGAAATCGTACTGCACACCGAAGAGCACGGACAGGAGATCGATCTCAAGGTCGAATCGGCGGATGCGGCCGCCGCGCGCTTTGTGACAGCGGGTGGCACGGTCCGCGTGCCGCCGTTCGACATTCAGATCGGGCGCTGTGTCGTCGTCGCCGATCCGTGGGGCAATCCGCTGGTGCTGCTGGATACCAGTAAGGGCTTGCTCATCACCGATGACGCCGGTAATATCATCGGCAACGCACTTGAAGGCTGACGAGAGCGAGGCGGATACTCACTCACTCACCACCGCCTCAATGTAGTCCTGCCTCAACGCCCGCGCCACCGAAAGACGATGATGCCCGTCGCGCACGTAATAACCGCCGGGGCCGCGCACCAGTTCAATCGGCGGCAAGGCCACCCCATTCACCCATGCGCTGTACACGCTCAACCAGCGATCGCGCGTTGCTTCGCGCAGCGGATTGAAGTCGCGATCAAAATCACCAACGCGATCTTCACTTCCGACGATCTCACACACGGGCACGCTGCAGACGCCCGCCAAACGCCGCGAACCGAGGGCGGCATGCGGCAGGTGCTGCAGCGTGCGGTTGCGTCCGGTGAAGGCGGCCCGGACCTGCTGAAGCCGGCTACGCAGACGGGCCTCGTTATAGAGCGCCAGACCGGTGCGCGACCCGGCCGGGGCCAGTGATTGGTTAATGAGGTAATCGGCTGTGGTGTACATGTTGAACGCTCCCCTGTGTTTACGCTTACAGGATAGCGCCCGGCCGTTTCCGGTCTGTATCACCGCCGCGTTTCGGACAGCGTTTCGGCGCATAAACACACCCTTTTCGGGCTATAATGGGTGTTGAGGATCGTCGCTCATGCACGCGTTAGCACTTCATCTCTTCGGTTCACCCGCCCTGGAAGTGAATGGCCGCCCCGTCGCCACCGATCGACGCAAGGCGCTGGCGCTGTTGGCCTATCTGGCGATCACCCGTCAGGCGCACGCGCGCGAGGCGTTGGCCGCGCTGTTGTGGCCGGATTACGAACCGGGCAAGGCCTTCGCTTATTTGCGCCGCACCCTGTGGGAACTCAATCAGCTGTTGGGTGAGGGTGTGGTGCTGGCCGAACGCGACAGCGTGGAGTTGAATCCGCAAGCTGAGGTGTGGCTGGATGTAACGGAATTCCAGCGCTGTCTCGCCGAAGCCCGATCGGCTGGGGCAGCCAACCGGCGACCGCTCTTGCTCCGCGCGGCAGAGTTGTATCAGGCCGACTTCCTGTCGAACCTCCGTTTGAAAGACGCGCCCGACTTCGACGAGTGGCAATTTTTGCAGGCCGAAAATCTGCGGCGCGATCTGGCGCAGGCGTTGAAGACGTTGGTCGCAGCTGAATTAGCGGAAGCTGCTGAACCCGATCACGTCATCGCGCTCGCGCGACGCTGGCTGGCACTGGATTCGTTCGACGAAGCGGCGCAGCGCGCCCTGATGCGCGCGTACGCGCAGGCCGGACAGACCGCCGCGGCCCTCCGGCAATATCAGGAATGCGCGCGCCTCCTGCAAGCCGAGTTGAAAACTGCGCCGCAGCCGGAAACTACGGCGTTATTCGAGCAGATCAAAGCAGGAAAAGCAGCCCCAACTCCTGCCGCTCAAGTCATTACCCCGCTTACCCATCTGCCGCGCATGTTGACACCCTTCATCGGTCGCGCCGAACTGGTGGCCGACCTCGTCGCGCGTCTTACCCGTCCTGCCGATCGCCTGATCACGCTCACGGGATCGGGCGGCGTGGGCAAGTCGCGGTTGGCGCTGGAAGTAGCGCACATCGCACAATCGCATTATCCGCACGGCGCTTGGTTCATCGATCTCGCGCCGCTCAGCGATCCGCTGCTGGTGCCGCAAGCCGTGGTCACCGCACTGGATATCTATCGCGTACCCGATCGGCCCGTGCTGAACGATCTAATCGATCGCTTGCGTGACAAGCGCCTGCTGCTGGTGCTCGACAACTGCGAGCATCTCATCGAGGCCTGCGCGCAGTTAGCTGAACAATTGCTGCGGCACTGCCCGGAACTGCATTTGCTGGCCACAAGCCGCGAGGCGTTGGGCATTCAGGGCGAGGCCAGTGTGCGCGTTCCGTCGTTGTCGCTGCCGCCCAGCGAACCACCCACGCCCGAAGTGCTGAAACGATCCGAAGCAGTGCAGTTCTTTCTCGATCGTGCCGCAGCGACCTCGCCGGACTTCACGCTCACAGCCGTGAATGCGGCCGCCGTCATGCAGATCTGCCGCCGTCTCGACGGCATCGCCCTCGCCATCGAATTAGCCGCCAGCCGTGTGAAGCTCCTCAAAGTCGAACAGATTGCCGCGCGACTCGACGATGCGTTTCATCTGCTCACGGGTGGCAGCCGCACCGCCCTGCCCCGCCAGCAAACGCTGGTCGCCACTATCGACTGGAGCTACAACCTGCTGACGGAACAAGAGCGTTCGCTGCTACGGCGGTTGGCTGTATTCGCCGGAGGTTGGACACTGGAAGCGGCAGAGGCGATCGGGGGTGGCGATGGCCTAGATCAATATCAGACACTCGATCTGCTAACGCAGCTGGTCAACAAGTCATTGGTCGTCGTCGAACAGGCACACACAGAGGAGGCGCGTTATAGCCTGCTGAACACTATCCGCCAGTATGCGCGCGACAAACTAGCGGCGACCAACGAAAGCGCCGCTGCGCGTCAGCGCCATTTGCTCTTTTACTTGCAGCTGACCGAACGCGCCGAACCGGAATTGCAGCGATCCAATCAAGCCGCCTGGTTCGATCGGCTGGATGTGGAACACGACAATCTGCGCGCGGCTTTGGACTGGGCGTGTCTTACCAATGCCGAAGCCGGCCTCAGGTTGGGTGGCGCTCTGCGCCAATATTGGTATGTACGCGGCTACTGGAACGAGGGTCGCGCCTGGCTGACGCGCATTCTGGCGCTGCCCGCTGCACAGGCACGCACGATCGCGCGCGCTCAAGCCCTGAATAGTGCAGCGTATCTCACGCATATGCAAGGCGACGCCGCCTCGGCTGAAAAATTGTATGAAGAAAGCATTGCGATCCGGCGCGAAGCAGGTGACGTCAGCGAAGGGATGATGCATGCCCTGCGCGTGTATGGGAACTCGATCCACTACACGCACGACAAGGCCCGCGGCCGCGCTCTGATTGAAGAGAGCCTCGCCATCGCTCGCGCAGTTGGCAATCAGACTGAGATGGCTTGGTCGCTGTTCGACCTCGGCTTGATCATGCGCGCGGAAGACCAACCGGACGCGGCTCGCGCCTTGTTGGAGGAAAGTCTAGCTGTGCAACGCGCGGTGCAGAATCCGTCGGGCATCGGGCTGACGTTGGGGATACTGGGAAATGAAGCTCTGGACCGTGGCGAGATCGAGCGTGGTCGCGCGCTAATAGAGGAAAGCCTGCGCTTCACCCATCTGGTCGGAGACAAGTACGGTCTGGCCGGCAGTTCGGGTGAACTAGCCCGCGCGGCCTGGCTGCAACATGATCTGCCGCGCGCCGAGCAGCTTGCCGCCGAAAGCCTGGCCCTGGCGCAAGAACTGGGCATGATTCCAGTAGTACAGTGGATGCTGAGCGCGCTGGGCTGGATGGCGCTGCAGCAACAAGATGCGGTACGCGCACAACAGTATTTTATCGAAGCACTGCATGTGCTGCACCGCAGCCAGAGACAAGACTTATTGTTTGCTTGCATCGGCGGTATGGCCGGTGTCGCGGCTGCCACAGGTCAATGTGAACGCGCTGCTACGCTATGGAGCCACGTCAACGCTCTGTGCGATCTGCCAGCATGGCCGCCGCTTACACAGGATATCGAACGGTTGTCGCGTGAGATACGCTCACACCTGAGCGCAGCCGAATTCGCCGCGGCATGGGCCGCGGGGCAGGCTATGACGACAGAGCAGGCCGTGGAATACGCCCTGGAAATTGCAGCTGCATAAATAGGACGCAGCCATATGGACACGCAGCCTTATCCCATTCTCGAATTCGATCCCTCACGCGAGGCATTTATCGAACCCTCACGGTTGATCAAACCGCGCGACGTACCCGAGCACTGTGTCATCTGTTTCTTTCAGGAAGTGATCGAGAAAGTGGTCACTGAACAGCAGGCCGCAGTGGCCGTGGATTCGCGCTGGGAGGACGGCCCGCATCCCATCTACGAGATTACACACAACGATCGGCGGTTGGCCTTCTTTCAACCCGGCGTAGGCGGAGCGTTGGCGGCAGGCTTGTTGGAAGAAGCGATTGCCTATGGCTGCCGCAAGTTCATCGTGTGTGGCGGCTGCGGCGTGTTAGAGAAAGATATCGCCGTGGGACATGTGATCGTCGTCTCCGGCGCGGTGCGCGATGAAGGCGTGTCGTATCACTATCTGCCGCCAGGCCGCGAAGTGCCTGCGCATGAAGCAGGCATCGCAACTTTGACGGCGATGTTGGAACGCCACGGTGTCCCCTATCGCGTGGGCAAGACGTGGACGACCGACGCGCCGTATCGCGAGACACCCGCGAAGATCGCGGCGCGCAAAGATGAAAGCTGCATCGTCGTGGAGATGGAAGCGGCCAGTCTGCTGGCCGTGGCTCAATATCGCGGGGTGATGCTGGGGCAAGTGTTGTATGGCGGCGACGACCTCAGCGGCAGCGAGTGGAGCCAGCGGGGTTGGCAATCGCGCCGCGACGTGCGCCAGAATTTGTTCTGGCTGGCGGCCGAGGCGTGTCTGGGGTTGTAAAGAGACAACAGCCTTGTGCTGAACGCGATGCAGCGAACGCCACATAGGCAGAAGATACCAAGCGCGCCGTAGTTTGCCTCTGCAAGGCGTTCGTTCTATACTTGTTGCATTCTAGTCCACGTTCAAATCCGCCCTGACGCCTGGCGGGCCACCGGCGCGCTGCGCCGGGTAT
>JBGSPW010000141.1:0-55182 GCA_041738395.1 Thermoflexales bacterium
TCATCGAGTATCGTCAACAGCGAAACTATGCGGCTTATCAGTCGCATCGAAAGCACACCGTGCAACGTCATCAGAAACGCGGCTCAAAACCGAAAAAGTCGAAAGTCTCGTAGTAATGAAAGTCTCGTTGTAATACTAGACAGGAGACTTACACTAGACAACGCATTTATGGGATCCGTGGAACACGCCACCGAAGACGGCGGCTAGAGCCAATACTGTTTAGTTAGCGGGCCGGGCCCCCATGCCCGGCGGCGTGGAAGCCACCTCTGCTGACTTATCTAAACAGTATTGCGGCTAGAGCCTTTTTGCGGCAGCCTCATTAATATGTGGAACAAAATACAAGTGGAGCGCCGGGCTAAACTGACCGAGACGCTCCACAGTATAACATTACTTCAAGCTTGAGATGAAACAACCCTAGATGGCTGGTTCCTCCAATGCAGAGGGAGCCACGGGCGCAGAAGACTCAGCGGGCACAGAAGTCTCATCGAGCACAGGAACCTCAGCGGGCACAGAAGTCTCAGCGGGCACAGAAGTCTCATCGAGCACAGGAACCTCAGCGGGCACAGAAGTCTCATCGGGCACAGAAGTCTCATCGAGTACAGGAGCCTCATCGGGCACAGCCGCATCTTGATTGACATCCGCCAACGCCGCACGCCAATCATCATCCATATACTCGCCATGCGCCACGCGCTTCAGGCTCAAGCCTAAGCGGCGCTTGTCAGGCTCCACACGAATCACACGCAGGGTCACCCACTGGCCTTCTTCGACCACTTCTTTGGGATGATTCACGCGTCTGTCGGACAGTTCCGAAATGTGAATCAGTCCCTCAATCGCATCGTCATCTTTCACGCGCGCAAACGCGCCAAACTTCGCCATCTTGGTGATCTGCGCTTCGACCAGCATGCCCACCTTATAGCGCTCCACAATCGATGACCATGGATCGGGGGCGCAACGCTTGATACTCAAGCCCACGCGTTTGTGCTCGGGATCAACGCGCAGCACTTGCACCTTGACCTTCTGTCCTACCTTCAACGCATCCGATGGCTTGTTGACGGGCTGCCAGGAAATCTCGGAAAGGTGCACCAGACCATCGGCCCCGCCGAGGTCGATGAACGCGCCGAAATCCGCCAAGCTGATCACGGTACCGTCCAACACATCGCCCTCTTTCAATTCAGAGAGCATTTTTTCTTTTTGCTGCTTGCGCCACTGGCGTTCTGCCGCACGCTCAGAAAGGATCAGGCGGTTCTGCTCCCGATCGAGTTCAATCACCTTCAGGTGCAGCTTACGGCCGACGAGAGACGCCATGCGTTTGCCGGGATCGGCATTTTCTTCGCCGCGCGTGACCAGTTGGGAAGAAGGCACAAAGCCGCGAATCTTTCCGACTTTGACAATGAGGCCGCCCTTGTTGTAGCCGGCCACCGTGCCTTCAAACACTTCCTGCGTCGAGCTCAAGTCTTCAGCTTCAGCCCAATCGCGCGAGCTCTGGGTGCGGGTCAGGGCCAGCACCACATTGCCGTTCCGATCGGACGGTGCCACGACGTAGGTCTGCGCCGTATCGCCGACCTTCAAATCGTCCAGCACATCCTTGGGAATCTTCTCCAATTCCTCACCGGAGATAATGCCTTCCGACTTGATCCCATCGACACTCACCAAGATACCGGCATCACTAATATCCAGGATCGTGCCGGCCAAGACATCACCGCGCTTGACCTCCTTCAGACCGTATTCCGCGGTCGCCAGGAGCTCCTGCATGGAAGTGTTGTTATGATCCTCTTCCATTTCACCTTGCACCTTCACGTCATCGCTCATAGACACCAACCTCAAAAGGATAGGACGCGCCGATTATAAAGCCGATTGCCGTAACGCGCAACCCGGATTTGAGAATTTTGGCGTTTGCCGCCAGAGTCTGCTAACGCAGCTGTAACGCGATCGGCCTTGCCCCTTTATCAAGCCCGGCATATAATCAAGCTACGCTTCCCTCATGGAGACCGATATGCTTACAGCTGCGGTGCAGTATGCTCACTCACATCACAATTCGTTCCTGACCGAGCTACAAGAGTTTTTATCCATTCCGAGTATCAGCGCCCTGCCCGATCATCAATCGGACATTCAACGTGCGGCGCAGTGGTTGGTCGATCAGTTCACGACAATCGGCCTGCGCAATGCCAAAATCAATCCGACCAGCGGCCATCCGGTCGTGACAGCCGAATGGCTGGAGGCGGGCACAGGCAAACCGACCGTTTTGATCTACGGCCACTACGACGTGCAGCCGGTTGATCCCATCGCGCTGTGGCACAGCGATCCGTTCAAAGCGGAAGTGCGTGACGATTACCTTTACGGGCGTGGCACCTCGGACGACAAGGGACAGGCGTTCATTCACGCCAAGGTCCTGGAATCGTTCTTAAAGACCAGCGGCAAGTTGCCCGTCAACGTCAAGCTAATCATCGAGGGCGAGGAAGAGATTGGCGGACCCAGTCTCGATCGTTTCATCGAGCAGCACCAGGACCAACTCAAAGCCGACGTTGCCGTAATCAGTGACACGCACATGTTGCGCCCCGACCTGCCGTGCCTGATCTATGCGCTGCGCGGCCTGTGCTACATCCAAGTGGAAGTCACCGGCCCCGCGCGCGATCTGCACTCCGGCCAGTATGGTGGCGCAATCTACAATCCCCTTCAGGCATTGTGCGAGATGCTGGCCTCGTTGAAAGATCGCAACGGACACATCACCGTGCCGGGATTCTACGACAAGGTATTGCCCGTTAGCGAAGCTGAACATCAGCTGTTGGCGCGGTCGCCGTTTAGCGAACAGGAATTCATGCAAGACGCTGGTGTCAAGAGCGTGTGGGGCGAGTCCGGCTACACGACCAAAGAGCAAGTCACGGCGCGGCCGACGCTGGAGCTCAACGGCATCTGGGGCGGCTTCACGGGGGAAGGTCCTAAGACGGTATTACCCGCCAAGGCTTACGCCAAAGTCAGCTGCCGGCTCGTCGCCAACCAGGATCACATCGAAATTGCCGGGCTGCTGCAAGCTCATCTTAAAAAGATCGCCCCACCCCAAGTCACGGTGGAAGTCAAGCGCCTGCACGGTGGTCACGGCGCGTTGATCAACCTTGATTCAAAGTATATGCGGGCAGCGGGCAAAGTGCTGCAAGAAGTCTTTGGCAACGCGCCCGTTTACGAACGCGAAGGCGGCTCGATTCCCGTCGTTGCGACCTTCCAGAAAGTGCTGGGCATCGACTCGATCTTGCTGGGCTACGGCCTGCCCGACGATGGCTTACACTCCCCCAACGAGCGCTTCTATCTGCCGAATTTCTACAACGGCATAGAAGCGACGATTCGTTATCTGGACGAAATCGGGAAGTAGCGAAGTAGCGAAGTAGGCAAGAAGACAAGGATCGGAGGACGACGAATGCGTCCTCCTTTTTTTGCACCTAATAAGCTCCAGGGCTACCGCATGTTACAATCTTTTGTGAAGGCGCGCTGCGCCTCATGTTTTTCCGAAGGAGACAACATGCCCAATCAGCTCATCAACGAAACCAGTCCTTATTTGCTCCAGCACGCGGCCAATCCCGTCAACTGGTATCCATGGAGCGAAAAAGCGCTCACGAAGGCGAAAACCGAAGACAAGCCGATCTTTCTTAGCATCGGCTACGCGGCCTGTCACTGGTGTCACGTCATGGCCCACGAATCGTTCGAGGACGAAACGACCGCGCAGTTCATGAATGAGTTGTTTGTCAACATCAAGGTCGATCGTGAAGAGCGGCCCGATCTCGATTCGATCTATATGAACGCGGTGGTGGGGTTGACGGGCAGCGGCGGCTGGCCGATGAGTGTGTTCCTCACTCCCGAGGGCAAGCCCTTTTACGGCGGCACTTATTTTCCACCGACGCCGCGCTACGGCATGCCCTCCTTCCGTGAAGTCCTGCGTGCGGTATCCGAAGCCTGGCGCACCCGCCGCGACGAACTCTTGAAAAGCAGTGACAACATCACCACCTATTTGGAGCAAGCCAGCGAGTTCGCGGACCCCACCGAGCGCAGCCCGCTCTCGGTTGACACCCTGGTGAAAGCAACGCAAAACATCGGCCGTGCGTACGATCGCACCAATGGCGGCTGGGGCAGCGCCCCCAAGTTTCCACAGCCGATGGCGTTAGAGTTTCTCTTACGCCGCTACGTTCAGCAACCGGAAGAATCTATCCGCGCAATGATCGATCATACGCTAGTCACGATGGCCCACAGCGGCATGTACGATCAACTCGGCGGCGGGTTTCATCGTTACTCCACCGATGCCCACTGGTTGGTGCCACATTTCGAGAAAATGCTGTACGACAACAGCCAACTCGCGCGCGTTTACTGGCACGCGTGGCAAGCGTTAGGCAATCCCGATTACCGGCGCATCACGCTCGAGATTCTGGATTACGTGGCGCGCGAAATGACCCATCCTGCCGGCGGATTCTATTCCACACAAGACGCGGACAGCGAAGGCGTGGAAGGTAAGTTTTTTCTGTGGACGATCGATGAAGTGCGCGCAGAATTAGGCGACGCCGCGCTTCTCTTTAATGAAGTCTATGGCGTCACTCCTCAAGGCAATTTCGCAGAGCAGCATCTGCCGCCAGGACAAAATATTCTCAGCAGCGTTATCGCGCCGCAACAGGCAGCACACAAGAACGATCTACCTCTCGCAGAATTGGAGAACCTTCTAGAGGAAGCGCGCCGCAAGTTATTCGCAGTGCGCGAGAAGCGCAGCAAGCCGGGTCGCGACGAAAAAGTATTGGCCGCCTGGAATGGGTTGATGTTGGCCGCTTTTGCGGAAGCCGCGCGCGATCGATCGCTGGGCGAACGAATGGAGACCTACCGCTCGATTGCTGAACACAACGCGGAATTTCTGTTGCACCAGATGCGGACGCCTGCGGGCCGCTTGTTGCGCACATGGAAAGACGGGCAGGGCAAACTCAACGCCTATCTGGAAGACTATGCGTGCGTCATCGAAGGTCTGCTGGAACTGTATCAAACCACCTTCAACGAAAAGTGGTTTGTTGCCGCGTGCGAACTGACTGATACGATAATCCAGCACTACACCGATCCGGCAGGCGGTTTTTTCGATACCAGTGACGATCACGAAACACTTGTCACACGTCCCAAGGATTTGCAGGACAATGCCGTGCCTTCGGGCAACGCCATGGCCGCCAGTGTTCTGTTGAAACTGGCGGCGTTCACTGGCGATGATCGCCATCACCAGTCGGGCGAAGCGTTATTGAGCGCGTTGCAACCCGCCTTGGTTCAAGCGCCGCTCGGGTTTGCCCAATGGCTCTGCGCGCTCGACTTTTCCTTAAGTAACCCCACAGAGATCGCTATCGTTGGCCCAGATCGATCGGGCGGTGTACAAGCGCTGCTCGAGGTCGTCCGCTCGGGTTATCGCCCGCATCAAGTTGTAGCGGTTGGTTCCACGCCCGATCGGCCGTCGGCCATCCCCTTGTTATTCGATCGGCCGGCGATCGACAATCGAGCCACGGCTTACGTGTGCGTGCACTTCGCGTGCCAGCATCCCACGGCAGATCCTACCACTTTGGCGGAACAGCTAGCCTAGGGTCACCACGCTTCGCGCCGATCGGGGGTTTGACATTCCTCGGCCCCGGTCTTGACAAGCGCGCAATCGATTTTGTCGATCTGCCCCCTTTCTGGTAGAATATGGGCCTGTGCCAACCGGCACAAGAGCATTTTTTCTGGAGTTGTCAAGAAGTGAGGTTCTTACTGCGTTTTGCGGCGTGGGTATTGGTGTCGGCTTTTGCGCTGTCACTCAGTAGTTGCGCCGAATTAGCTTTGCCGCCTGAGAGGTTATATCCTCAACTCGCGGCCAATTCAGCCATGACCGGTGAAGGCGTCATCGTCAATATCGCACCGACGCCCTCGCCTGCTGTGCTGCTGTCGCCGACAGAAACACCCACCCCGCGCCCAACTGTTACGCCCATCCTTCCGCCAACTTTAGTTCCGACTGAGGTCGTTACTCCAGAGCCAACAGAAACACCTGCGCCCTTGGCTGTTGCAAAGCTTGCAGCAGTGTGTGAGGAAACAACCGGTCAAGTGCTGGACGGCAATTTCAAGAGCGATATCGCCGGGCGACGCCAGCACTACTTTATTTATCTGCCCCCTTGTTATGATAGCGGAGAGACAAGTTACCCCGTCGTGTATTTGCTGCACGGCATCCCCATGGACGAAAATCACTGGCTGGACGAGGGGCTGGCGGAAGCAGCCGATAAGCTGTTTGGTTCCGGTGAACTGCCGCCGTATATCATCGTGATGCCGCACGGGGACTATGGACTGTACACGGATACAAGCGGCGGCGCCAAATCATTTGAAGGCGTATTCGTCGACGAACTGGTGCCCGCCATCGATTCACGTTTTCGCACGCTAGCCGATCCAGATCATCGCGCTATTGGCGGCATTTCACGCGGCGGCGTGTGGGCCTTAGAAATTGCCTTCACCCATCCCGAATTGTTCTCGACCGTAGGCGGGCACAGCCCGGCGCTCAGCGTGAATCGAGCCGCCGCTAGTTACGATCCACTCGATCTGGCGAAGTCAGCCGCCATCGACAAACTGCGTATTTTCCTCGACGCGGGTGATGTAGATTGGACGCGCGCGGCAACACTGGACTTAAGCAAGGCGCTTAACGAGCGGCATATTCCGCATACCTTCACAACTGGGCACGGTGATCATGATTATCCGTATTGGGCTTCACAGATGGAAGCTTATCTGCGCTTCTACGGAGCATCATGGAAATCTGAAAAAGTCATCGAGCAGTTATTAACCGAACAGCCAAAGTAATTACGTCTGACCTGTTCACTTGACCAGCATTCAAACTCCCCCGGCGAAGGGGGAGTTTTTGTTTGTTCTGTCGTATACTCACTACAAACCTGTCTGATGCCCGGCTGATAATCGTCAGCGAGGCCAATTGACTGCGCGAACTACGGTAATACAATGGTGCATGTCACGCAAGAGATCAAAAGAAAGGAACAACCCATGCACCTAAAGTTGGCCCCCCATGTTCATCTTACAGGGCGAACGTGATTATCAAGTCACCATGCAAGACTTCGGAATTTGGAAGAACGCGTTGACCGCACACGACAGCATCCAGCTGAAGAGCTGCGCGGCTTTGAATCACTTGTTTATTAGCGGCGCGGGCAAGAGCACGCCGGGCGAGTATCAAACCCCCGGTAATGTGTCAGCCGCCGTCATCAAGATGTGGCCGCCTGGATTCAGCAACAGCAGTAACGGCAAGGAGCAACCGCCATGATTCGTACCGAAGGGTTGAGTAAAGTTTTCAAGGGCGACAAAAATAACACAGAGATTTGTGCCGTCGAGCGGCTCGATCTTGAAATTAAGCAGGGCGAGGTCTTCGGATTTCTCGGCCCCAACGGCGCAGGCAAAACAACCACCGTCCGCATGTTGTGCTCGCTCATCGCGCCGACAGCTGGTCGCGCCTGGGTGAACAACTTCGAGGTCGGCCAGCAGAATCGAGAGATTCGCGCCTCGGTCGGCATCCTCACCGAGCAGCCCGGCATGTATGATCGCTTGAGCGCCGAGAAGAACCTCACGATCTATGCCAAATTGTACGGCGTGGCCGACGTGGCTGGACAGGTGGAGAAGTATCTGCGCATGTTAAGCTTATGGGATCGACGCAAAGATTTAGCGGGATCGTTTTCCAAAGGCATGAAACAGAAACTCGCCATCGCCCGCGCTATTCTGCACGAACCGGCGACGCTGTTTCTGGACGAACCGACCGCCGGTCTGGATCCCGAGGCGTCCAAATTGGTACGCGACTTCATCGACGAACTCAAAACCGAGGGCCGCACGATTTTCCTGTGCACGCATAACCTTGATGAAGCCGATAGACTTTGTAGTAGAATTGGCGTTTTCAAGCAGCATCTCATCCAGGTTGATACGCCCAGCCGCATGAAGACAGCTGTGTTTGGCCGCCAGGTCGAGTTCAGAATAAAACAAGCTGACCTGCAGTTAGCCGATCTTATCAAGCGCTTTACGTTTATCAAGAGTGCGCAGATCGAAGAGAACCGGCTGCTCCTCGGTCTGGATAATCCAGAGGAAAGCAATCCGCTTATCGTCAAAGCGCTGGTGGAAGCGGGCATCGACGTGCAGTTTGTCAGTGAAGTGCGTCACTCGCTGGAAGACGTGTATTTGTCGCTGATCAACAACGAGAACACCCGATAGGAGACTCATCATGGAGCGCATACGAACTCTCATCGACAAAGAATGGGCCGAGGCCTTCAAGAACAAAATGGTCCTGGGCACGGTCGTCGCCTTGCCGCTCATCTTCATGCTGATGCCGCTCTTTCAGCTGGCCGTGATGCGCGATATTCCCGCCTCCGAAATGGATGACGTACCCGCCGGGATTACAGCACAGTGCCAGCTGCAAGGCTTTTCTCCCGCCGAATGCATGCAGGGCTTTCTGGTCAACGAATTCCTGTTGCTGTTCCTGTTGATTCCATTGGCGGTGCCCGTCACCATCGCTTCATACAGCATCGTCGGCGAGAAATCTACACGCTCGCTGGAACCGTTGTTGGCAACGCCGACCTCTACAGCCGAGATCATCATCGGCAAAGGATTGGCTTCGGTCATTCCCGCCATCGGCGCGACATGGCTGGCGTTTGTCATCTTTCTGATCGGCGCGCGCTTCTTCGTCGTCAGCGATCGCGTCTACGCGCTATTCATAAATCCGATGTGGACTGTGGCGATGATCATCGTGGCCCCGCTGATGACGGTGTTATCCGTCAACGTCGCCATTATCATCTCGTCACGCGTCAACGATCCGCGCGCGGCCGAACAGATTGGCATGCTCGTCATGCTGCCCATCCTGCTGCTGTTCTTCGGATCGATTTTGGGACTCTTTCCGCTAACGACAACTACGATGCTGCTGTTTGGTGCGGCCACCCTCGTAGTCGATATCGGATTAGTGATCCTGGGAGTCAAGTTGTTTCAACGAGAAACTATTCTGACCCGCTGGAAGTAAGCGGGGCATCCCTACGCCCACCGCAATTGACCGGTTTCCAACTAGTTTTCAATTGCTTATTCACTGCGTCGATGCTATAGTAAACCTCGACACAGTGTTGCTATACTTTTGACGATTTTGAACGAGGAGAACCGTATGTCACTCGAGCCCTCTGCACAACCCGAACCAACACCCGTAACCCCGGCGGCGGAGCAACCCAGCACGGCGCTTGTTTCCGTGGACACTGCGGCGCCAACCAGTACCGCAACAACTCCGCCCGCAGCGGCTGTGTCTCTATCTGCGGACGAACTAAAAAAGGTGCGACGGGTCATCCGTCCCGCTTTTCCGCGCAAAGTCTGGCGTGCGGCTGTCGGCCTGACGCTGCTGGTGTCGATGGTCATCAACCTGATCTTGATTGTGGTCGTGGTGATTCTGGTCAATCAGGTCGGGGCCATCAAACTGACGCTCGCCAGCGTGCTCGGGCAACTGGACTCGGCCTTTGAAGGCTTGGGAGCGGCGTCCATTCAAGACACCATCAAGATCAACCAGCAAGTGCCGGTGCGCTTCGACCTGCCCTTGAAGCAAGACACCATCGTCACCCTCCAGTCGCCAGTGCCCATCAACACGCAGGCCACCTTCTCGCTCGGCCAATTCGGCAGCATCAACGGCATGGTCAGCCTGCAACTTGCGACCGGCACCCAGCTGCCTGTTCATCTGGAACTCATGGTGCCCGTCAGCAACTCTATCCCGGTCGTGTTCGACCAAGCCATCAACATTCCCTTGGCCGAAAGGGGGTTGGGGCCCGTGGTGGCCCAACTGCGCTCAGCCTTGGCCCCGATCATCGTTTTGGTCGAGCAACTGCCCGATCGGTTTGTGATCATCGAACCGTGACACTACCTGCGCGCTCTGCCACCGCCCGATCGGGCGGTGCTGTTTTCCGGGCTGGCGTTTCACGTGAAACAGTAGCGCTCCTGGCGTGTTTTACGATACTAATGAGAGCAGTCTCCCGACAGGAGTTTGCCCATGTTCAATCTGCGTGACCATTGTTCCCAGGCCCTGCTCGACACGATTGCCCTCTTGAAACAGCTCACCGCGATTGAGTCACCCTCCCACGATAAAGCCGCCGTGGACGCCTGCGTGGCGTTCGTGGCTGACCAACTCCGCGCGCTGGGAGCCGATGTGACGATCATGCTACAGACCACCGCCGGTAACCAGATCCAGGCGCTGTGGCCCGGCACGGATCCATCGACTCAGTTTCTCACCCTCTGCCACCTCGACACGGTCTGGCCGGTCGGGACGCTGGCGGGGATGCCGCTGCGTGAGGAAAATGGCAAACTGTTCGGGCCGGGCGTCTACGACATGAAGGCTGGCAGCGCCATCTTGCTGACGGCGCTGCGCGTATTGCGCGAGGCCGGACTGCAGTCCAAGTACCCGGTGCGGATGCTCTTTACTGGCGATGAGGAAGTCGGCAGTGTCACGTCGCGCAACCTGATCGAGACTGAAGCGCGCCACAGCCGGTTGACCGTTGTACTGGAACCAGCGCTGGCAAGTGGACAGATTAAGACGTTCCGCAAGGGCGTAGGCGATTTCACGGTAGTCGCGCACGGGCGCGCGGCCCATGCAGGTGGAGACCATCAAAAGGGCATCAACGCCATTGAGGAATTAGCCTATCATATTCCTACCCTGCAGAAGCTGACCGATTACACTGCGGGTACGACCATCAATGTGGGGTTAATTAAGGGTGGCTCGGCCAGCAACGTGGTGCCCGAGCGCGCTGAGATGGAAGTGGATTTCCGCATCTCGCAGATGGCCGAGATCGATCGGGTGGTAACGGCGATACAGAGTCTTCAGCCCGTACTCAACGGCGCGCGGCTCGAAATCAGCGGCGGGTTAAACCGCCCCCCAATGGAACACAACGCCACGATGGTCAAAACCTTTGAGCAGGCGCGGCGGTTGGCGGCCAGCATCGGCCTGACTTTGGAGGAAGGCTCGACCGGCGGCGGCAGCGACGGCAACTTTACGGCTGGACTGGGCATCCCCACGCTTGATGGGATGGGCGCAGTGGGAGACGGTGCGCACGCCGCGCACGAGCATGTCGTCATCGCCAGTTTAGCCGATCGGGCGGCGTTGCTGGCAACAATCCTAACTCAATGGGAAGCGTAAAGCCGGCACAAAGCAAAGAGGTCGTCATGAGCACGGCCTCTTTTTGATTTCAGCGCTGCGCCTTAAACTCGGCAACGGCTTTCTGCAAATCCTCCAGCGTGAGGATGCTCGACACCCGATCGAGAAACTGGCTTAGACTTGGACTGTAAGCGCGCAGAGCCACGACATTTGGCCCGGTCGGATCGGTGCCTGCTGCGCCACCGGGTTGATCGGCGTAAGCGCCATAAAAGGCGAAGTAGGCTTGATTCAATTTGCGAATGCCGTAACCCTGCGCGTTGATGAATTGCCGCCGTTCTTCCATGTACTTCTCCGCCTCGATGATCTTGGCTTCAGCCTCAGCAATCTGAGCCGCTTGCTTCAGGTTTCGCGCCTCGCCGAGCAAGTCTTCCACTTTGACGCGTGTCTCATATAAAGCATTGTTGACGCTGAACGCCTTGGGATCACGCGCCAGTGGAGGTTGGGGACTTGGGTTGAGGTCTGGCACCTCCAGCGGTTTTGGTTCGACTAGATCAGGATGCTCTTTCTTCAGGGTAGCGAGGTAGTAACGCCGCATCACCTTCAGGCCCAGCTCATCACCCGCTATACTGGCGACCGTTTCATTGATTGTCCGAATGGTCTGCGAATCCGCCAGGTAACTGTAACCTAACGGACGCAGATACAACCAGTTGTGTGTCCATTCGTGCGCGATCGTTTGCAGCAGCCAGGTTAGGTCGCCGGTCTCCAGGATCATGGTCGGATAAGCCGCCAGCCCGCCGATCGGAACCACCAGCGCCGATCGATTGGTCGTGTGGAAGACCTGCGTCTCGATACGCGCGGCTTCGTCAACAGTCAACCCCGCCTGCAGACCTTCGCCATCGATGCGGCGAATCTCATCGCGCGGCGAGGTGATGAGGACATATGGCAATGGTGTGATGCGCGCCGCAACCGGCGGGAAGACTTCGCCGCCCGTGGCAAGTCCTTCGTCGACAAGCACACTCGAAATCTGTTGTTGAATGATCGCTTCGACGGTGGGCCGCAGCCGGTCGATCTCGACGCGCAGGGCATCCCGTTTGGTGCGCAAATCTTGGGTCACGGTCGCTGGATTTTCGATCGATACATCGGCATACACCTTGCGCACTTGCCATTCCAAATCCGACCAATCATTCATCTTCTGAGCGAAGTTCAGAACCAACTGGCCGCGTTGTTCAGCGGTGAGGTAGTCTTCCACTGGCGCAGCAATCTGGCCCGCTTTCTCGATCCAGCCTTCACCCATCCAGGCAATGAAGTCAAAAACATTTTGGCCCATTACGCGTGAAATTTTGGTGCCGGGATCACCGGGCACGGGATATTCTTGTGAAATGAGCAACGCCATTACCGCAAAGAAGACGATGAGCGCCACTACCACGATGATTCGTTTGACCAGCCGTCGCCACGATTTCCGCATGACACACCTGTTTAGTGTATTATATACACGAATGGTATCTATTCAGCCCGCCTCACCCCCGGCCCCTCTCCTGAGAACAACAGCAGTTCTCAGGAGAGGGGAGTGGCCGCTCCCCCTCTCCCGGAATCTGCTTTCCGATTTCGGGAGAGGGGGCTGGGGGGTGAGGCTGAGTAGTAACCACGAATGAATCTCTATTACAGTTCATTATACCCTTGTGGCTAATGCCCAGATGAGAAAACCTGCAAGGCGAGATTAAGAGCAGCCCAATCATTCATGCTATAATCGCGCCGAGACTTGACAAGTCCGCGCTAGACATGGACAACAACTTATGAGATTTCTGGTAACAGGTGGCGCTGGATTTTTGGGGGCGGCGCTTGCCAATCGGTTGGCGCGCAACGGCCACACCGTGCGCGTCCTCGACGATCTGACCACCGGTGATCCCAACCGGCTGCTGCGCCCGGTGTTCTTCACCCGTGGCGAGGTGACCGACGTGCCCAAATTGTGGACGCTGTTGCAGGATGTGGACTGCGTCTATCATCTGGCTGCGCGTGTCTCTGTGCCGGAATCGATGCTGTATCCACGGGAGTACAACGCCGTCAACGTCGGAGGGACAGTAGCCGTCATGGAAGCCATCCGCGACGCCGGAGTAAAGCGCGTGGTGTTTACCTCTTCCGGCGCAGTCTATGGCACGCAACCCCAACAACCGGTGCATGAAGATCTTCCGCCTAACCCTGACTCACCGTATGCCGTGAGCAAGCTCGCCGCCGAGCACTACATCCGCACCATCGGGGCGCTGTGGAACATCGAGACGGTGTGCCTGCGCATCTTCAATGCCTACGGGCCGGGTCAATCCTTGCCGCCCTCACACGCGCCGGTGATTCCGCAGTTCATCAAGCAGGCATTGAACAATGGAACGATCGTCATTTTTGGCAAAGGCGGGCAAAGCCGCGACTTCGTCTACATCGACGATGTGATCGATGCGCTGGAAGCGGCCGCAACGGCGCGCCAGATCGATCGGGAAGTGATCAACATTGGGAGTGGCGCCGAAACCACGATCGAGGATCTGATCAATCTCATCGGGCGTATCACCCACAACCCGATCGTTCCACTGCGCAACACCAGCGGCGGTGGCGTCAATCGTTTGTGGGCCAACATCGGCAAAGCCCACGCCCTGCTGGGTTACGCGCCGAAAGTTAGCTTGGAAGAAGGGCTGCGCGCGACGATCGAACGTGATGCGCGCTTCAGCCTATCCAAGCGCGATACCGCCCCCTTAAATGAAAACCGAATGGCCCCCGAAGCCCGATCGAGTTGAGCGATGCGCCGATTAACTGAAGCCGCCCGTGCCGAGATAGCCGGTTTCCTCAAGAAACACACCACGCTCGTCATATCGACCGTCGATCGTGAGGCGATGCCGCAGGCGGCCAGCCTGTTCTTTGTGAGCGATGAGGCGCTGAACCTGTACTGGGTCTCCGGCGAGAAAAGCCGCCACTCGCAAAACCTGGAACGGGTCACGCATGTGGCCGTGGCGATTTACCACGAGACGTGGGACTGGCGCGACATTCACGGAGTGCAGATCGAGGGTGTCGCACGCCGCCTGATCGATCCCGACGAAACCGATCGAGCCTGGGCATTGTTCCGCGACAAGTTTCCGTTTACGGCCGAGTTCACCGATCAAATTGCGCGCAGCGCGTTCTACAACCTGACGCCGAAGTGGATCCGGTTGATCGACAACTCGAAATATTTTGGGCATCGAGAAGAGTTTACGTTACCGTGAGCCAGAAAACACACGCCAGAGTTGATAACCTTGAAAAGGCCGCCCTGCGCGGCGAGCCTTCGCATGTATGGCGCTTCGGGCAGAATCGCCGCCTGGACATGATCGTATCGATGCTGCCGATCGATACGCGGCGCATTCTAGTCGATGGCTGCGGCGTGGGCCAGTACGTGCGGCATCTCGCCGAGTTGGGGTATAACGCGATCGGATTGGATATCGATTTCGAGCGGGTACGCGAAGGTACGCAAGCAGGCATCGAACAGATGCATGTAGCAGCCGGAGAGTACCTGCCCTATCCCGACAACACCTTTGACGCCCTGCTCTCGCACGAAGTGATCGAGCATGTCGCCAACGATCGCTTCGCCGCGCGCGAGATGATCCGCGTGCTGCGGCCCGGCGGGCGCGTGATTTTGTTTTGCCCCAATCGCTGGTATCCGTTCGAGACGCACGGGCACTACTGGCGCGGCAAGTATCACTTTGGTAACACGCCGTTGATTAACTACTTGCCGAATCCGCTGCGCAACAAGTTCGCGCCGCATGTGCGAGCTTACACCGGCGCCGGCATTCGTCACCTCTTTGACGGTCTGCCGGTACGTGTCATCAAGCACACGCAGATTTATCCGGGCTACGATAACCTCGTGAAGCGCCGTCCGGCGCTGGGGAAAGTCTTGCGGACCACGACCTACACCTTCGAACATACGCCGCTGAAAAAGTTGGGGCTGTCCCATTTTCTGGTGGTAGAGAAGGTGGAAACATTGGACGCAGATCCACGCGGATGACGCTGATGCTAAGGCACTTTGAGATGCGTTTTCAGACCCTGTTGATCGTTGTGACTGTAGTCCTTCTCCTGGCAAGTTGCACCGCGCCTGTTGTCACACCTACGGCAACGGCTACCATCGCGCCGACACCTACCTCACGCGTTGACCCTTGTTTGACCACAGCAAAGACTTACAAGCCTGGCTCATTGCCACCAGCGCGGATTGCGTTTGAGTGTTATACCAATCCCAATCGCACAATCAATCTTTATATATTTGACACCACCACGGGACGCATCACAGGGCTGACTAGCAATGCGTTTGTAAATGGAGATGGCCGATGGTCGCCAGACGGCAGAAAAATTGCGTTCAGATCAAATCGTGATGGATCTTCTGCTATTTACACGATGGATGCTGACGGTGGTCAGGTGGAGCGTCTCGCCGAAGGTATGAATCCACGTTGGTCGCCAGATGGGGAGGAGATCGCTTTCGTTCGTGACAGCGAAATCTATAAGATGAAAACTGATGGAAGTCAACAAGTTCGCCTCACAAACAATTCACGACGGGATTATAGCCCTGAGTGGTCCCCTGATGGAAAACGAATCGCGTTTTTTTCACTCCCCGGTGAAATCCATATAGTTAATGTAAACTCCGGCCAAGAAATCAATCGAAACGATCATCCGTATCAGGATAGTTATCCCACGTGGTCGCCGGATGGTAAAACAATAGCGTTTTTTACATTTCTGGACAAAGAACCAGAAATTTTTAAAGCAAACGCTGATGGCACCGATCGTGTACAGCTAACGCACAACCTCCCTCTCAACGAGTGGTTTGCTTGGTCACCCGATGGTCGCCAAATTGCGTTTGTTGCCGATAGGCTCTATATAATGAACACTGACGGTGAACAGGTTCGGGCAATTGCTTCTCTGCCCAGTCCTGCTCCGACTTGGTCTCCAGACGGAAAGTATCTGACGTTTTCCACTGATCAACTCTATGTTGTGAAGGTCGATGACGGTCAAGTGACTCAACTTACTGATGGCCCAGAATATAAGACCTATCCTATCTGGTCGCCCAAGTGACCCCATCCCCTCTGTCACTCTATCTCTCATTCTCCTTTCATCCTCCCTCCTGCCCAAATCCTTGCGAAAATCGCATCGAACAGTTAAGATTGCCTCACAATTCCAGAGCCTAATTCTCGGCGGATGAAGCACTAACCAGCGGCCAGCCGCCAACAACTAACAACCAAAGGGTGTCGTGCTTTGAACAACGATCCTCGCTTACAAATCATTCTCAACCGCCGACAGCGTCAGCGCTCCAAACAGGGCAAAGGCCAGTTATTCATTCGCGTCGCGGGCATCGGCCTGATTAGCGTGGTCGTCGCGATCGGGTTGTTCTTCAGCCTCACCGTGGGCGGCGCAGTCGCGGCGTATTTGAGCTTGACCGCCGACTTGCCCGATCCCAGCCAGATCGAAGCGCAGTTCACCAATCAAAATGTGGACTTCTTCGAGACGACCAAGATTTACGATCGGACCGGCAAGAACCTGCTTTACGAAGTCATCGACGAACGCACCGGCGACCGTCAATGGGTAGCGCTCGATCAGATTCCCGAATTCTGCCGCCAGGCCACCATCGCCAACGAAGACCGCAGCTTCTACGAAAACGCCGGCTTCGACCTGCGCGGGATGGGCCGCGCGTTGATGAGCAATTTGCAGGGCGGACAAGTCCAGGGCGGTTCGTCCATCACCCAGCAGGTCGTCAAGAACACACTGATCGAAGAGAATCAACGCACCGTGCGCGAAGGCATCGAAGGCTACACGCGCAAGATCAGAGAAACCCTGTTGGCCGTTGAAGTGGGCCGGCGCTATCCCAAAGATCAAATTCTGGAATGGTATCTCAACACCAACAACTACGGCAACTTTGCGTACGGCATTCAGGCCGCGGCCAAAGTCTATTTCAATAACAAGACGGTCGATCAGTTGAACCTAGCCGAGTGTGCGATGCTCGCGCCGATCCCGCAGTTCCCCATCCAGAACCCGATCGATGCACCGGCCGACGCGAAACTGCGCCAGGAATTGGCGCTCGACGCGATGCTGCGCGACGGTTATATCACCGCCGATGAAGCCGCGGCCGCCAAAAAAGAAAAATTGCAGATCAAGACCGGCGGTGTGGCGCAGCGCTTCAACGTGCAAGCGCCGCACTTCTCGGTCTACGTGCGCAAATGGCTCGAGGAGAAATTCGGGACCGAGTTGGTCAATCGGGGTGGCTTAAAGGTCTACACTACGCTCGACCTCGATCTACAGAACTACGCGCAGAAGACCATCGCCGATCAAATCAAGAAACTGACCGAAGAAGGTCACAACGCCAACAACGGCGCCACGGTGATGATCCGTCCCACGACGGGCGAGATTCTAACGATGGTGGGCAGCGCCGATTACTGGAACGATGCCATCGACGGCAAGTTCAACGTCACGACCGGCCTGCGCCAACCCGGATCGTCCTTCAAGCCCTTCACGTATCTAACGTTGTTGACGCAGGGCGTGCCTGCTTCATACGGCTTCCTCGACGTGCGCACCGAATTTGCCCAGCCGGGCGGGAATCCGCCGGTCTATGTGCCGGAAAATTACGATCGAAAGTATCACGGCTATCAGCGCCTGCGCCTGTCGTTGGCGCAATCGTTGAACATTCCCGCCGTGCGCGCGATGGAAATGGCCGGCGTTGAGAATGTCATCCGCACCGCGCACAAGATGGGCATTACCACGCTCGATCAGGGACTGGCCTATTACGGACTGGCATTGACGCTGGGCGGCGGCGAAGTGAAGCTGCTGGATGAAACATATGCATTCGGTGTGTTGGCCAACAACGGAAACATGGCGGGCGTAGCTATTCCCGAAGATCGCCAACGACCCGGCTATCGCACTGTCGATCCGGTGCCCGTCCTGCGCGTCGAAGATAGCCAGGGCGAAGTGCTGTGGAAGTACGAAACGCCCGCTACCATTCCAGTGGTCGATCAGAAATATGCCTACCTCATCAACAATATGCTGTCCGATAATCCGGCGCGCTGGCCGGCCTTTGGCCGCAACAACGTGCTGGAACTCGATCGGCCCGCGGCGGTGAAGACGGGCACCACCAACGACTACAAAGACAACTGGACGGTCGGCTACACGCCGCAAATTGTCACAGGCGTGTGGATCGGTAACACCGACAGCACGCCCATGAAGAAGGTCACGGGCATCACGGGCGCGGCTCCGGTGTGGAATCAATTGATGTCGTACTATTTGAAAGACAAGCCGGTACAGCCGTTTGCCCGGCCCGCCGGGTTGGTCGAAAGAGCCGTGTGCGCCACCACCGGCTTGCTGCCGACGAAGTATTGCCCGACGGTGAGCGAGTTGTTCATTCCCGGCACCGAGCCGACTTCGTACGACACACTCTATCAGGCCTTCCTGATCGATCGGGAAACAGGCCAGTTGGCCACCGCCGAGACGCCTGCCGATCGAGTCGAAGAGAAAGTCTTTGAAATCTATCCGCCGGAAGCGGACGATTACGTGCGCGAGGCCAATATCCCGCAGCCGCCGAACGTGTTCGACACCAACTACGGTCCGTCGCCCGACTCGTTTGGCGATGTGGCGATCATTCAGCCCGGTTCGTATTCTTACATTCACGGCGTCGTGCCCATCATCGGCAACACGCGCGGCGGCGATTTCAATCACTATCGCCTCGATTTCGGCAAAGGCTTGAACCCGATCGAATGGCAGCAGATCGGCCCCGATCACGGTGAGCAGATCGACAAGGGCCCGATCGAAAACTTTGACGCCACGCCGCTCGACGGGTTGTACAGCCTGCGCCTGACGGTCTTCCGCAACAACGGCGATACCCAAACATCGATCGTGCCGGTGACCGTCGATAACATCACGCCTACGATCAAGCTGATCTATCCGAACGACGGCGACTTCTACAGTTACCCGCAGGACGAATGGGTCAGCCTGCAGTTCGATGTGAAGGACAACGTGGCGATCGATCGGGTGGAGATCTTCGCGGACGAAGTTCCCGAGCCGTGGGCGGTGCGCAATGCACCGCCGTTCGGCGATAAATGGAAACTCGACAGCGGCGAAAAGCTCGGCACGCACACGTTCTTTGCCCGCGTGTATGACAAGGCCGGAAATATGGCCGAGAGCAATAAGGTGAAGGTGAGCATCGGGGCGAAGAAGGCGCAGTAGCAGGGATCGGGGATCAGTCAATCAGTGATCAGGACCGGCCCGTTCTCAGCGATGAGGGCGAGCCGATTTCACTTGGCGAAAACGCCTGATTTGGCAAGACAGCCTATGCTATAATCTCAGCAATGGCGCTGGGAATTAACCATGCCAGTAATTGGTCGCGAAATAAGGATTGTAGGGAGGTTCATCAGATGACCACAACTTTATTGCTCAACGTCACTGAAGATGGCCTGCGGTTGCCCCGTCAGCTATTCCGGCAAACCGGCGAGGTTGAAGTCGTCGAACGCAATGACTACATCCTGATCAAACCGAAGTCCAGCGAGCCGCGGGATGCGCGTGCACGCGCCATTGCGGCACTGCGCGAAGCACAATTGCTGGTTAGACCTGATTGGGAACAGCTATCGATAGTCTCACCCGCCGAACGCGCCGAGTTAGCCCAAAAAGCGGGGCAGGGAAAACCATTGTCCGAAATCATCATTGACGAGCGAGATGATCGGGCATGACGACCCTATGTGTCGATACCAGCGCGCTGGTCAAGCGCTATGTCGACGAGACAGGCAGCGCGTGGCTGCGCGCCACACTCGATCCGATTTTGTCGCCGATGATTGTGATCTCGCATCTTACGTTGATCGAGATGCGGAGCGCTTTCCAGCGCCGCCTGCGCGAAGGTGCGCTCACCCCGTCTGAACTTAGCCAACTGCATGATGCCTTCCGCGTCGACTGCCTGAATGAGTACCAGATTTTCCCGGTGAATCAGCCGGTAATTGAACTGGCGGGCGATCTCATTGAGCGCCGTGCACTGCGAACACTCGATGCCGTTCAATTAGCCACAGCTTTAACATCCAGACAATTTCTTGTCGCGCGCGGCTTTCCTGATGTCTGTTTTATTGCGGCAGATGATCGCTTGTTGCGGGCAGCCCTGGCGGAAGGTTTGACAACCGACGATCCAAACGTACATCCGTAACTTCAGTTCGCATCGCAAAAATCGGCTCGTTCTCAGCGATGAGGGCGAGCCGGTCTTATTCCTCACATGAATTGTGTTGAAACAACCACTGGTAATGCAGGCCTTCGCTGATCAAGTCAGGATCTTTGGCGTACTGAATCGCAATCTGAATGTATTCGATCGATCCCTTCATATCGCCAGATTCACAGGACGCCATAGCAAGATCACGATATGCGTAGTATTGCGTGTTTTCGGTGGACAACCACATCAGTATGCCTCCCACAACTAGCAGAAGTAGCAACCCGCTTATCATCAGTAGCCTGACATGTCTCTTTTGCACGATTGCTTCACTCCTTTCATCACGTATCACGCAACATGTCTTCGCTCTTCACTTTTCACTCTTCACGCATTATACTCTCACGCACCCTCACTACAGGAGACTATCATGAACATTCTCGTTACCAACGACGACGGTTACGGTGCGCCCGGTCTGCTGATCTTGAAACAGGCACTCGAAAAAATCGGCACAGTAGCTGTCATCGCGCCGGATCAAAATTGGAGCGCGGGCGGACACGTGAAAACACTGCACAAACCGCTGCGCTTGAGCAAGGTCCAACTCGCGGATGGCAGCGAGGCTTGCGCCAGCAGCGGCGCGCCCAGCGATTGTGTGGCACTGGCTTTGCTAGGCGCCATCGACTTCAAGCCCGATCTGATCGTCTCCGGGATCAATCCCTTTCCCAATCTCGCGCACGACATCACGTATTCCGGCACCGTCACGGCCGCGATGGAAGGCGCGTTGAGCGGCATCCCTTCGATCGCCGTGTCGGTGGAAGATTCATCGGCCTACGAACAGGCCGCGAAATTCGCGGCTTACCTCGCACCGATCGTTTATGAGCACGGCCTGCCGCGCGACGTGCTGCTCAACGTCAACGTGCCGCAGGGCACGCTCAAAGGTATGCAGATCACACGCACCGGGCAGCGCATCTACAACGATGAGCTCGTCGCGCGCCTCGATCCACGCGGGCGGCCCTACTATTGGATCGGCGGTGAATTCCCCACCGGCATTCCCGACGATGGCACCGACGTGGGTGCGCTGCATCATGGCTACATCTCCATCACGCCCATCCAGATGGACATGACGGCGTATCACTTCATGGACACGCTGAAGACGTGGGAATTACATGGTTGACGCCGCCTGAACGGTCAAGTATATTTACGAACAGTGGCGGAACTCGGAATTCGGAATGGGGTGCTTCGCCATCCGAATTCAGCATTCCGCATTCCGAATTCCACCCAAGTGAGGCGCCATGTTGATACCGAGCATGCTGCTGAAGAAGTTGTACACGCTGGGCAGTTTGAAGAACACCGAGCGGGGTGTGCAGTTCGCGGTAAAGAATCGATTAAGCGATACCGAACTCATCGCTGTGAAGAGCATCGGCATCGACGGCCAGCCGGTCGCGTTAAACGAGGTGACGCTCGAACTCACCAACGGGCAAGTGCTGCGGCCCGATCAGATCACGGCGGCGACTCCGCTCGCCTTTCCTTTACGCTCGATCGTGACGATGCAGACCACCGTGCCCGCGCTGCCCGTGGGCATGCACGAGATCGAGATCGTCTTTGAAGCGAAGCCGTTCGGCAAGTTGCAGTTCAAAGTCGAAGATGCGCTGTCGGAAGAAGCCGCGCCGGGCATCCGCATTCCGCGCGATCCCAATGACGACTACAGCGAAACGATCATCCAGCAGCGGCAAGCGTTGGTCGAGCAAGTCACCGGCACGAAGTCGCAGCATGTCTGGCAATACTCGTTCGATCCGCATGCGGCCAAAGGGAATATAGAGAACTTCACGGGGGTTGCGCAAGTCCCGATCGGCTTTGCCGGCCCGCTGCGCATCAACGGCGAGCACGCGCAGGGTGACTTCATCGTACCGATGGCCACCACCGAAGGCACGCTCGTCGCATCGTACAGTCGTGGCATGAAGTTGATGAATCTCTCGGGGGGCGTGAAGGTCACGGTCGTTGCCGATGCCATGCAGCGCGCCCCGGTCTTCGTCTTTCAAGATGCGCGGGCCGGGCGTGACTTCGTCAAGTGGGTGCAGGACAACTTCGCCACCATCAAAGAAGAAGCCGAAGCCACCTCGAGCGTAGCGAAGCTGGACAACATCGATCCGTACCTCTCCAACAAGTTCGTCTATCTGCGCTTCAACTACACCACCGGCGATGCCGCCGGGCAGAACATGGTGGGACGCGCGACCTTTGCGGCCAGCAGTTGGATTCTGGACAACTATCTAAGCGCAAGCGGCGGCATCGAACGCTTCTACCTCGAATCGAATTTTGCCACCGACAAGAAAGCCTCGCAGATCAACATCATGCGCACGCGCGGCAAGCGGGTGACCGCCGAAGCAACCATTCCACGCGATGTGCTCATTCAACATATGCGTGTGGAACCGGAGAGCCTGGCCTATCATTATGAGGTCGCCAATATCGGCGGCTTCTTATCGGGTGTCAACAACAACGGTCTGCACTCGGCCAACGGCATCACGGCGATGTTCATCGCCACCGGGCAGGACGTCGCCAACGTCTCGGAATCATCGGCCGGCATCATGTACGTGGAACTCACGCCGGAACGCGATCTGTACATGTCGTTCACGATCCCCTCGCTAATCGTCGCGACGTACGGCGGCGGTACCGGTCTGCCCACTCAACGTGAGTGCCTTGAGATGTTGGGGTGCGTGGGAAAGGGTAAAGTCAATCGGCTGGCCGAGATTGTGGCGGCGGTGGTGCTGGCAGGCGAAATCTCACTGGCCGCAGCCATCTCCTCATCCGACTGGGTGTCCAGCCACGAAAAATACGGACGCAACAAATAATGCGGAAGGGTGAATTCGGAATGTGGAATGCGAAACGCCCAATTCCAAATTCTGCGTACCCAATTCCGCATTCATCATTCCCAGTTCCGCATTGAAAGCGGCTTGTCGCATCATTTAATCTGTGGTATTCTCGCGGCGCTGGACACGCAGGACCCCGCACGTAGCGCAGGATGCGACGTAAAGCGGGGTTTTACTTTGAAGGAGAGATTTACTTATGAATTTGGAACAGATTGTTATTACCTTTGGATATGTGGGGCTTTTCGCCATCATTTTCGCCGAGTCGGGGTTATTCTTTGGATTCTTCCTGCCGGGCGATAGCCTGTTGTTAACCGCGGGCTTGCTGACCTGGAAGGTCAATCCCGAAACGGGACAACCCTTCCTGAATTTGGTGGTGCTGTTGATTATCCTGCCCATCGCGGCAATTCTAGGCGACAACGTCGGTTATTGGTTTGGCAAGAAAACGGGGCCGCGTATTTTCAATCGCGAAAACTCGCGTTTCTTCAAACGCAAGAACTTGCTGGCTGCTAAGGCCTTCTATGATAAGCACGGCGGCAAGACGTTGATGTTGGCACGCTTTGTGCCCTTTATTCGTACTTTTGTGCCGATTGTGGCCGGTGCCGTGGAGATGGAGTATCGTCGCTTCGTTACTTGGAATATTGCGGGGGGCGTATTGTGGGCCGTGGGCGTGACGCTGGTCGGTTACGGAATCGGAACGTTCTTTGGAGCTACAGTCGATCCGGAAACACTGGACAAATATTTTCTGCTACTCATCATCGCCGTAATCGTTATCTCGGCCTTGCCGACCATGATTCACCTCTGGCGCGACAACAAAGATGAGATTCTGCAGAAGTTGCATCTGCGCCGCACGCCAGAAACGCCGCAGACCGCGGAAGCCGAGGCGATCGAGAAATGAAGAAAACCTCACAGGTCTTTGAGACCTGTGAGGTTTTCAGATCACCTTGCGTCGCTGCCGTTCCAGCAGGAATTCCAGATAAGCCAGCGCCGAATCTTTCTCGACCGGATCGAGCGCTTGATACAATGTCACCAGCCGTGCCAGGTCCGAATTCGGCTCAAATTCCCAATCGGGTGTAATGCCGCTCGTCTCGCGCAGCAGATCGAGCGAGGTGGTGCCGAACAGGCGCGCCAGCGCATCCAGTTCGTCAATTGAGGGGCTGGTCTTGCCGGTTTCAATGCTGGAAACATAGCTGGAACTGCGATCCAGCCCGGCCCGTTCGACCACTTCCTGCTGCGTCCAGCCATGTCGCTCGCGTTGACGTTTGAGTAGCGCCCCTAACAGTGGCATCCGCTAGTCCTCCTACCCGATCGCTTCGGCAGCCTCTTCGGTGCCGGCCTGCACGCGCCGCAACGTATCCTTCGACACCAGTTTGTCGATGTACAACACGCCATCGAGATGATCGATCTCATGCTGGAAAATGCGCGCCAGCCAGCCGTCTGCCTCAATCTTGATCTTCTTGCCATGGCGGTTCAAGCCGCGCACCACGATCGCTTCGTAGCGCATGACGTCGCCCACCCAGCCGGGAATACTGAGACAGCCTTCAGTGCCCTGCTCCATTTCTTCAGAGGCCGCCACGATCTCCGGATTGATCACGACGTAGAGTTTCTTCTTCTTGGGAGGCGCGTCTTCGGCGTCATCCTCCTCGGCATACTCCACCACGATGAGACGTTCACTCACGCCGAGCTGCGGCGCGGCAAGACCCACGCCGGGCGCGTCGCGCATCGTCTCGATCATATCCTCGATCAACTTACGATGATCGGCAGTTAACTTGACGATCTTTTTGGCCTTGCGGCGCAAGACCGGCTGCTCGATGACCACAATCTCACGGACTGCCATTGCTGCTGTCTCCTCCTAGCGTCTGCGCCGGGGCCGCGGCGGACGTGTCTTTTACCCGATCACGCTGGCGAATTTCATCGTAGGCCGCAAACCAATCGGTGAGCTCAGTGCGGCGCGCCTGGGCTTCCTTTTCAGCGTTTTTAGCGTTGAACTCGCTCAGCCGCTTGTTGATCTCCGTCTGCGCGCGGGCCGGGTTCACGATATCTTTGAATTCAACGGCAGCACCGGGCAATTTGATAATGAGCGTACCATATCGAAACAGTTTTTGCCACGGCCCGACCACCTTCAATTCGGTGGATTGAAAGTCGGACAACGGCGATTCGCGCCGGCGCTCGTTTAACGAAAACGGCGTGCGGTTGATCTCGATGACCCGATTACCCGTCAACACGTACTCATCGTTGCGCCAATCTTCAAACAGCCACCACCACCAGGCACCCAATCCGCCCAAGAGGAGCGGCCAGACCCACCAGGCTCCATCTTCCAACATCGTGCCCAAGGGCGACGCTCCATTATACCAATTGAGGAAAGCCAAAGTGGCGAAGAAGATCGCCAGGGTCGGCCAAATAATTTGACGCCACAACACGATCCAATGTTTGCGCCAAATAATGACATTGCCCTGTTGCCACACGAACTTGGGGAAGAAGTAATCGATCACGCCGATGGTGATGGGCGGACGCGGCGTCTCTTCTTCTGGCGCAGACGGTGCAACCTCGACCACGGTTTCCTTGGCGATGATCCGCCTTTCCAGGTCATCCCGGATACCTTTGCGTCCGGCGGCGCGCTCGCGCGAACGAACCTTCTCGACTTCTTCCTGGATCTCCTGCTTGAGCCGCATCGGGTTCGGGATGTCGCGCATCCCGATCGTACCCGTGAAGGTCTCCACTTCCAGATCGCCAAAGTCGAAAATCATGGCCGCCATGCCGTGCCGTTCAAACTGCACCTGGGTAATCGCCGGCAGGGGCGTCTCGCTGCGCTTCTTGCGAATGAAGATGATCTCGTCGACGTGCACGATACGTTTGTTGGTGACCACCCAATAATCGTTGCGCCAGTCAATCCCGATGTACCCGACGATGCCGGCCAGAATCAGGAACCCGACAAACACGGCCAGCCCCACCAGATTAGGCAAGGACTGTTGAACGATCATCACGAAAGTGATCGCGCCCAACAGACCCAGCAAGGGAAAGAACATGCGCCGCACGAGACCCCACCAATGTTCGCGCGTGAAGAGCACGACCGCTTCATCTTGCGCCTGCCAGCCAAATTGTGGGGCGTCGAGACGCTCGGCCACGATCGGGCTTGGCATCAAATGTCCCCACAAGCGCGGCTGCTGTTCGCGCAGCGGCATGAACGTCTCGCGTTTGAATACCAGCGTGACGACATCCGTCAGGGCTAGCGCGGTGACGTCGTGCGGCTCGGCCAACAACAAGGCTGACTCGCCCAGCATCTTGCCGCGGCGCACGATACCGACATCGTTCGGGGACCCCGCCGGATCGATATGGATCAATTGCACTTCGCCCTCGTACACGATGTACAGGGTCTTATCATCATCGCTCTGACGATAGATATCATGACCCACGCGAATTGTTTCACGCTGCGCCAAGTTGGCGATCACCCGCAGCTCTTCCTCCTGCAACTGTTCAAACAAGGGCACAGTCTGCAGGAACTGAATCAAAGCCTCGATCTGACTGGGGGTTAGACTACTCATACGCTTTACCTATCGTCGCAAATTGTATCATAAGAAGGAACGGTGGGGCGAGTTGTGTCTGGGCCGGTATTTTCGTTCTCAACAGCAACATTCTTTATTTGAATGAAGTTAATATAGATCAGTTGTAGTAGTAGGGCCTGTGGATTTGTGGATGACTCTCGTGTTAGCCGTGTATCTGGGACAGGAATCTTGTTGTATCAGAATAGGTGGGGGGGCAGATAGAACTTTTATCCCGTCTGAATGTTGACGAAGTGTGAAGTCGTTAGACCCATGCGCTGCCCTTGAAAAGACCTCCCATCTTGAAATTCACAGAAGTCCAGATATGGTGAAATTCTTATTCGGAGGCCGTATATATGGGTAAACAAAACGTCTCTTATGTACTAATAAAGTCCGGTTATCCCCAAAAAGAGCCGCTTCTCCACAGTTATACGTGAGTTATCCACATTATCGAACAACCAAATATTGGCGATTGCCGCAAGACGAACCCCATATCTAGCCAGCACAGCCAGCGAGGTTGGCGGAGTTATCCACAAAAGCAGAGGGTTATCCACAGATATTAGCCACTTTTCCACAAGTTACGTCGTGTAAATTTTCAACTTGAGCATAGTCTACCCTATATGTGGTATAAGAAGAAAAGAGAAGAGGAGCAGTCACTTGCCTGCCCCTCTTCTCTCGCGTCTTGAGCCAACACTTGCTCACTCTTATGTCCGCTGATTCACTCCACTCCGATTGTACAGCCGCTCCCGAATGGCTAATACCTCGCGGCGAACGCTATCGTCATTGTCGATCGCTTGGGTAATTTTATCTACCCCATAAATCACGGTAGTGTGGTCGCGCCCGCCGATAGCATCGCCAATCTGCGGCAGCGTTAGCTGCAATTCTTCACGCGCCAGATACATGACGACTTGACGCGGATGGACCAGCTCTTTGTTGCGCCCGCGGCCCAGCAGATCATCCCGTGAGATGCTGTAGTAATCGGCCACAGTGGTCATCATTTCATCGAGGGTTACGGTGGTGGGACGCGCCATCAGATCGGCCAGCGCATTGGACGCCAGCTCGGGCGTTAAGGGGCTGCCGGTCAAGCGGGCGTAAGCGAGCACCCGATTGAGCGCGCCTTCCAATTCGCGGATGTTGCTCTGGACTTGGCGCGCAATCAGATCGATCACATTGCCGGGTACCGTCACGCCGTGGCTTTCGGCTTTGTCGCGCAAGATGGCTGTGCGCGTTTCCAGATCGGGTGCCTGAATATCGGCGATGAGGCCCCATTCGAACCGGCTGCGCAGCCGATCTTCCAAGGTGATCAACGCTTTGGGCGGGCGATCGCTGGTCATTACAATCTGCTTGCCGTTGCCGTGAAGAGTATTGAAGGTGTGGAAAAATTCTTCCTGAGTTGCCTCTTTGCCGGCGATGAATTGAATGTCGTCGACGAGCAGCACGTCAATCGTGCGATACTTATCGCGAAAGGCCGAGGTGTTCTGCGCGCGAATGGAGTTAATCAACTCGTTGGTGAATTCTTCCGAAGAGACATATAGCACATGCAGCCCACTCGCCACCGACACGTGTCCGATGGCATGCAGCAGGTGGGTCTTGCCCAGACCCACGCCGCCATACAGGAACAAGGGATTGTATTGCGCCGCCGGTCTTTCGGCTACGGCTTGACACGCCGCATGCGCCAGGCGATTACTGGGGCCGACGACAAACGTATCAAACACGTAGCGCGGATTCAAGCCCGTGAAGGCCCGCCCGCCCGCGGCCGACCCATTACCATTCGTCTCACTAGGAGGAGTATCGATTCCGTTCAAGAGCATCACCGGTTCTTTCTGGTCTTCTTTGTTCCACACGACAAATTTTACCTCAATACTGCGACCAGTGATACCCGTCAGGACACGCTTCACGGTGGACATGAGCCGATTCTGTAACCATTCCTGCGCGTAAGCATTGGGCACAGAAATCGCAAACCGGCCGTCTTCGTAAGAGAGCAGGGCGGTGGGCTTGACCCACGTATCGAAGGTGGCCCGCGTCATTTCCAGCTGCAGTTCGCCGAGCGCGGCCTGCCAAATCTCGTCGGCCTTCATCAATGCGTTCTCCCTCCCACCCAAAGATGGGGATTGTTTCATGTCGAACAGAATCGAAGCGCTAGTCTGCAAGCTTGCATGTGATGTGTTGTAGTTCATGCTGAGTGATAACAAATGCTGGCACTTGAGGGGCGTGACCAGCACTGAAAGAGGATCGTAACCGCGATCGATATGTTTAGAAAACAAATGTTGGGATCGAATGATGAATTCTCCCAACGTGGACAACATTGTAGCAAAGACAACCGGCAATAGCAATAGGTTCACCTTAAAGAATTGAATGTTTTAAGGTTCATTGCAGCGATCGACCATCAGCCTAACGTGGGGTGATCGTCTTTCGAGTTTCCACATCTCATGATATGATTCTCCACGTGGATCGGCGGTTATCCACGATTGTCCACAGCTTATCCACACAATAATCCACAACAAGTGAGGACAGACCTTGCGCAACTTACTGATCACCGGTGGAGCGGGATTCATCGGCTCTAATTACGTCCGGTATGTTCTGCAGAACCATCCCGATCTCAATGTCGTCGTCTTTGATAAATTGACGTATGCGGGCAACCTTGATAACCTGCGCGACCTCGAAGAAAAATTTCAATCGCGTTACAAATTTGTAAAGGGTGATATCTGTGAGGCCGAGGTGGTCAATGCCACGCTGCGCGAGCATCACGTCGATACGATTGTGAACTTCGCGGCAGAGTCGCATGTCGATCGATCCCTGTTGACGCCCGATGCCTTCATCAAGACCGATGTGAACGGCACGCATGTGTTGTTGGAAGCCGCGAAAAACTTGCAGCTCGAACGCTATCATCAAGTCTCGACTGATGAAGTGTATGGCGATGTGCCGATCGGTTCGTCGAAAGAAATCGATCCACTCGCGCCGCGCAGTCCGTATTCGGCCAGCAAAGCCAGCGGTGATCTGCTGGTGCAAGCCTATCACGTTTCGTTCGGCGTGCCGACGACGATCACGCGCGGCTCCAACACCTACGGCCCGTATCAGTATCCTGAGAAGCTGCTGCCCTTATTCATTACCAATGCCCTCGACGATCAATGGCTGCCCGTCTACGGTGACGGCCTGCAGGTGCGCGATTGGCTGTTTGTGATGGATCATTGCAGCGGCATCGATATCGCGCTGCAGCGCGGCCAGATGGGCGAGATTTACAACGTGGGCGGCGAGAACGAGCAGCACAACATCGATGTGATTCGTATGCTGTTAAGCATGCTGAATAAGCCGGAATCGTTGTTGCGCCGCGTGACCGATCGCGCCGGGCACGATCGCCGCTATTCGCTCGACGTGTCGAAGCTGCATGCGCTCGGTTGGGAACAGAGCGCCACGTTCGAGCAGGAACTGGCCGCGACCATCAAATGGTATAAAGACAATGAATGGTGGTGGCGCAAGATCAAGAGCGGCGAGTATCTGGAATACTACCAAGCGCAGTATGAGAAGCGATTGGCGGAAAGCACTGCGGTGTAATGAGCAATTAGCAATGATCAATTAACAATGAAGCCCTGTCGAGGTCGTACCCTTTGACAGGGCTTTGTTGTGGGTGGCGCTTCGGTCACCGGCCGGTATACATCTTTTCTTTGATGTGCAGCGTGGCGAAGTTGTATTCGCCGCCGAGAGTCAAGGCGGCGACCGCGGCCGCATATTCCCTGGCGGTGGTGATGCCCGCCATCAGCATGGCCTCTCTGGCCGCCGGTGGAATGATGCCTTCCGGGCTTGAAGTGATGCCGACTTCAACATTGGGCAGTTCGACCCCAAAGATCAGGTCGTCGCCGCGCGTTTCGGCATAGACCTTCTGATAGCTGGAGACCAGGTGCGGTCGCGGGTTGACCTTCATCGTGCGATAGAAGGCCGGAATGATCTCGCCGCCCATGCCGGTGTACGCCGGCCAACCGACTTCGTCCAGGACGCCCTGGCGATCCAGCTCCAGGTACGAGAGGAAATCGTCGATCGGGCGCCCGATGATCCGCTCGTACGTTTGAATGGGAATGCGCTGCTGGGCGGACACATAGTGTCCGCGGCGATTGCGCGGCGACGGTTTGAGATCGGCGTCGCGACCCATGCCCACGACGGAGACGCGGCAGTGCAGATCGTTGGCCTTGAATAGCTCGTCGATGAGGTTCTTGGCCATCCCGACCGCATGGGACGTCTGGCCGTGCCCGCGATGATTGGCGAAGCGGGTGTAAAAGCCGCAATGCAGAATGCGGTCGCGGTGATGCTGCCGGTAGACAAAGTCGACGTCGTACACTTCGCCCTGCCAGGCGGCCAGGTGCGCCTGCGTCATCTGCGGAATGATCGCGGGCAGCTGTTCCTTGATCAGGTGCTTGGCTCTCTCGCGCTCGTTCTCCGTGTTAAAGACAAACGCCAGGTTCCGCGCGGCGCCCCCCCACTCGGAAACGCTGACTTCGATGGGGCCGAACTTGTTGAGCTGAAAGCAGCCGACGCTGATGCCCAGATGTCCCTGACCGGTGCCCCAGATCAGAATGTTCTGAAACGTCTTCTCGACTTCGCCGCTGACCGTGACCTCGCCGGCGTAACTGAAATAGTCTTCCACACCGCCGAGGTAGTTCTTCACCAGCGGCTGATAACGGCTGGCGCGATCTTCCACCAGCTTCAAGTTCGTGCCACACAGGCCGCACTGGAGGTATGAATCATCGGCGGCCAGCGACCAGAGGGTGCCGTCGGTGGGGCAGCGGAAGTTCAGCAGATAGGGCTTGTCCGGCAGGACGATGTGTTGAAAGCGGTGCCCGCTCTTTTCCTCGACGAAGGCGCGCCGGGCCATGACGCCGGCGATGATGTGGTCGGGCGCGGCCAGTCCCTGCTCGGCCGCGGCCTCTTCCGCCTTCCAGGGCGGAAGCTCACCCTTGAGCAAACCGGCCTTGACGAACTCGACGATCGTCTCAAAAGTCATGCTGGCAGCCTCCTGCGGCAACGTCGTATGGATGCACACTCGCCTTTAGATTATAGGACGCCCACTGAAAAAACTGCTCAAAGCCCCGTCCTCGGGGCGGATTTGAACGTGGAACACGCCGCCGGGGACGGCGGCTAGAGCCTTTTTGCAGTGGCGTCATTATAGCATTCTCCGGCCGCTGCATTTGCCTCTCGTCGCCATTCTGGCTACAATCACTTCAACTCTGCATCACGCGCGAGGTACTCTATGCCACAGCGTTCCTCTCAATCCAAGAAGAACAGCACAGCGACGACCAAGCCGATCGTTAAGAAGACGATCAACAAATCGCGTTCAGGCGGCGTGAATGCGAAGGCGAAGAAGATCAACGTGAAGGGCGATGTCGTCGGACGCGATAAGATCGTGGTCAACGTCAAGCAAGAGGCGACAAAGAAACCAGCGAAGCCGTTGAAGAAACTGTGGCATACCTACTGCGACGCGCTCATTCAACAGCACCGCTACCTTAACTTGCAGGGCGTCGGCGCGGATCCCAATTTACGCGTGGAGTTGGAAGCCGTCTATGTGTCGCTGCGTACCAACGAGCAGCGCGTTAGAGATGAAGCGCATAAGACGGCCGCCTTGATTCGAGAAGAACGCGAATCTCTCACGGTCATGGAGGTGGCCGCGCAGAAAAATCAGCTGGTGATCGTCGGCGATCCGGGTTCGGGCAAGAGCACGTTCTTGAGCCATCTGGCGGTGCGCTTCGCCGAAGCGTGGGATAAAGGTCGGGAATCCATTCTGACCAAGGCCCTCGATTGGCCGCACGGCTTGCGCCTGCCGATCTATGTGCCGCTGCGCTCGTTCAATGCCACGCTGCAAGATCGCACCCACGACGAGGCAGCTGAATATCCGGCGGCGCTGCTGTGCGAATACATCCTGCGCCAGCTCGACAATCTCAACGTGCCCGACCTTAAACCGGCGGTCGAGGAAGCACTGGAGAACGGTCAATGCTTGCTGCTGCTGGATGGGCTTGACGAAGTGCCGACGGACGCCCAACGCAAAGGCGTGCGCGAAGCCGTTGAAAATTTCGTGGCGCGCTATCCTAACCGGACGATCGTGACCTGCCGCACGTATGCCTATCACGATGCCAGCGTGCTCGGCGGCGAGTTCTACAAGGTCGATCTCCAACCGTTCGATCAACGACAGCAGTCTCAATTCGTGCACGCCTGGTATCAGACGTTAGCCGATCAATTGGGCGGCGATGCGCCGGAGAAACGCGCCGACGATCTCCTCAACAAGATCAACGTCAGCGCGCGCCTGCCCGAACTGGCCAGCAATCCGCTGCTGCTGACGGTGATGGCCTACGTGCATTACAAGCAGGTGGGTTTGCCGGAGCGGCGCGTGCAGTTGTATGAACAGTGCGTGCGCGTGATGCTGGACAACTGGGAAACCGCGCGGCGTGGGCAGGTGGGCGGCGGACTATCCGAGCGGTTGGGTCTGCCCCTGCTGCGCGATGAGACGACGAAGTTGTCGTTGATCTGCCCCCTTGCGTGGCAGCTGCACATCGCCGGGCTGCCCGATCTCTCCCGCGCCGAGGTGGAACCGCTGATATTGCCGACATTCAAGAATCTGATCGCCGACGAAGTAAAAGCCCGCGAGAAGGCGTTTGAGTTTCTCGATTTTCTGGTGGGACGCAGCGGCCTGCTGCAGGAGAAGGACGTTGGCCGTTACAACTTTCCGCATCGCACCTTTCAAGAGTATCTCACGGCGTTGTGGCTGGTCAATCGGGGCGACTGGCTTCAAATGTGTTTCGATCACCGCGACGATAGCACCTGGCGCGAAGTGATCTTGCTTACCGTCGCACGTCTGGCGGTGACGCAGCAGGGCCGGGCGGCGCTCGACTTTATTTGCAAATTAACCGAAGACGCCACGGGTAACGAACGTTTTCGGCGGTTGGGATTGGCGGGGGAATGTCTGCGCGACATGCAAAAAGCGGTGGTCTTTGGCTTGCCAGGCGGCGCAGAAATCTGGGACACGGTGCGCTATGGCCTGGCCGAGTTGTGCGACCTCAACACGATCACCAACATGACCATGCCCGAGCGCGCCGAAGCCGGCCGCGTGTTGAGTTGGCTGGGCGATCCGCGCCCCGCTGTGTCTTGCGATGTTCCCTTCATGATCGAGATTCCGGCGGGCGAGTTCATCATGGGTGATAAGACGGACGGCCCGCAACATACGCGCACTTTGCCCGCCTATCGCATCGGCAAATATCCCGTGACCAATGCGCAGTATCGCCGCTTTGTCGAGGACGGCGGCTATACCGAGAAGTGGCGCGCGTGTTGGACAGACGCCGGCTGGCAATGGCGCGATCAAGAAAACGTGAGCGACCCATGGTTCTGGAATGATCCGAAATGGAACCTCGACAATCACCCGGTTGTTGGGGTGTCGTGGTACGAAGCGGTGGCTTACTGCCGGTGGCTCACGGCCACCACCGGCCAGTTCTATCGCTTGCCCGCCGAAGCCGAATGGGAAAAAGCTGCACGTGGTTCAGATAGCCGCGCATGGCCGTGGGGGGATGAGTTCGCGCAGGGTGAAGCGAACACCTGGGAAAGCGAGATTCGCCAGACCTCTGTCGTTGGCCTGTTCCCGCGTGGACACAGTCCCTATGATCTACACGACTGTGTCGGTAATGTCTGGGAATGGTGCGCCACCAAGTGGCAGGACAGTTATCAAGATTACGTAGATGATAACGATTTGAGCGGAGATGACACTCGATGCATTCGCGGCGGTTCCTGGAACAATGATCGGTCTGGCGCACGTGTGTCGTACCGTGGCTGGTCCGCTCCCGATGATCGTGACAGCGATGCCGGGCTGCGTTGCGTCCTCCGGTCAATAGTCTGATCTACTGATTTCTGGAATTCTGATTTTCTGTGTGGGATGGGGTCTGGGGAAGGGGCGTGCCCCTTCCCCAGTGCGGCAACGGATTGCTTCGCACCACGGATAAACGGATGCCGTCACACGCTCGCGTGATTCGTTTATCCGTGGTTTATTCGTTGCACTGGAAATCTGAACCACGCCTCACCCCCCGGCCCCCCTCTCCCAACGACGGTTCCGCGGTGCTGATCAACAAAGTATCCTTGCCGTCGTCGGGAGAGGGGGTAATGTACGCCTGCGAAGAATCATTGCGGAGGAGTGAAGGTACAGGTTTATAACAGAGGGTGTTGTTCCAAGAGAGTGTAAGACGCATCTTGCCTGAATTCTATCACCCCCCGGCTTCACGCCTCACGTTTTACGCCTCACGTATCACTTCATCAGCGGAATCTTCACCGCCCATATGCTCAGTGGACCAGGGCGCACGCAATTCGGCTTGTGACGCGGTCTTACCATATCGAGGTAATGGCAGACATTTTGATTTTGCGATCACGGCTAATCAAGGGCAGGCCCAGGAGCAGCGCGGTGGCGGCAATGATGCGATCGGGCATATCCGGCACCTCCGTATAAGGCACTTGCGTCAGCGCTTCAACCACGGCCCCGGTCAAGTCGACCAGGATTAAGCTGCTACGGCCTGCTTGTAAGACGGCGTCGAATCTGGCCTTCAAGTCTGCCGGGATGCGGCCTTTTTCTTGCAGGTACACCATCTCGACTAAACAGATCACCGGCACAAAAACAGAGCCTTCGCCGCGTTCGCACAGCTCAAACCACTTGCGCGCTTCAGTGCTAAGTCGCGCATCATCTTCAAGCCACCAAATCAAAGCATGAGTATCTGTGACGACATCAGACATTAGATGTCCTTGCTCGGAAAGTTACGCCACATCTCTTGACGTATTTGATCGATGTCCTGTTCAGTAATATCAAGTCCTTTCCACAACCCGCGCAAGGACTGGCGCGGCGCAACTGTGGCTGACTTTAGCTCTTGCTCGATTTGAGGCGCGACCCGCTCGATCAGCCGCAGCTTATCGAGCGGTGATAAGCGCTTCGCCAAATCAAGCACCTCATTAAGTGTGACGGTGTTGTCCATGTAACGCCTCCATGCAGAAATTGTAGCACACTCGCTTTTTCACTCGTCACTTCATCATCGGTATCTTGATTCCATTCTTCTTCGCAAACTCGATCGCTTCGGGATAGCCTGCATCCGCGTGGCGCACCACGCCCATGCCCGGATCAGTCGTCAGCACGCGCTCGAGTCGCTTCGCCGCTTCGGATGTGCCATCGGCGACGATGACTTGCCCCGCGTGTTGACTGTAGCCGATGCCCACGCCGCCGCCGTGATGGAAACTCACCCACGTCGCGCCGCCTACCGCATTGATCAGCGCATTCAAGATCGGCCAGTCGCTGATCGCATCCGAGCCGTCGCGCATCGCTTCGGTCTCACGGTGCGGCGAAGCGACCGAGCCCGAATCGAGATGATCGCGGCCAATCACGATCGGCGCGGAGACTTCACCCGTGGCGACGAGTTCGTTGAACTTCAATCCGGCTATCGCGCGTTCGCCGTAGCCCAGCCAGCAAATGCGCGCGGGCAACCCTTGAAACGCCACGCGCTTCTGCGCCATGCGAATCCAGCGCTCCAGCCCTTTGTTTTCCGGGAACAATTCGAGGATCGCTTCGTCGGTGCGGAACAAATCCTTCTCATCGCCGCTCAGCATCACCCAGCGGAACGGCCCTTTGCCTTCGCAGAATAACGGCCGAATAAATGCCGGCACGAAACCGGGATAGTTGAAAGCGTCTTTCACACCCGCCTCGAAGGCGCGCTGGCGCAAGTTGTTGCCGTAATCAAACACGATCGATCCGCGCTTCTGAAAGTCCAGCATCGCCTGCACGTGCCGCGCCATCGATTGCATCGAGCGCTTGGTGAACTCTGCGGGATTGAGCGAGCGAAAGGCGACGGCATCTTCCAGCGGCATGCCGTGGGGCATGTAGTACAACGGATCGTGCGCGGGAGTTTGATCGGTGACGACGTCAGGAATGACGCCGCGCACGACGAGTTCGGGAAAGACATCGGCGGCGTTGGCCACCAACCCGATCGACAACGGCTTCCCCTCGTTCTTCGCTTCTTCGACCAGTGTCATCGCTTCTTCCAGCGTGTCGACGATTACATCGACGTAGCGTGTTTCCAGGCGGCGTTTTGCGCGGGCCGGATCGACTTCGACGACGAGGCCCACGCCTTCGTTCATCGTGATCGCCAACGGCTGCGCGCCGCCCATGCCGCCCAGTCCCGCCGTCAGCACGAACTTGCCCTTCAACGATCCCCAGCCTTGCTGCGTGGCTAGTGAAGCGAGTGTTTCATAGGTGCCTTGTAGAATCCCCTGCGTGCCGATATAGATCCACGAGCCGGCCGTCATCTGCCCGTAGACCATCAGGCCTTCGCGTTCGTACTTGTCGAACTGTTCCTGCGTAGCCCAATGCGGCACGATGTTGCTGTTGGCGATTAAGACACGCGGTGCATCGGCGTGTGTCTTGAAGACGGCCACCGGCTTGCCCGATTGAACCAGCAGCGTCTCGTCGCTTTCCAATTCTTTCAGCGTGGCGATGATGGCATCGTACGCTTCCCACGAGCGCGCCGCGCGCCCGCGTCCGCCATACACGATCAACTCGTCGGGCTTCTCGGCCACGTCGGGATCGAGGTTGTTCATCAACATGCGCATAGCCGCTTCTTGCTGCCAGCCTTTGCAGGACAATTGGGTGCCGCGTGGAGCGTGAATCGTGCGTGACATGGGTGGGCCTCCGTGAAAGGGATGGGTGACGAGTGAAGCATGAAACGTAATGCGTAAAACGTAATACGTGATGCGTGAGAACGGTTATCCGATTACCTTGGTCCCGCACAGCGCGGGTCCGTTGTCCATTCGTTACTGTGAGATTGTAACCCTAGAGAGTGTTTGCGCCAAATTGGCGCCATTGTTCATTGCTCATTGATCATTGATCATTGTTTCTCATCGTGCTACACTTTCCGCCATGAACGACTACACCTCCTTCGCCGAACTGTACGATCTCTTCTATGAAGATTTTACCGAAGACATTGAAATGTATCTCGGTTTTGCCGAGCGCACCGGTGGATCGATTCTCGAAATTGGATCGGGCACCGGGCGCGTGGCGCTGGCCTTAGCCGAAGAAGGGCACACGGTCGTGGGGTTGGAACTTTCGGAGGCGATGCGCGCCGTGGCGCAGCATAAAGCCGATCGGGCGCAGCTCACCGATCGGGTGGAGTTCAGCGCCGGGGATATGCGCCGCTTCCAATTCGATCAACATTTCGGATTGATCATCGTTCCGCTCAACACGTTCCTGCATAACCTCACGTTGGAGGATCAACTGGCCTCGCTCGCGTGCTTCAAGAAGCACTTGCGCCCCGGCGGCTTGCTCGTGCTCGATTGCTTCAATCCCGATCCGGCGCACGCCGAAGATGATTGCAGATTGATCGTGCAGCGCAGCGTCACCGATCGGGACACGGGGCAGACCGCATTGCTGATGTTGTCACGCGCCACCGATTGGAGCCAGCAGCTGCAAGAGATCACGTACCTCATCGATCGCCCGGATGAACAGGGCCACCTGCAACGGGCGGTGCTGCCCGCCGCCTTTCGCTTCATCTTTCGGAATGAATTGCCGTTGCTGTTAAAACTCGGCGGCTTGGATCTAAAAGACGTCTACGGTTCGTATGCGCTCGATCCGTTTGAAGCGGGCAGTAATAAACTGATCGGCGTCGCCACACCGGCGTAGCCGCCCAGCGAGCGTCACCCAGCTGCTATAATCTCTAAGGAAGCAGCCATGGACGTCATTCGTGAATTTGTTACCCTCAATCGCGAGATCATCCTCTTTGTTTATGGATTGACGTTCTTTGTGTTGGGATTGGCGATCGCTTTTCAATCCCGTCATTACTCGCGGCTTGATCTGGCGCGCAGTCTCTCCTGGTTAGCGGTCTTTGGTTTTCTGCACGGCCTGTATGAATGGGGCGAGTTGTTCAGCCCCGTTCAAGAAGCTTATCTCAGCGTGCAGGGGATCAAGATTCTCCACAGCCTGCACCTCATCTTCTTAGCGACCGCTTACGCCGCCCTGCTTGAATTTGGCGTCACTTTACTGAGCCCGTTGGGGCGCGGGCGTTGGCTGCAGCGAGCGGCCGCGGTGCTGCTGGCCGGCTGGGCCTTCGTGGTGTTCATCGTGCTGCCACGCGTGATCCCCGATTTCTTCGTCTGGCACAACACCGCCGAAGCTTTGGCCGATTATTTCATTGGATTCACCGGTGCGGTGTTGGCCGCTTACGGTCTCCGCCAGCAAACCTTCAAACGTATTGTGCCGTTGAACGTGCCGCATATTGTCATGATGCTGCGGGCGGCCGGTATCGCGTTGGTATTGTATGCGTTCTTCGGTGGGCTGATTCCACCGCCGGTGCCGTTCTTCCCCGGTAGCGTGTTCAATGCCGTGACCTTCGAGCAGGCGACGGGTGTGCCGCCCGAAATCATTCAATCGATTATTGGCCTGGTGCTGGCGTATACTTTCATCCGTGCGCTGGAAATTTTCGATGTCGAAACGGCGCGGCGGATCGAAGCGATGGAGCAGCAGCAGATTCTCATCGCTGAGCGCGATCGCATCGCGCGCGATCTGCACGATGGGGTCATTCAAAAAGTCTATACTGCCGGACTCCTGGTCGAGTCTGCGCAGCAACAAGCCTCACCCGAAAGTGCGGTGGCGGCTCGCTTGAAGACCGCTATTGCCGTGTTGAATGATGCGCTGGGCGATCTGCGGCAAAGCATCAGTGAACTGCATACGGTCGCGGCGAGTGAGTCACTGCCGATCGCTTTGCGGCGCCTGGCCGAGGATCCACGCTTTCAATCCATGGTCGATGTCACGCTCGATCTTGATTTACCGGAACCCGATCGGCTGTCGCCTGATCGCACGGAGCATGTCCTAGCTATCGTCACTGAGGCTTTATCCAACGTGGTCCGGCATGCGCGGGCGCGCCAGGTTGCCCTTCAGGCACAGCGGATCGATGGTCGCCTGCAATTAGTCATTCAAGATGATGGGGTTGGCATTCCGGCCGAGGTCGTTGCCGGCCATGGGTTGCACAACATGCACGATCGCGCCCGGCTGCTCGACGGCCATATCACGATTGAAGGTGCGAGCGGTAAAGGAACGACGCTACGCCTGGATGTTCCCTGGAAAGATGAACGATGAGCAAAACACGCGTCTTACTGGCCGACGATCACACGATCGTGCGTTTGGGGTTGAAAACCTTGATCGGCGATCAATCCAATATGGAAGTGGTGGGTGAAGCTGGCACCGCAGCGGAGGCGGTTCAGGCGGCCGAACGGCTGCGCCCCGACGTGGTGCTGATGGATATTCGCATGCCGGGTGAAGGCGGTATCGAAGCGACCCGGCAGATTACCGCGCGCCTGCCACAGATCAAGGTCGTGATGTTGACGTCGTTTGCGGATGATGAGCTGGTGGTCCGTGCGATTCGTGCCGGAGCGGTTGGCTATGTATTGAAGCAAGTGGATAATGCCGAATTGCTGCGCGCCATCGAAGCCGCGGCGCGCGGTGAAGCCTTGCTTGATTCGGCGACGACCGCGCGCCTCTTGGCCCGCGTGCGCGAGAGCGAACGGAAGGTCGATGAAGATGCGTTTCGGGAGTTATCCGATCGGGAAATGGATGTGCTAGCGCCTTTAGCGCGCGGCAAGACTAACGCCGAAATCGGACGGCTGCTTCATTTGAGTGAGAAAACGGTTAGTAACTACGTGAGCACTATCCTGGAAAAATTGCATTTGACGAATCGCGTCGAGCTGGCGACTTACGCCGTGGAACATCATCTGTTCGAACGCTTGGGACATGACTAAACAACAACACTGAACCACGAGATGTCTCGTGGCTCAGTATCCTGCTGCGCTTGAACAGCACTCTCTTACTTGGAGGCCGTGGCTGGCACTTGACCGGGCACTAAATCTTCCGGCCGCTGCTCCGGGATCTTGACCCGGGGCCCATGCCACGGTGTCCCCAACCAACGCAGTAAGAAGAAGTCGGCGCCGACATACCCCGCAACCTTCCACGCCAGAATCAGGCCGACCGATACGACAAAGAATACCGGGTTGACGCTGGCCGAGCCAGCCATCATGAAATTCCAGTTCATGAATCCGCCGAGGAAGGCGGCCACGCCAGTGAATGCACCCAGAATCAGGGCGATGCCAATGGCCAACTCGCCGATGGCGACCACCTTGGCGAACCACGTGTAGGCCTGAGCATCCACCAATCCTTGTAGGAAACCGCGATACCAATCGAAGGCGAGTGGCGTTTTGGCTGTGAGCGCGCCCATCCAAAAACCTTTCAGCGCATCGCCCGTCTGCATCCACGCGGGATTACTCAGCTTGTGTGATGAGGCCTCCACCCATTGATAGCCCAGCCACAAGCGCGGCAACAACCAGATCCATCCCGTGCGTGGATCGCCGAACAATTTTTGAATCAACGGTGGATCCTGAATCAATTCCCCTTTGCGACTAATTAGACTAGCCATCTCTCTCCTTGATTGTAAATCTATCTATGTTCAGATTTTGTGTTTGGTTACACGTTTACTATATCAGCGCTGCCGTGTGAACGACAGAGGCAGTTGCTTCTATTTTAATAGAGACAACTGCCTCTCTTTAACACGCGGGAAAGAATTCGGGGTCTATTTTTCTGTAACAAACACCACACCGACCAGTCCCGACCCAGTGTGCACGGATAATCCCGGGGTCAGCTCGGCCATGAGGATGTCCGCTGGACAGTTAAGCCTGGCGCGCAGCTGTTGGGCGAAGGCTTGCGCGGCGGGCAAGGCGGCGACATGCGCGATCCCTACGCGTTCCAGCGGACGCCCGGCGGCGGCCTCGCTCGTTAGCTCAATCACGCGCGCCCACGCCTTGCGCTGCGTGCGTACCTTTTCCAACATATCGAGCTTGCCGTTGCGCGACGTCAGAATGGGCTTGATGCTCAACAAGCCGGCCATGCCCGCGGCGATCGATCCGATGCGCCCGCTCATGGCCAGATACTTCACGGTGGACAGCGCCGCGAAGAGATGCGTGCGTTCTCCCACGGATTGCGCGCGGGCGAGGCATTTCTCTTTCGACGCGCCCTGTTGGGCCGCTTCCGCGGCCGCTAACACGATGAAGGCTTGCGCCAACGAGAGCTGACGCGTATCGACCACAGTGATGTCGCGCTCGGGCAGCAGTTCGCGCGCGGTGACGGCACTGGTGTAGGTGGTGCTGATCGCGCTGCTGACGGTGAAACACAGCACCGTCTCGACGCCGCTCTTGAAGGCGGCTTGATACGCTTCCAGGAATTGTCCCGGCGAAGGGGCGGCGGTGGTAGGCAGCTTGTTCTCGCGATCAACCCGCTCAAAGAGTGCGGTATCATCGAGGTTGACGCCGGTGAGAAACGATTCTTCGCCAAACTGCACGGTGATGGGCACCTGCTGAATGTGGTAACGTGCGGCCAGGTCTTCCGGCAAACTGCAATCGGTATCGGTGATAAACGCAATTTGTGGCATGATCGGCGGCCTCCTTGCGAGAACAGGGTGATCCCAGTCTACCTCAAGGCGCTTGAAACGCAACTCGTGCGGCCGCTGTTCCAACTTCTAACCTTCAAGTCCGCCCGGCGTGCGATTTTAATGTTATACTTTTAGCGCGCGAGATTTTACACTCGCGCGGGCCAGGGGTTGAAGTGAACAGGAACCGACTGTGCTGAAATCCGATGAGATCCTCGCCAATCGTTATCGCCTAATCTTGCTGGTCGGGCAAGGGACCATGGGGGCCGTGTATGATGCCGAGGATTTGGTGTTCCACCGCCGGGTTGCGCTCAAGCAGATGCGGTATGCGCCTGAGGCGAGCGACAGAGTCAAAGAGCAAACGCGCGATCAGTTCGAGCGTGAGGCCAAAATTCTGGCCACCCTCCGTCATCCTAATCTACCGCGTGTCACCGATTACTTTGCCCTGGCCGACCAACAATTCTTGGTCATGGACTATATCGAGGGGCAATCGCTAGACGAGATCCTGGAACTGCAACCAGGGGGGTTAGCGGAAAGCACGGTTCTGGAGTGGGCCGATCAATTGTTGTCGGCGTTGATCTACATCCATCGGCACGGGTTAGTTCATCGCGATGTGAAGCCCGCCAATATTCGCGTCACGCCCGACGACCACGTTTTTCTTGTCGATTTTGGGTTGGTCAAAACCTTCGATCCGGAAAGTCCTAAAACGGCGACGGCCGTGCGCGGACTGGGCACTCCGCAATATGCTCCACCCGAACAATATGATGCCGAGTTGGGACACACGGAGCCGCGCTCGGATATCTATTCATTGGGCGCGACGATGTATCATCTGCTCACCGGTGAACCGCCGGCCACGGTTACTCGGCGGGTTTCCAGTCCCGGTGCGTTCCGCTCGGTTAGAGAACTGGCGCCCACTGTTTCGACCGAGGTGGAGCGCGTCGTCTTGCGCGCGATGGAAGTGAGTATCGCCAAACGCTTTGCCAGCGCGAGCGATATGCGGGATGCCCTGCGGCTGGCGCGGACCCGATCGGGTGCAGACCCCACCCGGACCAATACTCTACCCGTCGCAGAATTGCTCTGGGCTTACCGGCAGAAACGCCGTAGAATTCTGGAGATCGGGGCAGGCTTATTCATCATGCTCGGCCTCGTCATCATGGCTTTCATGGCGGGCGGGCTGAGTTCGCCGCTTAGCCCCACTCCGACGCCGGTGTTGCCCACCTTCACGCCAACGAGCTCCGCGCCGGTTGGGGTTCCCCTGGTGACTCCATCAAACACGGCGACACCGCGTCCCGCGACGGCGACTTCCACCTCAACGCGGATGCCTGACACGGCGACAGCCACGTTCACGCCTAGCGCGACAGCGACTGCTTCGGCGACATTTACCTTTACACCTTCACCCTCGCCAACCAGACGACGGATCACGGCAACTCCCTCGCCTACTATTGTCGTTTCGACGCTGACCCCCACGTCGACCGAAACGCCCGAGCAAGGTGGACCCAAACCGTCGACCAGAACGCCGACCGATACGCCCACGCCTCGGCCGCCGAGCGATACGCCCACGCCTCGGCCGCCGACCGATACGCCCACACCTGTGCCACCAACGAATACGTCGACGATTCGCCCAACACCGGGTATGTGAGCGGCGAACACGCAAAACGCCCGACACGTTTACGCCGGGCGTTCCAGCCTCCAATCTCCAACTTCTAACGGTTAGAGCGGTTTCCAGGTTGATTGACGGTATCGCGCCGTGTAGTCATTCCCGCGAAGGCGGGAATCCAGTTTCGGCGGCTGGATTCCCGCCTTCGCGGGAATGACAGAGCCGTAAATCAAAGTGGAATTTGCTCTAGTGTCACGCGTCAAAATACATTGCGATCTCGATCGGGTGTGGGCGATTCCGCACACCGTAGTATTCATCCAGCTTGACTTTGATCCATTCCATGATCTGCCCCTGATCAAACACGTCGCCGTGCAGCAGGAATTCGTGATCGTTCTCCAACGCGCGCAGGGCTTCATACAACGAAGTCGGCAGCGGCTTGATGGCTTTGCGCTGCTCGTCGTTCCACGCGAAGATGTTTTGATCGATCGGGCCAAAGCCCAGCTCGTGCGGATCGATCTGGCGTTGAATGCCGTCCAGACCGGCCATGAGCTGTACGGCCAGCGCGAGATAGATGTTGCACGTCGCATCGGGCGGGCGAAATTCGAAGCGGGCCGTGTCGGGTTGATCGGCATATTTGGGCACACGAATCGCCGCGCTGCGATTGCCCAGCGAGAAGAAGGCGTTGACCGGCGCCTCAAAGCCCGGCACTAAACGGCGATACGAATTCGTCGACGGATTCGTAAAGGCCAGCACGGCTGCGCCGTGATGCAACAAGCCGCCGATGTAATATAGCGCCGTTTGGCTCAAGTGGCCGTAGCCGTTTTCGTCGTAAAAAACGTTCTGCTTGTGCTTGAACAAGTGTTGATGGAAGTGCATGCCGTTGCCCGCTTCGCCATACAGCGGCTTGGGCATGAACGTCACGGTCTGATTGTGGCGATGCGCCACCATCTTGGTGACATACTTGACGATCTGAGTCGCATCACCCGATTGGCGCAAACCCATCATCGGCGTTTCGATCTCGCTCTGGCCCGGCCCGCCCACTTCGTGATGGTGGTACTTCACTTCTACACCCATCTCTTCCAGCACCAGCGACATTTCGCTGCGCAGGTTGTAGAGCTGATCTTTCGGCGGGATGGCGTGATAGCCGCCGTGCATCGGAATGAGATGACCGTGCCCGCCGGCCGCACTGTGCCAGTCGGCTTCGCGGCTGTCCACGCGATAACTAGCCGTATTCACGCCGTTCTCAAAGGCCACGTTGTCGAAGATATAGAACTCGTACTCCGGCCCCCAGCGGCTTTCGTCGGCAATGCCAAGTTCCTGCATGTACTCTTCGGCGCGTTGCGCGATGTTGCGCGGATCGCGCGCGAACGGCAATTTGGTGTCCGCTTCAAAGGCCGAGCAGATGAAACTCAGCGTGGGGGCATCCCAGAACGGATCGGGAAAGGCCGTGGATAGATCGGGCCGCAGCACCATATCGCCCGCTTTCACGGATTTCAGGCCCACGGCTGAGCCATCGAACCCCACGCCATCGCGCATGAGATTGGCGTTGAGCTCGCGCGCGGGCACGGTGACATGATGCCAGCGGCCGTGCAGATCGCTGAACTTGAGATCGATCATCTTGAAGTGCCGATCGCGTACGTATTTTTGCGCTTCTTCCAGGGTAGTGAACATGCGATTTCCTTTGTGGATGAGATGATAGCGCAGCTGATAACGAGCATGAGAGAGGGCGGGAAGGAGGGATGGAGAGAGACAGCGAATGGTCAAATCGCTGTCTCTCTCATTCTCGCTATCGCTCTGTCTTAGGCTAACGCCATACGGTGGCCGTCGCCGGCTCTTCGATGGGCAGGGTCAATAAATAATCATAGGCCGACAGGGCCGCTTTCGCCCCTTCGCCGATCGCGATCAGCACCTGCTCGGCATAGACGTTGGTCACATCTCCTGCCGCAAAGACGCCGGGCCGCGAGGCGCGATTCTGGGTATCCACTTTGATGCGCCCATCGGTTTCCACCTCAACCAGCCCGCCCAACAACTCTGAATTCGGCTTCAGGCCCAGCTCGACGAAGATCGCATCCGCCGTCAGCTCGCGCACGTCGCCCCGCGTCGTGTTGCCGACGACGAGGCTGCGCGCATAGACGTCGCCCTTCACTTCTTTGGCGGCGTAGCCTTCCAGAATGAGCACGTTGTTCGCTTGGTGCAGCCGCTGGCCGATGAGGTTATCCAGCTTGCCATGCGTCGGCGCGACTAGCGTTACCGTCTTGGCGATGAGCGACAATTCCAGCGCCGCACGCAGCGCCAGATCGTCGTCGCCCACCACGATGGTGTGCTTGTCGATGAACAGCGGCGCGTAGCTCATGGCGCTGAAACACAGGCCGCGCATCAGATATTGCTTCTCGCCGGGCACTTCCAGAAAGCGGCCGCGCGTGCCGGTGGCCACGATAATAGCGCGCGTTTCATACACGGCCTGCGGATGCTCGTGCTCTTTGCCGCCGCGGGTGATGACGCGGTACCCGCCGGGCATCTCTTCCACGCGCTCCACCTTGTCGATGATGCGCGCAAAGTCGAGGTAGCGAATTTCGTTGACAAAGCGATTGACCGTTTCTTCGCCATTGATGACCAGATGCTTTTCCACATCCGGCAACTGCAGGCGGAAGTTGGTCTTGCCGCCCAGGTCTTTGCTGATCACCAGCACGTTCAGCCGCTTGCGAATGGCGTAGACCGCCGCGGTCAATCCGGCCGGCCCGCCACCAACGATAATCAGATCATACATGGTCATCTCCTCATTATTCATTTGTCAATGATCATTGATCATTGTTTAGTCGCTCATTTCGACCAAGCCCTCGTCCATCAACAACTGCGTCATGTCGCGCGCGTTCTTGATGAGGGCCGCGGCGTGGTGGTATTCCTCTTCGTACGTGGTCTGAATGTGGGCCACGCCTTGCTCCACGGCTTTCACCGCGACCGCGGCGGCCTCACGCGGGAACACATCCCATTCGTCCATGGTGGGCAGAATGTACTCGGGGTTGAGACCCTTGGCAGAGGCCATATCGGCCAGGGCATGAGCGGCCGCCAGACACATCTCATCGGTGATGGTTTTGGCGCGCACATCCAACGTGCCGCGGAAGAGACCCGGGAAGCCGAGCGAATTGTTCACTTGATTCGGAAAATCCGATCGGCCCGTGGCGGCGATGGCGGCTCCGGCCGCTTTGGCCTCCCACGGCCAGATTTCGGGAATGGGATTGGCGCAGGCAAACACAATCGGATCGGGGGCCATGCTGCGCACCCATTCAGGTTGAATGGTGCCTGGCCCTGGCGCAGAAAACGCAATGACCACATCTGCTCCGATCAGCGCTTCGGCGATGCCGCCCTGGCGACCTTCGGCATTTGTGATCCGGCACAGCCGCCACATATCGATGAACTCCGCCTTGCGGAGTTCGATATCCGCGCGGCCTTTGTAGAGCAGGCCGTTGATGTCCACCACGCGACACCGGGCCGGATCGGCCCCGGACGCAAACAGCAACCGTGTGGTGGCAATTCCGGCCGCACCTGATCCAATGAAGGTGATGCTGACCTCGCTCAATTTCTTGTTCACCACCTTAAGCGCGTTAATCAAACCCGCCAGCACCACCAGCGCCGAGCCTTGCTGATCATCGTGCCAGATCGGAATCTCGGCGCGCTCGCGCAGCGTGTCCGCCACCCGGAAGCACTTGGGCTGCGAGATGTCTTCCAAGTTCACGCCGCCGAAACCCGGCTGAATGGTCAATACCGTGTCGATGATCTTGTCCGGGTCTTTGGTGTCCAGCATAATCGGCCAGGCATCCACGCCACCCAGATATTTGTAAAGCAGCGCTTTGCCTTCCATCACCGGCAGACCCGCTTTGGGGCCGATATCACCCAGGCCCAGCACCCGTGTGCCATCCGAGACAATGGCGACGGTGTTCCACTTGTGCGTGTACTCGTACACCAACTCAGGATTGGCTTGTATGGCTTTGCAGGGAGCGGCCACACCGGGCGTGTACCAGATCGCAAAGTCGTTGAAATCGCGCACGCGACAGCGCAGCGCCGTCTGCACCTTGCCGTGATAAAACGGATGCAGGCGCAGGGCGTCGGCCGCGGGCTGCTTGGCCTTGGCCAGCAATTCTTCAGTTGAAACGACAGGAGCATCTTTCAGCATGAAGTCCTCCTTATTGGATGGTGCCTAGTTTAATTCCGCGTCGGTCGGTCGAATGACGAGCAGCGAACAATTCACACTGCGTAACACTTTGGCGGTGACGCTGCCATAAACCCAACGTTTCAAACCGGTGCGACCATGCGTCGCCATGCCGATTAAATCTGTGCCATAGGTTTCGATGTATTCCAGAATAGTTTCCGCGGGCAGTCCAATCCGCACTTCGGATTTGATCGCCACACCCGTTGAGGCGTAACTGGCCGATCGGGTGTGCAGATAGTCCTGTGCTTCCTCGATCAGATCTTCTTGCATCCGGCGGCTGAGGCCGCGTTCGTGCTCGTCAATCTTCTCATTGATCGCTACCCGCGGCACGGCGCGCAATAACGTCACGGTGGCGTTAAGGCTCTGCGCCACGGCGATCCCCGGTTCGATCGCTCTGTCGCTTAATGGGGAGCCATCGAGCGTGATGAGCACTTTCTGCGGATGTCGCGCCGCGCGCACGGCCAGCACGGGACACGGCGCGCTGCGCAGCACTTTCTCGGTCACGCTGCCCAGCACCCAGCGCGTGAGGCCGGAATAGCCGTGCGTAGACATGACGATCAGATCGGCCTGTTCGCTCAGCGCCGTATCGACAATGGCGCCCGCGACATCGCCTTCGACGATCTGGGTCTGAATGTTCAGATCGGGTTGTTCGTTAGATTTGCGGATCGTTTCGAGGTAGACCAGAGCATCATTGTGGGCCTCGGCCAGTTTGGAACCGGTCGCCGCGAAGCTCAGAGTGTCGACGACGGGCGTGCGCATCAGTAGCAATTCTGCGCCGACCTGTTTGCTCATCGCTATGGCGGGTTCCAGCGCGCGTTGACTGAGCTGCGAACCGTCCAGCGGAACGAGGATCTTCTTGAACATGCTTCTCCGGGGTGACCAGCCTGCCGCGCCAACGGGCCAACGTTAGGGAGCGGCTAACTCGGGTTTGGGCTTTGCGTCAAAAGCCATAATAAACATCGCTCAAATGGGCCATAAAGCCAAGTGGCGGATGTCATCGAAACGGGGTGAAGTATGTGCAGTTGGCACAAAATTGAGGCTAAGGCGGTGACGCAATTGAATAGAAAAAGCCGCCGGCCTGGGAAACAGGCCGGCAGCTGCAAAGCTTGAAGGATGTGGAGAAACCGGGTTTGAAGAAACCCGGTTTCTGGCTCTGGCGCTATTTCTTCGTGGTGACTTTGATCGCTTTCGGCTTCACCTCTTCCGTCTTGGGCAAGGTCAACGTTAACACGCCGCTCTCGAATTCAGCTTTGGCCTTGTCGGAGACAATGTTGCCCGGCAGGGTCAAGGTTCGCTGGAACGTGCCGAAGCGCCGCTCTTTGCGGAGATAGCTGCCCTCTTCAAACTTCTCTTCGGCCTTCGTCTCGCCCTTAATCGTCAGCGTGTCGCCCGTGACGGACACGTCAATCTCGTCCGGCTTGACGCCCGGCACCGCGGCCTTCACGATGACATTATCTTTGGTTTCGATCACGTCTACCGGCATGCTCCAGGCCGAGCCCTCGAGCGGCAGCGGCCAGGCCGCGGGACGAATGAACGCATCCTCAAATAGGTGACTGACCGCGTCCCGCAAACTGACCAGCTCATTGAACGGTTCCCAACGCACGACTTCGTTTGCCATGTTGCACCTCCTGTAAAGTTTTGTACGTTTATACTGTAACCAATTTGTGTCAGATGATCACTAGCGGACAGCTTGAGAAATGTTAGAGATGGTCTTGGAACAAGAAACCGGGGTTCTCCTTGCTCATCGTGCCCTTCCTTTTAGGATGGAGAAACCCGGTTTCTACGCAGTCCACTATTTTTGCAGGGTGCGCACCACCAGCACCGGCACTTGCGTTTCTTCCAGCACGTGCGCGGTTACATCGTCCAGCAGCCAGCGCGTGAAGCCGTAGGCCACGTGTGCGCCGATGATCAGGAGATCGTAGTTGCTGCCTCGCGCTTCGGCTGCGATCTCGTCGACGACGAGCCCGTGTCGCACTTTAGCCACGCAGCTGACGCCCTGCGCTCGCAGTGTATTCAAGGCCGTTGCCAGATGCACGCCTTCGCGCGTCTGTTGTGCGATCAGATCATCGGCGGGCGCTTCCAGCTCGGGCCGATAGGTTTTTTCCGTGAGCGCTACTTGCGACATGACGTGCAGCACGGTCACTGCGGTCTGGGTGTGGGCGGCCAGCTCCCCGGCCATTTCCACCGCGCGCAAGCCGGGCCGGTGGCCGCCGGTGCAGACCAGGATTTTCCGCAGCGCCGGTCGCGGCCCTTTCACCAGCAGTACGGCGCAGCGGGCATACTGGACGATGCGTGTGGCGGTGCCGCCCATGACGAAGCGCGTCAGGTTGCGGCGTCCCAGCTGCCCGATGACGATCAGATCGGCTTGCCACTCGGCGGCCTCATCGAGAATTTGCTCGGTTGCATGGCCGCGCCGCATTTTCGTTTCATATTCCACCCCGATCGCTTGCAGCTCCGCCTCTAGCGTTTCCAACGCAGTGCGGATCGATCGTTCGGCGTCGGCGTGGTCTTCCACCACGCCCAGCAAATGGATCGAGTCGCTGCTGCGCCGCGTCAGCTGCAAGCCAAAACGCGCCGCCTGGACGGCGTCGGCAGACCCATCGGTGCAGAGCAGTATCTTCATAGCTTCACCTGACCGTGAACAGAAGTGGCACCAGCAATAACAAAATCGGGAAGCCCACCAGCAGCACCATAAATAGGCTGAAACCGCGCCGGGTCGCCGTGAGGCGATGTGCCAGATTCAAGATGTGCCGCTCGTAAGGTCGATAAATGAGCAGCATGATGAGCAGCGAAACGATCGAGACGCTGAGCATCTCCACCAGCACGATCGTAAACGAAGCTGGATTATTCATAAACAACGAGGCGACCAGCGTATCGATGAAGGTGGTGATGTTGGCGCCCATGATGTAGGGAATGACATTCTCGCGCCGGATGTAACCGCGCGCCGAGAGCGGCACCAGCAAACTCACCGAGACGGACACGGACATGGAGACGGCCGTAATGGCGCCGCCAATCAGGAACATGACGATCGGGCGGAAGAGCAAACTGGGGGCTTCGCCAAATTCGCTGCCGGTCAACTTGAGTTCAGGCAGGGCGCGATCGATCAGATTGAAAGCCAACAAGATGACCAGCACGCCCGCCACAAAGACGAGCAGCCCCGGCGCCCAACGGGTGATCCAGCCGACGATGGGATCGAAGACCGTATCGATAAACGAGGCCAGCTCGGCCGAAGCCGAGAAATGCAGGTTACTGAGCACGCCACTGGTCAAGAAGTAACTGCCCAGCAGCATGGCAGGCACGTAGGTGGTCCAGGTGGTCAACATCGACAGCAGGCCGATGCTCAAACTGCGTTTCGATTCGTGGCCGCGTACCATGTAGAGGAAACCCACGAAGAGCACGATGAACGACGAGCCCAGGCGTGAACCGTTGATCATCATGAAGGTTTGCAGTTCAGTAATCGCGCCGCCGTTTAACAGCCCCAAAGCGGAGGCGGCCACCGGCGAGCCGCTCAACACCAGATACGCGCCTACCCAGCCCAGCCCCAGAGCTTGCAGCGGCGTCTGGAGGAGATTCAGATTTTTGAGGGTGGGGGCCAGTTCTTTAGCGCCCGCTTTCATCAATTGCAGCGCCAGAATAAATACAAACAGCCCGGCCAGGGCATAGAAGATTTTTAGGAGGTGGAAGTGGCGTGGCGACTTAGTGGTAGTCACGACGTGTCCGGTGAACGCGGCTTACTTTTCTCCTCGGACTTCTCGATCCAACTGTTCGTAATAGGCCACCATGAACGCGTGGCGTTCTTCAGCCAGGTGTTTGCCCGTGGGCGTGAACATGCGATCTTTGATTTTGCTGAGCTTGACGTGAAATTCGTGCACGGCAGTATGTTCGCGCGGATCGGCTTCGGTGCCGTCCATCTGATCGGTATAATCGGGCGGCACGTCGCCCCACAATTTTTGTCCGCGATGGGCGCCAAAGGCAAAGGCGCGCGCCACCCCGATCGCGCCGATGGCATCCAGCTTATCGGCGTCGAATAACACCTGGGCTTCCAACGTGTGCGGCGTCGGCCCCGATCGAAAACGGTGCGACTCGATGGCGTGGGCCACCGCCGCACAGAAGCGCTCGTCGTAGCCCTGCGCGCTCAGAATTTCCTTCGCGCGATTCGCGGCTGAGGTCTCATGCCCGGCGCGTCCTTCATCCAGGCCGATGTCGTGCAGCAGCGCGGCCGCGTGAACGACTTCGGCATTGGCTCCTTCGGCCTGCGCCATCCGATCGGCCAGGTGGACCACCCGCAGGACGTGATCAAAATCGTGCGCCGAATCGGCGTCGGCCGGATACAGTGAGCGAGCAAAATCGATCGAGATCATGCCGTCTTCCTTTCTTTCAACTGGACAGCCAGATCATACACGATCTTCGCCACATCAAATGCGGCTTGCGGGCGCGAAATCTGGCGCGCATTGTCCGATAGAGACTTCAACTGCTCCGGGTTCGACAACCACTCGCGCAGCGTGCTGACGATCTTGGCGGGCTTCGCGCAGTACGCGCCTGCGCCGGAATATTCGATGTACTGCGGATTGTAGCGCTCTTGCTCGCCTATGGTTTCAAACAAGATCATCGGGAGGCCGCTCACCAGCGCTTCCGCCAGCGTATTCGAACCTGACTTGGTAATCAGCACGCTCGACACGGTCATCCAATCGGGCATGTCACGGGTGAACCCTAGAATCTTCGTGTCCAATGACCAATCGATGTCTTCCAATTGCTCGCGCAATTTTTGATTGCGTCCGGTAATGATGACCAACTGCGCGTCGAGATCCGCCTGCCCGATGGCATATGCGATGTCATACACGCGGCCCAGGCCTTCGCCACCGCCGGCCAGCAAAATGAGGGGTCTGCGACAATCCACGCCCAACTTCCGGCAAATTTTTTCGTGAGGAAGTTTGGGATCGAGAAAGCGGGGATGCACGGGCAAGCCGGTGACGCTGACGCGGTCGGGGGGCAGGCCGTGGTTCATGGCGCCGGTGCGCGCTAATTCCGTCGGCACGATGTAGCGCTGCGCGCCCGGCGCGCACCACAACGCGTGATTGGTGATCAGATCCGTAAATACAAACGCGCACGGAATCTTCAGCCACGTCAGCGGATAACTGTACGTGGGATGAAACGTCACGACAAGATCGGCCGGATGATCGGCCATGAGCTCGCGTGTGGCGCGCCGCATCGGCCGCCACATCACACTGGCGCCCAGCCGCATGCGGCGGCGGCCATTGAGGGTGTGATAAGTGATCTGCTCGAAGGGGCGCGCAAAGCGCACGGTCTTGGTGTATGTTTCTTGTCCGCGATTGTACGGCCAGGGTGCGTAGTCGGCCAGCATGTCCACCAACTCCACGTGCGCGGCATTACCGACCGTGCGGCGCAGCGCTTCGCGGACTGCTTCAGCCGGAGCCCGATGCCCGCCGCCGACATCGGCAAAGAGAAATAACAATCTGACAGGTTGGTTGCTCACAGGGGGTTTGTCCTAAAGCAACCTCCCGCGGGTTGGGTAAAACCTGCGGGAGGTTCTGCTAAAAACTATTTGCCGCCGCCGCTAGGCCACTGCGAAGGCGGTTCGTGTGGTATTGGCTCCAGGCGAACATGACGGGGCGGCTCTTTGATGAACCACATCATGATCCCGGCTCCGGCCCACAACACGATGGTGTTGAAGTAGAACGGCGCGCTCAAGGCGATGTCGCGCGCCAGAAAGCCACCCAAGGTTGGCCCTATTACCTGGCCGATACTCAACGCCGTGGTGTATACGCCAAACGATCGGCCTCGCGTTTTTTCATCGGATAGATCAGCGACCAGGGCTTGCTCGGCGGGCGTGGCCGCGCTGAATCCCACCGCTTCGGCTGTCCAGAAGCCCGACAGGGGTAGCAACACAAACTGGCCGATGGCTGACATGAGCAGCGTCAGGTTGGGCACGATCGCGCTGGATAAGCCGCTAATGAACAGACCGGCTGCCACTGGCGGGCGGCGGCCTACCCGATCGGATAGCTTGCCCAAACGCGATTGCAAAAACGCAAAGACCACGGCCGAGGGGATGTAGGCTAAAGCCACCAACACCGCATCGGAAGTGATGGTCTTCTGCACGAATTGAATCAACACCGGTTCCAGGCCCGACTTGGCCGTAGACGTACACACGACAATGGCGGCCAGCAGCCACAGCTGTTGCGGGATGGAGCGGAAGAATTTCCGGATGGCGTTGAAGAATTGCCAGATGAGGGTGCGTTGAATTGTGGGGGCATGCAGGGGTGCGCCATGCGGTGGTTTCTGCCACGTTTCCGGCACGCGCTTGATCGCGATCCATAGCCCCAGCGTATTCAGGCCGGCATAGATCAGAAACATGAGCGTCCAGGACCACTGCGCGAAATTGGCAACGAGCAGGATCGGCGCGCCGATCAGCGCGCCATACAGGCCGCCGCGCGCCAGCATTTCTTCCACCGCGCCAAACATATTGCCCGCATGGCTCTTGGCGGCCAGATCGGCCGTGATGGCATAGGCACTAAGCCACAACAGGCCAGCCGCCACGCCTTGCGTCAACCGGCCCCAGAACAACCAGTCGTAAGAACTGCCGATGGCAAAGAAGCCATTCGAAAAGATTTGCAGCGTCAATCCGGCGAGGAAGAAACGGCGGCGACCCCAACGATCCATCGATGGCCCGACGATCGGCCGCATCAGCAAGGTCATCAGCGCATAAATGCTGACCAGGACACCAATTTGTACCGGATCAAGTTTGAGCGGGCCGGCGCCATAAAACGGAATGCCCAGCGTCAAAACCCCGATCGGGAAAGACGAAAGCGACAGCGCCCGCCGCATGGCCCGCAGCGAGGTTGTCGGATCGTCATTGATCGGTTTTAGCATATAGTCGCTCCACCCTATTCTCCCGCGCGCGGATTATAGCATGAGAGATCAGAAATCGGATTTCTCCCTGCTTGACTTCTGCAGGTCGTCACTGAAAAAACAAACGGCGCTAGGCTCAATACTAGTCTGAAAATGCTCATAGCCCTCGTCCCGAGGGCGTTCTCCGGGGACGGTGCGCGAGCGCGGAGCGTTTTCAGATCAGTCGTGGTACTAGTACATCTGGGCATAAATAAGGCTTTGGTATATGATACGGCAAATTCGTGAAGGAGCCGCTCAAATGCCAGGGCCCAAAGCACAAGTCGTAAATCTGTCAGACGCCGAACAACACGGTTTAGAGAAATTGATCAAAC
>JBGSPW010000116.1:0-30422 GCA_041738395.1 Thermoflexales bacterium
CCGCCACCCACGCCCCGCCGGGCTGCTCGGCCACTTCGCGCACGGCCATCGAAAGAGCGCTGCCGGCGCTGACATGAATCGCCAGGCGATCCAGCGTCGAAGCGGCATCGAGGGTCAATTGCTCCACGCGATCGTTCTCCGCTCCGGAGAGCGCTTTATCGGGCGTCAACCAGCCGACGAGCGCCAGGCCGATCATGACGACCACCGTGCCGGGGCCGAGGCCCAACAGCAGGCCGGCCACCGCGCCCATGGCCGCCAGCAGCGTGGCCAGAAACAGGCGATAGCCCAGCACCGCATCGACCGTCAGATACGGCGCGGGAAAGTTGGCCCGTTTGAGGCGCACACTTAGATCGGTGCGCAGTACGGTCAGATCGGCGCGGCGCACTTTCAACACGCGCTCGGCCGCCGGCGCAAGAAAGGCAGCGAGCAGGCGCTGCATCAACGGTCGTTCGTCCGGCGCGTTCAACTGCACCCGCGTCCGGCGCGGGCGCAGGGCATCGACGAACAAGAACACGCCGAGACTGGCCAGCAGGGCAAAAGGTAAAGTCAAAGTAGCACTCATGCTGCACCTCCACAGGTAAGTGTTTCTACAGAAACCAGCGGCCCGCCGCCTCGTCGTGTCCCGCTACGCACGGGCGACGCGCTAGGCGACGGCGGACACGAGAAAACAGCGTTGGCGATCCGATCAACCTCAGCGCGATCACTCATTGCGCCACTTCCTTCACATCAAGCGTCAGACCCCGCCCGGCCAACCAGCGCGCCAGGGTGAAGGCCCCGACCGACAACAGCACGACCACGACCAGCGCGATCTGCCCGCTCAACGTGGTATAGAACCCGCCTTCGTAGCGCTGCAGCATCGGCACGATCTTCATGCCCAGGAAGAACCCGATCGGCGCCAGTGAAACGATGATGGACTCGATGCGCGATTCGGCCTGCTTCGCCGTGATCTCTTTGCGCAGCGCGACCTGCTCGCGGATCATCGTCTCCAGGCCGATCAACACTTCTCTGATCTGACCGCCTTCTTTGGCCTTCAACGCCAGCGCTTCGGCGACCATGCGCAGATAGGGATTGCGCCGCCGCAGCGTGACAGGCGCGAACGCTTCACTCCAGTCCTGACCGGACACATGCCCGCTCCAGACTTCACGGAAGTCGGCGGCCGCCGGATCGAGGCCGTTGCGCGCGGCGTGATCGATCGCATCGCGCAGCGCACCGGTGGCGGCGAAGCCTTCACGCAACAGCTGCACGCACTCGGCGAGTGACTGGTCGTAGGCCAGCCGGAATTTATCCCGCTGCCCTTCCAGCTGCATCCATACCAGGATTGGGCCGATGATAACGCCCGCTAGAATCAGAGCGGGGGCATTGAGCAACAGCGCCGCCGCAATCGCGCTGATCGTCACCCCGCCGGCAGCGGCCAAAAATTCTCTGGCCGTGATGGGCAACTCGGCGGCGTCGAGGCGGGCCTGGAGTTGGCGCAGCCCCTTCGCTTCCGTCGGTTGTTCCAACTTGATCCGGCGCGGCGCGAGCAGGGCAAAAACGGCCAGAAAAGCACCTGCCGCGGCCACCAACGCTAAAATATTCACGACACTCATCACATCCTCCTCATCTTCATCTTCGGCATTCTTTCCAACCTACTGTACCCGACCACTAGCCCCTAAGCCGTCGAACAACGCCTGGATCAAGGTCTGTCCCTTCCCATTCTGCCCCACTTGTAGCTCGCCATGCAGCGCGGCCACCAGTTGTTCGGCCAGCAACCAGTTGACGGTAGGTTCGACAGTTACCATTACCGTGTTTGACAACAACGGACCGTAGGGCAGGTCATTCGGGGAGTAGTCCGTCACTTGCAGCAACCAGTGCGTCAGATCCTTGCGCCCGACACGCACGAGGATTTCTTCCGCCTGCGTCTGGGCGAGCAGGTGGTAGACCAGGTTGCTGCCAGCCTGTACCAGCAGCTGCCGATCAGTCGTCACTTGATCGGGCGCCAACGGGAGATGATCGAGCATCACGCGCACGCCTTGCGCCAGGGTCTGTGACCGCACATTCTGGACAATCTCCTCCAGGCAAGGGGGGAGAGAGGCGGTCGCCAGTTGGACGTCCAACCGCCGGCGACTCAACTGATCCCGGTCCAGCAAAGCGGAGATGGTTTGTTTCAGGCGTCGAATCTGGCCAAGCAAGGACTCGGCCGTCGATTGGCGTGCCGCCGAAGACTGCGGCTTACCCAAATCTTCACCCAGGACTTCGATGATGCCCAGTGGTGTCTGAATGCCCTGCCGAAGCAACGTTGAAAATTCGTCACGCAACCGTTCCGCTTCTGCTTCCCGCGTTGAGTTGCGCAGCGTCAAGAGCAGCCGTTTTTCTGTTCGAGAGGTGTTCGCTCGCGTCGCGCGCAGCGGGACGATGGTGACCGTCAACACGAGCCGCCCCAGCTGCACAGGCCATTCGGTGATGGCCGCCTCTTGCTGAAATGTGGAGCGGATGATTTGCCAGTCTTCCGGGGCCGCCTCCCCCAGGACACGCTCCAGTTCCTGGCCGATCAGATCGGCCGGTGTAGCACACTTGAGCAGCTGCGCTGCTGAAGGATTGGCATCGATGATCAGCGCTGTGTCGGTGACCGCGATCGCCAGCACCCCGTCTGTGATGGAATCAAGAATCGAACGGGTGCGTTCCTCCAATTGGCGCAAATCGGCGAGCGCACTCTCCAGGCTGTTTGACGCCAGCCAACTCACGAGGGCGGTCAGAACCAGAATCTCGCCCGTATAGATCAAGGAGTACGGTTCTTGCAAGTGAAAGGCCAGCGCCAGAAGGAGCAACGCCATACTCGCCAACGCCGTCATGATAAAGGAGGCCGTGGGGAACAACAGCAGACTGGACGCGAAGATCGGCACGACCAGCAGGGCGGTCGTGCGGCCGGAGAAAACCTCAAGCGGAGTATCCGAAAAAGCGATGGCGACCAACAAGCCGATCAAGAATAGCCAGGCCGCCCAGCGGGGTGACCTCCGCTTCAGGACAAACAGGCCCGCGATCGCGATCTCGCACGCCGGGATGAGGACGATCAGCGGCACAGTCTCGGGCGTTTGACCCGTGATGAAAATTCCGATCAGCCCCAGTCCACTTAAGGCGGCCAGCCCCAGCAGCAAGATGTTCAGCAGGCGGCCCCGCCGCGCCTGATCGGGATCAGCGTGCTGGACCTCGAGCAAACGAGCGAAGCGAAGTTTCCAGGTGTTCATCAATGTGATTCCTTTCCTGAAGCGGAAGTCACCCCGGGTCAGGGGGCGACCTGCCTACGGCTGGAACACCAGCACAGAGTCCACGTCGAAGTTCTGCGCCGCAGACGGTTGGTGATACTCGATGGTGAAGGTGCCGGTCTCGTCAGCGCCCACGTATTGGTTGTCGTTCCAGAAGGTGATCGAGAGCGGCGCGTAGACGCGCGGTAGTGAGGTCGAGCCAATCGGCTGGCCGTTCAACAGGTAATCCAAGCGCTGCTCTCCGGCGCGATTGACGCTCCAGATCATCGTCCACAACATCCAGCGATCAGAGTGGTCCGGCGTCACGCGTTGGCGGTATATCGGCGCATTGTCCTGCAGCGCCGAAATCTGTAAGCCGTCCAACCTTCCGAACCACGTTCCCTGCTCACCCCAACTAAAGCCAAAGGCTTCAATCGGCAGGGCCGTCTGATTGGGAAAGTCGAGGTACGAATTCCATAGCCAGAACCCGGCCGAGCCCACCGCGCCACCCGTCCCATCGGGTTGGTAGCCTGACGAGAAACGCACGCGCGCGGTCGCGATCACCGGATGCCTCACCGTTGGCAGCCAGCGGCCCTGTCCGGCGCTGTACCCGGTCTGCAATTCAGAGATCTCACTGCCGGTGTAATTGCCCGGGGTCTGATCCGGCTTGATCTGCAGCCGGGCGAAGGTCGTCCGGCCTTCCTTTTCCGCCGTGACACATGAGGCGTCGCCACACGGGGCGTAATACTGGCCGGCAGCGCCATTCAAGATGACCCAGTAGGGCACCTGCGTATCACCTGGCTGATGAATCACCAGCCGATCGAATGACTCCAAGAAGTATGCCGACTGGGTAGCCGCTTGGACAACGGGAACGGACAGCAACAACAGGGCGATCAGTCCAACCAACCACAACCTCAACCTCTTCTTACGAAACATAGAAAGCCTCTCTTTCTTGCCGCATCACTTGGCGGCTAGGATTGCACTTCAGGAGCGTAGTCTTCTGCTTATGCGATACCGCCAGCCGGCACGCACGGCCAGGTCGTGTTTGGGCAACGGCACGACGAACAAGGTCCAGCGCGCTGTGCGCGGCAACGTGCGCGCACTCACCGGTAATTCGGCGGACAGGTAGGCGTAAGCCGCCGCCAGATCATCCGCCACAAACAGCCCGCTATTCAACGCGTCGAGCGGATACGTCGTGGCGTCTCCAGCGGTCAGCGCCTCGCCCCGGCGATCGAACGGGTAAGCCGCGGCGTGCTCAAAGGCTACTTCGCCGGCGCTCGCTTCGCGGCCGGTTCGCCAGGCCCGTTGGAACGTCCTGGCCTCCAGCGGGGTGAAGATGACAAAGGCGGCGCGACCGTCCTGTCCCAGGGCCGTGATGGCGGGACGATCTCCGGCGGTGACACTGAGCACACGTTCAATGTGCAGCGGCCGTCCGGCCGCATCCAGCCCGGCTTGATTCAACAGCGCCAACACCCGGGCGTCGGTGGCGGCGGCCGCCAGGGTCACCGTCGCTTCAAAGGTGAGCGGCTTCTCACTGGTGCGCTGCATCCGGACCAGTAACAGGGCCAACGCCCGGTTGCTTGCCGTGACGGCGCGCGCTACGCGTAGAAACCCGATCGCCATGACGCCGCCCAGGCCAAGGCCCAGCGCGATCAGCGGCGCGAAGTCGATCACGCTCTGGGTAATCGTCAGGGGCGTGATGGCCGTGGGCTGACGGGGGATCACACCATTTGTCGCGCGCAAGGGGAAGTCCCCGGCGTGATCGAGCGGTAGGCTTTCCGACTTGCGCGTGCTCCAGCCCGCCGGTACGATCACGCGCACGGTCGCGCCAGCGATCGCGGGCAGGGAGTAGACGCCGTTCGCATCGGTCACCACGGTTTGGACCCCCGTGACTGTTTCCGCGGAAACAGCCACACCCGATAGACCCACCTCATCCGGGTCACGCTGACCGTTATCGTTGGAGTCGTCGAACACGATCCCCGTAATAGTCGCCGCCGTTCCATAATCCAGCGTTCCAACTTCCGGTTGACTCGGCTGTAACGCGCCAGTCGCGCGCTGCGTCTGATCTTGGCTGGTGGCCGGAGGCAGACGATCCGGATCCGTGTGACCAGCCGTCGGGCTGAACGGCTCACTGGCGACCGTCGGCAGGGTTGGTTTGATCGGCTGGCCGATGGGCACGGCCGTCTTTGTAGGCAACACGGTGGGCACGGCCGTCTTTGTAGGCAACTCGGTGGGCCACGGAGTTTTGGTGGGAATGCTGGTTGGCGCTTTCGTCGGGACTGCCGTGGGCAGCGGCTCCTTCGCCGGTGGCACCTCGGTCGGCTGGATCTGTTCCTTAGTCGGCTGGGGTTCCAGCGGCGGCTTGGTCGGCGCTTCCACGGGCGGTTTGGTGGGCAGCTGATTTTGCGCCCACACCGGCTGAATAAATGACCGGCTCGAAAATGACATGACAAGCAGCACGGCCCAGATCGGTAACGCTAAAGCCCAGGCCACTAACCCGCGTCGGAAGATATTCATTCCACCACCTCCCCGTGGTGGTGAGATTTCTGCTCAACCAGACAAGTCCACGGATCGATTTGAATCGTCGCGGTCCGAACTTCCAGATGGAGATGCCAGCCTTTGGCATTACCCGTGCCGCCCATCTGACCCAGACGTTCGCCCGAGGTGATCGCTTGAGGCTGGTGCACCTCGACCGTGTTGAGATGCGCGTACCACGTTTCGCAGTGATCCGCGTGTCGCACGATGACCAGCTTGCCATACGGCCCGTCGCTGTCACCGGCATAGCGCACGACGCCCGGCGCGACGGCGCGCACGGCGGTTCCCACGGGCGCGGACAGATCCAAGCCAGGATGCGTGGCCGAGTAGCGCTGCGTGGTATGACTGCCGGGCAGTGGCCAGACCCAGGCCGGATCGGTAGACGGGCAGCAGGCCGCTAGCGGCTCCGCATTAGCGGGTAACCTCGGCCCCAGACCGGTCAACCCTACAACCACCATCAGCATAAGATTCAACCAGAAAGACATCATCACTTCATCCTATCCGCCACAGGAGGCGTGCCAGGTTGCAGAGCGCACAGATCAAGAAAACGATCAACAACCCGGCGCGTGTCCCATTCCACATTGTGGCGACAACCCACTCACTGCTTCACAATCGCCAGGTCGTACCAGCGCTCGGCCCCACTGGACGTTTGGTCGTAGGGCGCGATTTGCACATATAACGTGCCGCCAGTAGTGACCTGCCAGGTGAGGCACGAAGATCGCGTCGTCGACGTGCAGTCATCGTTTTCGGCCAGTTTTGTCACGCCATTGGAGGCATACAGCCGGAGTACCGTGTCGGTATCGACTGCCAAGCCGGTGGTATTGATGAGGTACGTACCCGGCGTCGCCTCAAACCAGGCCCAGTCCACGTCGTGCACTGGGTAGAAGTTGTGGCGCTGCGGCACACCGTCCATCGTGATCGGCCGGGCATTGGCCACCGTGTCGTCGCTTTCGTACTGATCACGCCGGGAGTCAAAGTTGCGCAGCACGAGCGGCAGAAACAGGCGGTGTGGTGCAAGCGGCTGCTGAGGTCGCACCTCCAGCGTGCTGGTGATGAGGGTAAGATTCCCCACCCCATCCACGGCGGTGCTGGTCAGCACGTGCGTGCCCGTGACGACCAGATCGATCGTCCGGGTAAAGGTGTCACCGACGATCGTGACGATCTGCGGACCGGCCCCGCTATCCAGAGTGGTGGTCAACGCGCCGCTGCTGCGCCCCATCACGGTGAACGTGGTGGTGCTGATCGTGGTCTGCCCGTTGGTCGGCAGATTCAGATAGCTGAGCGTTGGCGCGACATTGTCCACAAACACGGCGATGGGTGCCGCCGGCGCGCTGACATTGCCGGCGCGATCCGTTGTGCGCACGCGCAACCTATGCGCGACACCATCTTCGGCGGGGATTGACCAGGGCCATGACCAACTGGCCTCCGGCGCAGTGTCGTACCAGGTCGCGCCATCATCGACAGAGACTTCCTGGCGCGCCAGACCGCTCCCGTCCCTGGCCATGCCGCTGATGACTTCCGCGTAAGAGCGGACGACGTGACCCGCAGGCGGATAAGTCACCCAGACCAGTGGCGCCACGCGATCGACGATGACGTTCGTCGGCGTCAAGAGAGCGATCTGCCCGACTCGATCACGCGCCCGCGCCTGCAGCAGATAGGCCACACCATCTTCGGCGGGCAGCGTCCAGGACCACGTCCAGGTAGAGGTGCCGGTCGCGGTGTACCACGTCGAGCCATTCGGTGAAACCTGCACGGACACCAAGCCGTTTAGAGCCGAGGCATAACCGGCAATCGAGGCCGCTGTGGATGACAAGTATTGCCCGGCTTGGGGTGACACGATTGCGCCGGTGACGGCCGCTGAGGCAGCGGGATGGCTATTGGGATCGAGCGGGTTAGTTCCTTGCGCCACCTCGACCGCATCGCTATACCCGTCTTGGTCACTATCAGGATCGCGGGGATTCGTGCCCTGCGGATACTCTTGCAGGTTTGTCAATCCGTCGTTATCGGGATCGGCGCCGGCGTCGTCAGCGTCCAATGGATTCAGGCCATAATTCACTTCCCAGCCATCCGGCAGACCATCTTCATCCGTATCTGGATGACGCGGGTTAGTGTGATAGTGATACTCTAGGAAGTTGATCAAGCCATCCCCGTCAGAATCAACCTCAGCATCGCCAGGGTCATTCGGATTTAAGCCGTTGTCTACTTCCCAGCCATCCGGCAGAGTATCTTCATCCGTATCCGGCTGATGCGGGTTAGCGTCATGGAGATACTCTTGGAGGTTGATCAATCCATCCCCGTCAGAATCAACCTGAGCATCGCTGGGGTCATGCGGATTCAGGTTGTTGTTTATTTCCCACTCGTTTGGCATGCCATCCCCGTCCGTGTCGTGGTCGCCTTCCCCAGCGCGGACGACCGCGGCCGGGGCCAACGCCAGGCTCAGTAACATCACCAGCACGGTTGCTATCACGCAGATGGCACTCACCGATAGGTTGCGTTTGATCATGGTGTCATACTCCTAGAAATTCAGCGCCCCAACATCACCCAGCGAGCGACCAGCACCAACAGGGTGTTGATGGCGACGACAATGCTGATGAGGACGTAGGTCCAACTTCGATATGAACGAAACATGCCCGGCTCTCCCGATCACTGCACCGCATGCACATCGGCGGCATACAGCCCGCGCGGACCGTCGCGCACCACGAACCCCACCCGTTGGCCTTCACGCAGGAAGCGAAAACCGCTGCCCTCCAGGGCCGTGTGATGCACGAACACATCCGGGCCGTCAGGCTGACCCAAAAAGCCGTAGCCCTTCTGACGGTTGAACCACTTCACCGTTCCGATCACGCGATCCGGGCGCGAGGCCTCCGGTGGTGACGCGGGATTGGGACGCGTGAAGCGACGAAGCCACTGCACCATCGCTGTCATCTGACGGCAGGCCTTGCTCCGGGTTCATCACCACGCCGCGGTTCACAGATGGCAGGAATTTCACACGGCAGGCCGGGCACGGGATCGCCACCTTTGACCACACCGTTAAATTTGATGAAGGTAAGCCAACTTAGCACCACCAACAAAGTCAGCGTGATGAGGATTACCCGCGCGGTAGATAGGGTCATTCACGATCCTCCGGAGCGCAGGTGTGCTTACCAATCGCCAGCAGATGAAACGTGCCGTCTTCCCAGGTCAGATTGGCCTCAAACGCTTGATCGCCACGGCGGGCGGTGAGCGTCGCGGCCTGTCCATCCGCGCGGAGGTCGGCCACGGCCTGCCAGCCCTGCTCGCGCCAGGCCTGAGCCAGATCCGTTGTCACCTCAGCCAGATCGCGGTCCACGGCTAGGCGTTGATCCAGAAACAGTGAAGCCGTCATGCACGGCTGAGCCACCAACGTCGGTGGCCAGTCGATTGGCCGGGGAGAATCCTGGCGCGCCAGGTTCAACAGCACCGCCATGACGGCCACGAGTCCGATCAGCCCCGCCACCAGAAAGATCACTCGAAATTTCATGCCCGCGCCTCGCGAAAAAAGTTGGGCCGCAGCAGCGTGCCGTTTTCTTCCATACGCCGCGCCAGCCGCTCGGGGAAATAGCCCGTCCAGTTCAGGCCGGTCCCCTTGTCTTCAAAGATGTTCTGCACCACGACTTTGTCGCCTTCCATGAATTGCGAGGGTTGAATTTCCGCAATCTCCGTGACAAAGCGGCGCGGCTTGTTGGCGATGAACACGCGCTTGAGATAGACGACCAACTGGAACGCGTCGGCGATCTGCCGGCGCACTGCGAGCAGCGGCACGTCGTTACCGCGCAGCAGATACATCGACTCCATGCGTTGAATGACATCCCGCGTGCTGTTGGCGTGAATCGTGAGCAGCTGCCCATCGTGACCGGTGTTGGCCGCCATCAACACATCGACGATCTCCTGACCGCGCGCTTCGCCGGTGATGATGCGATCGGGCCGCATGCGCAGCGCGTGAATAATCAGGTCCGAGATGGTCACGGCTTTCGCCGCTTCCGCTTGATCGCGGGTGCACATCTGCACGACATCGGGCTTGTTGATCTGCAGTTCGGTCGTATCCTCGACGATGAGAATGCGATCGCTGTCGTTGGCGGCGTTGCCCAACGCGTTGATGAAATTCGTCTTCCCGCTCGCCGTTCCTCCCGCGACCACGCCGTTCAGCCGCGCCTGCACCGCCAGCCGCAGGAACTCGGCCGCGATCGGTGTCACCGTGCCCAGGCGCGTGAGGTCTTCCAACGTGCGCGCTACCAGGCGATGCCGCCGGATGTTGATGGCAATCGGCGGCTTCGCCGTCAGCGGTTCCATGATGGCGTGCAGGCGCGAGCCGTCCCGCATGCGCCCATCGATCGCCGGGTTGGACCTATCCAGGCGCGCCGCCGTCTTGTACACGACGCGATTAACGAAGTTCTGCAACTCCCGCTCGCTGCGGAAGCGCGTGCTGATTTTGACCTTGCCCTGATCGCCGTGAATGATCCAGATATCGTCTTTTCCGTTGCAGATGATCTCCTCGACTTTTTCATCGGCGAGATAGGAGGCCAGCGGCCCGAACCCGAAGATGTCGTCCATCAGCTGGCGCAGCACCTGATCGGATTCAGTCGCGCAGGCTACGCCTTGCGCCTGAGCGTTGCGCAAGAATTGATCGACCAGCGGCGTCAGGATCGCTTCGGCGGTGCGGAGATCGTCGTCGGTGGGATCTTCGATCTGCGCCGGCTGCATCTGGTTGCGGATGCGTGTGCGCGCTTCGCTCAACAGGCCGTCCAACGGATCGTTTTGATTGGATTGGGCGGTCATGGCTTCGGCCATCGCCGCTGCCGCCGGCGAGAATTTGCGCTGTGGGGAAACCGGTGGAATCATGCGGCCTCCTCATCAGCCGAGGGATCCTCAGCATCGTCGCACAAGTAAGCCGCCAGCGCATGTTGTAGATCCTCAACTGTCATCAAGAGTTGTTGTAGCGACGGGGGACACACCTCTTCGCCGACTTGGGCTAAGCCAGCCTGGCGCAGTGCCGCGGCGGCAGTTCGCTGGGCGACCTCGATCGTCTTCCCCTGGAAACCGGCCAGGACATCGATCAGCGTCTGAACGTAATCAAGCACGTGAAAAACGCCTGACTCAAAGCCTGACTCGCCGCTCGTTTCGCTCAACATATCCGCGAGCACCGTCAGGTATCGACTGGTATTGGGATCGACATCGCGTAACACAAAATCAAGTTGCATGGTTTTCCTTTCAATCCGCCAGCGCCTTCTGCGCGCGCTTGAACAAGTTGGGGCCTTTCGCCACTTCTTTCCGTTCGCCGATTCGCTCCAACGGCGGATAGAACTTGCCGCCCAGCTTGATGATCTCTTCGGCCGCCCGCGTCAGCCTCTTCTGCAGCACCAGCGGCTCGGCCGTGTTGATGCTCTGCCGCGCTTCGATCGGCGCATAGGGAATGCTGCCGAAGATCGTGACCTTGCCGCCCAAAAACTTCACCACGTCTTTGGGCGTGATCCCGAACTGTTCATCAAATTGGTTCAACACCAACTTGAACTTCTGCAGCGTGCCCAGATGTTTTTCCAGCGTCGGCAGAATGCCGGCGATGTCACTCAACGCCGTGCGCTCCGGCGTCACCACCAGCAGCACGGTGTCCGCCTCTTGCAACGCGGCCCAGTGAATCGGCAAGTTGAAGTCCGGGCCTACATCGATCACGCGCAGCTCATAGAAGCCGCGTGACTCGCGCACGATCTCACCGAAAATGTCCATCGTGCGTTTCGTGTCGTCCACGAATTCCGGCAGGCCGGCCATGTGCGGCCGAGGAATGCCCGGCAGCAGATCGAGTTTGCCACGATAGCGGCGGGCGTTCGCTTGCAGCGTCTTGGCGTGCAGCACATACCGGCCCGTGCGCTGGCCGTCGGCGATCACGCGGTTGTACAGCGAGAAGAGATTAGCCGGCTGCTCTTCAATGTCGATCCCCAATGGGATGTGGGCATTGGCCCGCGACATATCCGCATCGATCAACAACGTCGTGCGCAGCGCCAGCACCCCAAAGGCCGCCGCCAGGTTGACCGCCAGCGTGGTCTTGCCGACGCCCCCTTTCGGGCTGAACACCGCAATCGTTTGCTGCTGCCAGCCGCCCCGGTCGAGAATGCTCAAGGCATCCTCCGCGCTGATCGGCGTGAACGACCGCGAGTTGCGCTCGTCCTGCGCCAGATGGGCCGCGTCGATCACCAGCTGCGCGATCTTCTGCACCTGCATGGCATCCAACGGCGTGGTGACGAAGCCCTTCATGCCAAAGCGTTGATACTCGGCGGCATACTGCGTGCCCGCCGGAATCAGACCCACGCTCGCCATCGACTTGTCAGGGTGCAGCAGGAATTCCTGCACCAGCGCCGGCGTCATGCCGGGCAGCGTCGGCGAGAACAGCACCACGTCGGCGCCCAACGTGCGCGCCGCATCCGCCAGGTCAGTGGCATTGGACACGGACGACAACACCATGATGCCGGCGGCGCGCAAATGATCGTCGATCAGCCGCAGGTCGTTCCAGGCGCCGTGCCCGATGACCACCGAAATTTGTTCCGTCATACCGCTCCTTTTCCATCACTCCGATCGGCTGGACGCGGCGGGGTGTCACCCATCACGCGCCTGCGAACACGGGGTGCCTACTTGCCGCGCTCTTCAAAGAACCTGTCTTCAAAGTCACTCCACGTCACCCCCGTCGTCGCCGGCAAACTGTTAGTCTCAACCTGCTCACGCACGATCGCCGGCAGCAGCCCGACTTGCACCTGGCCGTTCGCCAGCGCGAACGTCAGCCACTCCGCTTCGCCGCGCGCCACGACCACATCCAGCGATTTGACATCGCCCTCGATGTATCTTGGCTCGTTGTCTTTGCCGGGCGCGCCGTAATCCGGATTCTCTCGAATCTCGCGGTTGAGCTGGTACACGACGCCATTGACCAGCCACTTGGCCACCGGCATCTGCAGTTCGGTGGTGATGATCTGGGTCTCCGAGATCGCTCCAAAAGCGAGCGGCGTGGGCGTGGGGGTTGGACCGCTGAGCGTGGCCGTCACGATCTGCTGCGTCTGCACGCTGCCATTGGCGTAGAACAGCGCCACGGCATCGCCGGGGAAGACGGCGGGCAGGCTATCTACCTTGACCGGCACGGCCATGATCACGAGATCGGGATTGTTGATCGCGACGGCCAGGCGCGAGACTTTTTCGGCATTGGCGCCCGACGCCACGGCTTCACGCAACAACGGCTGGCCGGGCCGCAAGTTCTCCACCACCACGGCGCCGCTGTCGATCAGCACGGGAAGTTCATCGGCCAACACGTACCGCTCGGCAATGGCGGGCGAGACGCTCTGGGTATCCACCGCCACCAGGCTTTGCTCCAATGTCGTAAACGGGGGCACTTCTTTCACCGCGACGACCACGTCGTAGGTCGGCGGCGTGGTGATGCGATTGAAGACGACGACCCCGACAAAGGCTCCGATCGCCAGGATAAGACCCAACAACACTTGCACTTTTCTCATGACGTTACTCCTTGAAATTGTTTGGCCGCCCACTCACGCGCAGCCTGACGCGTCCCGATGTCCACGACCTGCGCTTCGGGATAGCGCGCCCGCAACCGCGCCTCATGCCAGCGGGCTACGGCATTGTCCTGCGATACAATCACAACCTGACTCGCCAACGGATCGATCCCGGCCGGCGGCGTAATGCCGCCATCCACCACCACCGTCCGGCGATTCGCCAGGTCGCGCACGAACGACCATTGCACTTCCGAATCACCACACTCTGGCCGCCACAGCAACGTGATCGACCGCTTCAAGGCCGCCTCGATCAACTGGCTGCGCCAAACACCGTTCACGGGCGCGTTGTACAGGTCATAGTTCAGCAGCCAAGTGGGACGCTCCAACTGCGCCGCCAGCTCGCCATCCGCCAGATCCACCGCGAGCGTTTGGCCGCTCCGCACCAGTTCCCGCGCTAACGCGGTCGTACCCACGCCGCCTTTGGTTCCGACCACCAGCCAGATCATTCCGTGACCTCGAACGAGAGAAATTTGGACAGGCTTAACCGCCGGGCCGGTTGAGTCGTGCCCGTCTGATCCGCGGGCGGCAGACCGCTCAACCGTCGCAGCGTGCTATCATCCAGCGGCCGGCTTACTTCGATCCACTGCGCGTTGAACGTGCCGCGCCGGCGTCCTCCATCGATGACCATGGCCTCATAGTGGCCGGCGAGGTCTTCGCTCGGTTCACCGAGGTACACCGTGATCAGATCGCGCTGCACCGGGTGCGGCGTCGGTTCGCCACCCAGCATCACGTGCAGATCGCCGCGTTGCATGGCATCAAAGACGGCGACGCGCCGGCCCTGCTCGGCCAACAAGTGCGCTGCGCGCAAGGCGGCTGTCGACGCGCCCACTCCCCCCCGCCTTCCATAGAAAGCCAGGCGAGTCTGTATCACAGCCACACCGGGCGTTGACGACCCCGGGTTGACCGGACGCGACTCACGCTGCGTGGGCCGGGGTGGACTGATCAGGGCGGCGGTGTGGGTGGTCGCAGCCGCCGCGATCACCGGAGGAGTCACAGACTCCGTTGGCCCGGACTTCTTCACCGCGAGCGCGGCCATCGCCTGGAAGTGATAGGGCGGCACCACGAACACCTGGCGCACATTCGGCAGTTGGGCGAGGTCGGCTTGCCGATCGCCGCGGGTGACGCCCAGCAGAACCACCAACGGCCAGCGGGCCAACGGCTCCAGCAAAGCGGCTTCCTCACCCCGCCGCGCCAGATCGGCGCGGACCACCACCAGGTCGACCGCATCTTTGACCAGTTCCAGTTGCCGCAGCGCCTCGTTCAGAGAGAGCGCCTGGCCGCGCCACACGCAGCCCGCCTGTCGTAACGCCTCGTAGATCGGGCCGGTATTCTCGGCCTTGTCGATCCCGACCACATACACGCCGGGGCCGGTCTCGGGTTGATCATTCGGCATGGCGCTGCTCCGCTTCCGGTCCCTGGTCAAACGGTGATCCAAACGCTTCACGCAACACGGCCAGCAGGTTGACCAAAAACTGCTCCGCGCCTTGATCGCGCATCAGGCCCGCCGCCGCGGCCACGTACAGCTCGTCGTCGATGAGAGCGGGATACGGCCCCAGGCCGGCATAAATCGGATTGGTCAACATGCCCTGGATATCCTCGCCTGTGAAGCCCGCTTGCGCCTCCTCACCGGTCGGCGTGTGCGCCGTTACTAACGGCAGCGGGCGAAAGGGTCTGGATGTTTTCTTTCTTTTCGTCATCAGGCACTCCTGTTTCCGTGGAAACGTCAGTCCTTGCGCAGCGGGACTTCAATGTGTGGCGCGACGACATCGCCCACCGGCATCTCGGGGTTGAACACGAAGGTCAGCGCCCCCGGCGCCACCGGTGCGGGTTCAAATACAAAGACCCCGGTCGCCTGCCCCGCCGTCGTGAGATCCAGCAGCGCGAAACGCGCCGCCTTCAAACTGTCCGGCGTGATGCGATACGTCGCGCCTTCTGCATCGCGCACGATTGGCGGCTGATACAACAGATCGGACGGTCCGGAAAACTGCACGGTCAGGCCCACGCGCAATGTTCTCGAGATCGTGCGCAGGTCGTCAATCTGCGCTTTGAAGTTGACGGGAGCCCCAACCGCTTTGTCCACCGGCTTATCCGGAGTCGACTTTACTTCGCTCTTCCCGCCGCTCAGAGGCGGCAACTGCTCGATTACGCCGTTCGCCGGCGCGCCAAACATCAACGCCGTCACTTGCTCGGCCAACTGCGCCAGGTCTGAAGCCACCGCGGCCAGACCGACAATGACGCCAATGATTAGCACGACCAGCGCGCCAGTGAGCACGCTCAGCCAGATCGTGAATTTGTTGTCCGTCATCAGGCGCCTCCCTGCACACCGGCCGGGTCCGCGGCGGCCACCTGCACGAACAACGGATACGTGCCCGCCACTTCGTCGTCGAGCAGCACCTCGACCCGGTACACGCCGGCCGCTTTGAATTCCAACCCCACAAAGCGCGCCATGTGCTCATGCACGTTTAGCACCTCAAACGCGATCTCGAGTTCCACCAGATCCAGCACGCCTCCGTCCAGATCGCGCACGCGTGTGACGAAACGGTGCGCGTGCTCGAGCGTGCGAATCCACCACAACGTCACGACGTCCAGATCGATCCGCAGCGGCAGCGCTCGCGTCGACCACACATAGGCCAGGTCGCACACGGTGAGCCGCCCGGTGCGCGCCGAGCGCAGCTCGTCCTGACAGATCACGCCCGCCAACAGCACCGGGGCCGACTGCGCCACGAGGGCCAACGGCGCCACGAGGGCCGACGGCGCCACGAGGGCCGGCGCGGCTAACGCTCGTCGGTCAACCTGCTGGTCTACTTGGTCTACCAAAGGTGACAAAGTCATCTTTGCCCATCATCCTTTCTATTGAGCCAGACCGGCCGCCGCCGGCGCATTCAAAAACGCGCGACGGTACCAGAGGCGTAAATCTTCATCGGTGGGCTCACTGGCCGGAATCTGATCGATTTCAGTCAGCATCGGCCCGATCTCCCACAACTCGTGCCCGTAGCCCAACTTACAAATCGTCATCGCCACCTTCATGCGCGAGACGAAGCGCTTGTATTCTTCGTCCGTAAAGCCCTTCTCCGACTTCGCCAGGTGCGCCAGAATCGCATCGCGGTCCTTCGCGCCTTTCGACTGGCCCACCAGGAGATTGACACATGAGGACAGGATCACTTCCGGCAACAGACTGACCGACTGTAAAATCGGATGACAGTACACGCGATATTTGCGCCCATCGGTGAACATCGGCAGGAATTGCTCGGCCACACTGGGCGGCTGGTTGCCATCGCCGCGCGGCGCTTCCCCGGTGAAAATCTTGTTGGCTTCCTCGAAGAAGAGATTCAGCGCGGGCAATTTCCGCCCGATGCTCTCCCGCCGCCGAATGACACAGTCGTTGTACAGGTGCCACGCGATTAAGCCGAGTAGCACGGACTTGCTGAACGTATCCAACTCGGCGCCACCTTCCAGCACCGCTGCGCCCCAGAGCGAAGCCTCCCCGTGGGACTGATCGCCTTCGGCGCCATACAGCCCGAGATCTTCAATCGCAATCGAGCCCGGCCCCTTGGCATAGCGCCGGCCAATCACGCCCTGCGTCAAGCGATCCATGCGCGCCACGGCCGCTTCCAGCGAGGCGCGATTCGGATCGTTCTTGCCCATGCCGTCTGGGTTGCGGATCGGCTTGCCGTTCGTGCCGATGACGAGGGCACCGTCCGGTTTGCGTTTGAACGTCCCGTTCAGCCGTTCATCAATCGCCGTGACCCAATCGGTGATGTCGGTATCTTTGCTGCGCTGCACGGCCAGGGCCTGTAATTGATCAGGCTGAAGACCATTGAGGGGATCGCCGATCGAGGCGCTCGTGACCACTCCTTCGCTGTCATTACGAATTACCCCCCATGTGTCGTGCCCCTGCACATCCGGATCGCTGGTGAAAACCCCGTGTTCGACATACACCTTGCGCAGGGCGCTGAGCAGATAACTCACTTGCTTCGGTCCCAGCCCGCCGGCGTTCGCAATCAGTTCGACCGTCGACCGCCATTGCGTATCCGGATCGATGCGGCGTCCGATCTGCAGCGGGTTCCAACGCAGGGGATTCACGGCCCGCGCGTGCAATTGATAGATCACCACCCGCTCTTTGGGAATCGGACTGGTGAACAACTTGCGCCAGCCCTGACCCCAATCAAACACGACTGCACGGTGATGCCATTGATTCACCACTTCCACACACAAACGCTCGGCGCCAACCGTTTTACCGAAACCCGTGTCGCCACAAAAAGCCGTGTGCATGTGCTTGTCTTCCGACAGACGCAACACGGCCTTCGTCAACGTCGCGGTTTCGACATCCCACAACCGGCCCAAACGCGCATCACCGGCCAGGTCGGGAATGAAAGTGAAGGGCGGGATGCGTTCTTCCGTGGTCACGGCCGGCCCGCGCTCGAACAGGCCCGGCGCAAAGAGTGCGGCCAGTTTGTCCGGCGGTAGGAAGGTCGTATCTTTGTAGGCTTCCAACTGGCCCGGGATCGTCTCAACCCGCGTGGACGGCGTGAACGCCAACGCATGTCGCCGAATGTAGGCCTGCTCCGCGCCATTCAATTGGCGGGTGCGGAAGCCCGTGACCACTTTCTCCGAACCATGAAAGGCCTGCCGCAGCAAGGTCTCGGCTGTGGCCCGTCCCTTCTTGGTGCGCGTCAACATGTACACGTCGGTCAGATAGGCACCGTCGGTGCTGGCCTGCACCAGCAGGGCTTCCTGGATGCGTAACAGTTCAGCCACCTGCTGCGCCTGCGCGTCCACCCAGTTATATGACTTGCTCGCACTGAGACTCGGAATCACGCCGCCGCTCACGCCTAGCGAACTCCCCGCGTTCAAACTGCGCCCGATGCCGGTCGCAAAGGTCTCGGCCAGACTCACGCCGCGCGTTTGCCCGGCCGCCACCGCATCCGAAACGCTCTTCGTGCGCGACCAGGAGTTGGTCTCACCCCACGATTCGCCAAAGGATTCGCTGTTGGTGTCAGCCGACGAATGCGATGCAGTCATGCTTTGTGATGTGCCCTGACTGGCGGTCTGACCTGATGAAACGCCCGTTTCGTGCGACTTGCTATCGGAAGCCGACACACCCACCGAATGGGTGGTGCCATGCGCTACGGAGTCAGAGGACGATGAGGTCGCCGCCGTGGTGGTGGTGTTTACACGCGCCACCGAGTGGCCGCTGTTCACCCCCGTGTTGACACTCTGGCTGCCCGCTGTGCTGAGGCTTTGACTATTGCTTACTGACTCAGAGGTGCCTTTTCCGTCGCTACCCGCTACCCCAACGCTAACACCTGTGCTCTGGCTCGTCCCCGCGCTATGTCCTTTCGTGTCCGTCCCGGAGATGCTTTCGGTGGCCGTCTGGCTGCCGCCCCCGCCAATTCCCAACACACTTCCGCTGCCTTGCACACCCACGGCCTGTGATCCACCGTGACTTAGCGCCCAACTGGACGTGTCTGAATCCGAGGCGCCGCGCTGCGCTGACGCCCCCGCCTGCCAACTCGAACTATGTTGGTCACTGTTTCCGACGCTGGTACCGTGGATATTCCCCACTGTGTTCGTCACTCCGGCCGCCTGACCAGCGCTCTTCCCCACGCTATCGGTTACCGTCGCGCCCTGGGTGTGCGAGGTGCTCACACCGGCCGAACTGGTGTGCGTGTTCGTTTGCGATGTGCCCCAATTCTCATTCGTGCCGTCGGTGTGCGATGTGCCCCAACTCTCACTCTTCCCCGTGCTATTGGCCGTGCCCTCATTCGTGCCGGTTCCCAGACTGACGGTGTTTCCCTCGGTGTGCGACGTGCCCACTTCGTGCGAAAGCGTGTGCGATTCAGCATGCCCCACCGTGTTCGCCACGCCCTCGGTGTGCGTGTTGGTCACACTGTCACCGACGCTTTGACCAACTCCACGCCCTTCGTTCTGGGAAAAGTTGGTGCCCGCGGTGCGCGCCAGACCACCACTCAACATGATCGGCACAGACACGCCAAACGACAGTCCCTTCATCCCGGTCACCCGGCTCGCCCACACGCTCGCTTCACCCGAGATGCCGGCCAGCATCTGAGTGATGGCGTGCATCTTGACCCGGTGCGCGATCAACAGGAATACAAATTCCTCTTCCAACTGGGACATGCCGCGAAACAGCATCTCGTTCTGTTGGAGGGTGTAGGCCCCTTGCCCTGCCAGGTCCAATTGCTCTTCCGGCGTGTCGCGCCCGCCGCCCCGCGCGTTCTGCCGCGCATCGGGATGTCCAATCGCAACCAGGGCGTGCGGCATCTTACCCAGCGCGGCCAGCAGCCAGGCCGCTTTCTGCCCATCCAGCGGGACGAAGCGGCTCTGGATGTAGTTCGAAAGAGACCCCTGCAACGCCGCCATGCCCAACTCCGCCTGCTCCAGGGCCTCCTCTAGCGTTGGTTCAAACGCCGCCACTCCGTAACACTGCACAATCCCGATCGGCGGATCAAACATGCCCGCCACGACCTGCACGACGTCAAAGCGGACTTGCGTGTTGTATAGCCCCACCAGCGCCGCCTTGGTCTTCGCCACCAGCCCCGCGTCTTTCTTCGCTTCCTGGGGCAGATAGCGCAGCATCAACAGTTTGACCACTTTGACGCCGGCATACGCCTGCCCCGCTTCGCGCTCCACCACCTGAAACCAGAGATGATCGAGTTCATCCACTGCCTTACCCTGCGCGTTCGCCCGCATTACCAGGCCATTCTTGGCGATGGTGAGGTCATCCGGGAGTGCCGGGCGGAGGCTGTGGAGTTGGCGTGGCTGGGTTGAGATAGACATAGGTTGTTTCTGCGAAAACAAAATTGAGATTTTTACCTGTTCAAAATATCTTGACGATAGACCTGTACCAGCCCAATTGAATCAGGCTGGTTTGAAATGACTTTTTAACCCAATGAGGCTGGTTTGGAACGACCTTTCAGTCTAATGAGGCTGGTTTTTCGGTTCCCACCAATCTCCTATTGGGCCGGTTTTCGCTAATGGGGCCGATCTCAGCGCTCGCTAGACGATTTTTCCTAATGGGGCCAGGTTCAGCGCTAATGAGACCAGATTCTTCATTAATAGGACTGGTTGAGTTTCAATTTCAGCCTCATTAGGCTCCTGTTATGCAAAACCGGATAGCCTCAACTGGGCCGCTTTTTCACTCACTGATCATTCTCCGCGCGTGCGAAGGTCTTTCAGAGTCTGCGCCACCGTCTGGCCCGGCCGGGTCAGGCTGCCGCGATTGACCATGAAGCGCTGCCCGATCGTCACGAAGTACCCCAGGGGATACATCGCCCACAACACCAGGACCGCGTAAGGCACGAGACTGCCGCGCACCGTCGCAAAGACCCCTGCCGCATCGCCATCCCCGCCCATCATCGTGATCAGCTGCCCGGCGTCAAAGGCGTAAGACGTGACGATCCGAAAAGCCAGCAACAACCCGGCATAGATGGCGATCATCACTTTCTGCCGGAACAGGATTTGCTCGCGCTCCTGCGGAATCCAGCGCAGCGCCGCCCAGAACGCCGCCCACATCAGCAACCCGATAAATGGAATCGGCGGCGCCATCAGCAGCGCGGCGACCACCCAGAGGACCACGGCCGCCAGGGTCTCGTAATGCGATCGACGAGAGGCGCGCACGATCTGTCCGCGGCCATAACGCAGGGTCCGCTCGCCGGCGACCTGGCGCACTTCGCGGTCGTAACGCAGCAGGATGAGCCAGGCCAGCCCGATCGTGAGCAGCACGGCCGCGTTCTCCCACACCCAGTACACGGTGGCTAAAAAGCCGTTGGCCCAGATCACCAGAATGTCGCCCAGCGGGGGGTTCATGCTAAGACCCTGCTTCTCAAGATTTTGACTTCGCGTGCGCGCGGTACCACTGCGGCCAGTATTCGATGCCGGTGATCAGCACGCTGAGCACCACCGTCAGTGCCAGAGTGACAGCCACCACTTCGCCGAGCGAAGCCTGAGACACCAATCCCCGCACCACCACGACCCCGCACCCCGTCGCCAGCATCATCGCAGCGGCATGCCACCCCCAGCTGCGCCAGTGAGTGAACGAGGGCGATTCCAGCGCCGTCAACAACAGGCCTAAGAGCAAGCCCACGACCACATCCCACCAGTCAGCCTGGCGTACCAGGTAGAAATACACGCAGGTCACGGCGGTGCACACCACGAACGCGACGAAGTTGAATAGGGTCTTACGCCACGTCGATTGAAATCCAGGCGACTGATATGGCTCGCCATAGTGAATCGCCAGTGCGCCCAGACTACTTCCCAGCACTCCCGCTCCGATGGCGTAGCCCACCAGGCCCTGCCTACTCCACCAGACCGCCAACACGCCGCCCAGAAAGAGCGGCACGTTTTCAAGAGTTTCAAAGAACAGGGCCATTCCCAGCTGTTTTGCCAATGTCATGACGTGACCTCGCTGCGCTCGACCTATCTGGAAAAAACAAACAGGCAGCGATCGCCCGAATGGCGATCCCGCCTGTTTTGACTGCTGACGTGCTCGCATCTCTGTACAGCGCGCCGGCCCGTCGCTCGACGCAAGATGCGAAATAGAGTGATGGATGGTTGTTCAGTTACCCACTACAACGACGCCGGGTTGAGCTCGTCCAACTGGCCGCGAACATGCGCAGGCCGTCAATTGATCGAGCGTTCATCCACCCAGATTGTGTTGTGCTGGGCGTGCTGTTCACGCGCCTCTTCCAGATTGGTTAGCCGTACCATGACAGTCCGACCGTAACGCTGATCCTGAATTTCGCCGCGCAGCCGGTGCATGGTTTTGGCCGTGCGGGTCACCGCGTAAATTTGCCCGCCCGTACCCGTCGCCATGATGCGCCACTTCTTTTGCCGATCACCACTGTTCTTGTATTCGGCGTCCGTCTCGACCTCAACGCAAATGCGTTCGTGTCCACGGGTGGCGACCACGTCCGGCGCGAAGTGACTACCATCCGTTAACACCGTGGCCGCCGGCAACAAATCAACCGTGTAGCGCTCCAGGGCTAACAGATCCGCCGCTTCCAGAGCGAGATAGACTTGCTGCTCATTGGTGTGCCGCGCCTTCAGCGTCGCATAGCCCAGGAGAGGTTCACGTTCCACTAGAAAACGATAAGCCGCGCACCCCTTCGCCAACAGCCACATCAGACGCGGCGGTTCACCCCGCTGCACACTGGACACCTTAATCTGCTCAATTAACCCTAGCTCTTCGAGGCGCCGCACCATCTCTTTGAACGCGCCGCCCGTCTGCTCACTCTGCTCCTGCCCATAGCGTGAGCCGAAGGCTTTGAGCAAACTCTCGCGGCGACATTCCAGCGATTCGCCGAGCAGTTGGATGAATCCACTATCACGCGCAAACGTGCGCGCTGCCGTCCAGGTCTTAAGCCAATCCGCTTCAACGAGGCTGGTCTGGTCGGCTGGAGTGTTTGATTCCACGGACAGCGCCGGTAAAGTTACAGGGGCCATGTGGCTGGTAGCGGGTTGAGCTAACAACGCTCGCTTCTCGGCCGCCTGTAGATCCAATCGTAGACTGGCCAGCTCTTGTTCGTAGCCGGCATTGCCACGCTTGAGCTGTTCCTTTTCAGCCCGCGCTTGCGCCAGATCGGTCTGGCTAGTCTGCAGGTCGTGCCGGCAGTCTTTGAGCTGCTGTTGAAGCTCCTCAATCTGTTGCGCCGCCTCGGTTTTGCCGGTTTGCTGTGCGTTGCGCAGCCAGACGAGCTCGTCTCGCTGCCGCCCCACTTCAAAAATAATCAAATCCGCCAGGGCTTTCGTTTCCCACTCGGCCGCCTGGCGCTGCTGATCCAGGGTGGACGCACACAACGCCCTGGCGACACGAAACAATTCTTCCCGCGCCTCTTTCGCCCGCGTCTCGGCCACTTCCTGGACGGTCCAGGCCGCCTTCAGGAGATCTTGCAGGTCGTCAATGATGCTGGCTGGCTCCCCGGGCTGGGCACCATGCGGTTCAGAGGTCATCAGGGTCTCGCCATCGCCACCGGCTGAGCGAACCACCGGCTGCTCCGCACCATCTCCAACGCTTGCCGGGCCGTCGCCAGGTCGGCCTGCGCCGCCGCGCGACTTTCCGGCGTGGGCGCATTGATCAGGATCGACACTGCCTGGCCCGCTGCCACATAGGCCAGCCCGGCCGCGATGACTTGCTGCCTCAAGTCGGCCAACGCCGTCGGCGCTGAGACCAGCGTGGTGTCCTGTGCCAGCCGCAGACTGCGATCGATCGTCTCGGCAGCCCGCACGCTTTGATCGTACAAATCGCCATTCCGATCGCTGGCCGTCTCGTCAATCAGCCGGGCCAGACTTTGATCGAATTGATCGATCGTGATCAACCACGCTTCGACTCGACCGCGGTAATCCAGCGCCGCCCGCACCGCCGGGGAATACAGGATCGGCCGCTGCCCTATCGTGCGTGGGGTGATGTTCACGCCGATCAGATACAGGCCACCGGTCAGGCCGCACAGTACGGCGACCCACAAGACCGCCTGTCCGATCAGCCGCAGTGTGCGGCGTGAGACGCGAATTCTCATCCCGGGTTGACTCCGGCCAATTGAAGTTCCAGTTCCAACTGCTTCACCTGATCCGCCAAAATTTGCGACGCCAGATCGCGGGCCGTCACACCCCGCACTTCAGCAAGTCGTTCCAGACGCAACATCAAGGGCGACTCCGGGACAAACGGCCGCATGAAATGCTTGACCTCATGGGCGACCAATTCGGCAATCGTGGTTTGGCTCAACTCACCCGTGCCGTCCCGTCGGCGGACTTGAATCCACCCCGTTACCGCCATCCAATCGCCCGGTTTAATTTTTCCGCGCAACGACTCGGCCAGTTTGCCGTAGGCCACCACGCGCAGCCGATCGTGGGTATGCTCGGGATCGAGCGCTTGCGTTTTGGTGCGCGGCACATCGAGCAACACCTTGAAAAAAGCAATGCGATCCAGCTTGTCATGCTTGCTGCGTGGCACGAGATCGAAGTAGGGACGGGCCGCGACTTCACCCTGCAGGAAGACTTGATTATTCTCCGGCATAAGGTCTCACTCTCTTCCGTAACTCAAGCGTTTCCGGTGATCGCGCCGCACCGGGCGGCCAGACCGTCCCGGCGCATCAGTGATCAACGCGCACAGCGCCGCTTGCCAATCCAGGCCGGGTTTCCAAATCAAGCACGCCCCATCCTTTATCGCCGCCTCAGGATACTGTTCGGGCCCGATAGCTTCCAACACCACCTGCGATAGCCCACTCGTCAGGTAGGTCACACCCTGTACGGGCGCTAATTGCGGTCCGATGCGATAGGCCACCCGTCGATAGAGCCGTTCCCGCTCGTCATCGGACAACGGGATCTCATGATAAGTCAGCAACAGGGAAACGTACTCCAAGAAGTCAGCGGGGACGCTCAGCAGGTAGAGCGCATCCGGAATCAAGCCCACCGCGGAGCCTGCTTCTTCCAGTCGCTGGCAGATTGTTTGTAGGGTGGCATGCGCCTCAGACCATTTCATTCATTGTGCCCTCATTGGCTATCGGGCATCAGTTTAGCAAAAAATTGGCGCAAAAATGTTCCAAAGGTGTGACAGATTGAGTCGAACCGGAAACAACAAAAAGACGCCGTTGTTGTCGCGTGGGGCTTTGTAAGCGAGAAATGCCAGTAGGTCCGATCGGGGAACGTGAACTTTCCGCACGTACGCCCGGCGCTGGTATGTAGGCAACGTTGATCTTGTGGCGATTTCGCAGAACCTCGGCCATGTCTCAACGTGCACGACGCTGCTCTACATCGGCGAATTGGGCGCGAATAAGCGGCGCTCACCGGGCGTGTACTCGCTTGATCTGGCAGCGTTGAACGAGACAGATGTATCCTCCACACACTAACTCCATTCGTTTGCCTTTCGTCCCGCTTCCCACTACAATCAGCGTAACTTGGTGCCCGTCAGGAGCGCTGTTATGCCGAACCTCGACGATGATCTCTCCGCACAATTGGAGCGTTTCCAGAATCTCTACAAACAGGGCTTGATTACTGAAGCCGATTTCCGCATCTTCTTGCGAGGACTCCGCCTCAGCGACGATGAAATCAGCCGGATTGAACGCCAGATCATCGTACAGGGCGACTACATCGAGCAGCGCAAGACTCCAGAGCCGCCTGTCTCTTCACCCACCCTCGACGCCGATACAGCCCTCTCTCGCTATCTGCACCACGTCATCGGCTCGAATCATCTGCTGCAATTGCAGGGGATTCGTTCATCGACGGGTCTGGTAAGCATCGAACTGGAAGAGATCTACATCACCCTCACAGCCACCGAACGGCGTACAATCGCCGACGAGCAGCAGTGGCTCGACGAGATGCAGCATCTGGCGCCGGGCGAGGCGCAGCGCACCGCGAAGATGATGGGGGACCGCCCGCGTGAAACGGTCCAGCAGGTCAAAGTCAAAGTGCAGGAGGCGCTGCGCGATCATTCACGCTTAGTCGTGCTGGGTGATCCGGGCTGCGGCAAGACGACGTTGTTGAAGTTCCTGGCGTTGACCTTTGCCCGCGATCCCAAAGGTGAAACGGGAGTGGTCGAGACGCGGCTGCAGTTGAAAGAAGCGCGCCTGCCGATCTTGCTGCCGCTGCGCGACTTTGCCAAACACTTGCAGGAGAACTACAAAGACCCCAGCACCGATGGACCGCTCTGTCTGCTGAATTTCCTCAACACCTACTTTGAGTACCAGGACATCAAACTACCGGCAAGATTCTTTGCGGATAAATTGACGAGAGGTGAATGTCTGGTGCTGCTCGACGGCGTGGACGAAGTGGCCGATCTGTCGACGCGCCATCGGATCGCGCGCATCATCGAGCGGTTCACCATTGCGTATCCCAACAATCGCTACATCGTAACCAGCCGCATTGTGGGTTACACCGATGCCGCGCGCCTGGGTGAGAACTACGCCGTGACGACGGTGCGCGATTTTACGTGGGAGGACATCACCCACTTCGTCACCTACTGGAATCGTTCGATTGAGATCGCGCTAGCCGGAGGTGAGACGCCGCAGGCCATGTTCGCGGCCAAACAGCAAACGGAAGCGCTGTTGAAGGCCATCGAAAACAACGAGCGCGTGCGTGATTTAGCCGTGAACCCGCTGATGCTGACTGTCATTGCGTTAGTGCAGCGTTATCGCGCGCAACTGCCGGAGCGCCGCGCCGAGTTGTACGAAGAAGCCATCGAGGTGTTGCTGAGTCATTGGGATGTGGCGAAAGGTTTGTCTTCGGCGATCGTGATTGCCGGACGTGAGTTGGACGCGGGTGATCGGCGGAGTTTGCTGGAACCAGTGGCGTTGTGGATGATGGAGCAACACGCCCGTGAGATTGAAGCGGATGAATTGCGACGGCAGTTGGGTCAGCGTTTCTATGAGATGGTGGGGGACTGGCGCGCCGCGGGCAAAGCCGTAGATGCTTTCTTGCAGTCGATTCGCGAGCGCAGTGGCCTCTTGATCGAGCGCGGACAGGACATCTATGCCTTCAGCCATTTGACGTTTCAGGAATATTTGACGGCCCGCATCGTCGCCGGGCGCACCGACTACATTCAATACACGCTGCCACGTGCGGCCGATAGTTGGTGGCGCGAGGTGGTGCTGCTGGAAGCCGGCTGTTTGAGTGCGCAGAGTGGCAAGGAGCGCGTGACGAGTTTGATCAGGGCCATCATGAACCTACGCGACGAGCCAGAGCCTTACCACAACGTGATCCTGGCGGCGGAATGTTTGCGGGATGCCGGGCCGGCGCGGGTTGAAGGCGATATCTACGGCGAGGTACAACGCCGCCTGCGCAAGGAGTTTGAACGGCCCATTCAGAAGACGCGCAAAATTCTGGGGGTGCGGGTCGGTTCCACCCAGACCGACATCCGCCGGCGAGCGGCCGCGGCCGAGGCCTTGGGCCGCATTGAAAGCGGCGCGGGCACGCAACCCGCCTTCTGGCGTTTGCCCTATGGCGAGCCGGTGTGGGTGGAGGTGCCGGCCGGTGAATTCAGCATGGGCGACGATTCTTCACAATACGAAGACGAGAGACCCTGTCATCGTGTGAACCTTCCGGCCTTCAAGATCGCTAAAGTCCCAATCACCAACGCGCAGTACCGCTTCTTTGTCGAAGCGAAAAACTATGACCCGCCTGAGCATTGGCCGGACGGCAAGATTCCACGCGGTTATGAAAGTCATCCGGTGGTGAATGTCTCCTGGTATGATGCATTGAAGTATTGCGCCTGGCTGTCCGAGGCCACCAACCAGTCGATCATGTTGCCGAGCGAAGCGCAGTGGGAGAAAGCGGCGCGGGGCGATCGCGATCAATGTGCCTATCCCTGGGGCGCTGAGTGGGACGAGACGAAGTGCAACACCAGCGAATTAGGCATTGGTGAAACCACGCCGGTGGGCATTTTCCCGGAAGGCATCAGTCTGTATGGTTGCCTGGACATGAGCGGTAATGTGTGGGAGTGGTCAACTACGATATGGGGACCGTGGAATGAAAAAGACTACACAGCGACGTTGAAGTATCCTTATCCATATGTGCCCAACGATGGTCGTGAAGATGTCGCCGCCGGTGATGACATCGCCCGGGTGTTGCGGGGCGGGTCGTTCTTCAGCCCTCGTGACTACGCACGTTGTGCTGTCCGTGGCTGGCTCGTACCGTCTGATCGTGACAGGCACATCGGGTTTCGAGTGGTGGTCTCCGGCTATCTCTCAACTCCTCTGCCCTCTGGCCCTCTGCACTCAGGTACTCTGGAAAGGTGAAGACACGATAGGCGGAGCACAGGGGAATGGGCGCGAAGCGCCCCGGAATTTTTTGGGTAGGGCCGACCACTCGGGTCGGCCTGAGGCGTGAGCCATGTACGACGTGATCTGTAGTTGGGAAAATTTACGGCTGGCCTATGACAAGGCTGCGCGTGGTAAACGGGGGCGCAGCGCGGCGGCGGCCTTTGAATACCGGCTGGCCGATAACTTGCTGCAACTGCAAGACGAACTGCTGTCCAAAACTTACACGCCGGGACCGTACACCTCGTTCTACATTCACGATCCGAAAACGCGCTTGATCAGCGCCGCGCCCTTTCGGGATCGCGTGGTGCACCATGCGCTGTGCAATGTGATCGAGCCGATCTTCGAGCGGAGTTTCATCTTTGACTCGTACGCCAATCGGGTGGGGAAAGGCACGCATCGCGCGCTCGATCGGGCGCAGCAGTTCGCGCGGCGCTATCGCTATGTGTTGCAGTGCGACGTGGAACAGTTCTTCCCCGCGATCGACCATCAAATCTTGCGTCGTACCCTGGCGCGTAAAATCGACGACGCCGACGTGCTGTGGCTGATCGATCAGATTCTGATCAGCGGGGTGGGCGTGCTGGCCGACGAGTATGCGCTGCGCTATTTCCCGCGCGACAATTTGCTGGCGGCGCAGCGGCCGCGCGGCCTGCCCATTGGAAATCTGACTTCGCAGTTCTGGGCAAATTGTTATCTGAATCCGTTCGATCATTTCGTGCAGCGTGAATTGCAGTGCCCGGCCTATGCGCGCTACGTGGATGATACGGTTCTGTTTGGCGACAGCAAGGCGCAGTTGTGGGCATGGCAGACCGCGATCGAAAAGCGGCTGGCCCGTTTGCGGCTAACCATTCATCCCGGCGCGCAGCCGCGCCCGGTGACGGAAGGTTTTCCGTTTCTGGGCTTCGTGATCTATCCTACGCACCGCCGTTTGAAACAGCGCAAAGTGGCGGCCTACTGGCGCACCCTGCGCGGCCTGTTGGCGCACGGTGCGTCACCCGCCACGGTGGAAACCTCGCTGCTAGGTTGGATCAATCACGCGCGCTATGGCGATACGTGGGGCTTGCGCGGCAGCGTGATCGCGGCGCTGCCACCCATTCACGGAGGACGCTTTGTCGAATGAATCGCTGACGATCTTCACGCGCACCTATGATTTGTTGACCTGGCTGATTCCACGCACGCGCGATTTTCCACGCGCCGATCGGCTGGTGGTGACCAAACGGCTGCAGGATGCCGCGCTGGATTTTCAAGAATTTATTATCGAAGCGAACCGGCTGCGCGGGCGTGAGCGGCTCGATCGGCTGCGGCGAGCCGACGCCGCGCTGGACAAAGTTCGGTTATACTTGCGACTGGCGAATCGCTGGGCCTGGTTGAATGACGGACAATATCTGCACGTCTCGAAGCTGGTCAAGGAAGTGGGCGATTTGCTGGGCGGCTGGATCAAGCAAACGAGTGGCACATCGCAGGCCGGGTAATGCCGCGCTTGCTGTGCGGGGGCCGATCGCAGTGACCGCCGGGTGTTGCGGGGCGGGTCGTTCAACAACAATCGTAACAACGCACGTTGTGCTAACCGTAACAGGAACGAACCGTCTAATCGTAACAGGAACATCGGGTTTCGAGTGGTGGTCTCCGACATCTTTCCTGGACTGCCGGAAATGCCGGCGGGCTACGGCTCGCCAGCCGAGGCTTGAGAGATAGCCGATCGTGCTCCTGGCCGGACTTCACCCCTGAGACGAGTGTGGTTCGGGCGAAGAGAAAAGAGGCCCGGCTCCTGGGCCACATCAGCGCATGCGCGTCTTGAGCCGGGCCACCCGTAACAATCATTCATGAGGTAACGGCGATGTTCAAGCGTTCATCACCCAGCAGTGATCCCTCCCATATTCAGGCCCTGCGCCAGGCGTACCTCGGTCGTTTGGCCGAGCAAGCGGGCAGCTTGCAACTGGGCGGCATCGATCCGAAAGCGGCCAGCGATCCGTCTGGCGGCAAGTTGCAGCTATCCGCCGTGTACACCGCCCTGCTGACGCAGCGCCCGGAAGACGACGAGCAACTGGCGCTGCTGCGCGGCCAGAAAGCCGAGCGTAGCGAGCGCGCCGAACGCGAAGTCAAACGCCTCTCGGCCCTGGACGTGTTGAACCGGGAGCGGCAGTTGGTGCTGCTGGGCGATCCGGGCAGCGGCAAGAGCACCTTCGTCAACTTTGTAGCAGCGTGCCTGGCCGGCGAAGCGCTTCACGCGCCGGATGTCAATCTGGCGATCCTCACGGCGCCTCTACCCGACGAATCACGCCCACGCGACGAGAAGCCCCAGCCGCAACCGTGGCGGCACGGCGCCTTGCTGCCGGTGC
>JBGSPW010000148.1:0-8692 GCA_041738395.1 Thermoflexales bacterium
ACTTTCCAGCAGGCCCGCGCGGATGCAGCGCATAGCTTCCTCGGCTTGATACTCGAATCCATTGCGGCGCAGCGGCTTTGAGACAGCTACTTCCTGCCCGTTGGCAACCAGCGTTGCTTCGGTCGCCGCCCAGAAATTGGCGTGGATGCGGATGTGACCCTGCGATCCATAAATGAAGAACTCATTCACACCGTCGGTGATGAAGTTACTGTTGAACTGCGAAATCACGCCGTTGTCATACTTCAAGAGGACGGCGGTGAGTTCGTCAACGCCGGTTTTACCCAAATCGGCCTGCGCGCTAAAGGATTGCGGCTCGCGCCCCATCACCCACTGCGAGACCGAAATGGGATAGATGCCCATATCCAGCAATGTCCCGCCAGCCAGTTCTGGATTCAGCCAACGCTCAGCCTCACCTTTCGGCACATTAATCCCGAAGGTCGAAACCAGCAGCTTCACGTCGCCGATAGCGTCCTCATCCAGCCATTCACGGACTTGCGAATAGATGGGCAGATAGCGTGTCCAGAGCGCTTCCATCAGGAAGACGTTTTTGGCGCGGGCGAGATCGATTAGCTGCTTCGTTTCCGCGGCGTTCACCGTCAGGGGCTTTTCACACAGCACCGGCTTGCCCGCGTTCAAACACAGCAGCGTATTCTCCAGATGGAAGCGGTGCGGCGTAGCGATGTAGATCACATCCACCTGTGGATCATTCACCAGGGCTTCATACGAATCATACGTCTTCTCGCCGTTGTATTGTTGCGCGAAGGCTTTCGCACGCTCCAGATTGCTGCTGGCGACGGCGTACAGCGCGGCATCGTCGATCGCCAGTAAGGCGTCGCCGAATTGCTGCGCGATGCGGCCCGGCCCCAGAATGCCCCAGTTGAATCGTTTGTTCCTCATGTTTGGCTCCTGTTCAATTCGATTTTTGTAGCGAAGATCGAGTCCGCATCCGCTTTTATCGGCTTTCCGATTCGCCGCAGGCATCCGTTGACGGCCTTCGTCTCAACTCGCGCCGCGGGCCAAAGGTGTCGGCGGCATGGCGCGGTTGAGCCGCCGTCTTCTCGTTAAGATTCTCTAGCCAGTTGCAGTAAAAAGGGTCCAAGGGAGATCTTGTATTTCAAGTGTCTGTCTCTCTTCACTCACCAAATGCAACAACGCTTGTTCCGTTCCATTGAGCGGGATTTCGAGCGGTTCCGCGTTGTTAGCGCCGATTGTAGCGAGAGCAAATGGCTTGTCAATAAGCTTTTCCAGAATCCTGCCTTGAACATAATGCCGAACCATCTGATGAACACCATTTAGAGTTTGGAACTTAGTCTTCCGACCTGCTTTTGGAGTCTTCGCCTCGATAAAAAGGAAATAGTCGAAATCTTCCACAAGGATATCAATCTCGCTGTTAATCGTGCGCGTTAAATGTTGGCGCAAATCGATTGCAGGTGATTGCGAGTTGGGAGTCAAAAAGAGATTCGGCAAGCGTTCCAGAACACGATCATATGACCTCTTATTACCAATTATCGGCATCCAATAGTAAAGAGGATAGACGTTAGTCTCCCACCGGGGTTCTGTCGCGTGGATACCCGAAAGTCCCTGCTTCTCTTGGATTGCAAAGATCAGTGGCATTATAGCTTGTTCGTCAGTCTTATTCCATCGATGTAAATGACGGCGGACAACGCTCGCTTCCGAGTTGTCATGCCCAATTAGTTTGTATTCAACCATAACCCTCCCTGAATTTGTCATGCCGAATAAAGCCACGGGTGCCCAGATTATTGGTCAACATGGAATGAAATCCGCTCCAACACCTTATCTCCACAACGCAGTATAGCCCCATCTCTCACGCAGCGTCAAGGACGGAGCAGGGCCGCCGTTGTTTTGCCAACAACCAACAACCAACAACCAACAACCAACTGCCGTCGACCACCCGCCAACCACCCATGACACCTGTCACCCCAAACTCGTGAGTTTGCTACTTGCCTCCAGAAATTTCCTGAGTATACTTAGTTTGTCTATCGGATAAACAAACTCGCCTTAAGGAGATTGTCGTGGCAGACTTCCAACCCAAACCCGAGCACAAATTCACCTTTGGCCTGTGGACCGTCGGCAGTACGGGTGCCGACCCCTTTGGCAAGGCCGTTCGTAAAGCGTTATCTCCTGTCGAAATCGTCCACCTGCTGGCCGAAGTCGGGGCGTGGGGGGTGAACTTCCACGACAACGACCTCGTGCCGATCGATGCCACACCCGCCCAGCGCGATCAGATTGTCAAGGATTTCAAGCAGGCCCTGAAGGACACGGGCCTCGTCGTGCCGATGGCAACCACCAACCTCTTCGCTGATCCGGCTTTCCGCGATGGCGCTTTCACCAGCAACGATCCCAAAGTGCGCGCCTATGCGCTGCACAAGACCATGCGCGCGATGGATCTGGGCGTCGAACTCGGCGCGAAGACCTACGTCTTCTGGGGTGGCCGCGAAGGCACCGAGACCGATGCGGGCAAGAGCGCGCTCGATTCTGGCAAGCGGTTTGCTGACGCGTTGAACTTCCTGTGCGAGTATGCGCTCGACAACAAGTACGATCTCAAATTCGCGTTGGAAGCCAAACCGAACGAGCCGCGCGGCGACATTTATCTGCCGACCACCGGCGCGATGCTGGGCTTCATCGCCACGCTCGATCATCCCGAGATGGTGGGTGTCAATCCCGAGATGGCGCACGAGCACATGGCGGGCCTCAACTTCATGCACGCCGTGGCGCAGGCGTGGGGCGCGGGCAAGTTGTTCCACATCGACCTCAACGATCAAAACTATGCGCGCTACGATCAAGACCTGCGCTTCGGTTCGCAAAATCCCAAGGCCGCCTTCTTCCTGGTGAAATTCCTCGAAGACGTGGGCTATGCGGGTTCGCGTCACTTCGACGCGCATGCCTATCGCACCGACAACCTCGACGGTGTGAAGGCGTTTGCGGGCGGCTGCATGCGGACGTATCTCATCCTCAAAGAGAAAGCGGCGCAGTTCAACGCTGATCCTGCCATTCAAGCGCTGTTGGCGCAGACCAACGCCGACGATGGTTCAATGGCGCAGTTCACTGGTAAGTATTCGGCCGACAAGGCCAAGTCCTTGAAGGCGTATGAGTTCGATCGGGTGGCGTTGGGCGAACGCGGCCAGCCGTACGAACAACTCGATCAGTTGACGATCGATCTGTTGTTGGGTGTGCGTTAATACTCTCCTCCAGGGTTAGGGGTCATGGCGCCGGTTGATGTGAGCGATCGACCGGCGTCGTGACTCCGCACAATATAAGGAGTTCCCATGTCGTACTTCCTCGGCATCGACGTTTCGACCACCGGCGCGAAAGCGCTCATCATCGACGAACAAGGTAACTTCATTGCCAGCCACACCACCGAGTATCCGCTCTCCACGCCGAAGCCGCTGTGGAGCGAGCAGAATCCGCTCGATTGGTGGAATGGCGCGTGTGCCAGCATCCAGGCGGCGTTGAGCAAAGCGCATTTGTCAGGCGATCAGATTGCGGCGCTTGGGATGACGGGGCAGATGCACGGCCTGGTCATGCTCGATAAAGCCGATCGTATTCTGCGCCCCGCGATTTTGTGGAACGATCAACGCACGGGTAAACAGTGCGAAGAAATCACGGCGAAGGTCGGCGGGCTCGATCGGTTATTGGCCCTCACCGGCAATCAAGTTTTGCCGGGCTTCACCGCCCCCAAGATCGTGTGGGTGCGCGAGAACGAACCCGAGGTCTACGATCAGACGACACACATTTTGCTGCCTAAGGACTATGTGCGTTTTTGTTTGACGGGCGAATATGCCACTGAAGTTTCCGACGCCTCGGGCATGTCACTGCTCGATGTGGAGCAGCGCGTTTGGTCGAAGGAAATGTTGAGCGCGCTGGAAATTCCTGAAGCGTGGCTGCCCACCTGCACCGAATCCGATGTGGTGTCGGGTCGCATCAGCGCATCCGCCGCGCAGGCTACGGGCTTGAAAGTGGGCACGCCCGTTGTTGGCGGTGGTGGCGATCAGGCGGCGCAGGCCGTGGGGAGTGGTATCGTTCAATCGGGTGTGATCTCGGTCACGTCGGGAACCTCGGGCGTGGTGTTCGCGCATTCCGATCATTACGCGGCAGAAGCGCAAGGCCGCTTGCACGCCTTCTGCCATGCGGTTCCTGGCAAATGGCATTATATGGGTGTGATGCTGAGCGCGGGCGGATCGTTCCGTTGGCTGCGGGATGCCATCGGGGATGTAGAAAAAGCCGCCGCGCAGTCGTTGGGTGTCGATCCCTATGAGCTGCTCACTCAGGAAGCTGCAACGGCTCCGGTCGGCAGTGAGGGCTTGTTGTTCCTGCCGTATCTCACCGGCGAGCGCACACCGTATCCCGACCCGCAGGCGCGCGGCGCTTTTGTGGGCCTGACGTTGCGACATGGCAAAGCGCACCTTGTGCGCTCGGTGTTGGAAGGTGTATCATTCGGCTTGCGCGACAGCCTCGAATTGATCAAGAGCCTTGGCGTGCCGATTACGCAAGTGCGAGCGTCGGGCGGAGGAGCGCGCAGCGCCGTGTGGCGGCAGATTCAGGCTGATGTGTTCGGTACAGAGTTGGTGTTGGTCAACGTCACCGAAGGCGCGGCCTATGGCGCGGCGTTGTTGGCCGGTGTCGGCGCGCAAGCCTATCGGTCTGTGGAAGAAGCCGTGGCTGCGACGGTGAAGGTTACCGATCGCACCGCGCCCATCGCCGCGAACGCGCAGGTGTACGAAAAAATCTATCCAGCCTATCGCGGCTTGTATCCGGCGTTGAAAGAGACGTTCCATTCATTGTGATTCTTAGAAACCGGGTTTCTCCAGTCTCAGTAGATCCAAATTCCAAGCAAAGGCGGCTCCCACGCCGCCGGTATCGCGGGCGTGGGAGCCCGCGTGGCTAACAAAATTGGATCTGACTTGAAAATGCTCATAGCCCTCGTCTGCGAGGGCGCTCCCCGGGGACGGGGGGGCGGAGCGTTTTCATGTACGGTGGTGAACGCCGTTCATGATGACTACTGAGTCTGGTCGTAACGAAGCGCGGAAAGTAGAAACCCGGTTTCTGCCACCTCAATCTAACCATGTCATCTACTGCTCATCATCCTCAACGGCGTTATCGCACTGGCGATCAAAATTGGGTGCGTGAACGCAACCTTTCCATCGTGCTGCGCTATATCTGGGAAGCGGGCGAGCCGATCGCGCGCGCGCGGCTGACCGAGATCAGCGGCCTTAACAAAAGCACGATGGGCAATCTGCTCACTCAATTGCAGGCCTGGGGCTTCGTGCGCGAGATGGGTACCGTCAACGTGGGGCCTGGTCGCCCCGGTGTGATGATCGATATCGATCCCGACGGTGGACGATTGATCGGCGCGGAGATCGGCGTCGATTTCATCTCGGTAGTCTTGACTGATCTGAAAGCCAATGTCGTGTGGCGGCGTAAGCTCGACACGAACGGGTCGGCGCGGCAGCAGGCCCACGTGATCGAGTTGGCCGAAGGACTGATCCAGGAAGCGATCGATCAAACGCGGGCGTCGGATCAACGCCTGTTGGGGATCGGGTTGGGCCTGCCGGGGTTGATCGATCATGCGACCGGCACGCTGCTCTTTGCGCCGAACCTGGGCTGGAGCAATGTGCCGTTCCGCGCGATGTGGCAGCGCTTTGGTGTGCCGGTGATCGTGGAGAATGAAGCGAATGCCGCGGCGTTGGGCGAGTACATGCTGGGCGTGGCGCAGCACGTCGAGGACTTCATTTATCTTAGCGCAGGCGTGGGCCTGGGCGGCGGGTTGATGATCGGCGGCAAGCTGTATGGCGGTGTCGGTGGTTACGCGGGTGAGATTGGCCACATGACCCTTGCGCCCGATGGCCCGCCGTGCGCATGTGGCAATCGCGGCTGCTGGGAGACCTTCGTGGGCCCGACGGCTATGCTCGATCGAATCCGGCAGGCGGCGCTGGACGGTCATACTCCGCTCTTGCTGGCACTGCCGGAAGTCGATGGCGACGTCAATGCGATTCGCATGCGGCATGTCTTTGAAGTCGCCGACCGTGGCGAGACAGCGGTGCTGCAGGCGCTGGACGAGGTTGGCCGTTACTTGGGCATCGGCATCGCCAGTTTGCTCAATGCGCTTAATCCGAGTCTGGTGGTATTGGGTGGTGTGTTGAGTTTAGCCGGCCCGTACATTTTGCCGCGCGCCCAGCGCGAAGTTGCCAGCCGCGCTTTGTCGGCGGCGCGTGCGAATGTCGAACTCGAACTCTCCGCCTTCAAATTCGATGCGTGTGTAATGGGCGGCGTGAGTTTGATCATGCGCGAGGTTTTGAATAATCCTACAGGCTGGAAAGCCTGACTTTATTTGTCACTTTACTGTTCTAAAGCCGCTGAACTTCAGCGGCTTTTTTGTTGAGACCGTGCGTCATAGCAGACAGTTGGTGATATACTATCTGTAGCCGCGCAAGTTTTGCGCCGTCACCACTTTTCCACAAGGACGCGCGCCTCTATGAATGACGCCAACGCCTCGCTGCCGGCGCAGTTGCTGGATGTGTGCCGCGAGATGACCTCCACCGTCTCGTTGGGGCAGCTGTTGCATCAGATCATTCAATCGGCCGTGCAGCTGACGCACGCTGAATCGGCCGGTATTTTGCTGTGTGACGAAGGGCAGAGCGAGCTGCGTTTTGTGGCCGTGACCGGCCAAACCGATCGGCTGTTGGACATCCCCGTTCCGTTCGATCGCTCTATCGCTGGAGTGGCTTTCACCTCCGCTCAACCGGTCAACGTATCCGATGCCGGTGCTGATCCCCGCTATTACCCGATTGGTGAAGACCAGATTCAATTCAAGGCGCGTTCACTGCTGGCCGTGCCGCTGCAATACAAGCAGCGGCGGGTGGGCGTGTTGGAAGTCGAAAACAAGCGCGATGGTGCGGCCTTCGAAGCAGGTGATGTGGAGCTGTTGGAGGTCCTGGCGGCGCAAGCGACCATTGCCATCGAGAATGCGCGGCTGGTCGAGGATTTGCGACACGCGCAAGATGAGTTAAAACAGCAGCTCGTCGAACGTGAAGAACTGTCGGCACAGGTGCTGGCTACGCGGGTCGATCTGACGGCGCTGCAGCAGGCGCAAGCGCAGCTGCGTGAGTCGGAAGAAAACTTCCGTAAAATATTTGAAGCAGCACCTTTCCCCTTGACCGTCACCGTGTTGGAGGATGGCACGGTGTTGTACGCCAATCAGTCGGCCCTCGACTTTTATGAAGTCACTCCTGATCTGCTGCCCCGCCTCCATGCGATCGATGTCTATGTCGATCTGCAGGATCGCGCTAAGCTGCAAACTCTGGTGCAACACGCGGGCGGCTTCAATAACATGGAGCTGCGGGTCCGGGCCCCGACCACCGGTCAAGAGAAATGGATTCTTGCTTCCGGACGCGTGATTCAGTATCGTGGCCGAGCGTGCCTGCTCAGCGCGCAGGTCGATGTCACAGCCAGCCGCCAATCCGAAGAAGAGCTGCGCCGCGCCAAAGAAGCCGCCGAAGCGGCCAATCGAGCCAAGAGTTTGTTCCTGGCCAACATGAGCCATGAGCTGCGTACGCCGCTCAACGCTATTTTGGGCTTCTCGGAATTGATGGCGCGCGACACCGGCTTAACGACGGAGCAGCAGTACAACCTGGCCACCATCAATCGCAGCGGCGAACATCTGTTGAACCTGATCAACGATGTGCTCGATATGGCGAAGATCGAGACCGGCCGTGCGGTGGTGAACTTCCGGCAGTTTGATGTGCATCGCCTGTTAGACGAACTGGCTGATCTTTTCCGGCTGCGCGCCACCGAGAAAGGTGTAACGTTGTTGCTGACGTGCGATCCCAGTGTGCCGCAGTTGATCGAAACGGATGACAAGAAACTGCGCCAGATTCTGCTCAACTTGCTCAGCAATGCGGTGAAGTTCACCGAGCAGGGCGGCGTGGGCCTGCGGGTCAAATTCGCCGCTGGACTGCTATGGTGTGAAGTGCAAGACACCGGCCCCGGCATTCTGCCCCAAGACCTTGAAACGATCTTTGAGCCGTTTGTGCAGACGACGTATGGCCTTAAATCTAAAGAGGGCACCGGGCTTGGCTTAGCCATCAGTCGTCAATTTGCGCAGCTGTTAGGAGGCACACTCACTGCTTTCAGCCTGGGCGAGCCGGGACAAGGGTCCCTGTTTATGCTGCAATTGCCCGTGGGCGTGCCGCTGGCCGTGCAGCGCACTTCACCGACTCCCGCGATCGACTCACGGCTAAGCGTCGCAGCGCTGGAACCCGGTCAGCCCACTTATCGCATCTTGATCGCCGAGGATCGCTTGGAAAACAGCGATCTGCTGCGGTTGCTGTTGGCGAAGTTAGGTTTTGAGGTGCGGGTCGCTGCCAACGGACTCGAAGCCATCAACCTGTGGCGCGAATGGCGGCCGCACTTGATCTTGATGGATATGCGTATGCCGGTGCTGGACGGACACGAAGCCACGCGCCGCATCAAAGCGACCGGGCAAGCGACGATCATCATTGCGCTGACCGCCGGGGTCTTTGACGATGAGCGTGAGCAAGTGCGCCTGGATGGGTGCGATGACTTTTTGAGTAAACCCTTCCATCCCAATGATGTGGCCGAGTTGTTGACGAAGCATTTGGGGGTGCGCTTTACCTATCGGAGTGGCACCGGGCCGCTGGTGCCGCGCACCAGC
>JBGSPW010000163.1:0-64917 GCA_041738395.1 Thermoflexales bacterium
GCGCTGTCAGCCGCACTCGCGGGCATGGTGGCACGCTTGACAATCGGCAAGAAGAAATACGCCGCCGTCGATGCGCAAATGAAAGACATCGCCGCGCAAGCCGACGGATTACGCAGTGCGCTCACTTCCGCCATCGATGAAGACTCAGCCGCATTTACCAAAGTGATGGATGCGTTCAAACTGCCCAAGGATACACCCGAAGAACAAGCGGCGCGCAATCAAGCGGTGCAAACAGCCACACAACACGCCACCGAAGTGCCGCTGCGCACCGCGCAATTGTGCTTGCAGGCGCTCGATCTGGTTCACTTCGTCGCAGCCAATGGCAACCTCAATGCGATGAGCGATGCGGCCTCGGGCGCCTTCATGGCCCGCGCCGCGATTGACGCCGCCGGCATGAACGTCCGCATCAACGCCGCCACGCTGGAAGACAAGGGGCAAGCGCTGCGCTACGTGGAAGAATGGAAGAACATCCAATCGCAAACGCTGCTGCGCGTCAATCAGGTGTTGGTGGAAGTGGAAAAGCGCGCGCAGCTGGCGTAGCCTTTGAGATGGCGCATTTGCTTAAGACCAAGCTGGCCGATCGTGCAACACCAGAGAATCGCCTGCCATTCATGAAAAGCAGCGATGAGACTAATTCGAAACCTAAAAGCAATCTGCATTAATCTGCTTGCTGCAAGTGCTCTGGTTGGCTGTATCGCCTCATCACTACCAGCACCAACTTCAACGCCCGTTCCGCGTCTGACGCTAGACTTGCTGAAAAATGCAGAGTATCGTTTCGGCGATCGACAGATTCGGTTAAAAGATGGCATTTACCAGGAAAGGATGGGCTTTGTTACCCCCACCATTCAGCTGTGGGATCATCCCATGGTTTTCGCTGACTTAAACACTGATGGGATCGAAGATGCAGTAGGAATTTTGGAATATGCTGGAGGAGGCTCAGCGCAAGTCCGCATCCTGGTCGTCATGCTAAACAAAGATGGTATACCATATGACGTTGCTAACGCAGGATTAGGCGACAGAACAAAGATCAAAAACATTCGCGTGGATGGCAAGACCATAACTCTTGATGTCGTAACACATCGCATGGAAGATGGATTGTGTTGTCCAACTCTTGAGGCCATATGGCAGTTTCGCTTTGAGGGCAATAAACTGACTTTGCTGCAATGAGATTGCCAGACGCGATAGGCCGCTCAACACGTCGTACAACAGACCACGCATAGACCAAACAAGGAGAAGCGTATGTCGACCAAACGAGATGTGCAATATATCTTAGGCTATGTCGTCGGCGGTTTGTTGGTCCTCGGACTGATACCTCAGGGGCTTCGTCGAGCATCACGAGCCTTTGATCATCGGATTGGCAGGCAGTTGATTCCCGTTACCGGCTTACGGTTGACGATAGCCAGCGCCCTGGCGCTGTTTGGTTTGCTGTTTGGGGTGTGGTCGATTGTTGTGCAGAAGATTGCCGGCAAAGGTGGCCCCCTGGAAGTCGCTGGTATCGAAGTGAGTCCGAAAACACAGAACCTGGTCGTGACCGGACCCTACCAATACACCAGAAACCCGATGCTGTTCGGCGCTTGTGCCTTTTACTACGGAGTGGCCGTCTATCTCAACTCCGTGATCGCAACCGCGCTTGTAACGCTATTCATGACCTTCATGTTGATCTTCGTCAAACTGACCGAAGAGCCCCGCCTACTGAAAGATTTCGGGGCTGATTACGAAGAATACCGTCGGCGTGTATCGATGTTTGTACCGTGGCCGCGAACGGCAATATCAACGCCATGAGCGATGCGGCCTCGGGCGCCTTCATGGCCCGCGCCGCGATTGACGCCGCCGGCATGAACGTCCGCATCAACGCCGCCACGCTCGACGATCAGGGACAGGCTCAACGCTACGTGGAAGAGTGGCGGTCGATTCAGGCGCAAGCCAGGCTGCGCGTCGAGCAAGTTCTGGCAGAAGTGGAAAAGCGCGCGACATTAGCGTAGACACGTTGTTTATCCTCCTGTCCAACCACGCTCCACGCAAGGAGAAGGGATGAACATTGCCCCTGCTACAAAACGAACCCTACCGATCGTGGCCTGGGCGACCATGCTGGTCGTCTCCGACCTGCCAGACATGATCATTACCTGGCTGGGCGGGTCCATCCCGACCTGGATATTCTGGGCAAAGGCCGGTTTCCTGGCCGTCTTCCTCGGCCTGACGCTGCTCATCAAAGCCATCCGCCCGCTCTGGCAGTATGCCGTGATCTTCCTGACCCTCTTCCTGGCCCTCGGGCTGAACAATCTGGTGCGCAGCACGGCCTGGTTCCAGGGCAATTTCAATTACGCGGGCGTCTCCTTTTTCACCGGATACGCGGCGATTTTTGTCCTCGACATCCTCGTGGCGCTGGCGGTGCTGGCCGTCTTGTGGCTCATGAAACGCGACCGCCAGGCCTTCTTCTTTGTCAAAGGACAGATGGACGCCCCGGTCGAGCCGGTCCGCTGGCTGGGGATCAAGGGGGGTGAATCCTGGAAAGTCATCGGCTGGTTCTTCGCCGGGGGTGCCGCACTGGGTGTTTTCATCCCGACCATCCTCGGCATCGCACCCTCGGGCGAGATCATCCTACGGGCCCTGCCGCTCTTGCCGGCCACCCTGCTCCTCGCGGCGGTCAATGCCTTCACCGAGGAAGCCTACTATCGGTGCTCGCTGTTCTCCACCCTGCATGAGACCATCGGCAAGACCCACACCCTGCTCCTGACTGTGGTCTTCTTTGGCCTGGGACACTGGCTGTACGGCTCACCGCCCGGTCTCCTCGGCTTCCTAATGGTCGGCTTCCTGGCCTGGTTGATTGGCAAGAGCATGCTGGAGACGAAAGGCTTCCTCTGGCCCTGGATCATCCACTTCATCCCGGACGCGGTGATCTTCTTCTCGTACGCGCTGCTTTTCGTCAGGTCATGATACGCCTAGCCATCCTGTTCGACATCCACGGCAGCCTAAGGAATCGCTTGAGGATGCCGCCCAACACCGGCTCCACCTGACCGCCTGCGGCGTGGGTCCGCAGTGGCACTTTGCAAAGTTTCGTGCTAATGAGTTAGCCGCTTGGCATGAACCGGCGGCAGGTGAGCCAAACCGTTAGGCGGCTCAGTGCCACACTGGCTTGATGTGATCGACGTGGCGAACTCAATCGCAACCTACTAGAAGTCGTATCGACTTGGACGCCGATTCAGGTGAATGCGTCGATCGGCGTTCGAATTGTTTGAACTCATGACTACAACCCCCACGAATCGTCTCAAAAATTATCAACATCTATTGAGTGCTGATCAATTCGATCAACTTCAACAATCGTGCGCGCGACCATTAGCCCCTGCCCTGCGCGTCAACACCTTGAAGATCGATCTCGATACCGCGCGCTCCACGTGGCCGATCGAATATGGCTGGCAAGTGCAGCCGGTGCCGTTTTGCGAGGCGGGTTGGCAGATCACCGACAACGCGGAAAGCCTCAGCCGCACCATCGAACATCGCACGGGCTTCTACTACCTGCAAGATGCAGCTTCGATGCTGCCCGTCGAGATGTTTGCTAGCGTGGCTGAATTTCCACTGGTGCTCGATATGGCAGCGTCGCCCGGCGGGAAGACCACACACCTCGCAGCCAACCTCAACGATCGGGGCGTCATCTTGGCCAACGACAGCAGCTCAGGTCGCATCGCCGCGTTGCGTTCGAATCTGCAAACGTGGGGATCGATCTCGACCGCGTTGACCAGTTATCCCGGCGAACGCTTCGGCGAGTGGTTTCCCAACACGTTCGATCGCGTCCTGCTCGATGCGCCGTGCAGCGGAGAAAGTCTGCGCACAGCTGAACGGCGCAAGACGCGGTTTGTCTCGCACACCGAACGGCTGCAGCTGCAACGGCGGCAGATAAAACTACTGGAGAGTGCTTTCCAGGCCGCGAGGCCCGGCGGACAAGTCGTCTATTCCACCTGCACCCTCGCGCCCGAAGAAGACGAAGCGGTGATCGATGCACTGTTGCGACAGTATCCTCAACAGTTCGTGATCGAATCCGTCGAGCGCACACTGCCCATTCCCGCGCCAGCCGTGACGCGTGACGGCGATCACGTGTTTCATCCGGACGTACGCAATGCCGTGCGCCTGTGGCCGCATCTATACGACACTTCCGGTTTCTTTGCGGCGCTCATTCGCAAGCAATCTGCCACATCCAATGAAGGCACCACACCGCCGGAGCGCTCAATTGCTCGTGCCGGGTTTAGTTCACTCAAAGAGGTACCACAGCGCGCCGTGATCGTTCAGCTGCTTAATACCTATGGTTTCAATCTGGAGCCGGTGCTGGAACGACAGCATCTGGAGTTGTTGCAACGTGGTGATTCGGTCTACGCCGTGCCCGAACAACTATTGACGCACTTCGGAGATTTTCCATGCATCGCCATCGGTATGCTGATCGGCGAATGGCATGGGGCTATCTTCGTGCCGTCGCACGAATTGGTTGCGCGATTTAGTACACAGTTTGCAGGTCAGCGCTTCACGCTCTCCAGTGAACAAGTCAAAACGTGGCTGAACGGCGGCGACCTGCGCGGTGTGGATGTGCCGTATCCGGTCAGCAGCATCGTCGTGCTGGAAGATGACAAACGGCGTTATATCGGACGGGGCAAAGTATTGCGCGAACGAGTGAGGAATCTGCTACCGAGGCGATAAAAGACCTGGCAGGTTTTCACTGGTTGACCAGGCTTAACCAGATGGTCGTCATGGTCGATGATCAAGCCTCGCTTGCAAGCAGGAGAAAACCTGCCAGGTCTCTGTTACTTCTTCATCCACTCATCCACGATTCGTTGCAGCGTTCCATCGGACTTCATCACGGCCAACGCTGCATTAACCTCCCCCACCAGTTGATCGCTCTCACCCCACATGGCAATGGCATATAGATCGTGTGTCACCTGTTCGCTGACACTCAAGTCAGGATATTTCGGTAACAACTGTCGAGCACTCACTCCGTCGATAATCGCCACATCCGCCCGGTCATTTGCCACGGCCTTGAGGGCATGGGCTGTCGATGGCGTGTATGTAATCGTTACGCCCTCACGTCGTCGGGCCAGATTGCGCGCCGCCGCATCCGCGTCAGAACCATATTCGACGGCGATGGAAACCTGTGAGGTTTCGCCCGCTTCGCTACGCTGCGGGGTGCTTCGCAGAAACCTCACAGATTTTGCAATCAGCACCTGTCCCGCCTCAAAATAGGGCTCCGAATAGCGCCACGCGCCGAACTTCGCCGGATCGATCGGCAGGGCCGAGATCGTCGCCTCGGCCTGGCCGACCCGCAGCACGTCATACAAACTATCAAAACCGGCGACCACAAACTCCGCGCGGGCATTCAACCGTCGCGCCAACTCTTTTGCAATATCGACATCCATCCCGAAGAAATCGCCCTGGCTGCCCAGGCCGTCGAACGGCATGTACGTCGGATTGATGGCAAACCTGATCACGCCCGTTTGCCTGACGCGCACCCAGGCCTCATCCGGCTTACGCTCAAGCCACGCCGTCACCTCCGGCACGAACCACAGCCCGACGGCAACAACAGCCAAGATGACAAGAATTGCTATCTTACGCTTGTTCATTGATCATTGATCATTGTTAATTGCTTCTTCACTTCATCATAGATCGGCTTCGGCCTGAAGTCATCCGTTACGAACGTCCAGTTGTCTGAAAACGTGCGCGTGGCCTGCGGATAACTGAAGGCCCATAGTGCTAGCATCTCGATCCAGTCTTTGTCTTTGATCCAATCGAGCGCCTGCATAGTGTACTCGATGCGCTGCTGCGGCCTAACGGCTTGATTCCAACGCGGACTGTCGTTCCAGCCGGCCTCGGTGATGTAGACCACCTTTGCACCATCCTCATTGCGCAGCATGATGTCACGCAGCAGTTCAATACGCCGGAAGTTGACGCGGCTCGGATCGGGCGGCTCATCGAATGGAGCGAGGAGGCCGTAAGCATGCGCCGACAACGCATCAAAGTTGTCCTTCGCCCCGGCCTCATACATTTGCTGCAAGTAAAGCAAGTCGTTCAAGCCTGCCGGACTGCCGATCGGCTCCATCGTCGGCGCGAGTGCGCCGGCCAGCACGACCACATTCGGATTCGCTTCCTTGGCGCGCCGATACGCGACCCTCAACAAATCCACATAGGCCCGCGCGTCGACTTGGCGCAGGCCCCACTCGAAACTCAAGTTCGGCTCGTTCCAGATGATGATGTGATCGACGCGATCCTTGTAGCGATCGACAAAGGCGTAGACGAAGTCTCCGAAATCGGCATAGTGATCGGGATCGATGGTGTTGAACGTCGTCTCTTTATCGAGCGGATCGGGCCGCGCCCACGCTGGAACAAGTCCCAGGCGCGCCACCACCCTCAGGCCCTGCACGTGAGCGTGATCGATCACCTGATCGGTATGCCACCAATCGAATGAATTCCGGTTGGATTCAATGTACGCCCACGGAAAGAACTCGACGATCCACGGCGCGCCCATCTCACGCACCAGCTGCAAGTTGCGTTGAATCTTCCACGTCGCGCCCTCGTCGGTGAGGCGTGTGTGCACTCCGGCTTTGGGGTTGTTCGTGACGACCGTCTGCGGCGAGCCAAGCGTCACCAACGGCTCGCCGGGCCATTCAACCGCGAGGACGAAGATCAACAAGAGGGCGACGCGCAGAGCATGATCAAAACGTACTGGGCGATTCATAAACAAAACTCCCACGGCACAATCATACAATAGCACCGTGGGAGGCAGAAGAATCAATCGGGGGTTGAATCAGCGCCGATCGCCCAACTCGGCAATTTGACGCAGCAAGCCGAGCAGCGTCACACCGGTCGCCAGCATCAATCCAGGATCGGTCTGGCGGATGCTGGGCCGTTCACCGGCCCCTTCGCCGTGTCGAATGAACATGAGGGCCGCTGCAATACCCACCAGCGCGCCGAGCGCCGAGCCGATCAGGGTCGTGCGCATTTTCCAATCGGGTGGCCGAGCACCGTCATTCAAGTAGCCCATCATTATTTCTCCGCTTTTCCATCGGCCAACGAGCCGATTTCACGAATTAGGCCGACCAACGTAATCGCCAGCGGCAACAGCAGGGACGGAGAAAAGCCCAGCCCCTTGGGCCCGCGCTGTCGATCGCGTTCGAGCGCGGCCTCGTCGGAGCGAATGAACAGTCGGGCGGCCACCGCGCCGATCGCTGCGCCGAGGAAACCACCGCCCACGATGATCGGCAATTTCCAGTTATTCAGTCGTTGCAACCGCGCATTCGTTGAGAGAGGGGTCGAGGTGTCTTGCGTCATAGTTAGTCTTTCTTCGCCTTATTGAACAGGGTGCGGCCGACCGCTTCCGCTTGCGCAACCTTCGCCTCAGCCGAAGCCAGTGAGCCGGTGATCTTTCCGCCAGCTTGATTCACGGCGTCATTCACGCGCTGCGCCTGTAGACGAGCCAGCTGTAATTTGGATGGCAGTGCACGCCGGGTGCGGAACATTAGATACGCCATGCCGAACGTGAGTGCCAGGGGAATGATAAGACACAGCATCGCCTGAATTGCTAAGATAATGATGGCCGCGGCTGCTACAGATGTAAGCATGACTATCGCCTCGTGAATGTCTGCGCTGATTATAACCGCAAGCTGATCTAACTGCAATCGTCAAAAGCCACGTTGTCGATGGCGAGCGCGGGCTTCCACAGCACGATGGTGGTGTAATGCTGCCTGCACGATCGATCGGCTGTGCGGATTTCAAACGCCCGATCGAGCCCGAGGCCCGTTTCGCGCTTCGTGTTGACGGCCCACAGCCGCAGTTCGGTGCCGAGCACGTTGGCCGTCAACTCGCCGCGTGCGACCAGGCCCACTGTGAAGAAGAATCCGCAGCCGCTGCACGCGACCAGCAGCGCCAGCAGCACTGACGCAATCCATTTGAGCCGTTCCTTGCGCCGGAAACGAGGTGTAGGTTGCGGTTCTTCGTCGGCCATACAGTTGAAATCGATTAGCGCAGATTCGCGGTCTTAGATCGGTTCCCGTTTTGATTTACGCTACTGCTTCCACTGGATGGTCACATCCAGTGGCTAGATGGCCGCGGAGCGTGTGACCACGCGCAGCGGACTGCGAGTGTAACCCATTCAGGAATTCGCCCTAGACCACCGCCAACGAACCCACTCCACCCTCAAACTGAATATCGATCTTGTTGGCGGTTGTGGCGTAATCGGGTGAAACGTAATCGCCGCCCGCGCGCGGGAACCGCTGTTGATTGATGTCATTCGATCCGACGGCCATGCTGCTGTGTACCCGCGCGGCGACGCCTACTGGCACGATCAATTTGACACTGGCCGCCCCGGCATTGATGCGGACATTCGTCATACCGGCGGCATTCGGCAAACGCACGACGGTACTGCTCGCGCCGGTTTTGATTTGCAGATCGATTACCTTGAGATCGGTCAGATCGAGGTTGGCATTGGCCGCGCCGCCATCGAGGCTCAACTTCAACGGCACGGCATCCGTCAACCCGACGTTCCACCGATACCCGCGTGGATTCCACCCCCACCAGTTCAGCGGCTCGAGTTTCAGCCACACGCGGCCATCTGGCTTGGCATCGTAGCGCATCTCGCCGTCAAAGGTGCCATCGACGATCTTGCCTGGTGCGGCCTTGCCCACTGTCAGATCGCCCGCGCCGAAGTTGATCGAGACATCAGCCCGTGGGGCGGTGCCCAGCTCGAGCGCCAGCGTCTGCGCTTTGACGTTGCGCATCCGCAGCGAGCCGATCAGAATATCGAGACCGCCGACGATGAGCAGCAACGGCCACCATGTCGTGACGAAGCGCCAGAAATCAAATTGGATGTAACCGAGATTACTGAACAACAACAAGAAGCCCAGGGCGACGAGCACCAGCGGGAATAAAATGGGGCCACGGTACATGACAAACTCCTTGAATGCGGATTGCGGAACTCGGAATGATTCTCGACGGCGTGATACACACCACGCACTATGCAATACACTATCAGAGTATCTCAACCTGCCAGTCCACCACTTGCACGTCGGGCCGATTGTGCTCGATCCAGTGGACGGCGTTGTTGAGCACCTGCTCCACATGCGCCGGATCATTTGCCACGCACGCCAGCGCGATCGACGATGCTTGCCAGCTGTCGTGGTGATCCACTTCGGCGGCGGACACGTTGAATTCTTTGTGCAGGCGCGCCAGCAGCGGCTTCAACATGGCGCGCTTGCCCTTCAAAGATTCGTTGCCTTCCAGATGCAATTCGATGAGACAGGTTCCGATGATCATAGGGGTATGTTAGCACGTAAAACGTAATGCGTAAAACGTAACCATGCGTTTTACGCATTACGTTTCACGTTTCACGTTTTAGATTCGGTACGTCCACTCGTCTGCCGCGTACTTCTCACGCCGCAGTTCTTCGATCCACGCCTGTTCTTCCAAAGTAAGTCCGCCCGCTTCCAATTGAAGATTGAGCGCGGTAGTAAATCCTTGCGCCATCAACCGGGCGGCCGTGTCATAGTCGACTGCCCGCCCGATAGCAGCCTCGACCGTCGTGGCACGGCTGCGCACTCGATCTTGATCAGGATGCTTGGCGAGATAGAGACTGATCCGTGCGATGTCGCCGTGCAGCGGGATGGTGCCGTGCTGCAGCACCACGCCCGCCTTGCGCATTTGCGCGCTGCCGACGAGCTTCTTACCATCGAAAACGATCTCGTAGTTCGACGGGACTTCAAAGCACACCGGCCCTTGATCACGATCGTGATTGTCAGGCTGTTCGACCTGCCGCGTGGGCACGCCCATCAACAGCAAGCCGTTCAATAATCCTTCACTCAACCGCTTATACGATTCAACAATCGTGCCAGCGACACGCAGCTCGCGTTCCGGTGCGATGACGCTGTAAGTCAACTCGTCCGTGTGCAGGATCGCACGCCCGCCCGTGGGCCGGCGCACGACATCGATACCGGCGGCGCGGCACGCTTCTTGATCGACATCACCGCCGGGCTGAGCCTGTCCCAACGACAGACATGCCGGCTGCCAGCCGAAGAAACGCAGCGTCGGCGGCACGAGGTTCGCCTGCACCGCGCGGCTGATCGCTTCGTCGATCGCCATGTTGGTTGCGCCGTCAAGATAATGGGTATTGAGGAGACGCCAGGTGGTAAGAGGGTATTCGTTGGTCATGTTGTCCATATCTCGGACGAAATTTCAACAGTTTACGTACTTGATGGGATTCTGGGAATTTGCCGTGAGATAGCTCTCGACCGATTTCCCAACATACTTGTTCCGGATCATGCCATCTGCAATTACACCCGTAAATTCCCAGCGCCCAGGCACTTTCACGTCATCAATCGTACGTGTACGATACTTGGTCGTACCTGCCGGGAACCACTGATCAATTCGGTAGACCTCTCGCACAAGCCCTTTGTAAACAGCAAAGGCGTATTGGGCTTTTTCGCGTCTCGCACCAATTCTCCACACACCGCGTGTGATCTCGTATAGTTCTTCATCGCTAATCCCATATCGGTAGAGTTGGTTCACCCGAATCAGCATCACAGGTTCATCAATTTGCACCGGTTCGCTATCGTATAGCGCAATAAGTTCATTCAGCGCCATCCGGCCAACAATCCTGCTTTCCCATCCTCGCACTTGATTGGTCAGGGCGACTTTTCCGAGTAGATCAATAACTGCGGCTTCAACCCGCAACGCCGTGATTTCATCCTCTAAACCATGTAGTAGTATCTCAATACGCGGTTCCCGTCCGTGTGCGCGAATTTGCTCGATAGCTTCGACTTTTTCGGATTCAGAAGTATCGCTCAAATGTGAAAGTGCTCGATTACCTTTGCCTTTCCCGACATAGAAGACCTTATTGTCAAAGGGGTTAATGTAAAGGTAGACGTAATTGCCAAGCTGTTCGACCACTTGGGGTGAAAGTTTCTTGATTTGCATGACGCTCCGTTTCAGATGCTTTTCGCTCACACCACCACAACGAATTGGCAGCGGACACATGCGGTGCAGTGCTCCCGTAAACAGATACGCGATCGCCATTCGTTTATTCGTTGTTTATCCGTTGCTTCGATCATCTTGCCAGTCGTAGCTGTTGGATCGCAATTTCCACGATGTCTCTAGTCACGAATAAACTGCTGACTGAATAGAGATCCACCAGCAGTTGTTCTGCGTCGTTCAATGCGACGAGACCCTGACGATAGGCACGCACGACCACGCCCAGCGATCCAACGGGCAACAGTCCCAAGCGTTTAGCAACATCCCGCGCTGCCAAATCGTCCGTCAACAAGAGGGATACATTCAGTTGCTTACACAGGAGCAGGCATTCTTGCTCGCCACGATGCAAGGCAGTCAGATCTTGCGTTTGCGAAAACTGGGTGACCTCAAGGGGAATTAAAGTATGGCGGGCAATTTGAAGGTTGACCAAGCTATCAGCAGAGACTCGCCCCTGTTCGACAGTCTCGACCCATATGGCCTGTGGCAGATGCAATCTGCTAAAGACGGTCAGTGTGCGGAGCGCATCAATTTCGGCGAGATGAATCAACGGCCCGGCATCGACGATGACTATTTCGTCTCCAACGCCCATGCCAGGTCCTCCATCATGGCCTGATGTTGACGCTCGGCCAGTTCCACCCAGTCAATGCCAACCGCCGTAATGGTTTCGTCGCGCGTGAGTTCGCCGCGCAAATAACGGCCGAGCAAGCGCTCGCGCCACAATTGCCGCAGGCCGGTTTCAAAAGCCAGCGTCATCACCTCGGCTTCGGTCTTGTGCGTTTCCCGCACCAGAGTTTCCAGATAGTTGATTACCGTGGACATGCTGAACCTCCTACCTCAATTATAACCACAATCACTCCGCCAACCCCGCCGCCTCGACCACTTCTCGGAACTTCGCAATCAATCCCTGCAACCCGCTCTCGGCTTCGTGCAACGTCGCTTGAGTTTGCTGCGCCACCTCGGCTAGCACATCGCGCCCGCGCGCGCGCGCGATCGCCGCGTCGAGTTTCAGCGCCATCAATGGATTGCGGTTGATCTCGGCAATCTCCACCTTCGTGTGACGGATCGCCGCATCGAGGCTGACACGCTCGTGCTTCAAACGAGCCAGGCGCTGCTCAGGCGGTTCATTCTGTCCCAAGCGGGCCGTTTCCAGTTGGCGGAGTATCTTGCGCAGACCTTCCAGATCGTGCTTTGCATACAGCGCGTTGATGTCCACCATGCGCTGACTGCGGATGGCGCGATCGTCGGCATCCGTTGCCAGATCGGGATGGGTGCGTTTCGCCAGTTCACGATAGACCTGCTTCAGATCGAGATCGGCGACAGCATCGATCGGCGGAGGCGGTACAAACGATCGAGCAATGTCGGCGTGCGCATGGATCGCCTCGGCCCGTTCGCGCTGATCGCGTAAACGCTGCTCGACCTCGGCCTCCAACTGGATCGGACTGAGTGACTTGCCGCGCCACTGCACCAGTTCGATGCGCAGCTGATACTCATCGATGTGCAGCTGCACTTCGGCCAGCGCCGCCTCGATCGGTCCCACGCGCGCATTGTACAACAGTTCGAACTCGTTCAGTTCGAGCCGCAGATCGGCGTGCTCCTGCTCCAGCCGCGCCAGCTGTTCGCGCAGCGCCAGCACTTCATCCTCAAGTTGAGTGAGATCGGCCATAGGACTCTCCCCTCTCCTGATTGGTATTGTATCAAATCAGGAGAGGAGTTGGGGGTGAGGTAAATCAAAACGGCAGCGATCCGAGCGAATCGCTGCCGTTCATTTTACCCGCTTACCACGTTATTCCACCAGCGGCAACTCTTCGATGATCTCACCGCCGAGGGCTTCGTTCGCTACGACCTCTAACTCCGGCTCGGCCTGCGGCCCCTTGAAGCCGGTGCCCGCCGGAATCAACTTGCCGATGATCACGTTTTCCTTCAAGCCGCGCAGATCGTCCTGCTTGCCTTCGATCGCCGCACCGGCCAGCACCTTGATGGTGTGCTGGAACGACGACGCGCTCAAGAACGAATCCGTGCTCAACGCAGACTTGGTCACGCCTAACAGCACTGGCACCGCGGTCGCGCCGCGCTTGCCCTGCCCCACCAGTGCCTCGTTGATGTCTTGCAGCACCAACCGGTCGACCAGTTCACCCGGCAGCAAGTCGGCATCGCCGCTCGACACGATCTGCACCCGGTTCATCATCTTGCGGATAACCACCTCGAAGTGCTTGTCGTTGATGTTCACGCCTTGCGAGCGGTACACGCGCTGCACTTCCGACATCAAGTACAGCTGGGCTGCCTCGCGGCCCAGAATGCGCAAAATGCGATGCGGGTTCAACGCGCCTTCGCTGAGCTGCTGACCGGCCGCAATTTCCTGCCCGTCTTCCACCAGCATGCGCACGCCCACCGACACCTCGTACTCGCGCTCGTCCACAATTTCATACACCACGGCCAGCGGCTTGTTCTTGCGCATTTGCACCTTGCCCGCGTGCTTGGCGATCATTTCCTGCTCGCCGCGGCTCGCGATGACCTGGCCCTCTTGCACTTCCTGACCGGCTTCCACCTTCAGCGCCCAATTGCCCGGCACTTCGTAGTCATCTTTCGCCATCTGCGTGGACGACACTTTGATTAGACGCACGCCGCCTTCGGTGCGCGTGATGTGTATCGTCCCGTCGATGTCCGACATCACCGCCTCACCCCGCGGCTTCTTGCGCGCTTCAAACAATTCTTCCACGCGCGGCAGACCGTGGGTAATGTCGCCGCCGGCCGCCACGCCACCGGTGTGGAACGTGCGCAGCGTCAGCTGCGTCCCCGGCTCACCGATCGATTGCGCCGCCACCACCCCGACCGCTGATCCCAACTCCACTAGATGCCCGCGGCCTAGATCACGGCCATAGCACATCTGGCACATGCCGTAACGCATTTCGCACGTCATCGGCGAGCGCACGTACACTTCTTCCACGCCGCTCTTGTCGATCGCCTCAGAGCGATCTTCGTCGATGATGTCATTGCGATCGCCGAGCAGTTCGCCCGTCTTCGGGTGGTACACCGGGGCCGCCAACGGCCGACCGATCACGCGCACCCAAAAGGCTTGTCCCGCCACATCATCTTTGCGCCGCACCCATAGACCACTTTCCGTGCCGCAGTCGATCGCGTTGATCATCATATCCTGGGCCACATCCACCAGGCGGCGCGTCAGATAACCGGCGTCCGCCGTGCGCAGCGCGGTATCGGCCAAACCCTTGCGCGCGCCGTGCGTCGAGATGAAGTATTCCAGCGCCGTCAGACCTTCGCGGAAGTTCGAACGGATAGGCAGCGGGATGATGCGCCCCGATGGATCGGCCATTAAGCCGCGCATACCGGCCAGCTGCGCGATGGGCGAGAAACCGCCCTTCGTCGCGCCCGACATTGCCATCACGCTCAAGTTGGCTTCCGGCGCTAAATTCTTGCGCACCGCGTCGGCCACTTGGCTCGTCGCCTGCTGCCATAATTCGATCATGCGATTGTACTGCTCTTCTTCAGTCAACAGCCCGCGCCGGAACTGGCGTTCCACTTCGCTAATCTTCGCTTCGGTATCGGCGACGATCTTATACTTCGCGGGCGGCACCGTGATGTCCGACACGGCGATCGACGCGCCCGAACGAGTGGCGTACTTGAACCCGATATCTTTGATCTCGTCCACCAGGTCGGTCGTCTGTTCGTTGCCCAACCACTGATAGCAGTGCGCCACCAGGTCGTTGAGCTTGCCCTTGTCGAGCACTTCGTTCACATAGCGGATCTCCGCCGGCAGAATCATGTTGAAGATCGCGCGGCCGACGGTCGTCTCGATCAGCCCGCGGCGCGACTTGCCGTCGGCGAAGCGTTCATTGCGCGCCTTGTACACCGTATCGGCAAGCAGCTTAATCTTAGTGTGCAGGTGGACCTGCCCCAGCGCGTAGGCTAGATCGACTTCTTCCAGATCAGCGAAAATGCGGCCCTCGCCCTTCATGCCCTCTTCAGCCATCGTCAGGTAATACACGCCCAGCACCATATCCTTAGACGGGCCGACCATCGGCTCGCCGGACGCGGGTTTGAGCAGGTTCTTTGTCGAGATCATCAGCTCGCGGCATTCCTTCACGGCCTGATCGGACAGCGGCACGTGCACCGCCATCTGGTCGCCGTCGAAGTCGGCGTTGAACGCCGAGCATACCAACGGGTGAATCTGAATCGCCTTGCCTTCCACGAGGATCGGCTCAAAGGCCTGAATCCCCAGGCGGTGCAGCGTGGGCGCGCGGTTTAGCAGCACCGGTCGCTGCTTGATAACTTCTTCCAACACTTCCCACACTTCGGGGCGTTCGCGCTCGATGATACGCTTGGCACCCTTCACATTGCTGGCGAAATTGTACTGCACCAGCTTGCTGATGACGAACGGGCGGTAGAGTTCCAGCGCCATGGTCTTGGGCAGCCCGCATTGATGCAGCTTCAACTTCGGCCCGACCACAATCACCGAGCGGCCCGAGTAGTCCACGCGCTTGCCCAGCAGGTTGCGGCGGAACCGGCCCTTCTTGCCTTTCAGCATATCGCTCAGGCTCTTCAATTCGCGGCGGCCTCGGCGGCTCAAGGCCTTGCCGCGCTGGCTGTTATCAATCAAGGAATCGACCGCTTCTTGCAGCATGCGCTTTTCGTTGCGCACGATCACATCGGGCGCGCCGAGTTCGATCAGGCGCTTGAGGCGGTTGTTGCGGTTAATCACGCGCCGATAGAGATCGTTCAAATCCGACGTAGCAAAGCGCCCGCCGTCCAGCTGCACCATCGGGCGCAGATCGGGCGGAATCACGGGCAACACCGTCAGGATCATCCATTCGGGCCGGTTGTTGCTCTTCTTCAAACTCTCCACCACGCGCAAGCGCTTGATGGCCTTCTTGCGCTTCTGCTTGCTCTTGCTAGTCTTAACCTCACGCCACAGTTCCTTGGACATCTGGTTCAAGTCGAGCCGGCGCAAAATTTCGAGGAATGCTTCTGCGCCCATGTCGGCCTTGAAGACCTGGCCCCAGCGGCTCTTGAGATCCCGATAGCGCGGCTCAGTCAAGAAGATCAGTGTGCCCAGGCCCTTCAGCTCTTCGCGATCGCCATCGATCTTCTGCTTGTGCGATTCGATATCCTCGACCAGCTTAATTTCGATCTGGGCGATTTCGTCCTTGGACGCACCTTTCCAGTATTCGATTTCGGCTTCAAGTTTGGCGAGGCTCTTCTGGCGCTCTTCCGTATTCTTGGCTTCGAGCTCGGCCAATTTGGCCTTCACGGCTTTGTTCAAGCGCGTCTGGTGCTCACGCCCGATTGTTTCTCCCGCCTCGGCAATGGTGACCTTGGCGGCCTCAAACACAATCGCAGTACGGATATCCTTGCCCATGCGCTCGTCGATGCGCTCTTGCGCCTTCTGCGCTTCCTTCATCACGGTTTCAGTCGCCGAATTGAGTTTCTCGTCGAGCTTGGCCGCCTTCTCATCCCGCAGCGCCTTGCGCTTATCGAGTTCGGACTCGACCTTTTCCTTGATCGCGCGAATACCTTCTTTGGAACCAGTCTCGATCTTCTTGCGCTCGCGCTCGGCTTCTTCGTCCAGACGCTTTAACGCTTTGGTACGCGCTTCTTCGTCCACGTTGGTGACGACGTACTGCGCGAAGTACAACACCCGATCGAGATTGCGGCGCGAAATGTCCAGCAGCACGCCCAGGTAGGATGGCACGCGGCGGGTATACCACACATGCGCCACCGGCGCAGCCAATTCGATGTGCCCCATCCGCTCGCGGCGCACGGCAGCGCGTGTCACTTCCACGCCGCACTTATCGCAAATGATACCGCGATAGCGCACATTCTTATACTTGCCGCAATAACACTGCCAATCTTTGGTTGGCCCGAAGATCGCCTCGCAAAACAGGCCATCCTTCTCCGGTCGCAGACGGCGATAGTTGATCGTTTCAGGTTTCGTCACTTCCCCAAACGACCACGATCGAATCTGATCCGGCGATGCCAAGCTAACCCGTAGCGCACGAAAATCTTTTGCTTCCACTCGATGCCTCCTGTAATCACGTCAAACCTGCGTTGGTTTCCGCGACCCGCGCAAAGTTAAATCCGGTTCCGAACAACAAAAGACCACAGACAAGCCAAAAGAAGCGCTGGAAGACCCTTCGGCCTTCAGCGCTCTTGTCTGTGTTGAATTATGGTGTGTTGCAATTATATCCCGTTCAAAGAAGGTGTCAAGATACCGGTTCGGCGCATGTCTGCTCCGGGAATACCGTTATCCTTGACGGCCCCCAGGTGCGTAACAATCCCCGGACTCAGTAAATCATGAAAGCAGCCCGCCCAGCGCGCCCCCGACGCTGCGCGTCGGACAGGGCGTGAGCGGAGTTCTGCGCGCTTTTAGCAGAACAGAGTCGAAAGATGCGGCTCGTGCAAACGCCTGCATTTGTGGCGTAACCCGCATTCCTCGACTACAGCCCGAAAAGACGCGGGCTTCCGCTCGCGCCGTGTCCGCGAAGCGGCGGCGCGCTTGGCGGGATGCGAATTTCCATTCACAACTTGCCCACACGAAATACTTCGCTTATTTTCGCAATGGATTCGGCCTGGGCTACTTTAGAAATCTCCGCACCACACTGCGCACGTCAACCCGCGCGTCTTCTTGCAAGACCTTCAAAAAATCCTGCGTTGTGATCAAACGGAACGAGCTGCGTTGATACAGATCGCGCAAGAACACATTGAAGCGGTTCACGCCTAACCGTTTACGCAGCGCGTCGAAGAACCGTGCGCCTTGATTGTAGACGCTGCTCAGATAAGCGTTGTGTGTGTCGAAGGCGCTCACCGGTGAATTCACGGGCGCCGTCGGCCGGTTCGTGCCGATGGCGGTGTCCCACCACCAGGTCACATCGCGCGGCGCGTACGCTTCGTAATAGCGCAATTCGTTGAAGCGCGCCAGCCCTTCATCCAACCACGGCTCGCGGATTTGATCATTGCCCACGACACCATACCACCATTGATGTGACACCTCATGCGCCGTGATACGAATCAAGCGGTTGCGCAGCGTGCCATCGTAATCGTCGAACTCGCTCGCGCCCAGCACCACGCAACCGGAAAATTCCATGCTCCACGGCCCGCTGAACTCAGCTACGCGCAGCGATTCATATGGATAAGGTCCGTACAAAGAGATGTACAGCAGCGCAGCTTGAATCGTCGTCTTCAACGCGATCGGAGCGAGAGAAAAATGCCGCGGCAAGGTGTACACCGTGTAAGTCACGCCGCCGAACGGCAGCGCCAGCGCCTGATATTGTTTGCTGGCGATCATGGCAAAGGTACGCGCGTGCAGCAGATCGTAGCGCCACACATTTTCTGCGCGCGATAGATCGCCACCCGCCACAACCGTCACACCTGGCGTCGTCGTGATGATGGCCGTGTAGTCGGCCACTTCGCTGACGAACGGATCGCCGATCGGCTGCCAGTCCGTGGCGTACCACCCGGCCCCCGATCGATAGGGCGCGAGCAGCGGATACCAATACCCAATCGACATCGCATCGTCTGTATAGGCCAAATTCGCATCGCCGAAGCTCTGTGGCTCGTTCAACTCCGGCACGCGCACGGCGTACTTCAGCGTAAGCGTGATCACTTCGCCCGGCTTCAGATCGTGCGGTAGATTGATCGTCAATGTGGTCTGCTCCAGCCTATGCGCCGCCTCCTCCGCCTCGAGTTCCACACTGTGCAGATCGAACACGCCGCGTGTGTGCGCCGCGGGCACATTGAAGACCACGTCCGAGATCGGTTCACCGAACGTGTTGGGCAGCGTCACACGCTGTACCGTATCGAGGCGATGCACGCGATAGTTAAGATCAACGTCGAAGTGATAGTGAGGCAAGTTCGTTAAGTCGGCGCGATCATGCCTCAACGAATCCGACGTCAGGCGCGGTCCACTAACGGCGAACAGTACGGCAATCAATGCGATGAGGCGGAAGGGGTGCCACATGATATGAAGATTGTATAATGGATGGCATGGCTTCACAACTGATCGTCATCGGCGGCGGTGCGGCGGGATTCTTGGCAGCGATTGCGTGCGCGGAAAAGAATCCACACCGGCGCGTCGTCATTCTGGAAAAGACTGCCACCCTGCTCGCCAAAGTCCGCCTCTCCGGCGGCGGGCGCTGCAATGTCACCTACGCCTGTTTCGATCCGGCCATGTTGGTGCAGCATTATCCACGTGGCGGCCTGGCGTTGCGCGGCCCGTTCACGCGCTTTCAACCGCGTGACACCCTCGAGTGGTTTGCGCGGCACGGCGTGCCCCTCAAGACCGAGGCCGATGGCCGCGTCTTCCCCACCACCGAGCGATCCTCTACGATTGTCGAGTGCCTGATCAGAGCGGCGCAACAGGCCGGCGTGGAGATCCACACGTCTGTCACGATCGATTCGATCGAGCGCGTGGATCAATCGGGGTTTGTAGTGCGATCGAGAACCGGTGAGCCGCTGTCCACCGATCGGATCTTGCTGGCCACCGGCAGTAATCGGCACGGCTATGATTGGGCGGCAGCCCTCGGCCACACAATCGAACCTCCCGTCCCTTCGTTATTCACGTTTGCCATCGATGATGCGCGCCTGCAAGGGCTGGCGGGAGTTTCCGTGCCGAACGCTCAGGTGCAAATCGACGGCACACGCTTGCAGCAGCGCGGCCCGGTACTCATCACGCACTGGGGCTTGAGCGGCCCGGCCATTCTGAAGTTATCCGCGTGGGGCGCGCGCGTCTTGCACGATCGACATTACCAGGCCAACGTGTGCCTCAACTGGCTGCCCGATCTGAATGACGATCAATTGCGACAACGCTTATTGGCGATCAAGATAGAGCAAGCGCGACAACTCATTGCAGCGACCTCACCCTTAGGGTTGCCACTGCGTTTGTGGCAGAGATTGATCGGTGCGGCCGGCATCGCGGAAGAGCTGCGCTGGGCGGAATTTTCCAAGCGACACAGCGCCGCGCTGATCGAACAACTGTTGCACGGCGTGTACAAACTGCACGGTAAAGGTGAATTCAAAGAAGAGTTCGTCACGTGCGGTGGTGTGAACTTGGACGAGGTAAATTTCAAAACGATGGAGAGCCGGCGATGCCCGGGGTTGTATTTCGCGGGCGAGATTCTGGACCTCGACGGCGTGACGGGCGGGTTCAATTTTCAGGCCGCGTGGACGACGGGTTGGTTAGCGGGTCAGGCCATGGCGTTGTGATCAATAGTTTACGCGGCTGACGCGGCGTGTTATACTTTTTGTACCAATCTTTTTCAACAGGGAGCGAACCGTGGCAAACCTCATTCGAACAGCAACCGCAACGTGGCAGGGTGATTTGAAGAGCGGCCTCGGCACCACTTCAACGACGAGCGGCGCCTTGAAGGACACGAAGATCTCCTTCACCACGCGTTTCGAAAATACCCCCGGCGCGAATCCAGAAGAGCTGATCGCGGCGGCCGAAGCTTCGTGCTTCAGCATGGCGCTCTCGTCCAATTTGGGGAAAGCGGGTTTCACGCCAACCTCCATCAACACCCAAGCGATATTGACGATGGCGGCCGAGGGCGGCTTCCACATCACCGGCCTTCACCTCGACACCGAGGCGAAGGTGACCGGCATCAGCGCGGAGAAATTCGCCGAAGTGGCCGAGGCAACCAAAGAGGGCTGCCCCGTGTCGAAGTTACTCAAGCCCGGCTTGCAGAGTTTGACACTGTCGGCTAAACTGGTGGCGTAATCATGCTAACCTGCCAGGTTTTCACCAACCTGGCAGGTCTATCTGCGAGGTGAATCATGTCCACCCTATCGCCTCACGTGGCCGAACTAAAAGACCTGCGTGATCGACGCGATGCGAAACTGTTTCCCATCATTCGTGATTTCAAGCCGGTGTGGCTGCAGGACGTGAGTGTGAATGCGGGCCGCGAGGAACTCCTCTTCGACATCGTCTACCGGCCTTACGCCGGGCGCGGCTGGATCAAGCGGCGCTATCGCTACGACGGCGAAGTAGACGTGTTGCACTACACCGGTGAGTTGGAGTTCTCCGAAAGCGAGCTAGCGCAGTTGCCGGAGACGGCGTTGGTAAAATGATTAATGTTCAATGAGCAATGAGTAATGAAAAAACGGGCGCGCTGAAGTTCAGCGGCCCGTTTTTTGTTGTGCCTACATCGTCAAGCATTGAAGTGAACTTGAGGGAACAGCGCTCGATTGAGCGAGGCGAGACGATCATCTCCGGCCGGTTCGATCGCTTCACGCAGACGGGCGGCATCGGCGAGCAGCCGATCGACGTCGATGCCCTGACAGGCCGGTCGGAAAGGCTGCAGCCACTTCGTCGCCCGATCGATCATCTTCACCGCGCCCACCGCGTTGCTGCGTTCCACCTGCAAGCACGCCACGCCAATCTGCAGCACGCCGCGATAGAGATCGCGGATGGGGCGCAGTTCTGCTCGCCACACCAGTTCCAGCGTTTCGTGTTGCTCAAAAAATAGCCCCGCATTGAATTCTTCCAGACCGCGCAGGACGCCCTCTGGTAACGGTTCACTGCACGGATCGTCGGTGGCGTCGCGCACCGCGGCGGCGATGAATTCCAGCAAGCCATCGCTGAAATTCGAGCGCGCCAGATAGCGATCGACGCCGGCGCCCAGAGCGCGATTGCGCAGTTCGATGTCGCTGTGCGCGCCAAACGCGAGGATGGGCACGGCCTTGGTCGCCGGATCATCTTTCGCCGCACTGACCCACTCCCTCCACGGCACGTCGGTAGCACTGGAGTCGATGATCACGAGTCGCGCGCCATCGCGCAGGGCCGCCAGGAACGCCGCTTGATCGATCGGGGTTAGGACAGCCGCACCCGCCGCCCACGCGGCAGCTTCGATGCGCGTGGCAAACATCAAATTGGGAACCAGACTAATGATCACAGGTTGATCGGGCATAAGAACATTGTACCTGACCTTCATACGATCTACCACGCCTGGGTTCATTCATTGAGTATAACGCAAAAGTGTAGGTGACTTTAACTGCGACGCTCCCGCTCGCTCTGCGTGGACACATCCAGCGCTGACGGCGGATGGATACATCCGCCGCGAGCATGCCCAACAGTTTTGCGTTATACCCGTGTTCATTCCATGATCGGTAGGTTTTCAATTTCCAGCCATTGCGGCTGATCGACTTCGAACAAACCAAACTGAATCGTGCCGGTGGGCGTGACCACGGCCAGCCGATTGTCCACCCATGCGACAAAGCACATCGGCCCGCGCGGCGCTCGATCGGTCTCAAGTACGATCGCATCGTCGACCAGGAAGCGCGCGTGATAGCGTCCCCACTCGATCGAGTAAGTGTGCCACTCGGGCATGAGATCAAGCGGCAGCAGCTTTTCAGTGATTGTGAGATTTCGCTGCACGAAGGGCCACACGCGGCGGTACCACCGTTCCGATCGATTGAGCAGCATCATCGGCAGAGCGAAGGGCGTCAACGCTAATGCGCCCAGCGTGGTCGCATCGATCATCGCCGCTTTCCAGCCGTAACCCGGCACATCGAGCGCGAGGTCCATGTGCGATGGCGCGGACGCGTAGAAAAACCAGATGGCACGCGGGAGCGGAATAGGATTGTTGGGCGCGAAGAGCGGATGATTCCAAAATCCGAAACCAGCCGTGCCGAATAACGAGGCGCTGGAGAAGCGCGCGCGCAGGGTGGCGCGCAGCGGCGGACGATGAATCAACGATCGATCGGGATAGATCGTATGATCGTCGAGCTGCGCATCGCTGTAGTGCGTGTGCGTGGCAGCCGGCACGATCAAGCGGGTCAGATCGCCCATGACTTCCAGGCGGCCGGTGCCGGTGAGATACGGTTTCACGGTCAGGTTCACATCGTTCATACGCTGTCTGCCTCCTTTAGGGTATAATACCCGCGCTAACCTTTTTGAGCAATGGAGAGATTTATGCCGGTTGAAATCACTTGGTTGGGTCACAGTTGCTTTCGTCTGCGTGATCGCACTGCCACCGTGGTGACGGATCCGTATGGCAAGGACTTGGGCCTGAATCTGGTGCGCGTACGCGCCGACATCGTAACGGTCAGTCATGACGCCGAAGATCACAACTACGTCAAAGGCGTGAAAGGCGACTTTCAGGTCTTGACCGGCCCCGGCGAATATGAAGTCTCGTCGGTGTTTGTCACGGGCCTGGAGCTGCGCGGCGATCGTAAAAAGAAGGAAGCGGCCAGCAGGCCACGGAACACCGTCTTTCTGTTCGAGTTTGACGACCTGACGATTTGCCACCTGGGCGATTTGAGTATCGTGCCCACCCAGGCGCAGGTCGAAGAAGCGCTGGGCGAAGTGGACGTGCTGCTGATCCCGGTCGGCGGCGGCGAAAGCCTCACCGCGTCACAAGCCTCGGAAGTGGTGAGTCTGCTGGAACCGCACATCGTCATCCCCATGCATTATCACTTTCCTAATTGTACGGCTCAACTCGATCCGGTGAGTAAGTTCCTGAAGGAGATGGGACTCGACAAAGTGCTGCCGCAAGAAGTGCTGAAAGTCAGCCGCAGCGGGCTGCCGGACGAGACCCAGACTGTGCTGTTGGAATTGAAGAGCAAGGAAGAATGATGCGCAAAATTAGCTTGGTAGTTCTAACCAGTTTGGTCGTATTGGCACTCGCCGCGTGCAACTCGGCCCCGGCCCCTGTCACAACCGGGGCGGTTACTCCCGTCGCGCCGTCGCCAGCATTTGCCACTGAACGCGCGGCGCTGCAAGCGGGTGACACGGCCACCGCGATTGCGAGCCTGGAAAAAGCAGTAGCGGCCACACCCGGTTCAGCGGAGGCCCATCTGTTGTTGGGCCAGGCTTATTTCCGTGCCCAGCGCAAGGATGAGGCCACGCAGCAGTTCATGGCCGGGTTGTCGCTCGATCCCAAAGCGGGGCTGCCACTCGAATCGAAGGATGCGGATGAATTGCTGCAAGTCGGCAACGCGCACGCCTCGCTCGGCCAATTCGACGAGGCGCTGGCCGTCTACCAGACGGTGTTGCAGATCCAGCCCGATAAGGCCGCGGCCCATACCAATATCGGAGTGGTGTACTATCAAACAGGCAGCTTCGACGGGGCCGTGACGGAATTGAAGAAGGCGCTGGAGATCGAGCCTGAAGATGCCGAGACACATTACATGCTCGGCGCGACTTACGTGCAGCAGCAAAAACTCGACGACGCGGAAAAACTTTTCAACCAAGCCATTGAACTACAACCTGATCTCGCCGAGGCTTATACTGGCTTAGGCAATGTGTACCTGGCGCGCCAAGACATCGACAAAGCCGTTGGCACCTTGCAAAAAGCCGCTGAACTCCAGCCCGATCAAGCCGAAGCGTGGCTGGCCTTGGGACAAGCGTATGCCCTGCAAGGCAACCCAGCCGAGGCCGGCAAGGCACTGAACCAGTGTCTACAACTCAGTCAGCCCAGCCCGCTGCGCAGCCAGTGCGAAAAAGTGCTGCAGCAGGTGGGCACGCCCTAACCGCGTGGTACAATCTTTGTGTAGCGACACGCTTTCAGGACGTGAACCCCATGGTTAAACTGTTGATGAGCTGGGACATTCAATCCGGCAACGAAGCAGAATATTTTCAGTTTGTGATTCAGGAATTTGTGCCCGGCCTGCTCCGCCTGGGATTGCAGCCGACCGAGGTATGGTTTACGGCTTACGGCGACTGCCCGCAAATTCAGGCGGGGGGCTTGGCTTCCGATCTGGGCACGATGGATAAGATTATCCATGGCCCCGATTGGCTGGAGCTGCGTCAAAAGCTGGAAGGGTATGTCACCGACTTCCAACAAAAAGTCATTCCCGCTGAAGGGGGATTCCAGTTGTAAGTAACACAAGACCTCGGCCCACCACCGGGGTCTTTTCATTCAGCCGCTACCAGTTAGAAACCGGGGTTCTCCAAGTCAGAAGGAATGGAACGATTAACGCGGAGAAACCCGGTTTCTGAGCCGGCGTTGATTCCGCCCAACTCGGCTAAGCCGCTAATCCGCCAGCACATACAACCACGCGCGCTGCCGCTTTCCGACCACGGTCAGGACGCCCATCTTGCGCAAGCAGTAGGTCATTTTGTGCGCGAAGTAAGCGGGACGCTGCCAGGCCTCCGCCAATTCGCGGCTGGTGAAGGGCGCAGGCAGATCGATCGGGATGAAGCGCCGAAAATCGGACGGCGCAGCAAATTCGATCGATTCGATCACGCTCAACAACCGCCGCTGACACACGCGCCACGCGCGCGCCCGATAGCGCTTACGCCCCGAATACGGACAGCGCACTTCTTCCTCGTGAATCAGCACCACTTCCAACGTGAAGTTGGGATGCGCCATCAACTCCGGCAGGCTCACCAATTCCACGAACACATCTTCCAGAACGCCGCGCCGTGGCGATTTGCGTACACCGATGAGCGTGTGCCCGTCGGCCTTCACACGCGCGATCCACTTGGCCTGCGCGATCGGATAGATCAACCTCACCCGATGAGTCTCTAGCAGCTGCGCTAGTTTGCGCTTCAACGCCGCAAAGTGGTGCGTCTGAATCTCGATCAATTCGTCGCCGCGCAACTCGTTGCGACGCACGAGGTCGATCACATAGCCGTCGACGGCGACTTCGATCTGATCGGACGGGCGGGCGTAATGCCGCTTCAACGCCGCGTGCAGATCGGATTCACGCCAAGTACCAATCGATCCCATTTCTCTCCAACCCAGCCAGCCTTGTCATCCGCTTAGTCTAAAACAATCTGTGCTGACTGTGGCAATCGCTTTGACACGAATGCAGCGTCCTACTTGGGCGACCGCGACCCATCACGATTTTACCGCCACCCTGGCCGCAACTCGAACGACGAAAGCGTCTGGGCCAACCGACTCAACCCGGGTTAGAAATTGTTGCCCGCCGCCGAACAGGATGACCACGATCCAAGGCTGGAACACGCCGGCCAGCCTGCAGCCATCATCATCGCAAGCTGGCCGATCGGCTATTGAGCACAGCGGAGAACGCCGAGGTTCAGCGTAAAATCAGCGGCAGATAGATGCGCTCATTCAGGTTCACTTTGTTCACCAGAGCAAAGCGTACCAGCCGCAGATCGGATTGAATGGTACACGTTCCGCCCTGATAGTGTTGGGCCGTGTAACCGATGCGAGGATGGCTGCCCGCCTCCAAAGCCAGCAGCGGAACACGGCCCACTTCCAGCCAACTCGAAATACTGCAACCGCTTTTTACGGGAACCGGATCGCTCGCATCTAATTCATCGGATGTCTCGACCATTTGCGCTTGCCAGGCCGCTGACTGCGTTTCGCAATTCGCCGTGCAGGCGGCATAGCCCAGCCCGTAAATCGAGTTGCTCACATCATCTACGTAGTAGGCCACCTGAGGATGCCCTTGTTGATCCAACGCCAGATCGACCTCCGCGCCGTAATAGGCAGGCAGACCGAGCGCGTAGTTGTCCCAATTGGAATCCTGCGTGCAAGCCGTGTTACACCAGGCATAGACCAGCACACGATTGTTGGGATCGCTGGCGCCAAGATAACCCGTGTAGAAGGCCAGCCGAGGCCGATGCTGCGCGTCTACGCGGAGCGAGAAAGCCGCACCTGAGCCAAGATCGATCAGGGAAGTGCTGTTCCAATTGGCGGCATTACTACAAGTGGTGCTGCACTCCGCATACCCAAGACTATCCGGGGAGCCAGTGGCATCACGATAGGCTAAGTGAACGCCATTGGCCGTGTCAAACACCAGCGAGAATTCATAGAGCAGATAAGCGTTACTGATCTGCACTTCGTGCCAATTTGCCGCCGCGGTGCTGCACGCACTATCACAGTAGGCGTAATAGGTGCCGCTGTGATACGAATCCGTATCGGTGTAAATGAAACGCGGATGTCCTTGCTGATCGAGCGCGAAATAGCGGCTGTAGGATGGACCCACGACGGAAGCGGTCGAGGCGGCGTTGATCTTCGTCCAGCTGGCAGGATTGGTGCAGGCCGAGTTGCACTCCGCGTACTGGAACACTCCCGGCCCGCTGATGGATGTTTCGTTAAACCACAGCAAGCGTGGCTGCCCGGCTGCATCCAGGGCCAGGCGTGTATAACCACCCCACGTCCCCACATCGCCGACAACGATGGTGGTCCAATTTGCGGCAGTGGCGCAGTTCGACGCGCAATAGGCGTAATAGGCAGGCCAGGCTCCTCCCACGGAAGTATACGCCGTGAAGCCCATGTGGATGCCGCCCGTCGCGTCCACCACGACGCTGGCGCCATCGGTATTGTTATTCTTAAAGGGCCACACGCGCTGAAAGGTCTCAGCCGCTAGATCTGTTGGATCATGTACGATCGGAAGCGCATGCGGAAAGGAAGCCCGGGCTACGCCAGCGCCACTTGATCCGATCACGTGGAACAGCGCCACAGCAAACACAGCCAGAATTGAAAAATGCAATTTATTCATGAAGTCCCTTCCTTCAGGCGCAGATTCTCCTGCACTGCGCGCAGTGATTATTGAAGTGAGGCCCGTCGACGAGTTTCGTGCTGCATGATCAGGGCTCACACGCGGGGCATTAACCCCAGTGATTTCTCCAGTTCGGCCAGACGTTCTTTCAAGCGCCGTTCTTCTTTGACGATTTGCAGCGGCACGTCAACGCCTAAGACGTACTCCGCTTTGCGCTCTTCGATCAAGCGCAGATTCTCGCGCGCCGATTGCAGTTGCCGCTCCAGTGATTCACGCTCGTCCTTCGTCAAAGACGACGTCAACGAAGAGGCAGACCGTGAGGAAGCGGGCGCGATCGGTGCGGGCTGAGCCGGAACCTCGCCCCACAAGCGACCATTTCGCAGACGCATGAACAACACGGGCACCGCAGCATCGTAACGCCCGTTGGTGAGGAGGGTGCTGCGCGCTTCGTTCATGGCCAGATCGACCGTGCCATGTTCCAGCAAGCGTCGATAGAACTTGGCGCCGAACTTGCGCGCCGTGAGCACGGTGACGTTATCCTGCATGGCGATCACCGCGGGCACGCCGATCTTCACCAACTGCGGGCCGAGGCCGCTGAACGCCTCTTGCATGGATTGCGTCGCGCTCTGGCACGCGGCCAGCACGATCAACTGCGGAGGATGGGGCAATCGCTTGAGCATCCCCGCGAATTCTTTGTCGGATACACGTTGAGTCGTCGTGTCGTCCTTTTGCAAATAGAGAGCGGCTTGCTGATCTTTGGTGTTGAATCCGCCATGCCCGATAAAGTGCAGGACGTGATAGCCCTGGCGCAATTCATCCTCCAGCCGTTCAAGGGTAATGGGCGGAGAGAGGAAGGTGAGCCTCACCCCCAACCCCTCTCCTGAGAATGTCCTTCGACTTCGCTCCGCTCCGCTCAGGATGTGATTCTCAGGAGAGGGGAGTGGGCCGCTCCCCCTCTCCTGATTCGTGCGGTTCGAATCAGGAGAGGGGGTTGGGGGGTGAGGCATTCCTAGCGCTTCACGCAGAGCCATCTCTTCCAACTCGAAAACGGCGATAGGCAGACCATATTTCGCCTGCAGATCGATCGGATTGGAGATGACCGCCAGCACCCGGATCGGTCGCGCAGCAATGGCCCCGCCCCACGCTTGATCGGTCGGCAGATAGCGCGAGAAGGGCGTATGCGCAGCAGCGGACAGCACGTCATCGTCGTCGCGCAGCAACTCCCACGGCAGGCCGCGCAGTTCCCGCGGATCGATGCGTAACCGCACGCGGCGCTGTCGCGATCGACCACGCGCTTCACCCCAGGCCTCACGCAGTTCCGGGTCGGCAAACAAGATTTCGAAGAGGCGTTGGCCGTCTTCGCACGGATCGCCGGTCGGGACGAAAGACGCAGCGTCGGCCGGCAGCCTGCCTTCAATGACCTGTTCACCATTCAGCGTCAGTTCAACCTTGAAGTCCGCATTGTGTCGATCGTGAAGGCGCACTTCGCAGTCCAGCCACAACGGCTGGCTCGACACGGTGAACTGTACTTTCCCGGCGAGCGTCGACGGTTGATCGGCGGCGACGGTATTGACGCGCGCGCTGCCCAGCCAGTAGTCGTCTTGATAGACCGTCACGACGATGCTGAGGTCGCCCGCGCGCATGGGCTTGAGACGGAAGTAGAACAGCGGCGAGTCTTTGCCCCGCACCAGCCGAAAGGGGATGCTGCGCTTGCCTTCGATTTCGCAGTCGGGCGCATCGACTTCCAGACGCAAATTGATCAACGGCGTGCCCGCTTCCCACGTGGTCTGCACTTCACCGGATTCCACGTGCTTCAGGTCTTTCACGGCCAGCAGCGGCGAGATCAGCTGCCGCACAGCCACCGCCAGATCGAAGACGCGACCGACGACGACGGATTCCGGCACGGCGGCATCGATGCGCAAGGTCTGCACGTCGATGGACATGGGGGCCGCTGGACTGCCCGGCTCGGGCGTTGGCAGCGCTTCGTTGACTCCGCCGCTGCGCGTGTTGACCGATTTCTCTCCCGTTGGCACGTCGAACGACACGGCAGATTCCATCTTGGGCGGAGGCGCTTTGAGATTGGCGAACGCCGCATTGACGACAGCCTGCACGCTGCCGAGATACGTCACTTCATCCGGCCACACCGTCGAGGAATCGCCCGCCGCAAAGATCGGCGCGGGGCCAAACGCCGGACGGAGGATCGCCCACCACGCTTTGAAATCTTCACTAGCCGGATCACACTCGACGAGCATGACGGCGCTATCGTACTCGGTGATCTGCCGCACCTGATCAAGCAAGTAACGTTTGTCTTCATCGGCGAGCAAGTGCTGCACTTCTTCGCGGCTGAGGACGAGACCCGTGCGCGATTTCAGATCGCCCGCGAGTTTGAGCAAGTGGTGGACACGCAGCGTGGGCACATCACGTCGCGTGAGCAGCACGTTGAGTGATCGTCCGCCGAATTCCCGCTCGATGCGATCGGTGGGATCGAGACTGAGGATCGGCAGCGGCGGCGTCACGCTCAAGCGGATGTGGGCCGCGGGCAGCTGCGCCGCCTCCGTGATCAGTTTATTGATCAGCACCGCGCGTTCACCGCTTAAGCGCGGCGGCAGTTCAAACGGCAGCGCGCCCCACACGACGAGCAGACGCTGGTGTTGCAAAGCAGCTTGAAGTTCAGGGGGTAGTTGGTTCATGGTGGTTGGCTCACGTTATACTCTGCTCTCAGCCCTCGTCCTCAAGGGCGTTCCCGCCGCGACGACGGCTGGAGCACACCCGTTTGCTCTCAGCCTCACACTTCTTGCATCCTGCTTTTTGCTTCCTGCCGCTTGCTTCACCCCCCGGTCGGCCGCTGGGGGCAAGCCCCCAGACCCCCAAACAAAGGACAACGATCTAAGGACAAGGAACAAGGGACAAAGAACAAGGGACTTATGAAGGAGAGATTCTGGCACAACGAAAGCCCCTGAAGTCGCTCCAGTACCAGGGATAGAACCAGTCGCGAGAGCCGCACCGGCAATCATCAGGGCCAGCACTGTACCATGAGCCACCTCTCAGGACGCGAGCATCACCTTTGTCCGGGCCGATGGGATTGTGGGCATCTTGAGACTGAACGTAGTATTTTTCACCGTACCAATCCGCGCACCATTCCCACACATTGCCGGCCATGTCTTCCAATCCAATCAATGTCGCACCTTTATAGAAGACACCGACAGCTGAGGTTACGCCGAGATTCGCCTGTTTGCTGTTGCAGAAATCGGGCATCCACTGAGGCCCCCACGGATATGAAAAACCTTGTACGCCTCGCGCCGCTCGTTCCCATTCGGCTTCGGTGGGCAGCCGATAGAGGTGGCCGTCGTTCAAGGTGGCAGTGAGCCAGTTGCAGTAGGCCACGGCTTCATACCAGTTGACGCCGACAACAGGTTGAGAGGGATTGTTCCACTGCGCATCATTCCAGTAACGTGGCAGATCATACCATTCGTCAGTCCAGTCCTTGACCTTGTTATTCTGCCAGTAGCCGTCCTTGATCGCTTCACCCCACCACTCGGGATTGGCGTAGCCGTCATCAGCAATGAAGCGCGCATACATGACGTTCGTCGTCGGAAAACGCGCCAGATCAAACGCATCCACATAGACGCGATGACGCGGTTTCTCGCGTGAATAGTAATCATTGCCCTGCGCCTTGATCAACGCTTCCACTTCTTCGTCGGTGCTGCCCATCCAGAACCAGCCGGCTTCGATGCGCTTGAAATCGGGCAGGCCCTGCGGATAAGCAAAACGCGGATCGGGCAGAGATTCATCGTGCAGCAAGCCTAACGCTAAACCCGCTTCGTGCCGCAAGGGGATGGGGGCATCAATCGGGTGGCCGTAGAGCAGCGTGTACAACGCCTGCGCGAAATCGCGCGCCAACCCATCGTACCAGTTGGGGCGCGGACGCTGCACGCGCAGTTGCAATAGGCCGCGTGTCGCCAAGGTTAATGCGATCAGCCGTCGCTCCGGTGTGTTGCCTTGCTGCGCGATCTGCCGCAAGAAGTTGCGCGCCGCAAAGCCGGGCCGCGTGGCCAGGTAGCCCGCCGCCAGCGTGAAGACTTCACGCCACCAACTCTCGCCCACTTTGTCGCGCAGGAAAGCGGCGTACTCGTCGGCGTCTTTGTATTCTTCGGCCAGGTAGCAGCCCGCCAGAAATTCCTGCATGGTCAGGTGATCGCCGATGGTGTAACCCTGCGACGTTTCATACAACAGGCCGCTGTGCGCCACCATCACGCTCACGAAATCGCGCGCCCGTTCCTTTGCCGCGCGCGGGGTGTCGCCCAGATTCTCGCGGAAATAACGCGCCAGAATGGTATCGGCCAATTCATCTTCGCCGATGACGATCTGTTTGTCATGCTGCCGATCCGGCTGGCTTTCCAGCAAGCGGTGGACTTCAAATGCGGCGTAAGACAAGTAATGCCGCCGATCGGTCAGCGGCCACTGCACGCTGTCGGCCACGGCCTTCACCGCTTCCACATCAAAGGCGCCGCGCGAATAGGAATGCTTGAGCAAAATATCCACATAGGCATCGTACAGCGCGGCGCGGCCTTCCGGCAATTCCCTGCGCAGGGCATGGATGATGGCCGCCGTCCAGACCATGACGGGCGTGCGGCCCAGATCGCGCAGCGCGTCCGATCGGTTGAAGCGCCCGATCAGATCGTCGGCCTGCCGCGCCGCATCGTGCAGCGCCAGGCTGCCGTATAACAGGCGGATCATCTGCGAGCGCTGCTCCTCATCCAGATCGCGCACCTGCACTACCGTGAAGTGATCGTTCAACGTCGCGCCCTTGTAGCCGGCCACCCGCGCGGTGACGATGAGGCGCGTCTGCGGGTAGTCGCGCGCCAGCGTTTGAATGACATTGCGCACGGTGACACGGTGATCGGGATCGGCCACTTCGTCCAGCGCGTCCAGCAGCAGCCACGCCCGCCCCGCTCGGATGTGCGCGGCTAAAAAGTCCGCCGGCAGTTCACCGCAATCGCACCACTGCGCAAACCACTCGTCGACGAAGCGCAGCAGATCGGGCAGCGTGCGCGCATAACGTCCGCTCGTGCAGGCCAACTCGAACTGGCGCAGCGGCAGCAGCACCGGCAGCGGGCGCGGATGGGGCAGCGCCTTGATCAGATCGTCCGGCAATACCGCCGCATCCTCCACCGCCAGCGCGGTGACGATCAGGTGCAGCAGCGTGGTCTTGCCCGCGCCCGCATCGCCGATGATGGCGAGATGGCCGGGCAATTTCAACACGTCGGCCAGACCAAAAGCTCGCTCACGTTCACGAGGTTCGATCAGATCACGCGCGGCGCGCTGCTGCGGTGTACGCTTCATCTGCCGCTCGTCTTGTTCTTCCGGCAGTTCTGCGCGCAGCACCGGCGACTCAAACCAGAGCGGCACATACACGCCGTGTTCGCCCAGCAGCGGCAATTGCCGGGCCTGGCCCACCTGCTGATCTTGCGCCAGATCCATGAAGGCGTGCGTCTGCACCACGCCGTAGCGTTCACGCAGAGAGGCCAGGTAACGCGCGCGGGCCGCTTGCGCTTCCAGAGTGTCGATCACACCCTGTTCCAACTCGGCCAGCCGCGCGCGCAGTCGGCGCTCTTCTTTGATCAGCGTGAGCGGCACTTCCGTTTCCAGCACGAATTTTGCTTTCTGCTCTTCGATGATGCGCAGGTTCTCGCGGACCTCGGCGAGTTGGCGCTGTAGTGATGTGGATGTCATAGGTTCTCCTGCTCAGGCTGATCCCGATCGGACGCTCGACGGCTATGTGCGCGCCTACTGGCCCGATCGGGACACCGCTGATTTTGGCCTGCCACCCTCACCCTAACCCTCTCCCAGAGGGCGAGGGAACGGTGGTTCGACCGGGGCGCGGTGTCTGAATCTCTCCTTAAGTTTTGCCGTTCAGCGCGCCCATAAGCGCGCCGCACCGTAGCGCATGCACCGGGAGACATGCTGGCACAACGAAAGCCCCTGTTGTTGTTCCTGTTCCTGGGATTGTTCCTGTTGCGATAGCCGCACCGGCTACAGTGACACCGGCCCCATCGTAGACCTCACGGGTTTTTTGAAACCCGTGAGGTCTTTCGATCCTTAACGATCTATTGTGCCGTCGGACGCGGCATTGTCTTGCGCCAGCCACCCAACTGCTGTCCGATCTGCATGACGAGGGTTGAGACGTGCGCGTACTGCCGCACACTCATGTACTGCCGCTCTTCGCCCAACCGCAACAGCACCTTCAGCGTCTCCAATTCTACATCGGCGTTCAGCAAGGTCTGGGCGCGCTCTGCGCCGCTGACCTTGCGTGCGCGCACCAGCAAACGATAAAACTGCGTGGCACTGTCCATCACTTGCTTCGCCAGCAGAAAACGCTGCGGGCGCGGCCACGTTTCCAGATGCGGCGTCAGCCAGTTCAATAGATCGTGCGTGGTGGTAAAAATCGGCGCTTCGCTGGGCATGTGATCGGCCTGCGCTAGACCTCACGGGTTTTCAAAACCCGTGAGGTCTCTGCCGCGCCGCGCTTGAACGCAAATTGTCCCAGCACGCGCCGTCGCAGATGATAGGTCTGACCGTGCGCGGCGTGCGCCAGCCAGGCCTGCACCGCTTGCGTCAGTTTTTCAGGCGACAGTTCACCGCGCGCATACGCGGCCTGCTGTTGTTTCAGCCGGCGCAGGACGTGCCGCACATTCTCGCGCCGCAGCCAGCGATAATGCGGAAAGACCCGCCAGCCCAGGAAGTTGAAGCCGTCCGTCACCGGCAAGACTTGCGCGGTGTTGGGATGCAGGATCAGGCGCAGCGACTGCAAGAAATCAATCAACTTCGCGCGCCAGTGATGCAGCGTGAGTTTATCGGGCGCGAACAAAACGAAATCGTCGCTGTAGCGCGCGTAGCCCGCGCAGTGCAAGGTCTGTTTGACAAAGTGATCGAGCGGATCCAGATAGACATTGGCCCAGTGCTGTGAGGTGAGATTGCCGATCGGCAGGCCGCGCGGCCGGTGGACGGCAAAGAGATCGTCGCCGGGAAAATAAACCGGCGTGTATTGATCGGCCAGCACACCCGCGCCGCTGTCCAGGATGTGGTCGATCAGATTCAGCGTCGGTGCGCAAGCGATGTGCCGCGCCAGCCGCTCGCGCAGGATCGCATGGTCGATACTGGGGAAGAATTGGGCGATATCGCACGTGAGCACATACGGATAACGCCGCGCATAGGCCTGTGCCCGATCGAGCGCGGCATGCGTGCCCTTGCCCACCCGGCAGGCATAGCTGTCAAAATCGAAGCGCGCCTCGAAGATCGGCTGCGCGACATTCATGAGCGCATGATGCACCACCCGATCGCGATATGGGGCCGCCGAGATTTTACGCACTTTGCGCTCGATGACGATGAAGTGCCGGTAGCCGCCGGGCCGATAGGTCTGATCGTTCAAGTCTGCTTGCAGTTGCAGCAGGCGCTCGCCCAGATTCACTTCAAACTCCGCCACTTCCGCGCGCTGACGCTTGCCCTTGCGTGCTTTGCGGTGCGCCCGGTACAGATTTTCAAACTCGCAAATTTGTGGATACAAGTGCTTGTAGGTTTTCGACATCTTGGCCTAACTTCCACGCTCGCGTTTCATGCGATTGCTCCCCTTCACCGTCCCCGCGACGGGGACTTGAGCATCTGCGTTTCATGCCTCTTGCTTCTTGCATCCTGCCTCTTGCTTCTTGCATCCTGCTTCATTCCGCATTCCAAATTCCCCGTTCCACATTCGATAGAACCAGGGACAAGGAACAAAGAACCAGGGACTTTTAAGGAGAGATTCTGGCACAACGAAAGCCCCTGTTGAAGATCCTGACCCTGGGACTGTTCCAGTCGCGACAGCCGCACCGGCAAATACCAGCAGGGTTGTCATTGTACCAAGAACCACCGCGCAAAATACGGATGTCCTCTCCTTCAGCGTTCTCGCGGCCATCATCGGCACGATATGGATAAGCCACATCCTTCGTGCTGCACCATTCCCAGACCTGCCCCACCAGATCGCCTACGCCGAAAGAACTATCACCCTGCGGTGAAAACTGACCCACGGGCGTGGTGCGATCTGAACCATTCTCTTTGTTGTTGCATTTGGTCTTGTCCCACTGATTGCCCCACGGATAGACCCTCATCCCCAACCCTTCTCCCTGGGAGGGAGAAGGGAGCGGGCCGCGGGCGGCATATTCCCATTCGGCTTCGGTGGGCAGGCGATAGGGCTTGCCCGTTTTCTTTGCCAGCCACTGGCAATACGCATAGGCTTCATACCAGGTTACACCGACAACCGGCTGTGAGGGATCATTCCACTGCGCGTCATCCCAATAGCGCGGCTGGGTCCAGCTGTCAGATTCTTTTTGCCTCCACCCAGCCTCCGTCCAATAGTCCTGTGTGGTGTAACCGTTATCGTCGATGAAACGTGTGAATTCGGCATTGGTCACGGGATACCGGCCAAGGGCGTAAGCAGGCAAGGTCACTTCGTGTTGTGGGACTTCACGTTTAATCCAGTCCTGGTAATTCTTGTCTTTATCCAGTTTGGCGATCTCTTTCAATTCGCTCTCAGACGTGCCCATCAAAAACTTACCGGCGGGAATCATTACCAACTGCGGCTCAAAGGGCGAGGCTTTTTCTTCCGCTGTGGTCGGCGTCGTTTCTTCCACGGTGCTGTGCGTGAAGTAAATATGATCGCGCACACAGGCGGCATTGATGTCAATGAAGTTGGCGTCCGGTTCGGTAGCCGAGGTGCACGTTAGGAGTGCGCGCAGCAGGCTGTTGTTCAAGAAGTCTTGCAGCGGCCCGGCGCTGATGGCCTCACCCCCCGGCCCCCTCTCCCGAAACGAAGAGGCTGTTTCGGGAGAGGGGGAGCGTGCGCCTTCGCGCTGTCCCTCCATCTCTCCATCTCGCTGTCCTTCACGGAAACGTTTTTCCAGATCGATCAACAGATAGGGCGCAGTAGTAATCAGATCAAACAGACGCGGATGATACTGTTGAATGATGACGATCTTGGCGAGGCGCACGGGTTGAATCACGCGTTCCAAGTCCGATCGATTCTGCGCCAACTTCCACAGCAACAAGAAGATGTTGAGCGTGCGCTTGATGCGGCGCGGATTCGGTTCCAGTCCTACGGAGAAGACTGTTTCGCAGCGCGGATCGGGCAGGTTTGCCCCGGCGATGTCTTTGACGTAGTTCTTCACCGCTTTCTCGTCAATGGGCGGCAGCGAGAACGGAATCTGGATGATCTTCTCCAGATACTCCGCGCCGTTCAACTGCGTCTCGTAATCCTTATAGCGCACCTTGATGCCCTGCTCGATCACGTCGCGGGCGATGCCCAACACGAAGATCACGCCCGGCACGTCGAGGAACAACTTGATTGCTTCCAGCACCTCCACCGCTTTGTCGGGCAAGCAGCGATCGAGATCGTCCACGAAGACGGCCAACCGTCCATGATCGACAATGCACTTCCGGCTGATGATCTCGAACTCGCGGCGGAAATCGTCCAACGCGGCGATCTGATCGCGGCGAGTGTGGGCATCACTTTCTTCCACGTCAGCCATCATCTGCTGCAAGTTGCGCACGGCTTCGTCATGGCCGTCGCGTTTGGCCTGGCGCAGCATCAACTCCAAGCCCATCAACGGCGGCAAGGTCACACCGCTCAAGCCGCGCAGGGCCGCGCCGGGCAGCGTCAACTGGCCGCCGGTCGCAGCGGTGGTTCCATACAACCTTGTCTCCAGATGGATCAACAGGCGGCGCGCAGCGTCATCGAGCGTGGGGAAGTGGTGCGCGGCATTCAGCACGCGCGAAATCAACGCGCGCCACAGCGATTGCTGCTGGCTGTACAACCACGCGTTGAACCACACCGCCTGCACAGAAAAATTAGGCGCGGGCTGTGTGGTGACCTGCCGCTCGACCATGCGCATCAAGCTGGTCTTACCCTGCCCCCAACTGCCGAAAACGCCGATGGTCAACGGCGTGGCCGTGACCGGATCGGCGATGATGTCGGCCAGCGTCTTGGCGTAGGGCGCGAAGTTGAGTTGATCGGAGCTGGCGGGTTGATCGGAGAGAATGCCCTGTGGAGTCGGTGTTCCAGTCATGTCGGCCTCGTCTTATCAGGACGGTCAAAGTCAAGCGCCGCGCGTTGGTCACGGCGACCTTTGTCGGCGACCTTTGTCGGCGACTTTTGTCGTAAGAGGATTGTAGTAAGAATCAAGGAGAAAAGCAAACGGGAAGATGTGGCGCGGCCGGGGGGTGAGGCTGAAATGTTTTTCTGAGCACTAGCACGAATGGCCTTCACTGCCTGAATTTGGATTATAATGGCCTGAAGTCAACGTCGACCGTGGAGTAGGCGGCTCAGGTGAATCATTCACTTTCGTATCTCAGCGCTGTGCTGCGACGTCAGGCGCGCTTGCTCGTGCTGGGCGTCTTATTAGGCGCAGGCGCGGCCTTCCTCATGAGCCACCTCACGCCGCCGGTGTATCGCGCCTCAACCACGTTGTTGATCAACGCCACCGACAACACGCTCGCGGATGAGTCGGGCTGGCGCATCAAAGCCCGTGGGCAGGTGGTCTTCAAAGGCGGCAGCGCCAACTTAAATTCGAATTGGGTTCGCCTGAGCGATCAACGCGCCCCCACGTATGCCGAAATGCTCCTGTTGCCTTCGACCGTCGCCGCCACGCTGCAAGAGTTGGGCCTAAGCTTTCCGGTAGACTCGCTGCCCGCCCAGCTCAACGTGAATTTGACTTCCGATACCCAACTGTTGGATCTGCAGGTGACCAGCCCCGACGCCCAGCTGGCGGTCGATCTGGCGCGCACCCTGCCCGCGGTTTTCAATCATATCTATGCCACCCTGCTGACCGCGCAATACGCCGAGACGCAAGCCAACCTGGCGCAAGAGATTGCCGCCGTGCAAGACCAGGTTGCTCAGGCGCAAGTGCTTATCAATGCGCTGGAAACGCCGCGCGATCTGGCGCAAGCGGCCGATCTGGAACGCCTGCAGTCTGACCAGGCTCAACTCCGCCAGAGCCTAGCGGAACTGACCAAGACCAGCGCCGATCTGCGCCTGACGGTCGCGCAGGCCAACAACAGCCTGATCGTGGTTGAACCGGCGCTGGCGCCGACCGCGCCGATCTATCCGCGCCCCATTGAGGATACTGTGCTGGGCGGCCTGATCGGACTGCTGGGGGCCATCGGGTTGGCGAGTTTGATCGAAGCAGTGGATGATCGCGTGCGTTCGTCCGACCAGATCGAGCGGGTGCTGCACTTGCCTGTCATCGGCCGGATCGCTCAATGGCCGACGAGCGACCCGGCCCTGCTCGCCTGGCATACGCCGCGCGCGCCGATGGTAGAAGCATTCCGCGCGCTGCGAACCAATCTGCAATTCGCCGGTGTCGATCACCCGTTGCGCACCCTGCTGATCACCAGTGACAGTCCGTCGCAGGGCAAATCCACCATCGCGGCGAATCTGGCGGTGGTGATGGCGCAGGCGGGCTTGAGGGTGGCGCTGGTGGATGCAGACCTGCGCCACCCGAATTTGCATCGGATGTTTGATCGAGCCAATCGGGAGGGGTTGACCGAAGTGCTGCGGCGCGATCCAACCGAATGGCCGACCTGCGCCATGCTCAGCGGCGTGCCCAATTTGTCGCTCGTCGTGAGCGGAGCGCTGCCTCCTAACCCGGCCGAATTGCTCGGTTCACAACGGATGCGGCAGTGGCTTGAATTTCTGCGCCAGACTCACGACGTGGTCATCATCGATGCGCCGCCGATCCTGTCTGCTACGGATGCGACGGTGCTGGCGCATCAAGTCGACGGCGTCGTGCTGGTGGCGGCTTACGGCGTGACGCGGTTGAGGACGGCGGCGGTGAGCAAGCAGCAGCTCGATCAGCCGGGCGTGCGCTGCGTGGGCGTGGTGTTGAATCGCTTGCCGCCGTGCACCTGGGCCTATCAACGTGATTATCAGCCGCACGGGGCAACCACTCAGGCCGACAGTCCCGCCTAGCGATCAGCTCCGCGGGCGACGCGTTGCGGCGCTGCGCTTGATAGCCCGATCGGTTAATGGTAGAATCGGCGTGGCTGTTAGACGCTGCGTTTTGCAGGCCCGTATTATTCGTGTCAGGGTGCGGACCGGCAGCCATTCTTATTGTGCCAGGAGTTCCCCATGGGCGCACTGCTCCATTTTCGTGTGAACCACCCGACCGTGATCAGCGAAACCATTGACGGTGAAGCGATTATCATCAATCTGGATACCGGGGCATACTATAGTCTGCGCGAAACCGGCGCCGCCATCTGGCAGTTGATTGAGCAGGGGGCGGCCAGCCAGACGATCAGCGATGAACTGGTCCGGCGCTACGAGGGTACGCCGACGACAATTGTGGCCGGCCTACAGTCGCTCCTGGCCCAACTGGTGCAAGACCAGTTGATTGTCCCACTCGACGACGAGAGCGCTGTGCCGCAATCTTCCGGAACTGCACTCCCTGCCAACCATGGCAAACCGCGGTTCACCCCGCCCGTTTTGGAGAAGTACACCGACATGGCCGACTTGCTGCTGCTCGATCCCATTCACGATGTAAGTGAACAGGGCTGGCCCACCCCCAAACGAGCCGGGTAAACATGCGCAGTCGGAAAGGGCGGACAGGCGCGGCGGCGTGCGGGCGCGAAGCCCGGCAACAGCGGATGCTGCACCCCGGCCATCAACTCGCTCAACTGCGCCATGTGCCCAGAACCTTACGCTTGATCTGGGCGGCGGCTCCGCGCTGGACCGCCGTGACCATCGGGCTGCTGATGATTCAGGGTGTGCTGCCCATCTTCACGGTCTACCTCACCCGGTCGGTAGTGAATTCATTGGCGGCCTTGATCGGGAGCGGCGGCGATCGGGCGGTGTTGGAACCGGCGGTCATCTCGATTGGGCTGATGGGGCTGGTGCTGCTGACAGGCGAAGTGCTGGGCAGCGCCGCCGACTACGTGCGGACTGCTCTGGCCGACCAAGTGCAAGATCAACTGTATGAACTGATTCACGCCAAAGCGACGGCGCTGGATCTGCAATTCTACGAATCACCCACCTACTACGACCAACTGCAGCGCGCCAGCATCGATGCAATCGAGCGGCCGCTGGGCCTGCTGGACAGCCTGGGGGGTCTGCTGCAAAACGCCATCACACTGCTGGCGATGGCAAGCGTACTGACGACCTTTGCGTGGTGGCTGCCGCTGGTGTTGTTGATCGGCACACTGCCGGCCCTGTGGGTGGCGCTGCGCACGGCCTGGCGATTTCAACAGTGGCGGGTCGCCAACACGGTCAATCAACGCCGCCTGACCTATTATCACCGCGCCCTGACTTCGGATCAGCTGGCGGCGGAAATCCGCCTGTTTGACCTCGGCGCACACTTCAGCCAGGCTTATCGGCAGTTGCGCGGCCAATTGCGCGGCGAGCGTCTGCGCCTGTCACGCGATCAACTGTTTACCCAGATCGGCGCGAGCCTGATCGGGTTGTTGACCCTGGCGTTGACGCTGGTGTGGATGGCCTGGCAAGCGCTGCGCGGCCTCTTTAATCTGGGCGATCTGGCCATGTTCTACCAGGCCATGAACCAGGGCCAGCGCTTGATGCGCAATCTACTGACGGGCGTCAGTGACATCTATCGTAATCTGCTGTTTCTGGACGACCTGTTTGTCTTTCTCGATCTGGAACCCGTGCTCACGGACCCCGATCGGCCCGTGTCGCCACCCGCCGGTCTGCGCGACGGCATGCGCCTGGAAAAAGTGACTTTTGGCTATCCCGGCAGCGACCGCGTGGCGCTGACCGACTTTGATTTGCATGTCCCAGCGGGTCGCATCGTCGCCATCGTGGGTGAGAATGGCGCGGGGAAAAGCACGCTGTTGAAACTGCTGTGCCGCTTTTACGATCCCCAGGCCGGCCGCATCACCTGGGACGGCTGCGATGTGCGCGCGATGGCGCAAGCCGATCTGCGGCGGCGCATCACGGTGCTCTTTCAGCAGCCCGCGCCGTATCATGAGACCGCGGCCGATAACATCGCCTTCGGCGATTTAGCCGCCCGGCCCGATCGGGCGCAGATCGAGGCGGCGGCGCGCGCGGCGGCCGCCGATCAGTTGATCGAGCGGCTGCCCGACGGCTATGAGACGGTGCTGGGCAAGTGGTTCGGCTACACGGAGTTGAGCGTGGGCGAGTGGCAGCGTCTGGCGCTGGCGCGGGCCTTTGTGCGCCGGGCCGACCTGGTGATCCTGGATGAGCCGACCAGCGCCATGGACAGTTGGGCCGAAGCGGCGTGGCTGGGGCGCTTCCGAGAATTGGTGGCCGGTCGTACGGCGTTGATCATTACGCATCGCTTTACCACCGCCATGCAGGCGGACGTGATCCACGTCATGGACCAGGGCCGCGTGATCGAGTCGGGCACGCACGCCGAACTGGTGACATTGGACGGCCACTATGCTGCCTCGTGGCGGTTGCAGATACGCGAGACAAAGACCGGGCACGATCATATGCCACAGACGCTGGTTCCGGGGATTGAGGCGCGGTGATGGCCGGACAGTTGCAGGTTACGAATCTTGCCAAGCGTTTTCCCTCGCCGCGTGGCGATGTGATGGCGCTGCAAGGGGTATCCTTTGCCGTATGCCAGAATGAGTTTATCTGCCTGGTGGGGCCAAGCGGCTGTGGCAAATCTACGTTGTTGCGCCTGTTGGCCGGACTAATCCAGCCGACGGCGGGGACGATTGCTTTTGCGGGTTGGTCGGCTACGCCGCGCTGCGCCATGGTATTTCAAGACGCCGGTTTGTTTGCCTGGCTTAATATCCTGGATAACGTGGCTCTGGGTTTAGAAGCGCAAGGCATCGCACTCTCAGACCGTTACCGCCAGACCACTGACTTGCTCGCCCAGATGGGGCTGAGCGATTTTGCCCGGCATTATCCGCATGAGCTCTCTGGTGGAATGCGACAACGGGCCGCGATTGCGCGCGCCCTGGTGACCCGGCCGGATATTTTGCTGATGGATGAACCCTTTCGCGCGCTGGATGCTCAGACGCGACTGGTGCTGCAAGATGATCTATTGCGGCTGTGGAGCGAACGCCCGCTGATGGTCCTCTTTGTGACTCACGACATTGAAGAATCGATTTTGCTTGGGCAGCGCGTATTGGTCCTGAGCGGCAGACCCGGGCGCATTCTCACGGAGGTCCAGGTGTCACTGGAACAGCCGCGCGATTTGACCGGGCGTATTCATCCTGAGTTAGAGGAGATGCGGTGGCGCATTTGGAAAATGCTGGAACCCGAAGCGCGCTCGTGGATCAAATGAAGCTCGACCAACCCAAACAGCCGCGCCGCAACCTTAATCTATTCCACCGGCTGCCCGTGCTCTTGTGGTTGATCGTTATTCTGGGCTGGGAACTGGGTACACGCGACGGATCGATTTCGCGCTTGTTTTTTCCCGCCCCGTCTACGATCCTGGTTACGCTGGCGAATATGCTGACCAGCGGTAAATTGTTGACCGACCTGGGTTACACGCTGTTGCGGTTAATGCTGGGGCTGGCGTTCGGCGGGAGTCTGGGCTTGTTACTGGGCTTGTTGATGGGTTGGTCGCAGGTCGTCCGGGGCGTGGCCAACCCGATCGTTGCCGCGATCCATCCATTGCCCAAGCTGGCGTTGCTCCCTCTGGCGCTCATTATCTTTGGCATCGGTGAACAATCCACCATCGCGCTGATTGCCCTGACCGCTTTCTTCCCGATGCTCATCAACAGCATGGCGGGTGTTCAACAGATCGACAATCTAACCCTGGAAGTGGCGCGTCATTATGGGGTGCGGGGCTGGACGTTAATCCGCCGGGTGATCTGGCCGGGCAGCCTGCCGATGATTTTAGCGGGCGTCCAGCTAGCGGTGAATGCAGCGCTCCTGGTTACGGTGTCCGTCGAATTGGTCACAGCGCGCCAGGGGTTGGGCGCGACGATCTGGCTGGCGTGGCAAACCCTGCGCGTGGAGGAGCTTTACGCTACCCTCATTGTGATCGCCCTGTTGGGGGTGATCACCAATCGGGTGCTTGAATGGATCACGGGATATGCGCTTCCCTGGCAGCGACCAACGGAAAAGAATTAACCGGCTGACCCGCCGACGTTCATCCCAACGAGGAGTTGAATCTCATGCTCAATAAACGGCGCTTGATCATCACGGCCAGCCTGGTCGCTAGTCTGCTGTGGGGGGCGACCGCCTGTGCGGCGACGCCTCCGTTCGCTGAAAAGACCGCTCAACCCACTGAGGCTTCCGTGCATCTGAAGGCCAACCTTCAACCCTATATGGGTTTTGCGCCTTTCTTCATTGCCCAGGACGAAGGTTATTTCGCCAAGTACGGCATCCAGGTCGAGTTTGTGGAAGTGCCGACGGCCGAGGCTCTGCCCCTCTTGATGCAAGGTGAATTGGACTTTGGCTCCGCGGTGATTTACACCGGTTTGTTTAACGCCATCGCGCGCGGGGGAACGGCGCGGCTGGTGCTGGGCCAGTCGCAATGGAATGCAGGCGACTGCGCTTCGACCGCCATCGTTGCGCGTCAAGACCAGGCGGAAAAATTCCGGGACGTTGCCGCCTGGAAAGGGTTGACACTGGCGACCGATTCGGCCGGCGAGCAAGGGATGCAAGGATTTTTTACCAGTCAGGTGCTGGCCGGCGGCGGATTGACCCTCGCTGAGGTTAATACCAGCAAAATGCCTCCAGCCAGCGCGGTCGAAGCCCTGCAGTCCGGCGCAATCTCTCTCACGGTAAGTGTTGAGCCGTGGATCACGCGGATCGTGCAGAGCGGCCAAGGCGAAATCATCCAAAGCGCGGCGGTGGTGATGCCGGACAGTCAGTACAGCGCTATTCTCTTTAGCGAACGTCTGCTCCAATCACCAGAACTCGGCCAGCGGGTCACTCTGGCCTATCTGGATGCGGTGCGTCAATACCAGGCTGGTCCCACCGAGCGCAATGTGGCAATCCTTGCTAAATATACTAAGCTAGACCCCGAATTGCTGAAGAAAATGTGCTGGGTTACTATTCCTACCGACGGCAGCCTTAAACAGGATAGCCTGATGGCTTTTCAGCAATGGGCTTTCAATCAGAAATTACTTGATCAGATCGTCACTCCGGACAAGTTTTGGGATGGTCGCTTTATCGCGGATCTGAGTTCCGGAAAGAAATAATAGTGGCCGCTTTCGATTCAGCCGACCTGTCGCGCGAGGCGCTGCGGCAGATAATCAATGGCTATCAACTCGCGCAGGGTTTGTACGTCGCCGCCGAACTCGGAATCGCCGATTGGCTCAAAGACGGCCCCAGGCATTTTACCGAAGTGGCCGGTTTATGCCACGCCCATCCAAATGCTCTCTTTCGCCTGTTGCGCGCACTCGCCAGCGCGGGTGTTTTTGTCCAGCGGGACGGGGATTATTTTGAGATGAATGAACCGGCGCGCTATTTGTGCTGCGACACCCCGGACTCGCTGCGCGCGTGGGCCATACTCTCCGGGCAGCAATTCTATCCCACCTGGCGTAATCTATTGCACAGCATTAAAACGGGTGAGACGGCGTTTGACGATCTGCAGGGCATGAATGTCTGGCAATTCCGCGCGCTGAATCCGGCGGCGGGTCGCGTCTTTAATGTCGCAATGAGCGATCGCACGACCTCGAACGTTGCCGCAATCGTGGAAGCCATAGACTTGCAATTCGAGTGTATCGTCGATGTGGGCGGTGGACAGGGAACGCTACTGGCAGCCATTCTCCAGGCCCATCCCGTGCAACGGGGAGTTCTCTTTGATCAACCCCAGGTCATTCAAGACAGTCTGGAATTTCTCGCTGCGGCCCAGGTCTTGGACCGCTGTAAAATTGTGGCGGGTAGTCTTCTGGAAGCGGTGCCGTGTGAAGGGGATGTTTTTATCCTCAAACGGATTCTCCATGATTGGGATGATTCCCGCGCGATCCAAATTCTTAAGAACTGCCGCCGCGCCATGCAAGCCACTCAGACTTTGTTCGTAGTTGAACGCGTCATCTCGCAGCACAACCCGACGCAGGAGGCGGCGCTGGCAGACTTAACGATGCTGGTCATGAATGGTGGACGCGAACGAACCGAACCCGATTTTCATGCGCTGTTTCGCGAGGCCGGCTTTGAATTGACCCGATTGATCCCGACGCGTTCTGCCTTTCAAATTCTGGAAGGACACCCCGTTTAATGCTGTTGCTGAATCCGCCCGACCCGAACCAGGATATCGTCACACGATTTCGTGAGGTGGCGCGCTGCGTGCCCGATCATCCGGCGGTGGTGGACGAAGCGTCTACCACCAGCTATGCCGCTTTGGATGCCAGTTCCGATCGCCTGGCCGCTCAGCTTGTGGCGCGCTTTGGTCATGAGCCTGAACCGGTAGCGCTCTTGCTGCCCAATACCGTCTCGGCAGTCACGGGGATCCTGGGAGTGCTCAAAGCCGGCAAGTTCTATGTGCCGCTCGATCCTCTCACGCAAGCCGGTGCGTGCCGAATCGTTCTGCAAACAAGCGCGGCAAAAATCCTGCTGACAATTTCAAATCTATTGCCTCTGGCTTACGAGAGCGCGCCCCTCGAAACAGAGATTGTAACGATCGACACGCTTGAGCTCGACACGCCGGTTGCGGTTCCCGCGCTCAACCTCACCGCCGAATCGTATGCCTCCGTTCTTTTTACGTCGGGGTCCACCGGGCAACCCAAAGGCGTCATCTGGCATCACGGCGGGTGGCTAAACCGCGCTCGCCAAAGCCACCGCTATGAGCAACTCGGCCCTCAGGACCGCGTAAACCAGGTCTTTTCTCCCGCCTTTGCTCTATACTCCACCATCGGTTTTGTCACCCTCTTGAACGGCGCCACACTGTGCATTCATTCGTCCGATATATCAAGGCTCATAGAACTATTCGATTGGCTGGCCGAACAATCCATCACAGTTTTTTTTGCACCGGTGAGTCTGCTGCGTGACCTGCTCGCTTCAAGCCAATCCTTGCGCCGACTGCCCGCGGTGCGGGCCGTTGTGCTGGGCGGGCAGCCCTTTCTCGCGCGCGAATTGATCGGGTTGGCCGACCTCGTTTCACCGGACTGTGTGATCATCAACCGGCTCTCAATGAGCGAATTGCTGCTGGTGACACGATATGTGATCGGCCTGCAAGACATTCAGCCCACGGCCAATCCGGTGCCGATCGGCTATGCCGTCGAAGAGAACGAAGTCATGGTGTGGGACGAAAACGGGCATCCCGTGAAAACCGGCCAAGTCGGGCAGATCGCGGTACGCAGTCGTTATCTCAGTCCGGGTTACTGGCGTAACCCGGAACTGACCGCCGCAAAATTCCTGCCCGATCCGGACGGAGGCGATCAGCGCATTCTGCTTACCGGTGACCTGGGCTGTCTACGCCCCGATGGCTGTCTCGAGTATCGGGGACGCCAGGATTTGATGGTGAAAATTCGTGGCTATCGCGTGGAACCAGAATCAATCCAGGCCACGCTCATGGCGCATCCAGACATCCGCGAGTGCGTGGTTGTCCCGCGCCCAAGCCGGAATGGTGAGCCACGGCTGATGGCGTATCTCGCGCCGCACCAGTTGCCCGGACCGACTGCCAGTGAACTCCATGATCGTTTAGCCAGGTCATTGCCAACTTATATGATCCCGGCCCGGTTCATCGTCCTGGAAAACCTGCCGCGCAACGCCAACGGCAAGATTGACCGGCAGAACCTTCCGCCGCTCGGCACAGCGCGGCCAGAACTGGACACGCCCTTCGTCGCACCGCACACGGAACTAGAGCAGCAAATCGCTGACGTCTGGATTGAGCTGCTTGAATTTGACGAGGTGGGCCTCGACGACAACTTCTTCGAGCTGGGCGGTGATTCATTGACGGCCTTACGCCTGCTGTTAGAGATCGAAGAGCAGTTTGGCGTCAAAGTGGAATCCGAGTTCTTTCATGACCCCACCATCGCCCACCTGGTGCGCCTGCTCAGCCTAGAGCAGTCCGCCCCACCCGCGCCGCTGGCCGTCAGCCGCAAGACGCCATCCGCCTCACGCACACACGCGCTCCGCAAACGACGGCTGATCGAGAGAGGGCCGCTCTTACGGGGGCGCGCCCTGCCGTATGGTCTGGGTGTGTGCTTGCAGCGCGCCTGGCTGGCAACGCCGGGCATTCGACAAACCTTGTTTCGCCACGAAATCGAACTACTGCGCCGTTGGGGCAATCTCGTCGGGGAACAGCAGCCAGAAGCCGCCATCCGACGGAGCTTGCTGGCCAACACCTGGGGGAATTGGCGCAATCACGTCTTGGGCGTACCGCTGGGGACATCGCCCTGGGTGACGGTGCGGGGCGATCCAACCCTGTGGCAACCGCAGTGTGAGGGGCCGGGTGTCATCTTCCTTGTGATGCACAGCCACCTCAGCACGCTATTCATGCACAGTTTACACAGCGGCGGCTGCCAGTTCGTATTGATCAAAAGCGCGCAACCCAACAGACGATCTTCGTTGGTTTACCAGGCGTATCAAGCCCTACAACGTAACGAAACGGTCATTATCGCCGGTGATGGTCGTTTTGGACAATCGGGGATTACTTTGCCTTTCTTTGGCGGGAAGTTCGTTGTTCGACCAGGCGGCGCAGAACTGGCCGTTCAGACGGGTGCGCGACTGGCAGCCGTCTTCGCTACGATGGCGCTCGATGGGCGTGTGACTTTCGATGTGTGTTCCCTGACCACGGCGGTACCCGGCTCACACGAAGCGCAGGTTGAAGCACTCACACGCGCCTACGGGGAGTTGATGATACAACACTGGTCACAGGTGTATACCAGTCAACGCTGGGGCCATCTGCAGGGTAAGTTAGAGCGAAACGTGATGTCGGCCGAATAATTACAGGCGATCCGCATGACTAGCCAACCAGAGCGCTTCGTCATCGTCAACAGTGGCCGTTCAGGTAGAACGCTGTTGGTGGACGTGATTCATGTCATGGATCGTGGCCGCGTGGTCGAGTCGGGCACGCACGCGGAATAGGTGGCGCTGGGCGGCCAGTGTTTGACCAAGAGGATAATCCACATGTCTGAACGCCTATCTCTCATGGCTGCCATCCACCGCCACGCGACCGAGCAACCTGGACAACGTGCATTGGTCTTTTTGGATGTGGCTGGCACGGAAAAGACGATTGCCACCTTTGCTGCCTTAATGGCTGACCTCCGGCGCGCCGCGTGGGTTTGGCATCAGCAAGAGGTCCAGCCAGGTGACGTTGTGCTGCTGGCATTAGATCACAGCTATGATCTGGTGGTGGCGTTTCTGGGCGCACTCTATGCGGGTGCAGTGCCCGTCATTCTACCCTATCCACGCCCCCGCCAGATGGACGCAGACCATCAGCGCTTGCTGGCCCTGGCAGATCACACCCATGCCCGCGCAGTCTTGACCACGGAGCCAATCGCCACGCGGGCAGCTATACAGGACGAGTGGGCCAGGTCAGGTTGCCGGGTCTGTGTCTTGGACTTGACGCAGGCTGATGTACCACCGCCCGGATTTAACTCATACGAACGCTCTGACGATGCACCGCTCTACTTGCAGCTCACCAGCGGCACTACCGGAACGCAAAAACTGGCGGTTCTTTCACAAAAGGCGGTCATGCTAAACATCGAGCGGCTGTTTGAGGCGAGACATCGGGCTGGAGGGGCAGTTATCGGCTGTATGCCATTTTCTCATGATGGCGGACTGGTCTTGTGTCTGTTGATTCCATTGGTGATGGGCCAGTTGTCGGTGCATCTCAGCCCAGCCAACTGGGTGGCCCGCCCCGAACTACTTTTGGCCGCGGTGACAACGTATCAAGGCGGTGTGACATTTTTGCCCAATTTTGCGCTGAGTTTCATGGTGCGGCGCATCGCCTATCCCTTCCCCGCGCCTTACGATTTGAGCAGTCTGCATACGATTATCGTGGGTGCAGAATTGGTCACCTATGCGAGTCTGGCAAGTTTTCAGCAGCACTTTACCGCCTGTAATCTACAGGACCGCGCGCTGTGTGGTACGTATGGCATGGCTGAGCAAGTAGTTAATGTGTCAATTACACCTTTAGGACGGCCCACCCGCGTGGATTGGGTGGTTCACGATCTGGTACGCGCAGACGCGACAGCGACATCGGTGCAGCAGATCGACACCGAGTCTTTGGCCGTGATCGGATGCGGGATGCCTTTGCCAGATGTTGAAGTGATGATCGTCAACAGGGAGCGAAGCCCCTTGCCGGAGCGGCACATTGGTGAGGTGTTACTGCGTACTCCCTTCTGCTTTGACAGATATTATGGCCGTCCCGATCTCACGGCGCAGGTCATGCGCGACGGCTGGTATTGCACCGGCGACCTGGGCTATCTGGCCGAGGGCGAACTCTTCATCCTGGGCCGCAAGGATGACCTGATTATCGTCGGCGGGCAGAATATCCAGCCGCAGGCTATCGAGGAGGTTGCTACGGCAGTGTTGGAGCAGCGCGGCCGACTGGCCGTTGCGTTCGGCGTGCGCGATGAAGCCTTGGGCACTCAGTCCCCGGTGTTGGTGTGTGAGACGCGCGACGAGGAGTCAGCGGATCAACTAGCGGCCTGGCGAGCAGAAATTGTACGTCAGGTGAATGACGTGCTCGACATCACGCTGGCGGACATTCGCTTTGTGCCCAAAGGCTGGGTGGTCCAGTCCGACGCCAAGATCGGGCGGGCCGCCAATCGGGAGAAGTATCTGGTCGAGCGCCCGTTGCCTGCACCAACCGATCTGCTTTCATCTGAAGTATCCCTGAGCGATCGGATCGTTCACCTCTGGCAAAGCCTTCTGGGCGATGTGCCTATCAACCCCGATGACAATTTCTTCGCCCTGGGCGGCGATTCGCTGACGTCCCTGCACATGCTGTTAGAGATCGAGGAACAATTTGGCGTCAAAGTTGACCCCGAGTTCTTTCAGTCGCCCACCGTTGCCAACCTCGTGCGCCTGCTCAGCCCGGAGCAGGCCGCTCCACCAACACCGTCAGCCACCAGTCACAAGACGCCAGTCGCCTCACGCACGCCTCGCCACCGACGACTGATCGAGAGAGGGCCGCTCTTTCGAGGGCATGCCTTGCCATATGGTCTGGGTGTGCGCTTGCAGCGTGCTTGGCTGGCAACGCCCGGTGTGCGCCACAGGCTGTTTCGCCGCGAGATCGAACTGCTAAACCGTTGGGGGGATCTCGTCGGGGAACAACATCCCGAGGCAGCCATCCGACAGAGCCTCCTGGCCAACACCTGGGCGAGCTGGCGCAATCAAGTCTTGAGTGTGCCACTGGGAACATCGCCCTGGGTGGCGGTGCAGGGCGACCCAACGTTGTGGGCGCCACGGCGTGATGGGCGCGGCATTATCTTTCTGGTACTGCACAGCGAATTAAGTGTTTTGTTCGTGCGCAGCCTGACGGCTGGTGGTCACCAGCCGTTGTTTATTCGCGGTTGGACTGGCGATATGGAAACACGTACGCAAGATCGGTCGGTGCAGGTTTATCGCGCCTATCAAAGCCTGCGCCGTGGCGAAACCGTCATCATCGCCGGCGACGGCGGCAAGGGGAAGCAAGGCATCACCGTGCCTTTTTTTGGCGGGCAGCGCCTCTTCCGCCAGGGCGCCGCTGAGTTAGCTGTGCAGACCGGATCTCTGCTGGTCCCGGTTTTCTGCACATTGGCAACCACCGGTCAGGTAACCATCGAAGTGAGTGCGCCGTTGTCTGCCGGGAGTGGCTCCTCCCAGGCGCAGATCAAAACCCTGACCCGCGCCTACGCTGATCTGCTGGTTGAGCGTTGGCCGCGGGTCTATTCGTACATGGCCTGGGGCAATCTGGCACGCTGGCTGAAAAAAGTAGCCCCCGATAAGTGCGGGGCAGGCTAATGTGATCCGTTGCCACTCGCTTCGTCATCATCAACAACGGCCGATCGGGCAGTACACTGCTGGTGGATTTGTTGCGCTCACATCCGGCCATTCACAGCGAGGTCGAGATCATGAACGAGCGTCTCTCTACCAATGGGCCATTTACGGGGTAGCTTGAAGCGGACAGCGATGCAGTTGCAAGTAACCAGGATAGAGCCATGACGAGCTCCCAACAAATCAAAAAGGCAGCCATCCTGATCGTCAATGGCGGCGATCACTCCGCAGCTAATCGCTGGATTCGGCTTTGTTTGGCGCGCATCGCCGCGTATACTGACTATCCCAATTATCACATCTATCTGTGGAACAACCGCAGTAACGATCGGGGCTTAGAAGACTGGTTTCTAGCTCAGTCAGCGCTCACCCTGATCTCAGCCGCGAGCTATGAAACATTGAACCATCCTCATCGAACGCCTCTCCAACGCCTGTATCACTTAGCCCGGCAAGAAGGCGCATACTACATCGTTGCCCTGGACAGCGATGCTCATCCGTTGCGCTCCGGTTGGTTGACCGAGTTGATCGCCAAGTTGGATGAAGGAGCTGTGCTTGCCGGCATCTGGCGGGATAACATGACGCCCGCCATCCGCCCCCACGTGCATGCCAGTTGTCTATGCACCACCGTCGATTTCGTTGAAGACTATCAACTCCGTTTCGATTTCGACAATACTCATGCCCAGGAAACCATCGATACCCTGTCGCACTTTACCTGGGTGGCCGAAGCCAACCACCTGCCGGTCTATCGCCTGCCGCGCAGCAATCAACGCCAGTTTCACGAATGGATGGGCGGTATTTACGGCGATCTAATCTATCACCATGTGGCGGCCAGCCGGAAAAACGTGGTCTTCCGTAACAGTCCGCGCAGAGGGCAATTGCAGAGTGACCACAATAAGCAGCTGCGCGATGTGGCGGCCGAGATACTGTTCAATGCGTATGAACCATACATAGACTGGTTGCAGGGCTGCGACGTAGACCCGCAAGTTGCCGCGCGTCTGCAGCAGCTGCGCGACGAGGCGGACGAGGCTCGAGATGTCAATCTGTCGCAACAGCTGACCCTCACCATGGCCGCACGCCCCAGCCTCCGCCAGCGCATCAAACGTCGCGTCAGTCTGGTGTTGAAGCGTTCCAGCAAAGCAGCTAAGGTGGTCAACGCGTTCCGTAAATTGGCGTGGCCGCAGGTCAATCAGGGGCAAAGTTCGGAACAGGTGCCATATAACCCACTGTTTACGTCTTTCCAACGGGAGCACCTGGCCCCGCTGGCAAGGCATGGTTGGACCGTGAAACCGCCGGATTTTGTGGGCGTGGGAACGCCCAAGAGCGGCACCACGTGGTGGTATAAATTGATGATGGAGCATCCCCAGCTGGTCGACAATCGGGCGCGTCATTCAGATTCTACCCGCAAGGAACTTCAATACTTTCTGCATTTTCAATCTGGCGCCATGCCAGTTCATGCCATCGACGTGTACCGTGAGGCATTTGCGTCGCCGCCGGGCGCAATATGCGGAGAGTTTTCCACTCAATACTTGGCATACCCCACCTGTCTTGAACAGCTTGCCCTGGCGGCACCAGATGCAAAGATCATCGTAATCCTGCGCAACCCGATCGATCGCTTTGTCTCCCACCTGAATCATCTGCTGACCAAACGCGGCCGGCGGTTTTTTGGGGACTCGGACCAGCAACAACGCTATCTTTTGAACACCTACTCCTTTTATACCGAAGCCATGCTGCACAGCCTTTATAGCATCGGATTGGCCAGACTATTTCACTATTATGATCCCGACCGGGTGCTTGTTCTGCAATATGAACGCTCGGCACAATTCCCCCAGGAGGAGCTGGCCCGTACTTATCGATTTTTGGGAGTTGATGATCGTTACCGGGCAAAAGGCTATTCCGAGCGCATCAAGCCGGGCAAATATGTTGTCGCGAAGCCCGACGCAGAAGAGCGAGGACGCCTGGCCGCGTATTTCCGAGAAGACGTACAGCGGGTCTTTGCGCTGTGCCCAGGGCTAGAACCAGGTTTGTGGCCTGACTTTGCCCCGGCGTCGTCCAGTAAATAGACCCTGCCATGGAACACGCCAAACGCTTTGTCATTGTCAACAACGGCCGATCGGGCAGTACGCTGCTGGTGGATTTGTTGCGCTCACATCCAGACATTCAATGTGAGGGTGAAATCTTGAACGAGCGCCTCTGGCGGCGCTGGCGGCGGCCACTGTTGTGGCTGATCCGGGCTAGGCCGCTACCTTATCTGGAGCGGCGGGCCGGACAGGCCACGCAGCCCGTCTACGGCTTCAAACTCAAGACCGGTGGTCAGGTCTATCATCTGGACAAGACACTGCGCGACCTTCATCACCGCGGTTGGCGGCTGATCTATCTGCACCGCCGGGATGCCTTGCAGCAAACCCTGTCCTGGTCTGTCGCACAGGCCTCCGGGCGTTGGCAGACCACCACCGATCGACTACGCGCGCCGCGCACCATCACATTGGATGTCGATGACTTCCTGCGCGATCTGCGCACCTGTGTGCAGGATCGTCAGACCCTGGCCGATTTGATGCAGCAACTGCCGCACCTGCCGTTGGTCTATGAGGCGGATTTGCAAAGCAGCGAACAGTGGCCCATCACCAGTGCGCGGGTCTGTGCCTGGCTGGGCGTGCCGCTCGTTCTACTCACCAGCCAGATCGTCAAAACATGGGATCGACCCTATGCTGAGGTCGTAACAAATTACGCGGAGATAATGACCGCCGTGGCGCGCAGCCCGTTTGATTATCTGCTCACGTCACCCGCAGACGCCACGCTCATCACCGCTGACGGGAGTGGCGCATGAACCGATCATCCCTGTCGCGAACCTTCGAAAACCAAGAATTGGTTCCCATCGCCTGGGCGCGCGAGCGTCCTATCGAGCAATATTTCGTTACCAACCCGACCATTCAACGCCTGAACAATCAGTGGATCATGGCCTATAAAGTCGTCACGCCTGGCTACGGGATCGAGCGTTTTGCTATCTGCTACTTGGATGAGGCGCTGGCTGTAATACCTGATAGCGCAACGCCCCTCTCGGATAGCATTCCCAACATCACCCCGCAGGTGGGCGATCCGCGTTTGCTGATCTATCAAGATCGGTTGTGGGCCGTTTACTGTCATTTTCGCTTGCCCAGTCTGCTCTACCTGGTGGAACTGGATGCCAACACGTTGTCCGCGCGTGGGCAGGCCCGGCCCTTATTGCTGGACGACCGCCAATGGCAAGAGAAGAATTGGCTGCTCTTTGAGCATGACGGCGAATTATGGGCAGTCTACACCATTGCCCCGCATGTCATCCTGCACCTGGACCTGCACGGTGACGATGGTATCCGCTGCCAGCGCGTTTACTCTACCACGTGGGACGTATCGGCTTACGCCCGACGGTACGGCGAACCGCGCGGCGGGTCGCTGCCAGTACGCGTGGGCGACGACTTCTATGTCTTCTTCCACTCGCGCTACTTCGTCAGCCGGTTGCATGCGTGGATTGCCCCTTTGTGGCACGCGCTGCGCACTCGACTGGGTCGCCCCGAGCATTGGCAAGGGCCGCGTCTGGTCGATGGCGATGTGCGCTCGCGGCAAGCCACCACCGATTGGATTTACGCGCCCCAACAGCTGCCGTGGCGACTGGGCGGCCTGCTACACTGCTACGAGCAGCACTTTGCACGGCGGCGCTACGTGGCTGGCTTCTATGGCTTTCGCGCTCAACCGCCTTTTGCGCCGTTTATTGTCAGTGACCAGCCGGTGTTGACGACAGAGGACGAAACCCTGCCACAACGCCGCGACCGACTGTCACCGCTGAACGAGCGCGTCGTTTTTCCCGGCGGAGCGGCGTTCTTGCCGAACGGTCGCTGGCTGGTCGCCTATGGTGTGAACGATGAACTATGTGCCCTGCGCCAACTCGATCACGCCAATCTAGTCGAGCGCTGCTCACTTGCGCACAGCGGAGACCGGAAATGATGCGTGTCTACTTCGGCCATCACAAGTGCGCCAGCCAGTACGTCAAGGCGATTTTCTTGCAGGCCACCGCCTTGCTGGGGCTGAAGCCCAGTCGAGTGGATAATTTCTCAGCGGAACTGCCGCTGGGCTATCACACGCGTGAGCCGTATGTGACGCTGCTCCAGGAACATCGCGCGAAGTTGCTCACCGACCCCGCGCCGGTTGTGTGCCTGACCAACGGCGACACCGAAGCTGTGACCTTGTTGGAGCAACGTGGAACCTATCGGGGTTTTCACGTCATCCGCGACCCGCGCGATGTGCTGGTGTCGGCCTATTATTCCCATCGCTATTCTCATCCCATTCGTTCGGACGGCGGCTGGATTGCCGAGTTTCGGCGGCAATTGAACGCCGCACCCGATGTTGAGAGCGGCCTGCTGCTAGAACTGGACTTCAATGCCACGGTATTTGCCGACATGGGCGACTGGAACTATGCTAATCCGCACATCTACGAGACGCGCTTTGAGACGCTGATCGCCGATCCGGTCGCGGAATTTGCCCGGATTTTCAGCGCCCTCGATATTCAAGTGCCACGCTGGGGCTTGCCCTCGCTGGCAACGCTGGCATTGGACTTTGGACGATCAAAATACAGCCAGCGGCCCATGCCCTTGCGAACGACACTGCCCTTGCCGGTGCTGCGCCACATCGTGGCCCGCCATGCTTTTGATCGACTGACGCAGGGCCGTCAACCCGGCCAGGAGGATGCGCAGCATCACTATCGCAAGGGCGTGGCTGGCGATTGGCACACCTACTTTACACCGCGCGTCACGGCGGCCTTCAAGGAACGCTACGGCGCTTTGCTGATCGACCTGGGCTATGAGCGGAGTAATGACTGGTGAACGGTCGCACCCTGACCCTCTTTGCCCACACGGGACTGAGCAACCGTATCAACGTACTCATCTCCGGCTTGGCTCTGGCCGAAGCATCGGGGCGCGAGTTCCGTATGTTGTGGCCGCGCACACCGGCCTGCGGGGCGACATTTGGCGAACTCTTTACCAACGATTGGCCGGTGGATGAGGTCGATGCGCAGGCCATCACCAACCTGCCCTACGGTTGGTCGCGGCGCAACCCAGCCCCGCCGGACTTGCTGGCTGCGACCGCCGACGCCATCGTGCTGGGCAGCCACCGCACCCTGGTGTGTCCCGATCTCTATCCTGATCACGCCGCGTTGGTTGCGCCCTGCCTGGCCTATTTTCGCCAGTTGCAGCCAATCGCAGCGATCGACACCGCCATCCGTGAGTTTAGCGATCGTCACTTTCGACCGAGAATGATCGGGGTGCATCTGCGCCGGGGCGACTTTGTCGCCATCCGACCGGACCTGTTGGGCAACACGGCCGCCGCCATGGTCGAAGTTGAGAGCGCCCTACAGCAGTTTCCGGAAGCAGGCGTTTTTTTGGCAACTGACGATGGCGCGCCCGATCTGCGCTCAGGGCACCTCCAGCCGGAAGGAGTGCGCGAACACTTTGCGCGCCGCTTCGGTGAGCGGGTGGTGTGGACGACGCCACGTAGTCAGGATCGTCACACGCCGGAAGCCGTGCAAGACGCGCTGGTCGATCTCTGGTTGTTGCGTCAGACCGATTATCTGATTGGCTCAACGGGGAGTGCGTTTTCCCGGCTGGCCGTGTATGGCCGTGATGTGCCGCACACTTTCTGCCAGGGCAGCCGTCCGGCTTATCGCCGCGCCGTGTGGTTCTATAAAATCAGCGGCATCTACGGGTTGTTGCGGTGGTTGGGGCGGCGCGAATTTCAGCGCGATCTGGCTTTTCCAAGCCTATTACGCTACTATCGCGCCTCACCCCGGCGGCTGTGGACTGCCCTGCTCCGTCAGCCGTCGGACATACCGGATCAACCGACCGATTTACAGCCTTGAGATTCGTCATCAGGAAAGCGATTCATGGGTCTCGTGCCAACTCGATTTATTGTTCTTTGCCATGCGCGCACCGGTAGCATGCTGCTGGGCTCACTGCTGGCGGCCCATCCCCAGATTGCCTGGGTCGGCGAGTACTTCAAGCCGATCAGGCGTCGGGCAAGGAGCGGTCTTCGCGGTCAGCTGACCTACACACTGGCATACCAGTATCCCTGGATCTATCTGAATTGGCGCGCCGTGCGCAGCCGCCGCCAAGCCTTTGGCTGCAAACTCATGCCGCACTATGTTGCTGATGTTGACCTCACTGTCGCTCAGTTGCAGCGCAACGGCTGGCGCATTATCTATCTGCGGCGGCGCAACGTTTTTCAGAGTACCCTCTCTGAGTGCGTCGCCTCAGCATTGCGCCATTGGGTTACGACTGACGCCACAGTCCCGACAGCGCCGACCTTGCATGTCGAGCCAACTGTGTTTTTGACGAAGCTACACAACCGCCTGCAACTAGAAGAGTTGGAGCAACGCAGAATGGCTGACGTGCCCTATTTGGAGATCACTTACGAAGACGATTTAGCCGATCCGGGCCGCTGGTCGGCAACCACCGATCGGATTTTCGCGTCTCTCGGTTTGCCGTCCGTTCCGGTGCAGCCGGCTGTGCGCCAGACATGGGATCGTCCTTACCAGGAGATCGTGACCAACTACGCCGAATTGGTAGAAGCAGTGCGTAGCAGCGAACTTGCTCCCGTATTGCTGCGCTCTGGTAACACTGGGCAGGACCGTACGCAGGAAGGAAAATAGCGCGCATGCTCATCTTTGCCAACGGCGCAGTCAAGAGCGGATCCACCTGGCTCTTTCACCTTGCCCGCGAACTGACCGGCTTTGGGCCGCCGCCAGATCGGTATGCCAATCCCAAGTGGCACAGCCAGCCGGTCTACTCGATTGACCAAGAGCAACTGGCTGCGTTTCTGGGCGATGCCGATGTTAGCGCAACCAACCTGCTGACCAAAAATCATTTCGGGGCCAAGCACGACCGTGATCGCTTGCTGGCCCAGCCGCAAGTACGCGTGCTTAACATCCGCCGCGATGTCCGGGATGTCGTCGTGTCAGCTTTTTATCACGGCCCACTGAATCAGACCGCCGCTAGTGATTTTCAAACCTATTACTGGCAGCGTGGGCGGCAGTTGGCGCAGCGTGTGCTGGATTATCAGATCATTTGGGATGTGCGATCGCCGCGTTATCTCTGCCTTACTTACGAAACACTGGTGGAAAATTATCCGGGCGAAGTGGGCCGCTTAGGAGATTTTCTGGGCGTGCCACTGACGCCGAAAGAGATCGAGCGAATCCGACAGGCGACCAGTCCGGCAACCCTGAATGAGCGCTATGCCTTTTCCGACTTCAACCGCTTTCGTGCCGGGAGAGTGGGCGATTGGCAGCATCATTTCGATGACTCGAGCGCGGCCGACCTGGCGGCGATCATTAAGCGCAGTCGCCAGCCGCTTCATCGGTTGGCGCTGACCGGGCCACGGGTGGTCCGCCGTCTGTGTCGGCCCTGGCGTCAGTTGGTGCCAGACGACAACATGAGATAGAAACATGAACAGTCCACAGAAGATTAGATTTTTCGTTCTTTCCGATCCGCGCACAGGCAGCTCCCTTCTCGGGTCCCTACTGGCCTCGCACCCTGACATCTGCTGGGGCAGTCACGAGCTCAAGGCGGCTTACTGGGATCGTCAGCGCAGCCCTTTCCTGCGAAAAATCAGTCGTATCTACCCTGTACCTTTCTTGGCGTATCGCGCCAGGCAGACAAACCAGCCAGTCTACGGCCTAAAATTGATGTATCATCATCTTCACAGTCCGCGCCGGATCGTGCCCCATCTGTCATGGCTGGGCTGGAGAATCATCAGCCTAGAGCGTCGTGACCTATTCAGCAGGATACTGTCGCTCTTTGTATCAAGGCAAACCGGTATCTGGGGACACAAGAAGGCGCAGCATGCCACTGTTGGCCCGCTCGAAATACCTGTCGATGCCTTCTTGCGCCAGATGGAGACCTCACACAGAGCACAGCAGGAACATCTCCGGATGTTGGCTGGGCTGCCGCATCTTCACCTGATTTACGAAGACCATCTTGCAGATGCCGGTCAGTGGCAGACGACATGTCGACTGGCTTTCAAGTTCCTTGGTTTGCCAGAGGTGCTTGTTCATTCCGATATGGAAAAGACCTGGCGTCAACCGTATTCAGAACTGGTCGCCAATTATGATGAACTTGTCATGGCGACACAAAATAGCGCGTTGGCTCCATTCGCGCCTTGTCAAGGTTGAACATGGATGACTGCGATCCTGTTTGTCACTGAGTTACAGGTCTGGCCGCCCTACGGCGGCGAACGCCTTCACGCGTATCATGTGATCGACAGTCTGAGCCGTGGCTGCGCTGTGACAGTGTTGGCCCCGCAACCAGCGGCCGACTGTCCGCTGTTAGGGCAAGTGCAGGATTGGCGCGACCTGCCGGATGTCGCCACATCGTTCTGGCAGCGCGTGATTGACAGTCGGTTTGTGGTGATGCAGCGCCGTTCCTGGTATCAAGCGTTGGAACGCCTGTTGAAAGAAGTTCGTCCCCAGGTGGTCTGGTTCAACTACGGTCACTGGGGCCATTACGCGAATCTGGCCCGTCAGTATGGCGCGCGCACCATTCAGCAGACCCACAATGCCCAGTCCCGCTTGCAGCGCCAGGGATTGTCCAGTCGGCCGTTGACCCGCTGGCATCTCTATTACGGATTGCGTTATCCATTGGAAACGTGGCACGAACACCATCTCTTCCGGCGTTTCGATCGGGTGCTTAGCGTCAGTGAACAGGATCGACGCTATCATGCGCGCTTTGTAAACGATGGGGTCAGTTTGTACCAGCCCAACTATCTCAACGAGACATGGTATCAACTGGAGCGACCATTGCCGCGCGAAACGGGGCTGGTGGTGATGACGGGCAACTTCGGGGCCTTTCAAAATCAGGCTGGTGCCAGTTGGTTCATCGATAAGGTTTGGCCGATGGTGCGACAGGCTGTTCCAGCTGCTCGGCTGGAATTGGTGGGCGGCACAGCGGCGTGGTGGCGCAAAACTGTGGAGCAAACACCCGGCGTGACCTGCCGCGGTGCAGTGCCCTCAGTGGCACCCTATCTACGGCAGGCCACCGTCGGCGTTGCCCCCCTGTTACACGGCAGCGGCACACGTTTCAAAGTGCTGGAGGCGCTGGCGTGCGAGTTGCCATTGGTGAGCACGACTCTGGGCGCGGAAGGCATCGCCCTGACGCATGACGAACACGCGCTGCTCGCCGACGAGGCCCAACCCTTCGCCCAGGCCGTGATCGAATTACTGGCTAACTCTGAACAGCGGCAACGTCTGGCCGATAACGGGTTGGCACTGCTGCGCCAACAGTACAGTTTTGCGATCAATACGGCTCGGCTGCAGCGTATTGTGGAGGGAGTGCTGTGAAGCCCTATGATCCGACCCGGCCCCTCATTGGCTTGCACATCCCCAAGTGCGCCGGCCACAGCCTGAAACAAGTTCTGCGCCGCTGGTTCGGCTGGCAGCTGCACTGGCATTACTTCGATGAGCGGCATAACCAAATGCCCCGCCGTTACCAGGCAGGCGTTATAAACCGGTTGCTGCGTTCATTGACGGGACGCAACGTGTGCATCTATGGACACTTCAACCGGGCGCGCGGTTTCGGCGTTGAAGACTATTATCAGGCGGCGGACCAATTCTTCACCATGGTGCGTGATCCGTTGGCCACCATGCTCTCGCGTTATTTTTTCGCTAAACAGCAGGGCACTCATCGCCTGCGCGGTGGCACACCGGTACCGATCTTCCCGCGTTTTGCCACGGTCGATGTATTTGTGGCTGATTATCTGGAACGTCCGTACTTCATCAACTACCTGCCCGGCCCACTGACCCTGGATACCTATTCAGAGATTTTCGAGACGCAATTTGTCTACGTGGGTGTGGCCGAAGATTTGCAGACCTCCGTGGATCACCTGGCCGCGCGGCTGGGCTTCGCCAGCGTTACGGTGCCGCACGCTAACCAATCGCCGCACGATGAGACGCTGTCGCCGACGCTACAAGCAGAATTTGTGCGCAGCCGACCGGTGGAGTATGCCATCTATCACTATGCGTTGGAACACTATCGCCTGTGAACGCCAAACACGACGACCCGGCCCACCCGCTCCCGATCGGTCCCAGCTTGCATCCACGGCTGCGCTGGCGGCGCTGGCTCTATCTGTTGCGCCATATCCGCTGTGCGGCGGCGCGCGATCAGTTGCGGGCACAGATCGGCGTAGCCGTGCGGCGCAGGTTAACACGACGCAAGCCATCCATTCCATCTGGCACACGCCACCTGCCACTGCCCGCCTGTGCGAAAGACTGGCTTCAGCCCAGCGATCGGGTGTTGAAGAACGGGGCCGATTTGTTGTCGCAGATCCGATCGGCATTAGCTGATGCCGCGGCCCCGGCAATCGTTTATCAAACTGATCCCGTACACCTGGCAACTGCGGCCTGTCATCCCGTCGAGACCGTCTGGCTGTTGGAGCAACACGGCTATCAGGTCTACTTGCTCACGGCACAGGGGTTTCAGGCTCGTCCGATCGGTTGGCACGCCGACGCAAATGGGCCCTGGTTGCTGGCCGTTCCGCCAACACGCCAGGCCCATTTCGCTCAATTGCTGGAGTCTCAACTGTGAAAGTGGCGCTGGTCAAGCAACTTTACGACACGCACGGGCCGTGGGCGAGTGTGCCCTGGTCGGCCACTTCACCGACTGACTTGCTGAAAGTCTGGCCGGGGCGAGCGCTCTTTTGGTCGATGACGGTGTTGCTCCAAGCCGATTGGTACGTCATCCCTCAGCAGACTAACACCTGGTACACCTGGATAAGCGGCATGGCTCAACCGGGTGAGCAAGCCGTGATTCGAAAATATACTAAAGACATCATCCAACCTCAAGCCATCTCCTGGGATCGTTACGACCTGGTGATCTCGCTCGATGCCTGCCTGCGTCCGCCCCGCGCGGCCCGCCCACTTTTTGCCTACTACACCGGCGAGCATTTCGATGTGCAATATGCGTGCTCCAGGCGGCAACCGGCCCGCGGCTACGATCTCTTTTTAGCCCACATGCTGGATGCGCCCGAATCTCTCCACCGGCTGCCGCAAGCCGTGGCCTGCCCTTATCTGTGGGACAGCACCGTAACTCGATCCTTGGTGCAAGGCACAAGCCACGCCGCTGACGCCGTCTTCGTCGAGTGGCGCACCTTGGCGCTGCTCAGCGGTGACCGCACCCGCCAGTCGCATTGGGCGCAAACAACCGGAGCACAGCGCACCGTGGGTTTGACGGAGGACACAGCTCGACAGATTGCGGCCAGACTGGAAGGTTACCTTGGCTTGCCGGTGCGCTTCCGACTTTTCCGCAACGGCCTGTACAGTGCTCTGCCCGACCCGCCCCGTTGGGGAGACGCGTTTGCCTATTTGACGCAACTGGCCGATTGCCGTTATTACGTGTCACTCTTCGCCTTTGGGCCGGGGCAAGCACTGGTGGACGCGGCCAGTGTGGGCGCGCTGGTCTTTGGCACGGCCCGGCTGCCTTATCATCGGTTGATCTGTCATCCGGCCTGCCTGTGCGCTGATCTTGAGGAACTGCCGGGCCGGGTGCGCCAGGTGAAAAACTCGCCCGACCTGCAAGCCGCGGTCATCGCCTGTCAGGAGGCCGCCCTGCGGCAGCATTTTGCGACACAACCGCAGCAGGTGTTAGCCGAAGCCGTCGCCAGGAAGAGAAGGGGAAGATGAATCGAACATCTTTTGTCATCTATAGCCAGGGACGTACGGGCAGCGCGCTGGTGACCTCGTTACTTAACTCGCATCCGCAGGTTCATTGTTATGGCGAATTATTCCATCCGAATGCCTGGCAAGGACAAGTCCGCAACTGGCTGAGGCCCTTTGCCTTGCGCTACCCGATGGCGTACATCACAGCCAGGATCAGGTTGACCACCTGCCCGGCAGTGGGGTTTAGACTCCTGATCAATCAGAATGAGAAATTAAGCAATCTGCTGGCCAGATTGTCGTCTACCGGCTGGAAGGTAATCCACCTACAGCGCCGTGATCTAGTGCAGCGGAGTTTATCAGCGGCCGTGCTGCGCACCACCGGCTTGAGTCACAGCCTTACGCATAGCGCCACCAGCCCCGACAAAATCAGTGTGGACCCGGCACTCTTTCTGCACATTCTGCGCAAAGGAATGCAAATGACTGCACAGGAAGTAACCCGCCTGGAGAACATTCCCCATCTGACGTTGGGTTACGAAACTGACCTGGCAGAGCAGACGGGGTGGGCAATGACCACGGCCCGCCTTCTCGAATATCTGAACCTTCCGGCGACTCAGCTCAACACTGATTTGGTCAAAACTTGGACGCAGCCTTATTCTGAACTGATCGCGAACTACGCCGATCTCATGGAGGCACTGCGCTGCGCTGGCTATTCAGAGCTACTCACGCGCCCGGATGCGCTTGAGCCGACTCGAGAAAACCTGCCACGATAAACCATGCGCACCTTGACCGTCTTCTGTCCGTTGGGGATGAGTAATCGCCTGCGGGTGCTGCTTTCCGGCCTGGCTTTGGCCGAAGCCAGCGAACGCCAGTTCAAGATGCTGTGGCCGATCACGGCCGCCTGTGCCGCGCCCTTTGCCGATTTATTTGTTAACGCGTGGCCGGTTGAGACCGTTAGCGCTGAATCTGTGGCCGATTTGCCATACATTTCCGGCTGGTTTGGCAATCTGCCCGATTTGCAGATCGCCACCGAACCCGATCTGATCATCGGCCACCCCGGCTGGCTAATCCGCCCTGATCAATTCCCGGATCAGGCGGCGTTGACCGTACGCTGTCAGTCCCTGTTCGGTGAATTGAAGCCGATTACGGCTATCCAGCAAGCGGTGGACACTTTCAAACAGCAGTATTTCCGACCCAACATGATCGGCGTCCACCTGCGCCGGGGCGATCATCTGCGTGGGCGGCCCGACGCTACCGGCAACACCGCCCTGGCCTGCGCCGCAACCGATCGGTTTCTGCACGAATCTCCAGACGCCGGCATCTTGCTCTGCAGCGATGACGGTGCGGTTGACCCCAACACCACCCGGAATGCGCCCAGAGAAGGCGTTCAGGAGATCTTTCGTCTGCGCTACGGCAGCCGAGTCATCTGGACGATTCCGCGCAGCCTCGACCGCCGAACGCCGCAGGCCATCCAGGATGCGTTGGTGGACTTGTGGTTGCTGCGGGCAACCGATCTGTTCGTGGGAACCGAGACCAGTACGTTTTCCGAGTTCGCGGTCTTTGGTCGTGACATACCCTTTCTGCTGGTGGCCGGAGCCACGCCGGGCTATCGGCGGCTCGAACGGCTGGGACGCATAAGCGGCCTGCACGCGGCATTGACTGCATTAGGTAAGCATCAGACCGGCCATGATCTGCCATTTCCGCCTCTGGTGCGCTACTACCTTGGCGCTCCCTTTCGCTGGATTCGACGGATTTTGCGATCTATATCAGCTTAAAGAATAGTTTTTCTTCGCGCTGATTTCGCGTTCGGCCTAGCGTAGGTTTTGCGCAATCAGGCGACGAATCGTTCATCCGGATTCAATTTGGCGCGGGCGATGGAAGCCCAACGATAATTGAAAAGCGGGGACGCCTTTCAGGAATAGAACCAGGCCAGCCAATGGGCTATGTGGCG
>JBGSPW010000168.1:0-45614 GCA_041738395.1 Thermoflexales bacterium
TGATTGACGGTCTTCTCCTCTTTGAGGAGCTCGACTACCATTTGGGCCTTGAAGGCCGTAGAATATCGTTTGCGCATGGCCGTAATTGTACACTTTAAGACGGCTTGTTTCAGTGTCCAGTTTTACGGGTCCACTATACTCTTCGTCACTCCGAAGCAAATCACGGACTCTCGCTTCGACCCCTTCATCCGTGCTCACGATAACGCTACAAATCTTGTCAATCCTCAGGCGCTGGTGCAGCTTTGCCACATAGTCGACAGCATCAAGGGTTCGTGGTTCAAAGCTCTCATAGCTGCTAAAAATCACCACTATTTCTCTATCCAGATTGAACATCTCTTGATACAGCGACGTTGGCTTAATTAACAGATAACGATATTTGCTACTATTCTGTTCGCTTTGCCCAAGCCAGAAGCTACCACATTTTGTAACATACCACTCGGCGGCAAATTTCCGAGCTATACGTTTTTCCTCATCAGTGAAGCCATCAAGGTCTCTTGCTTGTGGATGAATTCCCGGATTAACTACGTCTACTGAAACGGCCTCAGTGGATTGAACTTTGTTCTGCATGACGGTTCTCCATGATTTCTAGATATTTCCGAGCGCCAGTATAAATTCATAACATCCTAAAGTCAAACTACCTCGCCTCTCATTTCAGCATCAGTGCCCAGTCTCCCCGTTTGGCCCATCACTCACCACTCATCACGCTCCCCTCGTGACACCCTCCACATATCGTGCAATCCACACAATCGATCGCCCCCCTGCTCCCCTTTTTCCTCCCTCAGCGCCCCGTCCTTCGTCACTTTGAACTAACCTAATCAGGTCATGCCATAAAATGGCCCTCTAAGGGGGCGACACCCTTCGGGTCTTACCTTACACTTAGACTAGTCTAACTCTCTGGGGGCCGACCATGACGTCTGCTTCTTCTCCTTATCAACCTCAATTTGATCGCCCGTTCGTAGAACGCGGCAACTGCGGCGTCGGCTTTGTAGCCGATCGGCATGGCCGCGCCAGCCGCGAAATTCTGCGTCTGGGCCTCGACGCGCTGATCAATCTGGAGCATCGCGGCGCGCTCAACGCCGACGCCAAGACCGGCGACGGCGCAGGCATTCTGGTGCCTTTACCCACACGCTTCTTCGCCCGCGAAGCCGAGCGGATTACCGGCCGTGCGATCGATCCCGACACGCTGGCCGTGGGCGTCTTCTTCTTCAATCCGCATCACGTCGTCGGCGGCATGCAGCTCCTCGAAGCCGCCGCGTACCATCATGGTCTCACCGTCGCCGCGTGGCGCGAAGTCCCGATCGATCCCGACCTCCTCGGCGATCAGGCCCGCTTGATGATGCCCGCCATCCGGCACGCCGTCCTCATTCCGAATTCCGCATTCGGCACGCAGAGCGCGCAATTCGAATTGCAGCTCTACCTTGCTCGCAAGGAATTTGAACGTGAAGCCAAGAACGCCAACCTTGAAGTTTACGTGCCGTCCATGTCGTCGCGCACCATCGTCTACAAGGGCCTGCTGCTCGCGCCGCAGATCGCCGAGTTCTATCGCGATCTCGATGACGACGATTTTGTCGCGCCGCTGATCGTCTTTCATCAGCGCTACAGCACCAACACCTTCCCCACATGGGCGCGCGCGCAGCCGTTCCGCGTGCTGTGCCACAACGGCGAGATCAACACGCTGCAGGGCAACCTCGCGTGGATGAAGACGCGCGAATCAATCTTAGGCCTGGCAGGTTTTCAACTTCCATCAAAGAGCACGAATGGAACTGGAAACCTGCCAGGTCTTTTGCGCCCGATCATCGACACCAGCGGCAGCGATTCGGCGATGCTCGATAACGCGGTAGAGTTGTTGCTGCGCGGCGGGCGCGATGTGCGCCATGCCATCGCCATGCTCGCGCCGCAAGCGTGGGAGAAGACGCCCGATCTGCCGCAGCACATCCGCGACTTCTACGCCTATCACGCCTGTCTCACCGAACCGTGGGACGGCCCGGCCGCGCTCGTCTTCACCGACGGCCAAACGGTGGGCGCCTCGCTCGATCGCAACGGCCTGCGCCCGTGTCGCTACTTCGTCACGGAAGACGGCCTCATCGGCGCGGCGTCGGAAGCGGGCGCCATTCGCACCGGCGATCGGCGCATCACCTTGCGCGGTAAGCTCGGCCCCGGCCAGATGATCCTCGTTGAGACGCACAACAGCGTCTTTCTCGAAGACGGCCAGATCAAATCCGAACTCGCGGCGCGCCAACCCTACGGCACGTGGATCAAACAAAATCTACGCCACCTCAATGTAAGCAGCTCGGGCTCCTACGCCCGACAACCCGATGGCATGGGAGCCATCGCCGCTGACGATCAACGATCCACTCTCAGTGATCAGGCCATGTTCGGTTACACGAGCGAAGAACACACGCTGATTCTCCGCCCGATGGTCGAGACCAAAGCCGAAGCGATCGGCTCGATGGGCGATGACACGCCGCTGGCGGCCGCTTCGCACAAGCCGCGCTCGCTGTTCAGTTATTTCCGCCAGCGCTTTGCGGAAGTCACCAACCCCCCGATCGATCCGCTGCGCGAAGAGTTGGTCATGTCGTTGAAAGTGCGGATCGGCGCACGCGGAAATTTCTTGAGCGAAACGCCCGAGCAAGCGCGCTTGTTGGAACTCGATCGGCCTTTCCTGACCGATGGCGAACTGGCCGCCCTCAAGGCTGATCCCGAATTGAGCACCGTGACGCTCTCCACGCTCTTTGCGGCCTCGGCCGGCCCGATCGGCTTGACGCGCGCGATCGAGTGCCTGTGCGATCGAGCGGAGCGTGAAGTCCGCGAAGGCGCGCAGGTGCTGGTCCTGAGCGATCGAGGCGCAGATGCCGAGCACACCTTCATCCCGACGATCCTCGCGCTGGGCGCTGTTCACAATCATCTCTTGCGCACCGACCTGCGCGTGAAGTGTGATCTTGTGATCGAAAGCGGCGAGCCGCGCGAGACCCATCACTTCGCGGTGCTCATCGGTTACGGCGCGGCGGCGGTGAATCCGTATCTGGCATTATCCACCGTGGCGCACATCGGCCGCGACATTCAACCCGACGAAGCCATCAAGAATTATCTGCACGCCGTCGAACATGGCCTGTTGAAAATCATGTCGAAGATGGGCATCAGCACGGTCGATGCGTATTGCGGCGCGCAGATTTTCGAAATCGTGGGCCTGCAGGGTGAGATCGTCGATCGGTTTTTCAACGGCACCGCCTCGCATCTCGACGGCATCGGCCTGAATGAAATCGCGGAGATCGTGCTGGCGTGGCATCAAGCCGCTTATCCGGGTGAGGAAAAATTGGAAAGCCCCGGCTTCTACAAATTCAAGCGCGAAGGCGAACTGCACGCCTATAATCCGGCGATTGTGCAAGCCCTGCAAGCGGCCGTGAAACATGCGGGCCAGGCGGATTGGCGCGAAGGCTATGTGTTGTACAAGCAATATAGTGACTTGCAGCATGGCCGTAACCCGATCGATGTGCGCGACTTCCTCGCCTTTCATTACGACGGTCACACGGTGCCCGTGGAAGAAGTGGAATCGCTGCATACGATTCTGTGGCGCTTCTCCACCGCGGCGATGTCGCACGGCGCATTATCCGCCGAAGCACATTCGACCTTGAGCACGGCGATGAATCGCTTGAATGCGTTGAGCAATTCCGGCGAGGGCGGCGAAGACCCGACGCGTTATCACACCGAAGCCAACGATCGCATCAAGCAAGTAGCATCCGGTCGCTTTGGCGTCACGCCGACCTACCTGATCAACGCCGACGAATTGCAGATCAAGATGGCGCAAGGCTCCAAGCCCGGCGAAGGCGGACAACTGCCCGGCCACAAAGTCACCGCCGAGATCGCGGCCATTCGCCATTCGACGCCCGGCGTCACATTGATCTCGCCGCCGCCACATCACGACATATACAGCATTGAAGATCTGGCGCAGTTGATCTACGACCTGCGGCAGATCAATCCGCGCGCGACGATCTCGGTGAAGCTGGTGGCGCAAGCGGGCGTGGGCACGATCGCGGCGGGTGTGGCGAAAGCGGGTGCGGACGTGATTTTGATCAGCGGCGCATCCGGCGGCACCGGCGCTTCGCCGTTGAGTTCGATCAAGTATGCGGGCATTTCGTGGGAACTGGGTCTCGCGGAGGCGCAGTATGTGTTAGTAACGAGCGGCTTGCGCGGTCGCGTGCGTTTGCGCGCCGATGGTGGTCTGCGCACCGGGCGCGATGTAGTGCTGGCCGCCCTGCTCGGCGCGGATGAATATTCCTTCGGCACGGCCCCGCTCATCGCCGAAGGCTGTGTCATGGCGCGCGCCTGTCACATGAATACCTGCCCCACCGGCATCGCCACGCAGCGCGAAGATCTGCGCGCCAAGTTCACGGGCACGCCCGAGAAGGTGATGGCCTTCATGTTGTTCGTGGCGCAGGAAACGCGCGAAGTGCTGGCCTCGCTGGGCCTGTGCTCGATCGACGAAGCGATCGGGCGCGTGGATTTGCTGCAACAAATCGAGTCGCATCCTGAGCGGACACTGAGCGAAGCGTCAGCGGAGACGAAGTGGGAGTCGAAGGAGCGCCGGAATGTCTCATTCGATCTGAGCAAGCTGCTGCTCGTCCCGCCCCCCGGCCTGCCGCGCCGCTATGTGGGCGAACCCAACGGCGTGTCGAGCAAGTCGCCGCTGGGCGAGCAACTCCTCAGCGATGCGTGGCCCGCGCTGAATCTGGGGCACAGCCTGGAATTGACCTATCAGATCAGCAATCGCGATCGGACGTTCGGGGCGCGCCTGAGCCACGTCATCGCGGAACGCTTCGGCGACGACGGCGCTGATCCCGACACCTTCGCGGTGACGCTGCACGGCAGCGCGGGTCAATCGTTTGGCGCGTTCAATGTGCGCGGTCTAAATCTTACCTTGCATGGTGAAGCCAACGACTATGTTGGTAAAGGCATGGCTGGGGGCCGCATTGTCATCAGCAATCCGATCCGATCGTCCGTCATTGCGAGCGCTTTCCGCGAAGCAATCTCAGCCGCGTCAACCGAGATTGCTTCGTCGCATCCTTCGACTGCGCCGCGAAACGATGCGGCTCCGCTCAGGACGCTCCTCGCAATGACACCAGGCAAACACAATGTCCTCGCCGGAAACACCCTGCTCTACGGCGCGACCGGCGGCGAGTTGTACATCGCGGGCCGGGTGGGCGAGCGCTTCGCGGTGCGCAACAGCGGCGCGATTGCCATCGTCGAGGGCGTGGGCGATCACGGCTGCGAATACATGACGGGCGGCCTCGCCATCATCCTCGGCGCGATCGGTTACAACTTCGCGGCGGGCATGACGGGCGGCATGGCTTACCTCTACGATGAAGATGGCACGGCGGGTCGCCGCATCAACCGTCAACTGGTGAACGTCGAACCCCTCACGACCTTCGAGATCGATTACGTGCAGCAGTGGATTCAGCGGCACTTCACCTTGACCAACAGCCCGCACGCTGAAGCGATCTTGAACGACTGGGCCAATCAGGCGAGCAAGTTCCTCAAGGTTGCGCCAAAGGAAGCGGCGGCGCAGACCCAGCCGATCGCGATTCCACGTTCGACGCTGAGTACCTCGGCAGTGAAGGCGGCTGTGAGGAAAGCGTAAGACGTATTGCGTGGTGCGTCCCACAGGGAGGCTTCGCACTAGTGCGTAAACCACGTGGTCCCATTCCGGTAGATAATGTCACTGGAATGGGGCCTTACGTTTTTGCGCTTTACGTATTCCGCAACACGCAACACGCACTACGCTTTACGCTTCACGTTTTACGCATTACAATTCTCTCCGCGCAGGTCGTTATGGTAGTACGATCAAAATCGCGGACGAGGTGGCAGATGCACGCGCGGCAGATTGGCAAACAGCTGGCATGGTTGATGTTGATAGTGATCTACAGCGTCTACGCGCTGCTGCTGGCATCGCTGTCGATCTGGTTTTTATTCAGCGCACAGACATGGACGGGACGGGGCCTTGCAACTCTGGTGCTGATTTTAGTCATTCTACCGGCCACGCTCATCATCTGGCCTCGCGCCCGAGCCCGGCGTAAATTCTTCAAGCGAATGAGCATCGTGTTGAGTCTTACAGGGCTGCTGCTGGCTGGTAGTATTTTGTTGACCACGCCCGGCGGTCGTCTTCCGTCGGATTCGCCTGTCCGGCAAAGATTTACGCGGCGGGCACCATTCAGCCTGTGGACGTTGAGTAACATTTTGCCTGAAATGGAGCAGATCAATTTGGGCTTTCAGGTAATGCCTCATCTTGATCCCATTTTTACCGCTGACCAAGCGCAGCGAGTGGCTGTTCCGACATTTAAGATTTATCGCGAACTGGAAAGTGATCCCAACTTTCACGAACTTGGCTCAGCCATGAGCTGGGTTTATGCCGATCTGGCTGGCGATCCTTTTGACGTGGGCCACTACTATTTGTATGTCCCACGGCAGCATCACGACGGCCCCCTGCCAGCAATTGTATTCCTGCATGGCAGCGCGGGTAATTTCAAAGGTTACTTGTGGCAATGGGCCAAGCTGGCAGACCAGCAGGGCATGGTCGTCATCGCGCCAAGCTATGGCTTTGGTGATTGGAGCCAGGCGAGTGGCCTGGCGGCAATCCAACACGCGCTGGACGACGCGGCGACACAGGTGGCACTCGATCCCACGCATATCTATCTGGCAGGCCTTTCGAATGGCGGTCTGGGAGTTTCTCGCGCAGCCTTTGCTGAGCCCGATCGCTATCGAGGCCTGATCTTCATTTCACCGGTCATGGATACAGCCATCGTTGACGGCGCAGCATTTCTATCGCAATGGCGAGATCGGCCCGTGCTGGTGATGGCTGGCGAAGCAGATGAGCGTGTGCCCTATAGCTACGTTGCTAAACGCGTTGCAATCTTGCAGACCGCAGGAGTGCGCGTTACTCACAAAGTCTATCCCGGCGCCGATCACTTTGCGTTCTTTACGCAAGCCGATGAGGTTCTGGACGACATTTCACAGTGGCTGGCTAACATCGGCCAGTCGTGAGGCGCATCGCGTCTGCCCCATTTTATGCTGGATACGGTGGACTGTACAGTTTTTATGAGCAAGAATGAACTTCACCTCAATCACGATGTCCGTCTCTCGCGCGCCATGTCCAGCCTGCGTGAGATCGCGCAGGCCCTGTCGGCAGCGTGGGATCTGGACACCACGCTCGATTTGATCGCGCGCCGCACCGAACAGGTGATGCAAGTCAACTCCTGTTCGATCTATCTGCTGGAACCCAACAGCGAAATTCTGCGGCTGCGCGCTTCCACTCGATTGGCCCGTGACGCAATCGGGCGGGCGCATCTGCTGCTGGGTGAAGGTCTCACCGGGTGGGCCGCGCAGCACAGTCAGGCCGCCGCCGTGCGCGAAGCACAGGCCGATCCGCGTTTCAAGTTCCTGCCGGAGACGCGCGAACAAAAATTGCATTCACTGCTAGCGGTGCCGCTGGTCAATCGCGAGCGCGTCATCGGCGCGATGAACGTGCAGACCGCCGATCCGCACGACTTCACCGCCGACGAGATCGAACTCCTGTCGTTGATCGGCGACCTCGCAGCGGGCGCGCTCGACCGCGCTATTCTCTACGATCGCATGAATCGCCAGATCGTCGAACTCACCACACTGGCGAAAGTGAGCGAAGCCGTCACCTCGCCGCTCTACCTCGATGAGATGCTCGATCTGGTGGTGGAGATGGCGGCCAAGGTGATGGGCGCGCCGATCTGTTCGCTGCACCTGATCGACGACGCCCGCGGCGAGTTGGTCGTGCACGCCGCCGATCAACAACGGGCGTACTGGTCGAAGCCATTGGCGGCCTTCAACAAACCGATCGCCGATCGCGTCATTGCCGCCAAGAAGCCGACCACGATCGAGAATCTGGAAGATGAGCGTCCCACCCGCGATGACGATCTCATTCAGCAGGAACACCTCGTATCGCTGCTGGCCGTGCCCCTGGTCGTGCGCGAAAAAGCGATCGGGGTGTTGAGCTGCTACACCAATCGACCGCGGGAATTCAGCGAGAGCGACATCGCGCTGTTCTCCACGCTGGCCAATCAAACCGCACTGGCGATTGAGAATGCGCGGCTGGTGACGAATGCAGCTGTGGTGCGCGAGATGCACCATCGCATCAAGAACAACTTGCAGACCGTCGCGATGCTCCTACGCATGCAGGCGTCGAGCGGCGAGAATTTATCGGCGCGCGATGTCCTGCAGATCAGCGTCAATCGCATTCTCAGCATCGCCGCCGTGCACGAGATTCTGTCGCAAGAAGGATTCCGCTTTGTCGACGTGAAAGACGTGGCGGATCGTATCGCGCAATTGACAGCGCAGAACATGCTCAGCCCCGATCGGCGCATCGGCATTCACGTGACCGGCGAAGCGATCGTGCTGCCGTCGAAAGCGGCCACCTCGCTGGCGTTGGTCATCAACGAACTGCTGCAAAATGCGCTGGAGCACGCCTTCGTCGGACAGGCGCAGGGCACGGTAACGATCAGCCTCAGTCGCAGCCCGCATCACTACATCATCGAAGTGAGTGATAATGGGGTGGGTCTGCCGCAGGAGCGACCGGCCAGCACCGGGCTGGAAATTGTCGAAACGCTGGTGCGTGACGATTTGCGTGGTAAGATTGCATTCAAGAGCGGCAAGCGGGGAACGCAGGTCATCATCCGCCTGTCGCAATCGATCGCGGAAATTTCTTGAATGCGGAAGTGGGAGTGCGGAATGCGGAATGATTTGCCACGACCGCGATGATTCCGCATTCCGAGTTCCGAATTCCGCATTCCAAAGAGCAACTCTTCTATGAAAAAACTCAAAATCATCGTCGCCGACGACGAATCCATTATCCGGCTAGGCCTCAAGACGATGCTGACTGAGTTGGGTCACGAGACCTACCTCGCCAGCAACGGACGCGAGGCGCTGAATCTCGCCCGCACCATCGATGCCGATCTGGCGCTGTTGGACATCAACATGCCCATGACCGACGGCCTCGAAGCAGCCAAGGTGATCGGCAAGAAACATCCCATGCCCATCATCTTCCTGACGGCCTATGGGCAGCAGGACTTGATCGAGAAAGCGACGCAGCTGCCCATTCACGGCTATCTCATCAAACCCGTGAACGAACGCGATCTCGCCGCGGCGATTGGCGTGGCGCTGGCGCGCTTCAACGAACAGCAGAACGCCCTGCGTGAAGCGGAGAAACTCCGCGAGGATCTCGAAACGCGCAAAATCGTCGAGCGCGCTAAAGGCGTGTTGATCGATCGTGGCATGGGTGAGAGTGAAGCGTACCAAACCATCCAGCGCAAAGCACGCGACGGGCGCACCTCGATGCGTGAGGTGGCGGAGAAGATTTTGGCAGAAGGACAGTAGGGCGAGGTGCGCCGCACACAACGCGGCACCGGCAGCCTCGCCCTTACGTTTAACATGACAGAAAATGCCCGATTTTTGTTCAAATCCACTAACTAACCTTGACCGAATTCAGGCAGTTTTTGTATTGACACACACCAGCAGTTAAGGTATAGTGCGAACATCGCCGTAGTTAGGCGATTTCTCAATAGAATACTCATTGAGGCCGAGACGCCTCCCGAACTCATGCATTGGCATGGGCGGGAGGCGTTTCTGTTTTCCCGGTCAGTTCACCGCCTTCTTTGACTACGCGGCGCGCACACTGAGCGGAACACGGTGAAGTCGAAGTGCGCGCGCCGCTCCGCTCAGAATGCTGGAGCGAGATTGACGGAGAAATGAAAATGCTCGCCACCGTTCTAACAGGTGCGATGATTGCGATTTCGTTCAGTGCTCCGCCCGGCCCGGTGGCGATGGAGACGATCCGGCGTGGGCTGCGCGGCGGCTTCTCGCCTGCGCTAAACGTGCAGCTAGGATCCATCATCGGCGACTTCATGTGGTTCATGCTTGCCATGATCGGCGTGGGACAGTTGGCGCAGATTTCGATTATTCGTGGCATGTTGGCCATGGTCGGCGTCGGATTGTTGTTGTATCTGGGCGCGTGCGGCATCCGCGATGCATTCAAGTTCGCGAAGCTGGAACAGGGCGGCGCGATCGATCCGAAATGCGGCGCATTTCGATCGGGAATGGCGATCTCGATCGCAAACCCAATGGCGATCGGTTACTGGCTCTCGATCGGCGGCACGCTGATCGCAGCGGGTGTGGCCGGTCAATCGAGCGGGCAGACCGCCTCCTTCGTGTTTGGCTTCGTCGCCGGGACGTTCATGTGGGCCTTCATCATGGCGCTGGCCGTGCGCTTCGGCAAGCAAATCCTGCATCCGAATTTGTTCCGCGTAATCAATTTTGGATGCGGCGCGGCGTTGATGATCTTTGGAATCACGTTGGCGAGTCAGATAATCGGGTAAAAGTAATTCGCGCAGCATGTATCACCTTTCAATCAGCAATCATAAGCAAAAGGAGAAGCATCATGTCAGCAGCAGTCAAGACCGGAACCTCACCTAAAGACGCGGTGAAGTTCGCCAAAGATCAAGGCGTCAAGATCGTCGATGTGAAGTTTGTCGATATGCCCGGCACGTGGCAGCACTTCAGCATCCCCGTCGAGGAATTCAGCGAAGACATTTTTACCGAAGGTCTGGGCTTCGACGGTTCCAGCATCCGCGGGTTCCAGCAGATTCACGAATCGGATATGCTGCTCCTGCCCGATCCGAACACGGTCGTGGTTGATCCGATCTGCAAGATTCCCACCTTGTCTTTGATCTGCGACGTGGTCGATCCGATCACGCACGAGCCCTACAGTCGCGACCCACGCCACATCGCACGGAAGGCGGAAGAATATCTGAAGAAAACGGGCATCGCCGATGCCTCATACTGGGGACCCGAGGCCGAGTTTTTCATCTTCGACAGCGTGCGCTTCGATCAGAATCAATACAGCGGCTACTATTTCATCGATTCCGACGAAGGCATCTGGAACAGCGGCAAAGAAGGCGCAAACCTCGGCCATCGCCCGCGCTGGAAGGAAGGTTACTTCCCCGTGGCGCCCGCCGATCAGTTGCAGGACTTCCGCTCGGATGTGATCTTGCGCCTCATCGCCGCAGGTGTGCCGGTCGAAGTGCATCACCACGAAGTCGCCACGGCGGGTCAGTGCGAAATCGATATGCGCTTCGGCACGCTGGTCACCATGGCCGATCACCTGTTGATGTACAAGTACGTCATCAAGAACGTGGCGCGCGAGTATGGCAAGACGGCCACCTTCATGCCCAAGCCGCTGTTCGGCGATAATGGCTCCGGCATGCACGTACATCAATCGCTGTGGAGAGACGGCTCGACGTTGATGGCGGATCCGGCGGGTTATGCCGGCTTGAGCCAGTTGGCGAAGTGGTACATCGGCGGTTTGCTCAAGCACGCTCCGGCGCTGCTGGCGATTACGTCGCCGTCGGTGAATTCGTACCATCGGTTGGTGCCCGGCTATGAAGCACCCGTCAATCTGGCGTATTCCAGCCGCAACCGATCGGCCGCCGTGCGCATCCCGATGTATTCCGAAAATCCCAAGGCCAAGCGCCTGGAATTCCGCTGCCCCGATCCAACCTGCAATCCGTATCTGGCCTTTAGCGCGATGCTGCTGGCGGGCCTCGACGGGATTCAGAACAAGATCGATCCCGGCCAACCGGCGGACTACGACATCTTCGAGCACAAGAATGGCCACATCAAGCAGGTGCCCGGTTCGCTGCCCGAAGCACTTAAGGCCTTGGAAGCCGATCACAAATTCTTGTTAGCCGGCGATGTGTTCACGCAGGATGTGATCGATACGTGGATTGATTACAAGGTGACACACGAAGTTGATCCCATTCGCTTGCGCCCGCATCCGTACGAATTCTATCTATACTATGATGCTTAGCTATTGGTGGTTAGTAGTTGGTTCCCGGTAGTTGGTAACGCCAAGGAGGACAGGCTTTCTATCGCAAGGTAGGAAGCCTGTTTTGTTTTGCTGAGTTTCAAGGGTTTATGGTACAACCTTACTAACCCTGAAGCTGGGGTGGCGTTGATTCAATTCTGGAATCCGACAACTGGGAAGGACCATGAGCACTCAAGAAATCTACAACTATCGCCGCGTGACCGATCAGATCAGTACCGGTGGACAACCCAGCGAAGAACAGCTCCGGGCCGCCGCCGCGGAGGGCTTCAAGACCGTCATCAATTTAGCGACTATCAATCCGCGCTATTCCCTGGAGGATGAAGCGGGGTTGGTTCGGTCGCTAGACATGACGTATCATCATATTCCGGTGGAGTGGGAACATCCGCAGGCCAGCGACTTGGCGACGTTTGAGACCGTTGTTCAAGATCTCCCCGAAGGCAAGACACTCATCCACTGCGCGGCCAATTTCAGGGTTACGGCGTTCTATTCACTCTATGCCATGAAACATCTGGATTGGTCGGAGGCGCAGGCCGCTGAATTCCGCGCGTCCATTTGGGAAGGCAGCGATTATCCGATCTGGGAAAAGTTCATCGACGACATGAAACTGAAGTTGAGACGATGACACATCGGTAGTTCAAACTAGTCTGGCAATTTCGCAACGAAGGTTGATCATGAACGAGCAGGCAGCTCACGACCAACCTCGCAGCTCAGCCTTGTGAAGTATAATGCGGCACAAGACCTCGCCCGGAGCGCGTTCATGAGTAAGCCCTGTTGGCTGTTGGTGGTCGTCGTCTTCATTCTGAGTGCTTGTGCCACATCAGCCCCTGATCCAAGCGACACGTTAGTTACGCCGACGCACATGGTCACCGTAGTGCCCATCACCGCGACACCCGCCCGCGCGCCCGGCGTTTTTTTTGACGACTTCACCTACACGCAGCAACCGAGCATGATCGACAACGGTTGGATCATCCGCACCGCGCCCGGCTGGCCGGGTGTGCCAAATGCCGTGTGGGCCAAGAACAGCGTATCATTTGTCGACGATGCCGATCAAGCAGGCAATCGCTTGGTGCGCATGACCTCTTCGACGAATGGCACGGCCGCGCGCCAAACGCAGTTCTGCCAGCAGCGCAAATATCTGGAGGGGACCTATGCCGCGCGGGTGCGCTTCACCGATCGGCCTGTCTCCGGCCCCACCGGCGATCAGATCGTCGAAACGTTCTACCTCATCAGTCCGCTGCAAGCGCCAATGGATCCCGACTACAGCGAGATCGATATCGAATATCTGCCCAACGGCGGCTGGGGCAGCGATCAGTCGGTGCATCTGTCCAGCTGGGAGACCTTCAGCCCCGAACCTGATTGGAAGATGGACAACGCCAGCGATACAGTGTCCGGCAGTCTCGCTGGCTGGCATACGTTGGTCATTCAAGTCGCCGACCAGCAGGTCAAGTATTACATCGACGATGTCCTGCGCGCATCGCAAGGCGGCAAATACTATCCCGAAGTTCCGCTGTCCATCAACTTCAATCTGTGGTTCATCCGCGACGGCTTGATCAACGCGGAGGAGATACGCGAATACGTCGAAGATATCGATTGGGTGTACTTCGCAGAACAACAGACCCTCAGCCCGCAGCAGATCGATGCGCAGGTTAAGCAGCTGCGTGATACTTCTGTGAAATTCAAAGACACCGTGCCTGCGCTCGATCCACCGCTGGTTTCGCCGTGCGATTTTTGAAATCGACAAGCCGGGTTTCTCCGAGCTTGGGTACGACTCCAGATTGAACGGAGAAACCCGGCTTCTATGTGGAGGCGTATGAAAATTCTCGCCATCGAACACACTCCGCCCGCCGTGACCGCCGAACAATTCACGGAACCGCTGCTGCTCGCCGAGGCTCAGCGGGCGTGGGAACTGCACCAAGCGGGCATTATCCGCGAGTTGTACTTCCGCGCCGATCGGCACGAGGCCGTATTGATATTGGAATGCGCCGATGTGGACGAAGCCCGATCGGCACTGGACACCTTGCCGTTGGTGCGCGAAAAGCTGATCGGGGTTGAGCTGATCCCATTGATCGCTTATCCCGGTTTCGTCCGGCTGTTCGCGCCAGAACATCGTCCGTGACATCACCCGTGTGCAGTCATGCTACAATTCTTAAAATACGTCTTAGCAACGCGGCACGATCCATATCCATGATCAGGAGATTCGCATGAGCGACAAGCCCGAAGAACGCACTGAAAAACCAGCCGAAGAGAAGAAGCCCGTCCCGCAAGATCAACTTGTGACCACCGAACACCGCCTCACGCTCGACGGCAAAGAAATCGCTTACACCGTTACGGCCGGCACGCTGGTCTTGAAAGAGGAAAGCGAGAAGACCGGCGACAAAGCCGGCGAGGCCGAAGGCGAGAAGCCCAAAGCGACGGTATTCTTCGTCGCGTACACGCTGAAGGACACAGATGACTCAGCCAAACGCCCGATTACGTTCTCGTTCAACGGTGGACCAGGATCGTCGTCGGTGTGGCTGCATCTGGGTGTGTTGGGGCCGCGCCGCGTGGTGATGGACGACCTGGGCCAGCTGCCGCCGCCACCCTATCGCCTGACCGACAACGTCTATTCGCTGCTCGATCAGACCGATCTCGTCTTCATCGATCCGATGAGCACCGGTTACAGCCGTCCGGTGGTCGGCGAGAAGGCGAAAGAGTTCCTCAACTTCAAGAAAGACATCGAATCGGTGGGCGATTTTATCCGGTTGTATACCACCCGCTATCAACGCTGGCTGTCGCCCAAGTTTTTGATCGGCGAAAGTTACGGCACCACCCGCGCCGCCGGCTTGAGCGGCTACCTGCAAGAGCGGCACGGCATGTACCTCAATGGCATCATGCTGGTGTCGTCGATTCTGGATTTCAGCACGGCCGATACACAGCCCGGCAATGATCTGCCCTATATTTTGTATCTGCCCACTTATGCCGCGACGGCGTGGTATCACCAGCGGCTGGAGACTAACCTGCAAAAAGATCTGCGCCAGCTGTTGGTCGAGGTCGAAACTTTTGCTTGGGGAGATTACACTTCCGCGTTGATGCGCGGCGCGGCCCTGCCGGCCAAGGAGCGCGCGCAGATCGCCAAGCGGCTGGCGCGCTACACGGGTTTGTCCGCCGACTACATCGATCGGGTTAACCTCCGCATCGAGATCATGCGCTTCACCAAAGAATTGCTGCGCGATCAGCGCCGCACGGTCGGACGTTTGGACAGTCGCTTCGTCGGGATCGATCGGGATTCCGGCGGCGAGACGTTTGAACACGATCCCAGCATGTCGGCCATCACCGGCCCGTACACGGCGACCTTCTATGATTACGTGCGCCGTGAGCTGGGCTTCGAAAGCGACCTGCCCTACGAGGTGTTGAACTTCAAGGCGAATGAGCAATGGAGTTTCGCGCAGCACGAGAATCGCTACGTGGAAGTGGCCGAGACGCTGCGCAAGGCCATGACGATCAATCCGTATCTCAAAGTCTTCGTCGCCAATGGCTATTACGATCTGGCGACGCCGTACTTTGCGACCGAATACACCGTTAATCATCTCAGCCTCGATCCGAGTTTGCAAGGCAATATATCGCTGGGCTATTACGAAGCTGGGCACATGATGTACATCCATCTGCCTTCGCTGGCCCAGCTGAAGCAAGACCTGGCGGCCTTCATTCAAAGCGCCCGGCCCGCTGCGTAAAGGAGTCTCGTGGATCTGGAACAATATGCCGCCACCGCCGAACTCTACGACTACGTCGTCCCTTATCAGGCTCGACAGGATGTGGCCTTTTTCATCGAGGCCGCGCAGGCCTGCGGTGGGCCGGTGCTCGAAGTCGCCTGTGGCACCGGTCGGGTGTTGATTCCCACGGCGCGCGCCGGGATCAACATTACCGGCATCGATCTCTCGCCGCACATGCTCGATGTGTGCCAGCGCAAGTTGGCGCAAGAGACGGCCGACGTGCAGGCGCGTGCTCAGATCGATCAGGCCGACATGCGCGACTTCGACACGGGGCAAACCTTCAAGTTGATCACCATGCCGTTCCGCCCGTTTCAGCACCTGATCGAAGTCGAGGATCAGATCGCCTGCCTGCGCTGCGTTCAGCGTCATCTGGCCGCCGATGGCCGCCTCATCCTCGATCTGTTCAATCCATCGCTGCCCTTCATGGCGCGCGAGGTGACGGGCGAAGAACAGGGCGACGAACCGGAATTCACCATGCCCGATGGCCGCCGCGTACTGCGGCGCAATCGGATTGTGGCGCGCGATGTCTTCAAGCAGTATCAAGACGTCGAGTTGATCTACTACGTCACCCATTCCGATGGTCGCGCCGAGCGACTCGTTCACGCTTTCCCGATGCGTTATCTGTTCCGCTACGAAGTCGAGCATCTGTTGGTGCGCTGCGGTTTCGAAGTCGAAGCGCTGTACGCGGACTACGACAAGAGCGCGTACGGAACGAAAACACCGGGCGAGTTGATCTTTGTCGCGAAGAAAGGATAGCGATGCTCGTTGCCATCACCCGCCAGATCAGTCCACGCTTCAACAACTGCGAACTCACCCATCTCGATCGGCAGCCGATCGATCTCGATCTCGCCCGCGCGCAGCATCAGCAGTATGAAGCAGCCTTACGCGAATTGGGCTGCGAGGTGATCTCGCTGCCCGCCGAACCCGATCTGCCCGATTCGGTTTTTGTGGAAGACGTGGCGCTGGTGTTCGACGAGGTTGCCATCATCACGCGACCCGGCGCACATTCTCGCCAGCCGGAAACCGCAGCGATCACGCGCGCGCTGAAACCTTATCGCACGTTGGTCACGATCGAAGCACCGGGCACGCTCGACGGGGGTGATGTGCTGCGCGTGGGTAAGACGGTTTACATCGGCCTGTCGAGCCGCAGTAATCCAGCGGGCGTAAAACAAACGCGGGAGTTTCTGGCGCTCTACGGCTACACCGTCAAAAGTGTCGAAGTGACAGGCTGCCTGCATCTCAAATCAGCCGTGACGCAGGTGAGTAATGACACACTGCTGATCAATCCGGCCTGGATCGATTGGCACATCTTGGGAGAGATGAGCTTCATCGATGTGGACGAAGCCGAACCCGCGGCAGCGAACGCGGTGTGGCTGGGCGACACGGTGCTTTATCCGTCGAGTTTTCCCAAGACACAGCGGCGTTTGGAAGAGGCGGGCTTACGTTTGAAGATCGTCGACGCGACCGAAGTGGCGAAGGCGGAAGGCGCTGTGACGTGTTGCAGTTTAATCTTTCGATCGGCGTGACATGGGACAACTACCTCATCGGCCCAATGCCGTGCAGCGCGGCCTGCATCCCATATTACGGACGCGGCTCAGCGGCTGGCTTCTGGCGCGCACGCTGCATCATCTCGATCGACCGGTGCTGCGCCTGTCCCATGGACGCTATTCATTGACGAGTGCGCTGGCAGGCTTGCCCGTGGTGGCGGTAACGACCATCGGCGCGAAAAGCGGCCAGCCGCGCAGTCTGCCGTTGGTCGCCATTCCCGACGGGGAAAACGTCATCCTCATCGCATCGAACTTCGGGCAGCAGCATCATCCGGCGTGGTATTACAATCTGCGCGCTCATCCCGAAGTGCAATTGACCGATGAAGGCCAGACCGTGACGTACCTCGCCCGCGAGACGGATGGCGCTGAACGCGAACGCTGTTGGCAGCGCGCCGTCGATTTATATTCGGGCTACGCGCGCTATAAAGAGCGCGCCGGCCAGCGCAAGATTGGCGTCTTCTTGCTGACGCCGCAGGCAAAATGAAACGAGCCACCTCGTGCGAGATGGCTCGTCTACCGCTTGCCTCAATGTGAGTTATTCTTCGCTCGCGACCTTTTTCGTCCGCGGCTTGGGCGCAGGCTGCGCCGCAGTCTTAAGCTTTTCCACCTGATATTCTGAAGCAGCTTCAGCTGCTTGCAGCGCAACGATCACCTCGTTGGCGGCGCTGAAAGTCTTGGGCGCCTCAACACCTTCGACCGAGGTCACGACCGCTTCCTCTAGCATCAACCACGCCAACAGTTCCTCGAACGATTCCTTGTTATACCATTCGATCCCGTTGTAGAGATTGACGTTCAAGAAGCGCCGCGCGTCTTCATCGGCGAGCAGCGCCGCCAATACTTGCGCGGGACGCTGGACGGGCTTCGCTGCGACATCAAACCAGGCCTGCTGAGTCGTTAGCACTTTGATGACCTCGACCGCACGCCAGGCCGCACCTTCTTCCACGCCGAATTCGCGCAGGGCCGTGGCAATGATGCGTCCTAACAGCCATTCGTCGATCCACGTGCGGCTGACCGTGACGAAGTCGGCTTCGTCGAGCATCTTGCCCAACGAGCGCACCAACGTCCAGCCGAAGAGCGTGCCCCACACGATTTTGTCATCCGCGGGCAGCGTCCGCACGATCGGAGCCTTGCTCGCTTTGGTCTTCGTCGCAGGCGCCTCTTCCGGCGCTACCGCCAGATTCGCCAGCAACGTCTTCACCGCAGTTTGATATTTACGCGCGGTCGGCGCCGCACGATCGGAGAGCACCGCCAGCTGCATGACCGCGTCCAGATCAGCCCGCACCGATCGGGCCAGCTCACCTTCAGCGCCTGTGCCGCCGATCAATTCTTTGATCGCCTTGAAGAGCCGGGTGGCTTTCTCCTCGACCTCATCACCCACCACCGGATTCAACGTCGCGGCAGATTCAGTCACACGCTCGGTGGTGAACCACTTGAACATCCCCGCATTGACCAGTTCTTTGAACGGACCGTGCACCGATCGCAAATGGAGTTCGCGCACGGCTTCATCCATACTAGGCACACCCCCGCCTTGAAGGTACGCGGCGATCTGAGCATAGTGGCGCTGCTCGTCGTCGATCACTTCGCGCCAATCCATGAAGACGTGGTATTTGTACGCGCCCAGTTCGATGTAGAAACCATGCTGACACAACTCACGCCCGTTGCGAAGGTATTCCAGCCCCGTGATCTGATCGCGGAAGATGTAGTACACGTCGTCAGCATCACGCAGGCCCAGACCATCCTTCAATTCACGCTGCACCAACACCTTTTCGTCGCCATTACCGGTTTTCACTGCATACGCCGCTGACGTGCGAATCCAGCCGCGCGTGTCGGCAAATTTATTGTGATACACTACCAGTGCTTTTTCGTCGCCGTAGGAGTTCGAATAAGCGAAGATGTTTTCATCGACGCGACCCTCCGGCGTATAAACGTCGTACAGCAGGAAATTGTCCACACCGGCAAACACGTAGCGCTTGTGCAGCAGCGGCGAGATTTCACGCGCGTGCCGATCGATCAGCCATTGATCGGGCGTCTCGTTGTAGTAAGCGCGGCGATACTCCATGCCGTACTTTTCCGAAAACCCTTCCAGCTGGCCGTGCCCGAACATCGGCAGGCCGGGCAGCGTGGACATCATCAGGCAAATGCCAAAATACTTGTCGCCTTTGCCAAACTGTTCCACCGCCGTCTTCTCATCGGGGTTATTCATGAAGTTCACGTAGCGCTTCAACACCTCGGGGTCAAACTCCAGGGTATTCTTCATCACGCTGCGATATTTGCCGTTTTCCTCATCGCGCAGGATATTCATGAAGGCGCTGTTGTAGACGCGATGCATACCCAGCGTGCGTACGAAGTAGCCTTCCATCATCCAGAACGCTTCGGCGAGAAGTAACGTGTCGGGGGCTTCAGCCGCCACCCGATCGACCACCTCGCGCCAGAATTCTTCCGGGAACACCGCATCAAATTGGTCTCTGGTCAAACCATATTCCGCGCGCGTGGGAATCGCGCCGCCCGTGCCCGGTTCAGGGAACCACAGGCGTTGATAGTGCTTCTTCGCCAGCGTCATGGCCGCATCGAAGCGGATAACGGGGAAGTTGCGCGCCACATGCAGAATAGTTTGAATCACGGCCTCGCGCACGTCGGCTTTGAGGTAGTCCAACTGCGCGGTGTCGTTCCACGGAAAACTCGTGCCGTCGTTGCCGTGGTAGATGTACTTGGTGCTGCCCGTCCATTTGTCGACGCGCTTGAAGACCACGGCCGCGTCGCTGTGATTGAAGTAGTGATCTTCCAGGTAGATTCCGACGCGCCCATCCCACGACCAATCCGGCCCGTTGAAGGTGTACGACGGAAACGGCGGATAATCGAGCGAGACAAACCAATCGGGATGTTCGATTACCCAGTTGGAATCGACCCCCATATGATTGGGCACCATGTCGCTCGCCAGTCGGATGCCGCGTTTGCGCGCCCGTTCCTTCAACGTGACCAGCGCCGCGTCGCCGCCCAGATCGTCGGCGATGCGATAGTCCATCAACGAATACGCTGAGGCAACCGCTTCGGGATTGCCCATCATCCGCTTGATGTTCTGCGAAGCGCGGCTGCGCTCCCACAACCCGATCAGCCAGAGGCCCGTAAAGCCGCTGCGCCGCAGTCGATCGAGTTCCTCATCGGGGATCTGATCGAGCCGCGTGATGGCGCGTTGATATTTCTTGGAGAGTTGATCGAGCCACACGTAGGCGTTCTTGGCGATCAAGACCAGCCGCGGCATCCAATCGAGATCGGTACTGAAGCGTTCTAGCTCCGCTTCGAAATCGTAGCTACTTCCCGCCGGGCCGAACAAGGCCATGGACGCGCGCTGCCCCTCTGCGCCAAACACCGGAATCAGCGTCGGACCGGGGCCGGTGAAGACCGCCTTCTCTTCTTCACGGATGAAGTCGAGGCCGCCCAACAGCCGATAGAGATACTGCCCCAGCATGATGCCCCAGCGACCGCGCATGAATTCCAACTGTGCCAGCAGCGAATCGGGCGCAGAGAGCGAGGGCAGCCGCAGAAAATCGATCAGGTTCTGATTGTCCAGACCGAAGGTGGGCTGCGCCGCAAAGAACTCGCGCAGGCCTGTCATGACCAGCGGATAAGCCGTCTCCTGCCGCAGCGGCGTATCGTCGAACAATTCGCGATACAGCTCAAAGGCGGGGTTCTGATTGGCGAGCCACAGCATCAACATCTCTTCCAGTTCGATCTGATGATGCAACGTGCCGCCGGTTTCGCCGCGCAAGTATTCCTCCGCGGTGATCTCACCGCGATAGACCGCTACCGGCGGAAACTCTTGCACGAAACGGCGCAGCGTTTTCTCCACCTCCTCCGGGCCGATCTGCGCTGTGAGGTAGTCGAACGCCTCTTGCATCACGCGCGGATTCTTCTGCTCGCGATATTGCTTCAGCGCGTAGTGCTGCAATTCATCCACCAGGCCCAGGGCGTTGAGCTGCCCGGCCTTCACGGTCTGATCGGGCGGGCGTTTCTCATTGATCTTCTGGGCAAAGGTGCGCGCCGCGTAGAAGTTGGCAAAAATCACATTGCCGTTGAAGGCGAACAGCGCTTCGTCAAAACCATAATAGTCGCGGGCACGGCGTGAAACGTGAAATTCGAACATGGGCATCATGGCCTCCAGGAGCAAGAAAACCACAGGTGTGAACGACAGCACGATTATACCGCAAGACGGGGACAGGCTGCAGGGAGCAGGATGCAAGACGTGCAGCTAACGTTCTAGCGCGTAGACCGTCATGTGCTCTGGACTAAATGCCGAGGTACCCGCGAAGACCGGCGGCCAGCGGGTCGCCAACTGCGGATACCAATCGGGAAACGTGACAAAATAGTGTGCGCCTTTGGCCTGCAGCCATTGACCCAACTGCGCTTCATCCCGAATGAAGGGAATTACTTCCGGTGAAATCAAACCCGCCAAATCGAGAATGGGGCGGCGCGAAAAGTAGCCAATCGCGCCGATGTCATGCGCGGCGATCGTCGCGCCCGGAGGCGTGTTCGCAGCGAGCCACTTGGCCACCACCACCATCTCGCCGTTGATGATCGCCACATCGGTTGCAAAGGCCAGCGCCCCGATCGGCACATACAGCACAAACACCATGACGCTGGCAAGCGCGTACACCCGGCGCAATAAACGTGCCGCCGGTTGGGTACTGCGGGCCTTCACCTCATCAAGCAACAGCGCCGTTCCGACGATGCCATACAACAACCCGATTGGGATAATCGGCAGCAGATAGCGTCCATGTTGATAGGACACCGGCAGACGCAGCGCATACACCGCCACGTGCGCGAACAGCCACACCAACGGCAGCCACATAGGCCCTTTCATTGCGAGGAGCATCCTGAGCGGAAGCCGACGCATTTTATCGGCGGAAGTCGAAGGATGCGCCGAAGCAATCTCCTGCGCAGGTAAAGATTGCTTCGCACGCCCTGTCCGCGCTACGCGCGGGGGCGCGCCAGGCGGCATGACTCCTCGCAATGACGTGATGATCCACCACAACAAACCCGGAATCAACAGCAACAGTCCGCCTACCAGTGGTGCGATCAACATATTACCGATCGAGTTCAACCAGATCGGCAGCGTGCTCATCAATTCGCCATATTCACTTTGCTTGGCGTAAAACGTATTGGGAAAGATCGATCCGCTGGCTTGTAGATTGAAGTATGCGCCGGGAGCCAGCACGATGAGAAACGCCCCGATCGCCTTCACCACCTCGATCAATCCCGCGCGGCCCGATCGGATCGACATCACGCCCAACGTCAGCGCGATCAACAACAGACCGTCGGGACGCGTCAGAATCAGCAGACCGCCCAGCACGCCGATAATCCACCCAGACGAATTAGCCCACACGCGATCGATCAAAGCCAGCGCCAACGCGATGAACAGCAGCGTTTCCATGCCCGAGGCGGCGGCCCAGATCAGATGCCACTCCAACACGCACGCCAACCCGACGAGCCAGCTCACCACCGATCGACGCGAAGCGTGCAACAGCCGATCGGCCAGGCGTGACAGCAGCCACGCGCTGATCGCCAACGTGGCCACGCCCAACAGCAGCGCCCAGCCATACGGATCGATCTGCAGCCGATAGGCCATACTCAACAGCAACGTCCACAACGGCGCGGTCGAGCCGGCACTGGGCAAGCCGACGACGTAAGCCAGCTGGCCGGTCTCGGCCCAGTTGCGCGCATACGTCTGATGAATCCACGCATCGTCGAGCGGGTAGCCCATCAAACCAGGCGCTGAGGCGAGGCGGGCATAAAGGGCCACCAGAACCAGAGCGAGAGTAAAGTAAACTAAAAAGCGACGTGAAATCATTGATAATTAGCGTGGCACGATCTCATGGAGTTACATTAGGCCAAACGTCTCATGCAATTTCAATTGCTGCTCAGAATTCGGATCGGTTAAGGCCCTGTTGGTTAAGGAATTTGATAAAGAGTCACATGGTCATTGCGCGCGACCACGGGCAGCTGCAATTTCCAGTCCGCGAGGGTAATGATCTGTGACACATCGAACTGATCCTTAATGCTCGCCCACTGCTCTGGAGTGCGTTCGTTCCAGATAGTTCTAACCGGTTCCACCGGCATAATGCCTTGATGCCGGCCCAACTCTGGAGGATTGTAAAAATCAATCCCGTAGACCACGCGCACTATGCGCTCGAATTCGGGACCGCCTTCCAATGCGTAGGGGAGCATATCTAGCGCATTGGGATCCAACAGGATCGGGTGTCGAGTTAGAAGCTGGAATAGCTGCATGCCTGGACCTGGGCCGATCAATAGCAGGCCCGCACTTTGTGACGCCGTGGCTAAGAGTGAATCGCTCGTCCTATCGCGGAGAGCGTCAAGCCGCCAATTCCAATTCGAGTTTACGCGTATACCATACCCGATCACCATAACACATAATAGCGCGAGCGACACTCGCCGCAAAGCTATGCCGATTGCGATAGTTTGATTCATCCAAATCGGTGGCAGCGATATTGTCCTCCTGGCGGCCGGAAACACGCGTATTGCGCCTGTCGACGAAAGCCACATCAGCAACCCACCAAACGCCAGTACAGCCATTGGACCAACCCATCCACCGACATCGGGTGAGCTGACATGACGAACGAGTAGTCCGAAGCCAAGGTAAGCGAGCAAGCTGCCTACCGCCAGCAAGACAACTGGCAAACGCCCGTTCTGCAACCGCGATGATGCGATCAAAGCAAAACTGGATAAACCCAGCCCAATAAAGGCGAAACCAGGCAAAAAGGACAGCGCCAATAGAATGGCAAAACTGAACTGCGCCCAGACCCGATCACGATAACGCCACAACAGGCCAAGTACTAACAGCATGAGACCGAGAATGTTGAAATTTAGTAAGCGCGAGGGTAACAAGATCGCCAAGGCATCTGGCAAAGGCAGGGGCAACTGTTCAACCGCCGAAAGCCCGATGCCTAGCGCCGCCGCCACCACAAAACTACGGAGCAGCCATGGCGAATCGACTGGAATGTCATTCTTAAAAAACCGCGGCCAGATCAAACACAGTATGACGCCGACGACGATCAACAACACATTCAGCGAGAGCAGGTCAAGCGGCACGCGATGCGTATCCCAGTATTGGAGAAATACGTCTAGGTATTGAGAACGCATGCCGGCCTCGAGTTGAGGCAGATGTGAAGAATCTATCAAATAGAATCCAAAACTGACAGCCGTAATCGCGTAACCCATTACTGCATACCTGGCCGCTGACCAAAAAACCGGACGCAAACGTCTGAAATCCCACACGAAGCAAACCAACACAATTAGGCTGCACCATAAACCCAGCGAGGGATGAATGGCCGGCGTCAGTCCCATCAGCAACGCACCCCAACGATATTGCCCTGCTCCCATCAACCCGATTGCCAGAAAGATGGCTGAAAAGCCTAGCATTCCATAAGTATGGATCTCGCCCAGTAACATGATGGGATAATTGATACCCCACGCGAGCGGATTAGCAAAGAGAACCCAGAACGGCGCTATGATGGACAAGATAACATCATCTGTAATCGCCGCTACCCACACTGCGATGCCCGCCGCAGACAGGGCGCCAGCTAGGCCGCTGAGGGCGATCGATAAAGATTGCTCCGACAACCCCGCCAATAGACTCAGTGCGCCAATCTGATGCAAGATGGTCCAGGTCTTGACCTCGTAGATGTAGAATGGATTTGTCTGCGGATAGTGAACCAGGCCAGCCAAAACCTGGGCTGGCTCAACTGCTACCTGCCAGGCCGGTTGCAACACGCCCAAGATGAATCCGCACGCTGCGCTGATCAAAACAACCCAGCCTACCCGCTGCTGGCATGGTAGGCTGTTTATTCGCAGTCTGACACTGCATAGGCGACTAAGCATCTTGTTCAAATCCGACGGCGCTCTCAACAATATATCTCGGTCTACCCCGCACATCCTGATAGACCCGGCCCAGATAGACGCCGAGAACACCCATTCCAAGCAATTGCATCCCTGAGAGGAAGAAAACTATGATCAAGATACCAGCCAATGCTGGCACATCGGTGCGTGTAAACGCAAGGACAATCAAAACCAGTATCGCAACTAATGCCCCCACACACATTACCAACCCGGTAAGCAACAACACCATGATGGGCAATAGTGAAAATGAAGTGAGACCAATGATCATCGTACCCGCTGGTCCGCGAAGATCCGCCATATCGCGGAGGATATTTCGAAACAAAGGAAATTTTGTTTTTCCTGCCGCTCTCTCTTGTCGTCGATACAGAACACTGGCCTGATTGAAGCCTAACCAACTAACCAATCCGCGAAGATATGGGGTTGCTTCTTTTAACAGCACCAATTCGTTCACCACTCGCCGGGAAAGCAATTTGAAGTCTCCTGCCTCCGACGTCAAGTCAATATTCGACGAAAATTCGATCAGGCTATATGCTGTATCAGTCAAAGTCAATTTTAGAGCAGATTCGCCTTCTCTTGCTGTCCGTACCGTATGCACTACGTCCACCCCTTGCTGCCATTTTTCAATCAACTCAGGAATGACTTCCGGTGGATCCTGCAAGTCGGCATCCATGTAAATGACCGCATCCCCTCCAGCATACTTCATGCCAGCAAGCACGCATTCAGAAACCCCAAACCGGCGAGACATGTTGAGAATCTTGATTCTTTTGTCCTCACCCGCTTTTTCCTTCAGTAGTGGAAGTGAATTATCCGTCGAGGCGTCATTCACGAAGATCAACTCATAATCCATCGGCAGCGGTTCGAGCGTGCGGCGCAACCGCTCAATCAATTCTGGAATGACCTCGGCCTCATTGCGAAATGACAGCACAACGGAGAGGAGAATCTGCTTTTTCATAATGAAAGATCCAGTGGGGCTAACCCGAGATTGGATTCAACTGCCGCCTGCCGCCCAGTCGCCACAGGCCCCACAAGCCCCAAGGGGTGACTATCAGATAACTAACAAGTTGCAACGCAATAATGTAGGCCACTGCTTCGCTTGCCGAAAAGTCGAACAAGGCTAGCACCGTCACTGCCACAAACTGGTAAACACCCACATAACCCGGCGTTGAAGGTGCTGCGCTCGATAGGGCCAGTGTTACTAACAAGAACAGTGCGGCAAGCGGAGCGAGGCTCAACGCCAGGGCATAGGCCACGCTAAGGGCAGTCACAACCTCAAGCGACCAGACCGCGATCGTCAAACTAACTATACCTGCGCCATGGGCAGAGCGGCGGAACGACTGAACCCCTATCCAGAAATTTCGCGCCACAGTAATGATCCGTACTCGAACCGCGGCCGAGAGCGGTAGGCCGAAGAACCAACGCTGATATGCATTTCGCCAGCGTCTGAGCGCTAACAGACCAGCGATGACCGCCAATCCAGTCAAACCGGCGCCCCGCACTGCGCTCATCAACCAGTTCGGCGCAGCCGTTTGCATCGTATCTGAAAGCAACAGAACACTGCCGCCAAGGATCACCACCGCCACCACGTCGATCAGGCGCTCAGTGAGAATGGTTCCCAGGATGAAGCTCTTGCTCAAGCCTGTACGGTGGCCAAGCAATACCGCCCGCATCAACTCACCCGCGCGCGCCGGTAGAAAGTTATTACCCAGATAACCGACCATCGTCGCGCTAAAAACGTCCAACAACGCAATCGATTTTTCAGCGCTCAATAGCATCCGCCAACGTAAGCTGCGGACCGCATAAGACAGCAACTGCGTCGTGCAGGCGAGCAGCAACAAGTTCAGTTGGCTGCGGCCCAATACGCTTAATAGCTGTGCCCACTCTACGCCGCGCAGCGCAAGTATCAACAGCACCACGGCCAACACCAGGGTGCCGAGTACATACCAGCGTGACTGGCGACCCTTGTTCACTACTTCCCAATCCGCACACCCAGGCTCCGATCAAGCATATTTCCTGACCAGTTGGTGCGACATCATCTCATGAATGTGCTGTACGGTCGCTGCACCGAATTTGGCATCAATCATTGCCAGATATTTCGGATGATTAAAGTAGGCCTGAAAAGCCCGATCGCGAAAGCGCAGCACGTCTGCCGCCGACAGATGTTTTGTCGGTAACGGCAGCGTATCCACCGCATGCTGCGAATAGCCTGACCATGTTTCCGGCAGCGGCCAAGCGTTTTGTAGGGCAACCTGATATAACGCCGAGCCGGGATACGCCATCGTACAATAGAAATTTCCAAACTCGCAGTTGAGTTCGAGCGCCAGGTCAAGCGTCGCCCCCATCGTTTCGAAATCGTCTTCCGGCAGGCCAAAGATGTAGTTGCCGATCACGTTGATACCCGCCGCGCGAACTCTTTCTACAGTTCGGACGATGTCCTCTTGATCGAAACCCTTCTGCACATCACCGCGCACCCGCTCGCTGGCCGCCTCAATCCCAAAGGCCAGCCAGTTGACGCCGGCCCGTTTCAGCGTGTCGATCATTCCGTCCTTCACTGTATCCACGCGCGCATAGGCCCAAATATTCAAGTCGTAGCCGCGCTCGATAATCAGCTCACAAATGCCCAGCACGTGTTTTTGATTCAAAACGAACATTTCATCGGCAAGCTTGATGTTTCGCACGCCATAACGCTTAACTAACACATCAATCTCGGCGATGACAGTCTGCGGGCTCCAGAAGCGGTAACTGTTAACACCGGCTGGCATGCCGAGTACTTTCTCGCCGCTCTTGAATGGAGCCTGAATGCAGCAAAAACTGCAGTGGTACGGACAACCCAAGGTGGTATACAGCGCAGCGTATGGTTGGCGTTGCAAGTCGCCAAAGCAATGCCAGTTATGCGCGCGATATTTGTCCATCGGCAACAAATCCCAGGCGACACCAGGCATCTCCTGATCGAGGTTCCGCAGCAAAGCCGCCGGCTTTGTCACCTTGAGCGCCACGCCCTCGCGATACCAGAGATCATGAACAGATTCATAATCTTCGCTTCCGGCTTTTAGCAACTGTAACAGTTCGAGGAGCGTATACAAGCCCTCACCAGAGGCGACAAAATCAGCGGTCTCTTCACGCAGCGTTTGCTCGGGCAGAGCGGCAACGTGCCCCCCCACCAACACAATCTTTCGCTCCGAATCGATTTCTTTGATGGCTGTACACACTGCACCGGCACCCGGCATGACCTGCGTCGACGCCGATGGCTGATGGCCGTAGACAACTACGGCCACTAAGGCCGGCTTCATAGCTGCCACGCGCGCGGCAGTTTCCTCTGGCCCCAGCGCCTCAGCACTGGCATCGACGATGGCAACGGTGAAACCGCGCTGCCGGACAAAGGTCGCCATTAACCCGGCCCACACCGGTGGCTCGACCGCGCTCAAAGTCGAACCCAGCGATTGATAAATCTGCGTTCGATTGCCGGGATTCACCAGGACAAGATCGATTTCATACTTGTTGACCATCAAACCCCCTTGGCCCTTTGCCACCCTATTCCAATCCTAAGAAACAGCTGAAGCGCTCGGCGACATTCACTGCGCGGCTGGCAAATGATTCAAGATGTTACACAATGCCAGGATTTTGTCCGTTTCCAACTCCGGGTAATTGCCGAGGTAGAAGCCGTAAAAATGGACGTGCTCAACGTTGGGATATTTCTGACATTCTTCTTCGCCGACAATCGCTTTAAGGTAAGGCTGGCGCAGTTGATTTCCGCCTCCGGATGTGCCGCGCCGAAATTCAACACCATGCGCGCGCAGAGCCTGCATGACTGCGTCACGCAGCACAGGATCAGGCTGCTTAAGAATCAGAGTGAAGGCATAATTACAACTGCCTGCTGTTTCAAAATCTGTGAAGTACTTTTCGGGATCGAGGCATTTCAGGAATAGTTCGAGGTTTCGGATACGCAAGCGGTTGTTGGCATCCAAGCGGTTGAGCTGGGTGCGGCCAATGACGGCATTGATTTCAGTGCTGCGCAGGTTATAGGCCGGATAGGCAAAGATGAAATCGGGATTCAAGTCAGGGTATTGTTCACGATAACGCCGCTTCAGTTCGTCAGACGAGGCTTCCCGCACCATGCCATGCGCCCGCAGCATGCGTACCATTTCGTATAACTCGGGATCATCTGTGGATACCATCCCTCCTTCGATCGTGCTCAGATGATGAGCGTAATAAAACGAGAAGTTGGACATTGAGCCGAACGTACCAAGTTTCCGGCCAGCAAATGTCGCTCCATACGATTCACAGACATCTTCGATCAGCGGGATCTGACTCGCGCGCAATTCGTCAAGAAATCTTTGATCGAGCGCGTTATACCCCAGAATGTGCGCCAGGAAAACAGCCCGGGTGCGGGCCGTGATCTTGCTCAGCGCCTGACCAGTATCCATGCCAAGCGTCCGCGGATTAATGTCTACAAAAACAGGCGTCAGGCCGTTCTGGATTACCGCCGCAATGTCCGAAACCCACGCCAGTGTCGGCACGATCACTTCGCCCACACCACGGGTATAGCGCAGTGCAGCCATACTCAACAAGTTCGCCGCCGAGCCAGAATTAACAAAGACACTGTAGCGCACGCCCAGCCATTGCGACCATTCCTGTTCGAAGGCCTGCACCTGCTGCGACTGAGTCAAGATGATGTCGCCGGGCCGACTAAGGAATTGAATGACGGCTTCGAGATCGGCCGGCATGATATTATTGCGCATCAAAGGCCAATCGAGATCCCTGACATCGCCCAACATGGTTAGAACGGCCCCTTGAAGTCGATCTCTTTCAAATCGACACGTTCTGGTGGCATCCAGCCCAGTGTGCCACCCTTGACCAGATCATACACAGCCGCAGCAATTGTGCGCGCGTTGGGATAAAACAGCACTTCCAGGGTGGGCGTCGGAGGACAGGCGGTTGGTGCAAAGCCCAGCCGTCGCACGCGGACGCTACGCTCAGCCGACACGCGTTCCACCACCTGCGCGATGATCTCGGCGCCGGCCCCACACGTCACCCAAGTATTGTCGACCACGCACAGCCGTCCGGTCTTACGTACCGATTCCACAATCGTATTGATGTCGAGCGGGCTGAGCCAGATCGGATCGATCACTTCCGCCCGAATTCCGGCCGATTCCAAATAGCGCTGCGCACGCAGACATTCGATCTGCATGTACGAAATGCCGATCAACGTCACATCTTCACCGTGGACTGTCACGCGCGCTTTGCCGGGTCCAACCGTATACCGTTCTTCCGGCACCGGTCCTTTCTCAAAATGCAGGAGACGATGTTCAACATATATCACCGGGTTATCATCCCGAATGGCGTCGATCAGGCAACCTTTTGCGTCATACGGGGTGGTCGGCGCCACAACTTTAAGGCCAGGCACATGCATAAAGAACGGGTATAACCCTTGCGAATGCTGGGCTCCTTGCCCCCAGCTCTTACCAATCATTGAGCGGACAACGATCGGCACATGCACTTGTCCGCCATACATGTAGCGACTCTTGGCAGCCACATTAATCAATTGGTTCATGGCCAGTAGCAGGAAATCCATTCGAATGTGAACGTGGATCGGACGCAGTCCGGCCAGCGCCATCCCGATCGCCGCACCTGTCATCGCATCTTCTGACAGCGGCGTTCCAAAGATACGCTCCGGACCATATTTTGTCAGTAAACCACGCGTGGTACCCTGAATCGCCTTGGGATCGTCGACGTCCAGGCCGAACTCAATGACTGACGAATCACGCTCCATTTCCTGATCGGTCGCTTCACGCACAGCCTCAACGTAAGATAGAATACGATCCATGTCTCGAATCCTTAGAAAACATCTGTGTATAGCTCAGCCGGCTCCGGGAAGGGACTTTCTTCAGCAAACGCAAACGCAGCCTCGATCTCAAGCTCGACTTCCCGTTCGATTTGCTGGCGCGCATCCCCGTCAATCAAGCCGGCCAAGCGTTTGACCTGATCATTCTTAAACCACGGCTCAGCCTCTTCGCGGGTGCGATAGCCCAGATGGAAATCCTCGTTGGGGCCAACGTGTTCTTTCCAACGATACGTCATGCACTCGAAGAAAAACGGGCCGGGCTGACCAGCGCGCAGCGCGTCAACGGCAGCGGTGACCCGCTCGTACACGCGCAGCACATCATCTTCAATTCGCTCAGCAGGCAGCCCATGTGCGCGGACACGCTCGACAAGGTTAGCCTGTGGCTGGCGACGCAGCTGATGAGTGTGAATCGCATAAGAATTGTTCTCGCAGATGAAGATGAGGGGCAGTCGCTTGAGTCCAGCAAAGTTCAAGCTTTCATAAAAAACCCCTTCATCCGTCGCACCGTCACCAAAAAAGACAGCGACTACAGTATTTCGGCGCTGATACTTGACAGCGTAGGCATAACCAATGGCATGCGCGATCGTCGTCCCAACCACGGCTGAAGATCCCATCACACCGTGCGCCACATCGATTAAGTGCATTGAGCCGCCCTTGCCCTTGGCGCAGCCTGTGACCTTGCCATATAACTCGGCCAGCATCCGCTTCAAATCGCCGCCTTTCGCCAGGTATGCGGCGTGGCTGCGATATGAGCAAAAAACGATGTCTGCGGGTTGCAGTGCTTCACAGACGCCCACAGCGATTGCTTCCTGCCCGATCGACAAATGGACGGGGCTCTTGATCTTGTCCGTTGGGTATACCCTGGCAATTTCTTCTTCCACACGCCGAACTCGATACAACGATCGATAGAATCTATGGACCATCTGCGTGCTCCCGTTGAGTCTGTAAGAATTCCGCATAAATCATGGTCAATGCCGACCGGAAGGTAGTCGCCGGTCTCCACCCCAGGCTAGTCAACTGGCTTGAATCCAACGCTTTAAGCGGCATTCCATCGGGCCGGCTCGGATCATAACGCAATTCACCTACATAACCGACAACTTCTCTGATCAATTCAGCTAATTCCGCAATGGATAGATCAAGGCCACTGCCGAGGTTGATCGGATCGAGTCCCGCGTAGACCTGCATGACCGTGATACAGGCCTCGGCCAGATCATCGACAAAGATAAACTCGCGGCGTGGGGTACCGGTTCCCCAGATTTCTACCGTTGGCGCGCCCGTAATTTTGGCCGCATGTAGTCTACCGATGAGCGCAGCAATCACGTGCGAATCTTCAGTACTGAAATCGTCACCGGAACCAAAGGTGTTGGCCGGTATGCCAACTACGAAATTAGCCCCATACTGCTGACGATAGGCCTGGCATAGCTTAAGGCCAGCAATCTTCGCCAGTCCATAGGCTTCGTTTGTCGGCTCCAGTGGGCCAGACAACAACGACTCAACGCGCATCGGCTGCTGACAATGTTTCGGATAGCAGCATGAGCTCGCCAGATAGAGCAGCTTCTTCACGTCATGGCGATACGCGCTGTCAATTAGGTGACACTCCACTCGCAAATTGTCCAGCATTAAATCGGCTGGATACTTGCGGTTAGCCTCGATCCCGCCCGATTTTCCGGCAGCGATAAAAACGTACTCGGGTGCGGCTTGATCGAAAAAGTCATCCACGGCCACCGCCAAGTTAAGATCGGGTTCGCCGGACGATCCGCCCAACAGATGTGTAAAGCCCTGTCGTTGCAGCTGGCGCAAAATCGCTGCGCCAATCAGCGTGTCTCCACCCGCGACATAGATGCGATCGTTTGTCTGCACACCTTTACTCCGCTAGCGAATCTTTAGCCAATTCCCGGAAGGCTTGGATCTGTTGTGCCGCGCGCGTTTCATCTTGGGCCAGATAATCTTCTTCGGGATCATAATGAATGATTTGACTGCCCGCAAATTCAAACTTGAACGGCACGTGAATCAACCGGTTGAAACGGTCCTTGACCGTCATTTGTCGATCGGGTGGTACAAACAGCAGTAAGAAGCCCCCCCCTCCGGCGCCTGTCAACTTACCGCCTATCGCACCCGCCAGCAATGCCTGTCCATAAATATCATCCACTTGAGAGTTAGAAACCTGGGGACTCAGGCTGCGTTTTGCCTGCCAGGCCTCGTGCAACAGGCGGCCAAAACCAATCAAGTCCTGGCTGCTACTTAAAATCGAAAGGCTCTCTTCGACCATATCTTTCATGATCCTCAATTGCCAGCGTTTCTCTTCGAGATGGCTCACGTAGCTGTCGGCGACATCCGAGGCCGTACGCTGGATACCCGTATAGAATAACATCAAATGCGCGTTCAATTCCGCCAGCCGCGCACGCGGGATCGTTACCGGCTTGACCGAGATCTCACCCGTCGGCGCAAACGTGATACAGTCGAAACCGCCATAAGCTGCTAGCACTTGATCTTGCGAGCCGACCGTTTCATTCAGCAATTCCTGCTCGATAAAAATGCTCGCCATGGCCAGATGCTGTTTGCTGGGCATATGGCCTTGAAGCGCATACATCGCGTGAAGCAGTCCGACCGTAAACGCCGAGCTGGAGCCCATACCGCTGCGAGCCGGTAAATCGCCGTCGTGATGAATCTCCACCCCGCGCTCAATGTTCAAATAGCGCAGAGTCTCTCGTACCGCCGGGTGCGCGATCTCGTCGATCGTTTGGCAAGTTTCAATCTTGGAGTAAACCACCCGGGTGCGGTGCTCAAAGAAAGGCGGCAAATAGCGACAGGTCAGATAACAGTATTTGTCGACCGTGGCCGCCAGCACTGCGCCGCCGTGGGCGTGATACCAGGCCGGGTAATCCGTGCCACCGCCGAAGAAAGAGATCCGATATGGTGTGCGACTAATAATCATTGGGCGGTCTCAGATTGAATGTTCGACCAATTCACACAGAATATGCTCGATGGCAATGTGCGCTTCCTGAATGTAATGAGTGTCGACGCTCGGTACCGCAATGACCACCTCGCCCATGGTCCGCAGACGACCCTGCTTGCCGGTCAAGACAATGGCTTGCATCTTCGCCTCATAGGCGGCAGCCAGCGCCCGGATGACGTTCTCAGAATTGCCGCTAGTGCTGATGCCCAAAAGTATGTCGCCGGCCTGGCCCAGCGCTTGTACCTGCCGCTCGAATACACTTTCAAAACCGCGATCGTTGGACTGCGCCGTTAAAAAGGAGGTGTCGGTCGTCAGTGCAATCGCCGGGAGACCGGCACGGTCTAGGTCGCAAGTCAACCGCCCGACAAACTCAGCTGCCAGATGCTGACAATCGGCCGCGCTGCCCCCATTGCCACACAACAACAGTTTTCCGCCGCGCCGAAAGGAAACGGCGATCAAGTTCGCCGCCGCCAGAATCGAATCCAGGCACTGTTCAGCCACCTGCTGCTTGATCTGCGCGCTTTCGAGAAGATGCGCCCGGGCTATCTCGCGTAATCCAGCGTCTTCATCAATCGCCATAAACCATGATCCTCTTTTGCGCCGCCAGCAAACGCTGCACGGCTGGCACGGCCGCTTGCACATCATCCACGACGAAGTCCGGCAGCGCAGCTCCTGTCGTCTCCAGTTCCGCGCCATAGCCGGTGCGCACTAGGAATGTCGTCGCGCCAATAGCGTGACCCAAGTCAACGTCACACACCTTGTCGCCGATCACAAAACTGGTTGCCGGATCGAAATCCAGATCACGCGCCGCCTGTTCGACTAGGCCCGATTTCGGCTTCCGGCAGGCGCAATGATCTTCAGGCCGATGCGGGCATAGATAGATTCCGTCCAGGTGAACGCTGTGGGCACGCAACAATTCAATCAGCCGGCCATGAATCAAATCCACCTGCGCCCGATCGAATAAACCTCGGCCGATGCCAGATTGATTTGTTACGATGATCAGGCCCAGTCCAAGCGCCTGCAGCCGGCGTAGACCGGCCGCTGCCCCAGTTATCAATTCGACCTGATCGGGATCCGATAGATAGTTCCGCTCGACAATCAGCGTGCCATCACGATCTAACACTACAAAACGTCGCCGCGACATGGAACGGCCCTCACGCAAAAAAGGCATCTGCTGCCGCATAAGATTCGGGCACGCCAATATCGATGAAGCGCCCGCCGCCCCGATAGCCGAACAGGCCACGATCGAGCCAAGCCGGAAACATCTCATGCTCCAGGGAAACTGTGCCAGACGCTGGAATCATTTGGATGAAGGGCGCGGCCAGCAAATATATCCCGGCATTGATCCAGCCCCTGCCGCTCGCTTTTCCTTTTTCGTTAAAGCGCAGCACGCGTCCGCTGTAATCGACCTCGACCTGCCCGTAACGCTGCATGTCAGCGACCCGCGTCAAGAGCAACGCGGCCCCCGTCGCATGTGACTGACAGAAAATCCAGAATTCATTCAGATCAGCCTGACAAAACGAATCGCCATTCAGCACGAGCACCGAATCAGATTGGAGCAATGGCAGCGCGCGGCGCAGCGCCCCAGCGGTGCCTAACGGCGTCGACTCATGCGAATGGACAAGATTCAAACTACGATACACCGTTCCAAACTCGGCCCGCACTTGCTCGCCAAGATAGCCAGTGCATAAGACCACCTGCCGGATGCCGGTGGCGACAACCTGATCCAGCAGATAAGCCAAAAAAGGCCGTCCGCGAACCGGAACCAGAGCCTTAGGTCGATCGGCCACCACCGCGCGCAAGCGCGTGCCGGAACCACCCACCAGAATTGCCGCCGTCAAATCGGCCAGTTCAACCGGCATATGCCTTACCCGTTTTTGAATGGGGCGCGACCCAACATCGAATAGCCCTTCAACAATTCGACAATACCATCGTCTATCGAGCGCCGCGCCTCAAAGCCTGCTTCGCGCAGGCGTTGATTGGAGACAATGTAGTTGCGCTTGTCGGGATCACTGCCCACTTCCGAGAAATGAAGGTAGAAGTTCGGCACGTACTCTTTGACCTTTAACGCCAGTTCCACTTTGGATAGGTTAGCGGCGTCAAGGCCGACGTTATAGGGGCGACCGATCAGGCGGTCGGGATGCTCGATGCCGTAGATAAACGCATCTGCCACGTCGCGAATATGGATGAAGTTTCGCTTGAAATCTTTCTCAAAGATCACAAGATAACCTTCGGTGAGCGCCGCATACACAAAATGGTTCACCAACAGGTCGAGCCGCATGCGCGGCGACATGCCAAATACCGTTGCCAGCCGCAGCGCAATCGTGTTGGGACTGCCCAACAATTCTGCTTCCGCCTGTACCTTTGTCCGCCCGTACAACGAAATTGGCTCTAACGGCGTATCTTCCGTGCAGTACAGCTCGCCAGATTGTGTACCATAGCCGCTATTCGTATTTGGATACACGACCAGCTGGCCCGGATCGCGCAGGCGATTGAGCAGACGCACCGCTTCCAAATTGACCGACTGCGCCAACCACGGATCGCGGTCGCAGGCTGTCGCACCGACCACTGCCGCCAGTGGAACCAGCACGTCAGCCTGCTTGATCAGGCGGCGCATCAAATCTTCATCACGGGCATCACCATAGACAAAATCAAATTGCGGGTTGGCGCAGAGGTGAAACAGCGCCGCCGCTCCATAGCGTAGATTATCGACCACGGTCACACGATAACGAGCTGCCAGCAGATGTTCACACAGAATGCAACCCAGATACCCAGCCCCACCTGTGATAAGAACCCGTCCCGTCATAGCCCACCTCATCAAACTCACAAAATCATTCAGGATGGCACATTATATCTCGAATTCAACGCCACTGCTGCGGGCCGATGTCATCGGTTGAGCGCCTGGCAGATTTGCCTACGTCGCGCGTTCCTGCTGGATTAGGGCACGATCTCATAGACTTGCACCGGGCCAAACGTCTCGCGCAATTTCAATTGGCGCTTGGAATTGGGCGCCGCATACAGTCCCGCCAGCGGCTCAGGCCGATTGGCATCCAGCACAAGCCACTCCGCGTCGAATTGCCGCGCGGCGTTCAGCAGATCATTCACCTCGCCGTACGGCACGACAATCGATTGCAACCCGGTTTGATAGGTGAAGCCTGGTGGATTATTCACCATCACGATCGGGTTGAGCTCGCCTCGATCGGTTAACCACTGCCCGATCGCGTCATATACCCGATCGGATTGATTCCAGATCGGATCGTTCCAGTCCGGGCCAACGACGCGCCCACGATAAATGAAGCAGCTCAGCGCGATCGCATATACGACGAAAGCCGCGCCAAACACCTGCTGGGCCGTCGCGGCCTGCCATGTGCGACGTCGCCGCGCCATCCCCGCGATGAAGGCCTCCAGCCCGATGGGCACCGCCGCGTAGAAAAACGGCAGCAGGGCGCCCGTCGAATGAAACAGCCCGCCGCGATCGCCCGCAAACGTGAAGACCAGCGTCATCGCCGCAAAGAGCAACATGGCATACCAGGTCGCTGCCTGAAACAAACGCGCGCCGCGTTCACGCCATAAGCCGATCACGATCAACGGCGCAAGGAAGATCATGCCAGCTTCAGCCAGCCAGTGCACCAAGCCGGAAGTGATTCCGTTCAACCTCGTCGCGACGACATTGCCGCAGTCGAGTAGATGCGCGAGATCAAATTGCTTACCGTAGGCGAATAGTTCATCATAGTTGCACATCCAGATCGTTTGAGATCCAGCGGTTGATAACGGAGTACCGATGACGCTAAGATTACGCACAAACCACGGCAGCATGAGAATGAGATAGCCGGCAATAATAAGAATGAAGTTGGAACGCCGCGCGTGAAGGATGAAAACTCCTCTGCGTTCGTTAGGATCGTGAACCCTAATCTGAATGAGCAGCATAGGCGCTAGCAGCAACACGCCGTCGGCACGAGATAGATGAGCCAACCCCACACAGGCTCCGGCGGCTAACAACTTCCACTTCGACTCAGCACAAGCCCAATAAAGCGCTAAGGCCCCCGCCACCGCAAACGGCGCAAAACTTTCCGGCACCCCCCAGTATGGCAAATAAAATGGAGTGAACATCGTCAAGAACGCCGCGATCCAGGCGTGTCGCCTCACGCCAGAAATACGCGCAGTGCTGAGATAGGCCAGCACGGGCAGCAGCGCCGCCAGCAGCACAAATGGAATTTGCGCCGCGCGATAGTTCACTCCCAGGATCGATTGGCTCACGGCCACGAGGATCGAGGGCAGCGGCATCCAATAGAGATGGCTGGGATGCGGAAGCGCCGTCGGTCGATCGAGGTAATGCCACACATACGGATCAGTGAAGCCATCGCCCTGCGCCAGACGCTGCCCACCGACGAGGTAATAGCTCGCATCCATGTAGTTGGGCTGAGTCTGCGGCAACGCCGCGCCGACGCGCACCACCAGCGCCAGTCCCAACACCAGCCAGACGTCACGCCGCAACGAAGAGAGGTTCATGCTGAAGTTTTCAGAGAATTCTCACACCCGCCGGTAGCGCTCCCGGAACGACACAAACTGCCGGCTGCGCAGTCCCGCTTTGTGCAAGCGATACCGCAGCAATAGCCAGAGAATGCTAAATCCATAGCGCGTACTGGCGACGAAATTTGCCGACGAAGCCTCAGGAAAGTAGCGCACGGGCACCGGTATCTCGGCGATGCGCCAGCCGCCTTCGACGACCTGCGCCACGAGGTCTTGATCAAAAATGAAGCTGTCGGAATTCGCGCGGAAATCGATGCTCTCTAACACTTCGCGCCGATAAGCCCGATAACCGGTGTGAAACTCTGACAGCTGCAGCCCGAACGCGCGATTCTCCGCGCCGGTGAGAAACCGATTAGCCAGATACTTCCACCACGGCATCCCTTGCTTATAGGCCGACACGCCCATCATGCGCGAACCAAACACGACGTCGGCTTCATCCGCTTCGATCGGCTTGATCATCTCTGGCACCAGACGCGGATCATATTGATAGTCCGGGTGAACCATGACAATGATCGTCGCTCCCGCACGCAAGGCTTCGGTATAACACGTTTTCTGATTGCCGCCGTAGCCATAGTTGCGCGAATGCACGTACACCGTCAAGCCCAGTTCCTTCGCCACGCGCACCGTCTCATCACGGCTGGCGTCATCCACCAGAATGACTTCGCCAATCGCGCCATGCGGCAAATCGTCATAGGTGATTTTCAGAGTCTTGGCGGCATTGTAAGCGGGCATGACGACCACAATTTTGCGCGGCAGGGTAGGCGTCAAAGAGAATAGCATACGCGGCTTATCCTTATCGCTCTATACTGCGCGCGGGCACCTTTTGCGCTTTTGATTGCTCGCGGCGGATGGTTACATCCGCCGTTTGGGCCGCTGGATGTGACCATCCAGCGGGAGCACGTAAAACCGCAATTTGCTCCCGCGCTCAGTATAGCTCGTAGATCCAGGTGTCAGGCAGCTTACCGATCAGCCTGGCGCCCGCGGTGGGCGCGTCTAAGGCAGCGGGATACAAGCCGATCCGCTCGGTGATCACCACGTAACGCACCTCATACCGATCCGCTAACTGGCGCAGCACGGCCACATCTTGAATGGGCGGCAAGGCCAAGGTGGGATAACCGCTGACGTAGTTTAGCGTGTTCGCTTGCGTGGTGATGAGGGGTTCACCCTGTGGGAGGTTATCGGTGATCCAGCGGGTCACTTCGGCAAACTGCTGGCCTTGGACACGGCTCTGCGCGATAGCGCTCGACCACGCGAACGCCGCCTGACCCAAGCCCAAGCCGATCAACAACGCGGCTAAGCCCACAACCACGAAACGCCTCTTGGGGCGTTCAAATAAATACTTCAGCACCACTCCGCTGCCGAGCACGGCCCACACCACGAACGGGCCGGACGAATGATAGAACGAGCCCGTCACCGCGGCCGAGGGCAGCACCACGCTGACGCCGAGATACAGCGCAGTGCCGTACACCACCAACACGCGGAAGAGATTCTCACGCCGGAACAAGCCGATCGGCAAGCCGATGAAGCCAAAGGGAAACGTCATCATGAGAATCACACCTAACGCTTTCACCAACGCATCAATCCGAAAACCGACGAACGTGCCCCACCCCATTTCAGCGATCGAGGCGAGCGTCGGTTGCTGCGTGTAACTAAACCAATCCTCATAGCCACGTGAAGCGACGATCGTCATCAAGGGAATGGGCTGCGTTGCACCAAACACAGCAAGATTGCGCAGCCACCACGGAACGAGGAACGCCGCAAACCCCAGCGCCAACACCGCGCTGAACCCGATCAACCGCTTAGGCTCACGGCGCAGCACGCCGAGTGTGATTAAATCGATCGCCGCGGGCAAGAGCAGTCCATGTGAGCGCGTGATATAGCTCAAGCCGCACAACACCCCGGCCAGCACCATCCAACTGACGCGCCGCCGCTCGAGCGCGAGTGCGCCGCTAAACAACGCCAACGTCGCCAATAGTGTATAGAGCGTCGAACTATCAGCGCTGACGGACTGATACACCAACACGGCATTGATCACGATTAACACCGCCGCCAGCACGCTCCAACGGCGCGGCCCCGGCCACAACATGCGCCCCATGACATAGACCAGCGGCGCCAGCAACGCTCCGGCAACCATGCCCGGCAGCTGCGCGGCCAACAACGTATCGCCGAACAACCGCAGTGACCCCGCCATGATCACCGACGCCAGCGGCATCCAAAATTCATTACTGGCATGCGTGACGGCAGGAAACGAAACCCAGTAATTCCACAACACATCAGAGACCAAGCCACGTCCGCCGGCAATGTTGCGCGCCAGTTGAATATACCCCGCCGGATCGTCGAGCGGCGGAAACGGCAGTTGCACCGCTAAGGCCAGCCGCACCACGAGTGCAGCCACAAAGAAGGTTAGACAAATCCAGGAATCTTTCGCTCGTTCAGACATAGTTAATTCTAAGCCTGTTGGTCGTTTACTTTCTCAGCTGATACATCAGATCGATGACCTACCGTGAGTCATGGTTCACACAACAGGACAGACAGGCTGGGCAAACGCCATTCGCCAGACGGCGGGCGGCAATTCGCTGCCAGCCATTGCTGAACCAGCGGCGCGGCTGCAGCATAAGCATCAAATGTCTGCGGTTTCCCCAGGCGATGGTTGCTCACTTCCGGGCCGCGAAAAACCAGCCAGATGCGACTCGCGCCCTGACGCAAATCGCTTAAAGCAGCCGGATATTTAGCAGGATCGATGATCGACGGCGCAACTGCGCCATGATAGTAATATTGCCAGGCGACCAGGCTTTCTTCATCTTGAAGACCCAGTCGATCACCGGCCTGAATTTGTTCGTTGACGATGGCGGCGGCCTCCCGCCAGTTTTCTTTCGCAAACAAGGGATCGGTATACAACCGATAGACATTCACCACCATCAACGCGCCGATGGCGACGCCGGTCATGACCCGAAGTGGCCTGCGCTGGATGGCCATGACCCCCACAGCAAGAAAGATCAGTAAAGGAAACTGGCAGTAAGCAAAGTAGCGATCCACATAGATTTGAATGCGCAGAGATAAGAGCAGCGCCGACAGCAGCGGCAGCCACAACCACAAGACCAGAAAGCCGCGCCTCTGCGGCGTTCGCCATACCCCATAGATCGCCACCGCCCCGACAATCACTGCCATGACCAGCACAAGCGGCGTCCAGGTATCCGTATCGCCGCTCACGAAATTCCACAACGACAAAGCCGGCGCCAGTACAGACGGTGTGGGAATCCAGGTGACCGCAGCCAAGCCTTGCAGCGGCTGTGTCAAGTGCCAGATTTCCCACAGCATTAAGGGCACCGCCGCCAGCAGCTGAGCCACAGCCCAGCGGCGAAACAGCCAGAGCTGCCGCCTAAAACGCGGCAGCCACCAGATCAATTGAACATAGACCAAGAACAACGAAATCGTATGTGTGAAATAGGCCGCGGCCGCGCCAAAGATCATGCGTCGCCAACCGCGACCTTCCATACCGCGCATGAAGCCATCCATGGTCACCAGCACGAAGAACGGGGCCATGGCATACATGCGCGCATCTTGCGCAAACCAAATGGCAAATGGGTTAAGCGCCAAGAACAACGCCGCCAGCCAGCCGACCCGCACACCGCCGACGCGCCGGCCAACGCGCTCGATCATCACTACAGACAACACTCCCCAAAAAACGGACGGAAAGCGCAGCAAGAACTCACTCTTTCCAAGAAAGGACACCGCGCCTATCACGAAATAATAGAGGGGCGTGTAAGCCCCATAGGGTAGCAGAAAACCGGGAATATCGGTGGTCGCTACCCACCAGGACAACGTTTCATCAAACCACAAGCTTTGATCGGCCAAGTGATAAACACGCAGGGCCACTGCCAACAAGACAATGCCGTAGATCTGCCAATTCTTCAGGCGCATGTGAATTCGCTAACGTTGTTGGGCGTAGATTTGGTATTCCGAATTGGCATACACCTGTCGATACTGTCCCGTCGCCAGGGCCGCGTCATAAATGTCCCACATCCGCGCATACGTGCCGAGCACGATATAATCCGGCTGAACGGCTAATGGATCGTACTCAATCGGCTGGTTGTCATTCAGCAGGGTGTGACGCATCTTGTCGACGTGATACTGATCGGGCGGGAAGTGATAATGACGGTTGAGCAAAAAGAGGAGTTCGCTCTCGTATGATTCGATCAACGCCGTGTCCGAGGTCTGACGATTCAAATAGTCTGCGGCTTGAACCACAGAGATTCCATCGCCCGGCGCAAATGACAAATAAAGCGCCACGGCGTTGAACGGCAGCATCATGGCCACCAGCATAATCGCTAACAGAAATTTGACATCCGATCGGGTGAAACGCCGAGCGCGCAAAGCCCGCCCGAGATCTCTCATGGAAAGTCTGAGGTTGAAACCGCGCGTCGCAGCGCGCAGCATAACGGACACAAATATACTGCCGACAAATGTCGCCGGAAACAAGTAGCGCAGCCAACCATTCGACAAAACAACATACCAGACGGTCCACCCCCCGGCCAGAACCCACAGCGCTAGCCGGGTCACCGCTAAAGCGGACGTGGACTCAAACGACGCGCGCTGGCGAAACTGCTGCCAGAGCGCATAAGCCAACCCCAGCACGAGCGGTAGACCGACGATCACTAACATACTTAGGCTGTAAGAGCGGACGTTCGAATCGAGGACCAGCGCGGTAACATCATAGAGCCCCTGCATCGTATCGCCATGTGCCCCCAGGCCGGGTAAGACCAGCGGTTGCAGTTGTAACAGTAGATAGTAGCCCAACAGCGAACCGGCCAGCATGATTCCGCTTTGGAAAAACAGAGTCCAGCGTTTCAACAGCAAAGCCACCAGGGTCACAGTGCTAATGGAGATCAACCAAAACGGCAAGACTTGCACTTTGGTCATCAACGCTACGGCCCACAGAATGATTGCGAGAGGCATCCAGGCCCTGTGCCGGCGCAGGGCCAGCAGGAAGCACACATAGCCTGCCAATAAAAAAAACATCAGCGGCATTTCGGCCCAGACTTGGCGGCCGATGAAAATCGGTTGTAACAACCGTTGCGGAGATAACAGCAGTGCGACGACGAGCGTACCAACGGCAGCGGCTCGATCATACAGACGAAGGGCCAAGAAATACAGTAAGCCCAGTGTCGCCACGGTATAGAGCAAGATGGGTAAGCGGGCTTGTCCAATGCCCACGCCTAACAACTTAAAACTCAAGGCGAGTGAGGCCACAGTTGGAAGAGAGGCCGATAGGCCAGGCGCATAGGGTACACCCGCGAGGAATCGGCCGTAGTGCCCCTGCTCAACCCAATTGCGCGCGACCAGCATCGTCCAACCTTCGTCCCACCAAGGCGTGGGAGTACTCGTGATACCAGGCAGGCAGATGACCAAAAATGCAGCGACCAGCAAAAGTACAATCCCCCAGCGCCGTAGGTGGCTCAACCCGATCGGATGTGCAGGCGAATCCGACTTGAGTTGACGAAGTTCATTCGACATGAGCATCCGCCTCAAGGCGATTCGTTGGTGAAACGGGCAACACAGGTCGCCACCCGACCACCAGCCAGCTGGCGGCATACAGGCCAAACAACAACTGATAGGCCCACGGTTCAGGATTGACATTCACCATCAGGGCAAGCGCGACGATCACTGCGGCGACTCTCACAGCATTCGCTGCTACGTGACTCCGCTGTGCGCCTATGAACAGACCGACAAAGTAGAGACTTAGAATACAATAATCGTAATAGCGCGTATACGGCATCACCACCAAGGCCAACAGCGTTCCAATCCCCACCAACCCTAAGTCATCAAGCTGTTGGCGATGCCAGCGATACCAGCTCAACACTCCCAAACTAAGCACGGCAATTCCCAACGCAGCCCACAGAAACACAGTTCGGATAGGATCCAGAGACCAGCCCCATACATATCGGGCATAGTCGAACAACGTGGCGACAGGCCAGTACAGCACAAATTGACCGTTTACTTTCACGCCATAAGCTTGTGAAAAATCCACCTGAAAATAACTCACCCACCAGTGCGGCCACAAAACTGAAGTCACTACAACGATCGAGAGCGCCGCCAGGGCGAGACCGGCGAGGAACTGCCAGCGGCGACGCGCGACAACAATCAGCAGCAGCGCCAGCACGGCCCCCGCGGCAATCCAGGGCTTGAACAGGATGGCGCTGAACCAGACGCCACCCTTGAGCCAATGGCCCCGCTGGACACTCAACAGGCCAGACAAGAGCGCGGTGGTAATGATGAGGGTGGTCTGCTGCGAATAAATGCAGCGTGCCGACAGCCACACGATCGCGAGGCCGATCAAGGCCAACTGCCACTGCGCGACGCCAGTGCCACGTCCCAGCTGGAACACGACGCGCAGGCCTAAAATAAGGACAATGATGTTCAACGCCGTCCAGATGTGCAGCGCGATTTGAAACGGTAATAAAGCAAAAGGCACAAAAAACAGGCCCACCCACGGCAGCGGATGATACTGCTCATTCAGGTATTGAACCGCCTCGGGATAGCGATACAGAGCAAAATAGGGATCCCCGCCATCGAGCAAAGTTCGCGCGCCACCCCAATAATGATTGAAGTCACCACTCCAGCCGCGCGTCAAAGCCACCGTACCCAGCAGCACCACACTCACCCACAGGGTCGCCGTCAATGTCACATTAAGACGCCGCGTCCAAGTGAGACGAGAGTAGAAAGTGATAGGCCGACGGCTCATGCTTGCGCCCCATGCTGATATAAACCGAGGCACGCCAACTCGTCGCGCGTGTGCGCCGAGAGTTCCGCTTCGAGTTCAGGTGTTAGCAAATCTTCGCCTTCCCGACTGACACAATCGTTTTTAAGAATTTCAAAATGCTGCGCACAAGTCGTCGCAGACTGTGCGATGCGCCACTTATTAAAGGACACGTGGCAGGGCAGTGCGCGAGGCTGATCAAGATAGGGTTGAATATCCGATCGGCGCTGTTGATCGATATTGCGCTCGGTTTGGGCGCGAAAACCGTCGAATAGCTGGCGGCCAAAAGTAATATATTCTTTCAGCAACCGCAAAATTCCACCTACACGCCTTCCGCAAGGTAAAATGCTGTCTTGCATAAACCTTGTGCCGAATAGGGGTGTACGTGAGACAAGCCAAAGACAATGACCAAGTTCTCGCGCGCTA
>JBGSPW010000193.1:0-8864 GCA_041738395.1 Thermoflexales bacterium
GAGCGCGAGGCCCAGTGGCAGCGCCAACCCCGCGCCGCACACCGCGCCGGTCAGCACCGCCACTTGTTGATCGCTTAAACGATTGACGATCATCACAGCCAGCGTCACGGCGAAACCCGTGACAGCCAGCGCGCCGATCGCCACACTCGCACGAGATGACATGCTTAGCTTCTCACTCGCTGCACCAGCTGTTCCAGGTCTTCACGCGGCACATACGCCGCTTGAAAGCGCAGCGTGCCCAGATTGGAAATCGCCAAAAAATCCCCGCGCCCGCTCAATCGCTCGGCACCCGTCCCGCCGATACCCGCCGCCACCCGCGCATCTTCACTGCTGACCACCCGCCCCACCAACCTCACCGGAAAATTCGCTTTCACCAAAGGACCGATGACGGCGCTGGAGGGTTTCTGTGTCGCGGCGATCACATGGATGTTCGCCTCGCGGCCACGCTGCACCAAGCGCCCCACCCGATCGATCACCTGCGCCCCGCTGGTTTGTGTTAGATCGGCCAGCTCATCGATCGCAATCACCACGCAGGGTTCGGGCCGGGCCGTTGCCGCGCGCCGATCGAGCAGCGCCGTCATCTCGCCCAGCAGATCGAGCGCGCGATCGGGTTGGGAGACGATCGGGTGGAGAAGCTGCGGCAAATCGCGCAGCGCGGCGAATGAATATCCCTTGGGATCGATCAAGACCAGCTGCAACTGCGACCGACGATGCGCGACGGCCAACGACGCGACGATCGATTGCAGCAGCGCCGTCTTGCCGGAACCGGTCGTGCCTGCGATGAGAATATGACCCACATCGGGCGACGGCAGCCGCACGAGCAGCGGCGCACCATCATCGGCCACGCCCAGCACCGCTGTACCAAACGGCAGGCGCGAAGCCGTTAGACGATCCATCAACTCCAGCAACTTTACCGGCTGCGGATCGCGGCGCGGCACATCGATGCGCACTTGGCCGTGCTGCAGCGTGACACGCGCATCGTTGACGCCCAACGCCAGCGCAATCTCGCGCGACAACGCCTCGATGCGATTGACCTTGACCCCCGGCGCTGTCTGCAACAGAAACTGAATCCAGCGCGGCGTGACGGTGCCGCCCGTCACCTGCGCTTGAGCTTTATATTGATGCAACACCATCTCGATCCGATCGGCCTGGGCTTCCAATTCTTGTTTGTGCATGTCGCTCCCTTCTTGCAGTGACATTATATAGAACATACGTTCTACTTGTCAAGCTAAAGATTCTCCTGCAATGCAACTGGCACTCTTGCTCGGAGCTTGGCGCTTGGGGATCAGGAGGTGGCACGCATCGCGAAGAGAAGTGGAGCGGATCTTTGATCTACCACGTGGTGAAACTTGAGGAGAGGAAAGATCAGAAATCGGGTTCCCACATGCTTGAGCACCGCACACGGTGCGATGTAGAAACCCGATTTCGGCTAATGCTCGTGTGGCTGTAAGGCTTCAGTGCCGGGAAGTTTGCTCACCAGATCTTGCGGTTGGTGAATCAATATCGGCAGGCATTGCGGACAGATATGGGCATTGCCGGTGCGATGCACCAGCGCCAGCAGCGGCACTTCCTCCACCGTTCGCAAGCAATTCACACAGTAAGCAATCTGATCTTGAGCGGGCATCTTGATCTCCTCGTGATAAATTTCGACCACGCCCTATAGTAACAGCTTGCCGCACCGCTGAGTATGACCTGCATCATATTCCGATCAGGTGAGGGACGACGCATGGTTGGCGCAAGCTGGATTGGTCAAGGCGATCAGCTACCGCACTCGATTTGGCACTTCTGGCAAGTGAGTGTAAGCTAATAGCTGATCATGTCGAACAAATCTGCCTCTTCCCAGCGCGAGATGGAGCCGGAACTGCTGGCGACGAAGCTGCACGTGCCGCCGCCACGGCCTAACGCCGTGCCGCGCCCGCGCCTCATTGCTCGCTTGAATGAGGGACTGACACGTCCCGTCACGCTCCTCTCTGCTCCGCCGGGCTTTGGCAAGACAACGCTGCTCAGCATATGGTTGGATCAACTTCCCGCGTCAACCCGCGTCGCGTGGATCACACTCGACGCCGCTGATAACGATCCGGCGCGCTTTCTGGCTTATCTCTGCACCGCATTGCAGATCGATCGGCCCCGCGCCCTGCGTATCCCGCGTTGGCCCGATCTCGAAAACGTACTCATCCCGCTGATCAATCGCCTTAGCGAATCGGCCGAGCCGATCGTCCTCGTACTCGACGACTATCACCTGATCGAAGCCAACGAGGTTCATCAGACCCTCTCGTTCCTGATCGATCATCTACCGCCACCGCTGCACCTGGTCATCGCCTCGCGCGCCGATCCGCCACTGCCGCTGACGCGCCTGCGGGCGCGCGATCAGCTGATCGAGTTGCGATTGACCGATCTGCGCTTCACGCCCGATGAAGCTCAGGCCTTTCTGACGGATGTGATGGGGCTTGAGATTTCGCCTGAGGAGACCGCTATATTGGCGGCGCGGACGGAAGGTTGGATTGCGGCCCTGCAGCTGGCGGCGCTCTCGCTGCGCAACCAATCCGACAAAGCCCGTTTCATCGCCGCTTTCTCCGGCAGCCACGCCTACATCGCCGATTACCTCACCGACGAAGTCCTGCGTCAACAGCCCGAGGCGCTGCAATCTTTTCTGCTGCAAACTTCGATCCTGGATCGCCTGGCCGGGCCGCTATGCGACGCGCTAACCGATCGGGCCGACGGTCAACACACGCTTGAGCAATTGGCCGAATCGAATCTCTTCCTGGTTTCGCTCGACGATGAGCGAAAGTGGTTCCGGTATCATGCCTTGTTCACCGATCTGTTGCGCAAGCGCTTGCTTCAGACCCAGCCTGATCGCGTGCCCACTTTGCATCACCGGGCCAGCCTGTGGCACGAACGGAACGGCTTCATCCCGGTGGCGATCGATCACGCACTGGCAGGCCGTGATTTCGATCGGGCGGCCAGCCTGGCCGAACAGTCGGCGGAACCGCTCTGGCAGCAAGGTGAATTCTCTTCATTCTTGAGGATTCTGGAAGCTATTCCGCAGGACGTGTTGCAGGCGCGGCCCCGCTTGTGCCTCTATCACGCCGCACTGCTGCTGGTCAACGCCCGATCGCTGGCGACCGCGGAAACGCTGCTCCAGGTTGTCGCCGATCACGATCCGGCCGGCCACTGGCGCGGCGAGGTGGCCGCGCTGCGCGCCGTGGTGGGGATGTTAAGAGGCGACATGACACACGGCATTGAACTGTCTGAGCAGGCGCTGGCGGTGTTGCCCGCCGCCAACTGGTTCCGCGGCCTGGCGATCCGTAATTTGAGTGTACTGTGTCTGCTGAAGGGCGACCTGTCTAATGCCGATCACCTGCTGGAGGAAAACATCACGATCAGCCAGCAGTCCGGCGACTGGGTTGGCGCAGCCGCTTCGGTGCGCCGCCTGGGTTCACTGTGCCTGCTGCGCGGCCAGCTGCGGCGTGCGCGAGAGTTCTACCAGCGATCGATCGATATGGTTGCCGACGTGCAGCACCGGCCCTGGCCCATCGCCGGCCGCTCGCTGGTGCACCTGGCGGAGCTGGCGTATGAATGGAATGATTTGCCCGCGGCCGAGCGCTATCTGTCGCAGGCCGCCGAATTGATGGCGAAGACCTCGCCGAGTTGGTGGCTGTCGGGTCAGGTGATACTGGCGCGCTTGAAACAGGCACAGGGTGATCGCGACGGCGCACGACAGGCGATCGAGGCCGCCCGGCAGTTAGCCAGCGAATCAGATACCGAGATGGACGATGTGGTGGTTGCCGCGTACGCCGCGCGCCTCGAGCTGGCGCAGGGCAACCTCGACGCTGCTCTGCACTGGGCGCAGGCCCGCCAGGCAAGCGCTGCACAGGCGGTGCACCGGCCAGTGAAAGATGCCGAAGCATTGACTATGTCCGAGCTCATGCGTGAGATCGAAGGCGCCATTGTCGCCCGGATCTATGTTGCCGTCCACCAGGCTGATGAGGCGCAAGCTGTCCTCACGCCCTTAGTCGCGGCCGCCGAGGCAGGCGGACGAGCGGGCAGCTTGATTCGACTCCTCACCGTACAGGCGCTCGCTTTCGCCGCGCAGGGCGAACGCGCCTCAGCCGTGCACGCGTTGCAGCGCGCCTTGACCTTGGCTGAACCCGAAGGCTATGTCCGCACTTTCATCGATGAAGGCGATGACGTCCACAAGCTGCTGCTCGATCTCAAAACGTCGATCGCCGATGCAAAACTACAGCACTACGTCGAACAACTGCTGGCGGCATTCGGCCAACCCGATCGACCTCCCGCGCCCGACGTTCAACCTCTTGTCGAACCGTTGAGCGATCGCGAGATCGAGATCCTGCGCCTCATCGCCGAAGGGTTGTCCAATCAAGACATCGCTGAACGGTTGTTCCTCGCGCTGCCCACCATCAAATGGTATACCACCCAGATTTACGGCAAACTGGGCGTAGCGAATCGCACCCAGGCGGTCGCCAAAGCTCGCGCGCTCGATCTGTTGAAGACCTGAAAGTTTCCCGCCCTCGCGCCATACTTCGGTATGGTCACAACCATACCCGGCTGGCAGTACACTGGTGGCGTAGAAAAATCACCAACGCCGGGTCGCCAGCGATGACCGAACAAGCCAGTGTCTATCAAATCCAAGTGCGAGGCCAGCTCGACGCCAGTTGGTCAGTGTGGTTCAGCGACTTCACGATCACATCAGCAGCTGGGCCAGACGCCCAAAACCTGACCACGCTGACCGGGCCGATCGCCGATCAATCGGCGTTGCGCGGCATTCTCAATCGGGTCTGGGACTTGAACTTGATCGTTGTGTCTGTGATACGCCTGTCGGAGACCTCGAACGTCTCTAGTGAAAAGTAAAGAGGTGCGCCATGTCATCTGAATATATTCTGCCTCTGGCCGATCAGCGCGCGACATTGGATGTCGCCGGCGGCAAAGGCGCTTCACTGGCACGGTTGGCTAACGCAGGCCTGCCGGTGCCCGATGGTTTTCACATCACCACCGCGGCCTACCGCCGTTTCGTGCAAGACAACGACCTGCAGCCACGCATTCTGGCCGCGTTGCAAGCCGCCAACCCGGCACAGCCATCCACGCTCGAAGTTGCCTCACACGCTATCGATGAGCTGTTCGCGCAGGGCATTGTCCCACAGCCGGTTGCCGACACCATCGCTCAAGCCTATAACGAATTGTGCAATCGGCAATCCACAATCGGCAATCAGCAATTACCCGTCGCCGTACGCTCATCGGCCACGGCCGAAGACTTGCCCGAAGCGTCATTTGCCGGACAGCAAGACACGTATCTCAACATCAGCGGGCCGCAGGCCGTGCTCGATGCGACGCAGAAATGCTGGGCCAGTTTGTGGACCGCGCGCGCGATTGCCTATCGCGCCCGGCAGGGCATCGCACCCGATCAAGTGGCGTTGGCCGTGGTGGTGCAGCAGCTCGTGAATGCGGAAGCATCGGGCGTGTTATTCACCGCCAACCCGATCGACGGTCAGCGCGATCAGGCTGTCATCAATGCGACGTGGGGACTCGGCGAAGCCATCGTCGGCGGGCTGGTCACGCCCGATACGATCGTGATCGATAAAGCCAGTGGCCGAATGATCGCGCGCGAAATCGCGGACAAGCAAGTGATGACGGTGCGCATCGAAGGGGGCACACAGGAACAATCGGTGCCGGAGCATCTGCGCAAATTGCCGGTTCTCAACGACGAGGCGGCTCTTGAGTTGATGCGGCTCGGTGTGCAGATCGAGCAGCTATATCACATGCCGATGGACATCGAGTGGGCATTGCTCCCCTCGCCCAGTGGGAGAGGGGGCGCGCAAGCGCGTGGGGGTGAGGGCTTCGCCATTTTGCAGGCGCGTCCGATCACGGCGTTGCCAGAACCCGAACCACCCATACCGACGACGTGGAAGATGCCCAAAGGCGGTTATGCGGCCATGCGCAACAATATCGTCGAGTTGATGACCGAGCCGCTGACGCCGCTGTTCGACACGCTGGGGCGATCGTGCGTCAACGCCAGCATGAGCCGGGCGATGACGGAGTTCATGGGCAGGCCGGACATCCTGCCGGCTGAGGCCATTATCAGTGTCAACGGTTTCGCCTACTACAACGGCTCACTGGGCCTGCGGCCAATCGGCTTTGTGCTGCTGCATAGCATCGGCATTGCCAAGCGCATGTTCCGTGGCGCTGAGGCGCAGTGGCGAATGGAACGCCCGCGCTACGCGGCTACGGTCGAGCGCTGGGCGTCGATCGGGTGGCGCGATCGATCGGGCGCAGAGATTCTGATCGGCGTGCGCGAACTGATGGAAGGGGCCATCGACGCTTTCTGCGCGCTGGCCTACGGCATTCTGCCCGGCGCGTGGATCAGCGAGGCGCTGTTCACCTTCGTCTATCGCTTCGTCAAGCGACGTGACGATCCGTCTGCGCCGACCTATTTGCTGGGCTACGACAGCGCGCCCATTCAAGCCGAGAAAGAGTTGTACGACGTGGCCGAATGGGTTCGCACGCGCGCGGATCTGGCGGCCTATCTGAGTCGCACACCATCAGCACAACTCGCCATGCAGTTGAGCAGCGAGCAAGCGCCGCTGAATGTGAATGCCGACGATTGGCGCGAATGGCAGAATCGATTCCAGGCGCATTTGCGGCGCTATGGTCACACCATCTACAATCTCGATTTTGCGAATCCCGTGCCGGCCGATGATCCCACACCGCTGTTGGATACGTGCAAGATGTTCATCAACGGTCAGGGCACGAATCCGCACGTGCGCCAGCAGGCCGCCGCCGATCGGCGTGAGCAGACGACGCAAGCGATGCTGACGCGCTTGAAGGGATTGCGCCTGAAACTCTTTCGCAAGTACGTCGCGTCTGCCCAGCACTATGCGCCGCTGCGCGAAGACGGATTGGCCGATGTCGGCCTGAGTTATCCGCTGCTGCGCCAAATGCTGCGCGAGTTGGGCCGCCGCTTTACCGTGAGCGGTTTGATCGAACAGCCCGACGACATTTTCTGGCTGACGCAACACGAAGTTGAACAAGCTGTGGCGCGACTTGATCGCGGCGAGACCGTGAACTGTCTGAGCGCGATGGTTCCGCCGCGCAAGGCCGGATGGCGAGCCGCACAGCGCGTGACACCTCCGATGATGCTGCCACACATGAAGTTGATCGAGAGGATGAAAACCGCGCGCAAGCAGCGCGGAACCAAAGATTCGCTCAAGGGTGTGGCGGCCAGTCCGGGTTGTGTGACAGCCACGGCGCGCGTCTTGAACGGGCCGGAAGACTTCGATCAGATGCAGGCGGGCGATGTACTCGTGGCGTCGATCACCACACCCGCGTGGACGCCGTTGTTTGCCCGCGCGGCCGGCATCGTCACCGATGTAGGCGGGCCACTCAGTCACGGCTCGATCGTCGCGCGCGAGTATGGCATCCCGGCCGTGTTGGGCACGGGCGTTGCGACCACGCGCATTCACAGCGGACAGATCATCACAGTCGATGGCACAGCCGGTCGGGTGATGCTCCCGTCCAAAAACGGGGATTCTCCGACAAGTACGACCAAGGGTAAAGATACGTCCGTCGGGGATGCCGCTGGTCCGATCGAGTGGCAGCTGCCCGATCCCAAGGGCGTGTACATGCGCGCCAGTGTCGTGGACTTGATGCCCGACCCGCTCAGCCCGTTGTTTGTATCGCTCGGCATCCCCACGCTGAGAAAACAGATGGTCTCGTTGGGCAAGCGCCTGACGCGCTCTGAGCCGGTGCTGCCGGATGACTACTTTACAACCATCAACAACTATGCGTACGGGAATGTCACGATGCCTGCCAGGTCATGGTGGTGGATTGTCACCGGGTTGCTGTTTTCCTATCCGCGACTGCTGCGGATTCTGGTGCCGTTCTGGCGCGATGAACTGCTCCCGGAGTATCAAGCGTTTGTGGCCCAACAGCAGGACAAGACGCCCGGCACGCTGGCGGTGGATGATCTCTGGCGAGACGCGCAAGTCATGGTGGATGTCGCCATGTACTACGTCGCCGGATTGTTGTTCGCCACGATGGGTGCTTCGGCCGGATCGGAACTGCTGCTGACCAAGGTGTACAACAAGTTGGCGAAGCGCGACGGCGACCCGCCTGCGACGGTTCTGGTGATGGGTTGGAACAACATTCCAGTGCGGGCGGAGAAGTCGCTGTATGACATGGCGATGTGGTGCCGCGAGCGAGAGGCGGTGGCCGCTTACCTACTGGCCACACCATCCAAACAACTTGCCGATCAATTGGCAAATGGGCAATCTCCAGCCAGGGTCAATGGGGAAGATTGGCAAGAACTGCAAGCGCGCTTTGCGGAGCATCTGAAGCAATACGGGTACAGTGTGTTCCAGTTGGACTTTGCCGAGCCACTGCCGCTGGATGATCCTTCGCCTTTGCTGGAGAACGTCAAGATGTATCTGCGCGGCGAGGGTGTAAATCCGCATGAACGTCAGCAGATCAGTGAAGCGAAGCGCGTGCAAACCACCGAAATGATGCTCAAGCGCCTGAGAGGTCTGAAGGGATGGGCATTCCGCAAGGCGCTCAACTGGGGACAGTCTCTGGCGCAAGTGCGCGAGGATGCGTTGGCGCAGATCGGTCTGGGGTATCCCATGCTGCGCGCGCTGCTGCATGAGTTGGGGCAGCGCTTCGTCGCAGCCGGTGCCATTCGACAGGCGGACGACATCTTCTATCTGGAGAAAGATGAGATCGAGGCGCGTGTGGTCAACCTGCAAAGTGGCGTCGCGCTTGATGATCTAACCAATCGGGTAATAGATCGCAAGGCTTTCTTGGAGAAAGCCGCGCAGGTCACGCCGCCGCCGATGATGCCGATGAAGAAACGCGTC
>JBGSPW010000167.1:0-70447 GCA_041738395.1 Thermoflexales bacterium
GAAACGCCGAATCCGCTTAATATTCCCACGGGTTGCCGCTTTCATCCACGCTGTCCGGTCGCGATCGATCGTTGCAAGGAAATCGATCCACCGTTTGTGGAAGTCTCACCCTCGCATCAGGCCGCGTGTTTGCTGGCTGAACAGCTGTCATTGCGAGGAGCGTCCTGAGCGGAGCGGCGTGGTTTTGCTGCGTAGTCGAAGAATGCGACGAGGCAATCTCTGCACCGAACAGGGATTGCTTCCCTGATGTCTTGCCTGCTGCTTCGCGGCGGAAGCGCTCGCAATGACGCAGGCTGAGAGCTCTTGCTACTCCACCTTCAAGCGATAATCCACCCCCGGCTCCGTAAGAAGATAACGCGGTCGTGCCGGATCTATCTCAATCTTGCGGCGTGCATAATCTGTGCGGCGTTCGACCTCAGGACTTGCGTTCTCAAGTGGCTGACTTATTCGGTGCAGAGTATCCGTCCAATCAGATGAGCTATGACCTGCGGCGCTTGCAGCGCAAAGGCATCCTTTGGCGAGTGCCCCATTCTTACCGTTATCTGATCACGCCGTATGAGCTCAAGGTGGCTTTGTTTTTCACCCGGCTGCACGCTCGAGTGTTTCGTCCGGGCTTTGCAGCCATGGATCCATCGCTGCCCATTCCCAGTCCGTTAGCTAAGGCCCTCGCCAACGTGGAACACGAAATTGATGACTTGATTCACGCTGCCGACCTAACGTCCCAGACTTGACTCGTTTGTCAAAGTTTCGACTACTTACCTCGGCTCAAGCATAAAGAAAAACCGGGCTTCAGTTTGAAGTCCGGCGGCTTAGTAGGCTCCCAGTTCGCGTAAACGATCATCGCTGATACCGAAGTGGTGAGCGAGTTCGTGGAACATCGTCAGATAACCCTTACGGTATTCTAGACGCGATTTCAATACGTAACTTAGCATTATTGTTGGTTTCGCAGCCACGCAAACCCCTCAATACGCCCCAATTTCCCGCAATCGATCATCATCAATACCGAAGTAGTGGGCCACTTCATGCCGGAGGACGCGATGCGTAAGAGCACGTGCCTCTTCCCAGGTCTGGCATTGCATGAGAATCGGCTGCCGATAAATACTGATCTTATCTGGCGCGACCAGCATGTAGTGCGACGTACGATTGGTCAGCGGCACACCGTGGTAGAAGCCCAACAGCTGGGCCGGATGTCGCACACCAGCCATCCGCAGCGTTTCGCGATCGGGCCAATCTTCAACAACGATTGCCAGATTCACAATCTGATTGCGAAAATAAGCGGGCACATCTTGCAATGCCTCATCTACAAAGCGTTCGAAATCTAAGGATTCCATCGTGCAAGGATTATACCATCCGCTGGCAGTTGACCTTAACGTCAAACTTAACACAAGGAGCATTCTATGATGACTAACGAAACTTCAGATACCGCAGCAGTCATTGGCTACGACCCCGGCTTTGGAAACACCAAGGTCTGTATCGATGGCCGCGTCGGCATGATTCAATCGGCTGTCTCGCGGCCCAAATCAGTCGGACTGGCAACGATCGGGATGAGAGCGGCCAGTCAGCAAGTGCCCATTGTCGAGATCGGCGATACCGCCTTCGCTGTTGGGCCGGGCTCGTGGAATCGGGGCGAACCGCTGACTTCGCTGGACTATAACTCGCTGGTCGCACCTGAACGGCTGGCCTTGTTTTACGCGGCACTAGGCAGTGTCGATATCCCGCATATCTCCGCATTCACGCTCTGTGTTGGATTGCCTGTGCCGCTGTTGCAGGACAAAGCTCAAGCCACGATCATCCTTGACTCGCTGAAGCGTTTCAAAGGCAATCACCACTTCACAATCGGCCACAAGGCCCATGAGTTGCAGATCAGCCGCGTCAAGGTCCTGGCTCAACCAGTTGGCGCGTATGTGAACTGGTTGTACGACGATCAACTGAATTTACGCTCGAATGGTAACAAAGCCGAAGTGGCTGTTATGGACGTTGGTTTCTACACCCTTGATCTATACGCGATTGCCAATGGGCAAGTCTCGGAACGACACATCGGCGGCGCGGAAGTTGGAGTGCATCGCTTGCTCGATCTGTTGGTCAATGACGGTCACGACCTGGCAGAGATTGACCTGGCATTACGCGAAGGAACCATTCGGCCTGAAGCCAGTCAACTGGATATGTGGTTGGGTGAAATTCTGGCGGCCATCAAGCGGACCTGGCCGTCGCTGAAACGCTTCACGGCGGTCATTCCCACCGGCGGCGGCGCACTGGTCCTGGGCGACAAACTCAAAGTAGCGCTGGCGGCAAAAGGCGCGGCGGTGCATTGGCCGGATGATCCCTTGACGGCCAATGTGCGCGGCTTTTGGAAATACGGAGTTAAGAATGTCGGCAATCGTTAGGCGGCCTGATGGCACGCTCGTCGTTACGTTGCGACTCACGCTCAAACCTGGACGTGATGATGCTCTCATTACAGTGATTCAGTCGGCACCCCAGCGCGGTCTGGCTGCCACCGTGCGTGAGGCCATGCGGGGTGGTACTCAAATGCTTGACCAGGCCGTTGAGAACGAAGCCCCCGCCGATATTTCGGGCCTGGGAATGGAACTGTGAATGTTACATCTTCATGAAATGTTACATCGGACAACTGATGCCATCAACCCCAGCGCCCAATGAATCCAAATTACCGATCGAGGTGTATTTCGGTGACCATGTCCTCGATGCCGGCATTGCGACCGTGCCCAAAATCTTTTTGCGGTTCTATCGGTATCTTGTCGCGGATGGTCAGCGCCTCAACGATCGTCAGGCGATGCTTCTAACGCTCGTTCTGGCGCTGCGACAGGAACAGGATTTTGAACTACGCGGCAGCAATCTGCCAACCGTTTGCGGCCTGTCACGCATCGAAAGAGACAAAGGACTGTTTCGCCAAATGGGGTTGCTTTTCACTTCGCGTATCTACTACCCGACCCGGGACAATCGTCCTCCGGTATTACGGGCACAACAGTGGGATTTTCGCCCGCTGTTCTTCAATCTGGGATTGATCTGGCAAACCTGGTTACCCCGTCAACAGGCTCTGGTGGCCGAGTGGGAGTCACGCCGGCGAAAAGGATCGAAGCCCGTCTACTCGTTTCCGATCGGATTTGAGCACGAGGTGGTGCTGCCGCCCGACGTCGCCGGGGACATCCGGGCTGGAAAGTTTTTTCCGGTACCCGACAAATGGCTCATTGCCGCGCGCAGCCTCGTCTCAATGCCGGGCGCAGACCAAAATCCGCCTACCGTGCAGAATCTGCACGGTAGGGGAGTGCCTACCACGCAGAATCTGCACGGTCATCTATTAGTTGTTGATGTTGTTGATGATCAAAAGAAAGAAAGTATGCCGTTAGAGATTCCAGAAGACTTCAAGCCGGTTATCGAACTCTACCAACAAGCCGGTCACGAACTGCGGCCGGATACCCTGCTGCGGCTGCGCCTCATGGCACAGGAGTGCGATGCAGTCGCACTGACCTATGACTCCACAGGGATAGACTGGCTGATAGCCGCCCTGCAACGCGGCCTCGGGGTGGCCGATGATTTGTTGTCATACACCGCCGGCGTATTGCGCAACTGGATCGCCCACGGCCCACAGGCCGATCCGCGCCCAACACGCGAAGGCTACCGGCCTCTGACTTACGCCAAGCCATCAAGCATGAACCAGACCGCGCCCGCTTCCCGGCGCGACTGGGACAGCCATTGACGAGGCACATCATGCAACCAAGTGAAATCTGGGAAGTCGCTTTGGGCGAATTGCAAACTCACGTGTCACCCGTGCTCTTCCAAACGCACTTGCAGGGTACCACTGTGTTGGAATACCACGCTGACAAACACGAATTGATCATCGGCTGCCTGACGGATGATGCGCAGGCCTGGACTGAGCAAAGACTGCCCTCAACCGTCGATCGCATCTTGACCGCCGTTACGGGGCAGCCGCTCAGCGCGCGCTTTGTGTCACTGCAAGTTCCATCGGTTCCTGCAGAAGGAGATGACGCAGACGAGGCTGAATCCGGCATGTGGTCACCCGATTGGCCCGGCATGGGCATCCCGCCGCGTTTTGTCGCTGAGTCTTTGGAAACGCTCGATTGGAAGCAGGCCGCACTTCAGAATACTGAACTACGCGAGTATGTCGATCGTGCGCTAGATTACTGGCAGGCCGGTATCGGAATGATGCTCATGGGGCCAGTCGGTGTGGGCAAGACCCACATCGCGATCGGGTTGGGCAAATTCGCCGTGCAGCAGGGACTGACCTTCACGTTCGTCAGCGCCGCTGCATTTCTCGAAAAACTGTGGAAATCCTATGACGCCACGCGCGTCAATCACTGGGCGGAATCGGAGGAGCAGATCATCGATGATCTAGCCCAATGCGATCTTTTGGTACTCGACGATCTGCGCGTCGACGGGCTGACCCCTTGGGGCCGCAGCAAATTCCTGAAATTGATCAATCGCCGCTGGGAAGGCCGGATGCCGATCGTGGTGACGAGCAACTTCACGCTGAACGAACTGGCTTACCCCGACAATCAAATGGGCTTCGATGCTGCGATGCTATCGCGGCTCGTAGGCTCAACCATTCGTCTCACGCTCAGTGGAGATGATTTCCGCCTCAAACACAAATATCAGGCTGTGGATGCAGTACGCCGGCAGCGCATTCACGCCTGATAAAACTTTGACGCAGGAGGTAGTATGAAAGACTGGTTGTATCAAGACATCACGGCCGACATCATCAGCGCCTACTACAAAGTCTACAACTCGCTCAAGCAGCGGCGCGCTTACAGCGAGGAAAACTTTGCGCAGGCCCTGCTGTTGGAACTGGCGCGCAGGCAGCGCTCGGCCAAAGCCCAGGTTGCGGTGCAGCGACGGTATGAGGGCCAGCGGATCGGCCATGATTTTGTCGATCTGGTCATCGACGACAAGGTGATCGCCGAAGTCAAGAAAGTACCGGCGATCAAAGAGGTCCACCTCGATCAGCTGCGCACCTACCTGCTCGACGGCAACTGGGCGGTCGGTCTACTGCTGAATTTCGGCGGAGACGAGCCGGAGTTTCGTCGGCTTGAGAATCGGCCGCAAGCCGAATCTTCTCAGAAGCGAGATGAGCCATGACCCTCTTCCCTGTGATCGGTTATTCAACAGCCGAACTTCAGGCCGAATATCAACGCGGCCTGAGTGAAGGCCAACTCCGTTGCCGGCAAGCTCTGCAAGAAACGCTGCAACAGCTGATGCCCACGGTCGCGCACCGGCTTGCTCAATCCTATCCGCCCAGCCTGACCATGATGATTCAACAGCTGACTGAAGCGTGGTCGGTCGAAATCGATCAGCGACGCCAGGCGCAAGCTCGTCTGGAAACCGAGAACCGGCAACTCCAGGCCAAAGTGAATGGCCTGGAAAAAAAGTGGGGCGAAACTCGACCGGACGAACTGCGCTCACGGATCAGCACCATGATCACGGAGCAGCTGGCGTTGCAGGATCAGATGAACCAGCTGCTGGCCGAGAGCCTTGACGCCCAGTGCGCACACGCAGCCCAGACCGAGGCGCTGCAGGCCGAAATAAAGCGGCTGGAAGACCTCGTCGTGAAATACGAACACCAGAGCCGTCCGCAAAACACAAAACACTAGATCGAGCTACGCAGCAAGACTGTTTCTGTTTTGTAGGACAATTTTGTAAAGGATAAATCATGCTCAACGACACTACCTCAACTGAACTGGAACACCTCACGCCCCTCGCCCAAACCCTCCTCGAACGGGTCTTTGTCCTGGGTCTCTTCGACACCGACCACCTGAAGGACCTGCGAGTGGATCGCGGTCAGCGCGACCAGGCTTTAACGCAGTTGGTGGACGCCGGCTGGCTCAAGCCGATCAAACTCGCCGGACAACTGCGTGCTGGCCGCACGGGCCGGCCACCCCTCACGTTTGCCTTGACGGCCAACGGGGCCGCTCTAGCCACACAAACGGGGGCTCGACGCGCGCGGGCCTATGAACAGACCAACGCGATCAACCAGGCGCATGATGTCTGTACTCTGGACATCCGGCTGGCCGCACTCGCTGCCGGCCGACAGGTTGAAACGGAACGGAACCTGATCAACGCACCTCACATCGTGCGACCAGACAATGTTGTGACGTTGCCAGATAGCACTTTGATCCTCGTTGAAACCGAAGGCTACGCCGACGCCGGCCAGCGGGCTCGCGTGGTCGAAAAGGTCCTGCACTGGAATGCCTGTGCCCAGGGACTGCGGCAAAGCAAGGCTGATCTCAAGATTCGCGTGTTGTTCAACGTCAAACCTGGCCCGGCCCTCGAAGAAACATGGGAGGTGTGGACGCAATCGATCGCCGCGGCGCACCGCAGTTTTGGTCAACCGCCGGTCATCCAATTCTGGGGTAAGGCTCTGCCAGAATTCCTGTCAGCGCCAGTCTGGGATAGCGTGGATGGGTTCGTCCGACTCGATGATCCCTCACGCGTAAAGGACTTTGGGCTTTCGCCCGCCCAAGAAAAGGCCCTAGACGCGCCGCTGAAAGCGCTCGATCTGTTGCCGCCGGCTTTGCGCCGCCAGCCGATCGCCTATGCCGACGACATCGTCCGCTTGCGCGCGCATGGTCACTATTTCGCGCGTCATCTCCACACCGAACTGCCCCGCTTCTCGCCGGAGTTTTTCGATCTGGTCCGTGAGATTCGTGGCGTCGCCTTTTCCACCGACAAACTCGAACAACTCTCGATCCCTGTCGCCGCCCTGATGATGCTGCGCGTCTACATCCTGCACTATCCTGATCTGCAGCAGGCCCTCACCACCGCGTATCGCAAGTTCAAGCATACTCAGAGCGTCATGATGGCTTTGCATCTGGCCTCACGGCTGGTCAATACCTTCCTGGATTTTCATGGACTGCGCCATGATCATCCTGCTTGTCGCGTTTGGGTCCAGCCGCCTGATCTGGACGGTGAGCGGGGCTCAGACTTTACGGTGGCCGTGAATCTGAATCTAACCCGCACGCATGAGATTGGGGAGTACAGTAACTGGAAAGAGTTTCAGCGGGACACCAGTGAAGCGTTAGGCTGGGTCTTGCAACAACTGATCGATTACCCACAGGTGCTGGGCATCGATGGCACGCCACAGGATTCAACGTCTGGCAATTCCCGTCAGAAGAAAGGGCAATAGCGACGCCACGCTGTGTCCAGAAGTAGCGAGGCGGCGGAGGGAATCCCTCCGCCGCCTCGCGCATTGTGGACGGGAAACCAATGGTTCACCAGAACCAATGATCGTCAGGAAGAGCCTCGCTTGGGGCCGAGGTCGTCTATTGTTGTGAGTTTAGCCAGCAGTGCTTGTTGAATGTCACGTTTCGCCTTCCAGCCTATATGAGCCGCGGACACTAGCTGATCAGAGCGCCGTCCGTGTATTTGGTGCCGGGGCCGGTTGGCACAGCTGTTGTGGCGGTCACGCACATCGCCTTCGACTACTGCGGTCTACACGTCTCCGGCGCGTAGAATCGTATCCCCGTGTGGAATGAGCATCTGCCGCCCGCGTCGCACCGAAGCCAGCACGCATTCCTGCGGCCAATCAACGGCACTAACCCGTTGATTGGCACACACCGCTTGCGGCGCGATGGTCAATTCGATCACCTACGCGCCCGTAAATGACCCCAGCCGAACTTGCTGCGTGCTGTGTCGCCGCTCGGTACACCGTGTCAGTGCGATGTCGTAAGCGCGCACGAGATCAGTCCGGCGCAGTGCGGCCCCGATCGTTTCGTCCGGGAACGCCGTCAACAATTCACGCGTGCAGGCTTCACCGATCATTTGCTGGGTCTTCGCTTTGTACACGCTCGACGTCCTGCACGGTCAGAATGCCGACGAGTTCACCGCTTTCGTTGACGATCGGCAGTCTATGATGATGCGTCCGCGCGAATACTTCCGTGGCAACCGCCAACGGCTCTGAATCAAGCAAGGTGTTCCTCTCCAGTTGCATCACCTCACTCACGGTGAGCGTGTCGAGCACTTCCATATTGCGCACCCAGCTGATCTGCAGACTCCCTTCGCGCGGCGTATCCCACATCCTCTGGCGAAGAAAGTCATGCTGACGGTGACACCCTGGTCAACGACTGCCGCTATTGCGGTTACGCGCACGCCCGTATGGCGTTGCAAGCGGGCGTCAGCGAGGCTGAGTTGTACGATCTGCTCACTGGCGATCTCCGTCACATCCCGGAGCACGAACTCGTTGCGGTGTTATTCGCGCCGCATTACGCCGAACAAAGCGATCGCTATGAGGTGGCCGCATGGCGGCTGCAAGACACGTATGGCCTTGAAGCAGTAACCGCAATTCTCGCTCACATTCGCAAGATCACCTTTTCAATGCGGGTGTGGTTCAGGCCCATCGGTATTGAGGAAAGCCCTGCAACATCGGCATGGGCGATTATTAGAAGAGATCTGGCGATCGATTCTTATTTGGAGTGAAAGGCGGAGGGTGAACGTAGGTCAGCAGTCGAGTTAAGTCGATTGAACGGGTGTATAAATACAAGCGAAGAGCAGCGGGCGAAAACGTCTCTTCTTCTCCTCCTTGTTTTTGCCAGAGTGCCGATAGACAGCGACTATCGGCACTTTTGGCGTCTGCCGGATGAATTATCCATCCCCCGTGACACCCCGATTTCTTCCAGCCGTCTGCTGCACCGGGCATTTTCTACATGGCCATCAGTACACCGTATGACTCGGGAACAATGAATCGCGGAGTGCCGGTGTCGATACGCCAATTGACCCTCGTCATGAATATCACAATGCCTCGCAGACAAACTCTGATTCATTGCTCACGCTTTCACAATCGGGTATACTCAGCGGCGTAATGCTGCCGAGGCTTGCAGCGCAACCGGGCAAATGGCCTGGCCGTTGCAGACTTGTTCCTGTGAACCACTTCTCTAAAGTAAGCACAGCATGACTTCCACTTCGACGAAACCCATCATTCGCCAGCGCTGGGTGCGAGCCGGTCTGGCGACCTTGATCACCCTCGTGATGGCGGCGGTTATGATCGGCCTTGGCTTCGGACTGTACCGGAATAATCAGCACGCTGCTGCGGCGCAGCAGGCGAAGGCTGGCCGTGAAGTCGGTCAGACGGTCCTGGATGCGCTCAACACCGCCATGCTGACCAATAATCGCGACAGCATCCACAACATCCTGTCGGTGACACGCACCAGGCCTGACATCAATCGCATTTCGATCATCGGCCCCACCGGTCACATCTATGTCAGTAGCGACACTGCCCGTGAAGGCGATACAGCGTCTACCAGCGCGCCGGGCTGCGTGGAATGTCATCGCTTCACGACCGAGGCGCTGCCCCGGCAAACCTATCTCGCTTTCGAGCCGAGCTCAGTACGCACGGCCACGCCTATCCCCATGCAGACCACCTGTAACAGCTGCCATGTATCGACTGGGCAGCCCAACATGGGCGTCGTGCTGGTCGATATGTCGCTGGCGGCCGGCGAAACCCGCGCCACCAATGTGTGGCTGTTCTGGCTGGTCATATCGATCGGGATTGCATTAGCGATCGGGGTGGGCCTGTATTGGTGGCTGGGTCCGCGCAAACCCCTGGCACTGCGCCGGACCGATCGGTCAGCGCCGCCCCCACAGACGCCGCAATCCACCAAACGTCACTGGTTAAAGTCGAAGTGGCTGCGCCTCGTAGCGATCTTCGGCGCGATGGGGGCGTTGATCTTCATCGGGGGAAGTGCGACCGCACTTCAGATCGAAAGCAGCAGCACGGGCTGTGCCTCATGCCACACGCAGCCGGAATCCACCTATGTGACACGCGCCCAGGCCGCCCCGATCGATCTGGCTTCGGCGCATGCGGCTAACAACGTGGCCTGCATCGATTGCCACAGCGGTGTCGGCCTGCCCGGTCGCCTCAATGCCCTGTTCCTCGGTGCGCGCAATGCCGCGCTCTATGTCCTGGGGCAATATCACACTCCGGCGGTGACGTTGTTCGCGCCGGATAACAGCAGCTGTACCAAGTGCCACGCTGAGGTGTTGACCGACACGCGCCATCACTATCACTACTACTTCGCCCAATGGCAACAGCTGGATGCCACGGCCAGTTGCGCGAGTTGCCATACTGCGCACCCCACCGGCAATCCGCCCGATCAGCACTTCGTCAATGCTGCGATCCGTGATGCGACCTGTGAGCGCTGTCACGCCGTGGCGCGCGCAGTGACCGCTTTGCCGTAAGCGCTTTTCCAGGCAACAGCCGCTGTTTTGTTCTGGTTCAAATCTCATTTCAGCGGCGTTATCTTATGCTGGCCCTTGGCTTGATCCTGCGCAAACCGCAGAGCAAAAAATCACACTCATGCGCTTCTTCGATGCTGAACTTACGCTTGGTAGCCATGACTTTCCGCCATGCTGGTTGAATCTCATGATCAGAGGAGCTACCGCTGGTAGGAACTTTGGCCGAGGCCGTGCAGCCAGTTGTTCATTTCCATTTCCGCCTGAGCCTGGCCATAGCCGTACCGCTGCCGCAAGAGAAGGACAAGCTCAGCGGGTCTACCGCTCAGGCGGGTGACGTCATCTTCAGTCAGATTGCCCCACTGTTGTTTGATCTGGGCTTTGAGCTCCGGCCATTTGCCTTGTAAGAGGTCCTGGTTCGCGTCCATGCGAGCTGCTCCCGGCGGTCAGGTTACTTGTCAGCAATATTCTTCGATGCTCGATTGAAAAACATTGATCTTGCTGGGCTTACTATAGCAACTTCGGCTCCCGGTGACTGTCAGCCGGAGGCTGATGCGCTTGTCAGTCGCAGGCGAAATCAGTTGTCAGTATTTGGACTACACCACACAGCTCATCTCCGTGTAGGCACGACACTTCGTTGATTTTCTGCGGCGGTATCGATGCCAGGGCCGGATGTCGCTAGAGACAATCGAGTAGAGGGAGCGGTCGCCCGCTCCCCCTCTCACACCACCGGACATGCGGGTCCGCATCCGGCGGTTCATCAAGTCCAACGAAGTTGTTGATAGCGGTCGGAGAAACTGAGCAAACCTTGCGCGCGCCAGTAGGCGTTGTTCAAGGCTTGATGCACCGGTGGTGAAGCCGAAAGTCGCCACGGGCCTTTGCCACTGCCGCTGGCTTCTCGTGCCGAAGACGCGGGAACGCCCCGCGCCACCAGTTCTCGATAGCGCGTCTTGGGGCGTTTCCACCGCTTCCACAACAGTTGGCGGAGCCGATGGCGCAGCCATTCATCCAGTTCTTGGAAGACGGTCGGGGTATCGGCCAACCGGTAGTAGCCCACCCAGCCGGTGACGAGTTGATTCACCCGCGTGATGAGCTTCGGTAGCGGTTCGCCCGTTGTCCGGCGCGTGCGGTCGCGCAGTTTGTCTTTCAGTCGTTCCAGACTGCGCGTCGCTATCCGCCGCCGAAAGACGCCTTTCCACTTCAAGAAACTGTAGCCCAAGAACTTGCGGGTTGTGGCGCGCGCCACGGCACTCTTGCGCTCGTTGACTTTCAACTTCAACTTCTTTTCGATGAACTGCTTGACACTGTTCATCACCCGCTCGCCCGCGCGTGCACTGCGCACGTAGATATTGCAATCGTCCGCATAGCGCACGAACCGGTGACCACGCCGTTCTAATTCCTTGTCCAAATCGTCCAGCATGATGTTCGAGAGCAGCGGTGACAGCGGCCCGCCTTGCGGCGTCCCTTCGTCACTCGCCATGACCACACCCTCTACCATCACGCCGCTGATGAGGTACAAGTGAATCAGTCGCTTCACGCGCCGGTCAGTCACCACGCGCCCCACCCGCGCCATCAGCGCGTCGTGGTTCACGCGGTCAAAGAACTGTTCCAAGTCAATGTCTACGACCCATGCGTACCCGTCTTCAAGGTATCGTTGCGCCGCTTCAATGGCCTGGTGCGCGCTCCGCTTCGGGCGAAACCCATAACTGGATTCTGAGAACTGCGGGTCAAATAACGGGGTCAGCACCTGTGCGATCGCCTGTTGGATGAGGCGATCCAGAACTGTCGGTATCCCCAACAGTCGCACGCCCCCTTCCGGTTTCGGGATTTCAACTCGCCGCACCGGTTGAGGACGGTATCGCTCGGCGTCGAGGGCGGCCCTCACTTCCAACCAGTGCGCTTTCAGGTACGGACGTAGGGCTTCCACCGTCAACCCATCCACGCCCGGCGCACCCCCGTTGGCCTCGACGCGCGCTAACGCCGCAAACAGATTCCTACGACTGAAAATCTGTTCCCACAGCGTCGCGCCACCTCCGTCGGATGTTCCCTCATTCATCCCCACGGCTGACTCAGCACCGCGCACGTCATCTCCGGCTTCACCATTGACCTCGCGCGTCGGGGGGCGGTACTCCGCCCGTTGCGGCTTTCCTTGTTCAGACCGTGCCATGAATCAGTGCCCATCCCCTTGATGTTCGGCCCTTCCCGTGTGACGCCACGGTACTATGGCCTCGGCTGACTCCTGTCTCCTCAACCGCGTGTCGCCACGCGGCTTGTCATGACTGACTTGGTGACAGGTCTCCCCAGATAAGAACCATGACCTTCCCTGCACGCTTGCCGAATTTACCGCTCTGCTCCTTGATGACGTGGACTTCGTGGTATGTTGCCCACTCGTCCGAGCGCACGGCCTCGCATCCGGTTCGTGTTCCTCAAGCCGCAGGTTTGCGTCCGGCTTCCTCCAGACCTCACCTCGCGATGACGCCCTTGCCTTCCGCTAACGGTTAGTGTCATCAACCCCCGTAAGAGACTTTCACTCTCTAGTCATGGCCCATGCTGGGCGTACAACAAAAGAGCGGAGCCCTTGTAATCAGGCTCCGCTCGGTCAACGCCTTTCATTCTGCAAAGTGCAACTTCTCCCACCTGGGATCAGTTTGTTCGCGGAATGGATGATCAGGTGCAGCAGCACGAATTGCTCAATCCGTATCCGGCGCCAGTTGCTTTACTGTGTGACGACGTGATCTCGGAACGAGCCTACGAAGAGCTGGTGTCCCAAGTGGATGCGGCGCTCAATGAGCCGGCTGCGATGAAGGGTGATCACACTCCGGCTGAAGAAGGGAGACACGTGGCCAAGGTTTCGGCCGTTGACTAATGAAATCGATAGTCATCTCTTCCAGCGAGACTGTCCTCATCCCACACAAATGCGCTGCAGTTCTTCGCGGGCGGAGTCTTCAGCCACGATCGCCAGCACATCTCCAGGGTACAGAATGGTGTCGCCGTGCGGAATCAACACCTGCCGCCCGCGTCGCACCGAAGCGAGCACGCATTCACGCGGCCACGCAATGGCGCTAACCCGTTGGTTGGCACACACCGCTTGCGGCGCGATGGTCAATTCGATCACTTGCGCGCCCGTGAAGGTCCCCAGTCGTACTTGCTGCGCGCTGTGCCGCCGCTCGGTGCGCCGCGTCAGCGCGATGTCGTAAGCGCGCACGAGATCAGTCCGGCGCAGCACGCCCAGCAACTTGCGTCGATTGTCGCGCGCCACGACAGGCAAACGTCCGATGTCACGGGTGCTCATGCGGCGCAGCGCGGTCCCGATCGTTTCATCAGGGTGGGCGGTTAACAATTCGTGCGTGCACACGTCTCCGATCGTCTGATGAAGGGGGCCTTCGCTTTGCACGCGCTCAATGTCCTGTACGGTCAGAATGCCGACAAGGTCACCGCTATCGTTGACGACCGGTAGTCCATGGTGATGCGTCTGAGCAAACACCTCTGTGGCAACCGCCAACGGCTCTGATTCAAGTAAGGTGTTCGCCTCCGTTTGCATCACCTCACTCACGGTGAGCGTATCCAGCACTTCCACGTCACGCCCGCGCTGCAAGCGAATGCCTTTGCGCGCCAGCCCGTGCGCATAGACGGAATCATGCTGCAAGCGCTGCGAGATGAGCAGACTGACGACGACGGCAAACATCAGCGGCAGAATGATGCGATAGTCGTTCGTCATTTCAAACAGCAGAATGATGGCCGTCAAGGGCGCATGCACCGTGCCGGCCAGTACGGCGGCCATGCCCACCAGCGCGAACGCTGCCGGGACGATCGGGTAACCGGGGGTGACCAGATGCACGATCGTGCCGAAGGCGGCCCCCAAAGTCGCACCCAAAAACAGTGACGGCGCGAAGACACCACCGGGAAATCCGCCGCCGATGCTGATCGGAGTCAGAATGAGTTTTGCGATCAACAGCGCGATCAATAAGCCGAGCGAAAACGTCTGGCCGTTGAGAATCTGCTCAATCGTGCTGTAGCCCACGCCGAAGATTTGCGGCAGGAAGATGCCCACCACGCCGACCATGACACCGGCGATCGCAGGTTTGACCCAGCGCGGCGCTTTCAAGTCATGAAAGGCATCATGCGCCTGATAGATAGCACGGATGTAGATGGCCGAGATGATGCCGGCCAACACGCCCAACGCGAGATACAACGGTAATTCCAGTGCCGAATTAAATGTGTAAGCCGGAACATGAAAGGCCGGTTCTGCGCCAGACAGGGCTTGCGTGAAGACCGCTGAGATGACGGCAGCGAGGGCCACACTGCCGAACAACCCGCCACTCAATTCGCCGATGATCAATTCCAGCGCAAAGAAGATGCCCGCAATCGGCGCGTTGAAGGCCGCAGCAATCGCCCCCGCCGCGCCCGCCGCGACTAGCGTGCGCGTGCGATCATCGGACTGGCGCAACACTTGCCCGAAGAACGATCCCAGATTCGCGCCGATCTGCACCGAGGGATCTTCCGGGCCGACGGAGGCTCCGGCTCCGATCGAGATGGAGGCCGCCAGAGTCTTGATCGGAATGCGTTTATAGCGCAGGCGTCCGCCCGCTAACGCCACCGCTTCCATGATCCCCGCCACACCGTGATGCCGTTCTTCGCCGACGAATAAGTACATCAACACGCCGACGGCCAACCCACCGATCGCGGGGACGAAGAGCACGGTCCAGCCGCCCAGTGGACTGAGTGCGCCGCCGACCACATCGAAGAACAGAGTGTGGGCGATCTCAATCAGTTGCTTGAAAAGCCAGACGCCTGCGCCGGTGGTGATGCCCACGATCAACGCGAGGGCGAACATGACCACGGTTTCCGAGGGCTGCACGCGATCGAGCCAGCGGCTAAGGCGCGTCATGGCAAAATGTCGGGAATTCATCTGACCTGACTACTCCCTTCCTGTTGGTGTTTAGCGCGATAATCGGCCACTTCGATCATCGGCGGGCGTTCACGCTCTGCGATTTCTTCCACATCCAGAAAATAAGTGCCGCGCTTGTGACGGATCATTTTCATCGACTTGTTCACATCTTCCAGCATGGCCACATGATAACGCTGCTCCAGCTTATGCACGACCGTTTGCAAGATGGCAAACGACATTTTGCTGAGCGCTTCCAGCGATTGATTGTGATGGATGCGCTCCAGTAGATCGACCTGGGCGATGCTGTTCAACCCGAATTTTTCATACATACCGATCAGCAGTCCGGTCTCCACGCCATAACCTGAATAGAAGGGGAGCTGCTCCAAGGCGGATCGGCGTCCACCGTATTCGCCGGACAGCGGCTGAATCACGCCGGATAATTCGGGATAGAACAGATTCAACAGAGGCCGCGCAGTCAGTTCGGTCACGCGTCCGCCGCCCCCCGCCTGCAGCTTGCCATCCACTTTCAACGGGCGGCGATAGAACCCTTTGACAAACTGCAGTTTGGGATCAACCAGCATCGGCCCCAGCACGCCATACACAAAGCGCGGATTGATGTTAACGATGTCGGTATCGATCCAGAGCACGATGTCACCGCGCGTGACCAGCAGGCTCTTCCATAACGCCTCGCCCTTGCCGCGCCGCGCGCCCAACTGTGGCAGCAGCTCTTGATGGATGTGGACCGGCAAGCCCAAGTCGCGCGCGATGTCGCGGGTGCGATCGGTGGAGTTGGAATCGATCAAGACGATCTCATCCAGCAGCGGAATCTTGTCCAGCAGCGCACGCTTCACCGTTTTGATCACGCGCCCCACGGTTTGTTCTTCGTTCAACGCGGGCAGCGCCAGACTGATGGTCACATGTTGCTCTTCTTTCAGCGCCAGCAGCTGATCGAACGACTTGAACTCATCAGCGTGATACGTGTTTTCCGCGAACCACTTATCGACCACGATCGAAATGGCCTGCGCGCCGATGGCGGCGTCCTGCGGCAGCGGCATCGGCCGACGCGTCTTCACGGCGATCACGGCCGCGTGCGCTTCCTGCAACACCCGATCAGCCACCTCGCCTAGCGAAGCCGTACTACGCAGTGATTGCGCCGTGGCGCCCATGACAATGAGATCGCAATGCTTGGCTTGTTGAATGATGGTCTGCGCCGGATCGGTGGTCACCGCCGATCGGGTCTTCACTTCCGGTAGGCTTTTCAAAGTCTGCGCCAGCCCGCTGAACGGCACATCCGATCCGTCGTCATGCGGAGACGTCAGGTGCAAAGCGGTAATATCAGCCGCCTGCGTGCTGAGGCCGACACGTAACGCCAGTTCAGCGTGCGGACCACCGCGCACCGGGAGCAGCACACGCTTGAACTCTGCTTCGACGGGACCGCGCACCAACGCTACATCACACGGCGGTCGCGTCAACACTTCGCTGGCAGTCACATGCAGCGCCTCCAGCTGGCTGGCCCATTCCAACAGCAAGAGGTCAGGTTCGTCTTCAGCGATCACTTTCACCAGATCATGCCATGGCTTGTGCGAGACATGCACTTCGGCTTTGTAGCGCACCTGCGGGCCGGCACCCAGCTCGCGTAACCGTCGCCGCACCTGCCGCGCCTGATACGCGCCGGTGCTCAACGAATGACGAGGCGGCACATACACCATCCCAATCAAGACGACGTCGGCGGCCAGACGCAGCGCCGCATTGAAAGCGCTTTGACCGTCACAGCCATACACCACCGGCACCAGCGCAGTGCGGATGTAATCTACTTTGCTTTTCTTCATCGATCTTCCTCCAACAACGGCGCGATGTGCTGCGCGTAGATGCTGTCCCAAGTATAAGCCCGCCGCAGGCGCACGGCGAGTTGATACTGCGGATCGTGCTGCAACCGATCGGCGATCTGCGCCGCGACGGCTTCTGGATCAGCATCCGGCGAGAAGTAGGTGGCTTCGTCCAAACCCAACGCGCGCAGCGGCTCGATGTCGGTGCAGAACACGGGCAGCTTGCTGAAGGCAGCTTCCACGATCGGAATGCCAAAACCTTCTTCGCGGCTGGGCATGAAGAGCGCATCGGCCAGCCGATAGAAATCGGCGATAACCTCGTCGGGCAAATACGTGTCGATCAACTCCGCGAGGAAGATCGCCGAACCCGATAGGTTGAGCTCGGTCCGCAGGTCTTTCAATTTTTGGAAATAGGCGGCGTTGGCCGGATTGTGTGCGCCCAACGGCCCGGTCACGATCAAGATCGCTTCCGGCATTATGCGGCGCAGCGCGGCTAACGCGCGCAGCGCCAGCTCGATGTTCTTGCGCGGCGTCAGGCGCACCGGCAGCAAGAGAATCGGTGCGGCCAGTGCCAGATCGAACCGTTGGAGCAGCGACAAAGTGACCGGGCTGAGCTGATAAAACGCCGCCTGATCAACCCCGTTGGGCGCCACCGCGATCGATTCGATCGGAATGTGCAGCAATTCTGCCAATTCGCGCTGCCGCAAGTCCGAGACCACCACGTGCCGCGCACCCCAATCGGTGCGGAGTAGATCCCACGGATAACCGTCGTGCAGTTCGGCGCGATAGCGCGGCGTCGTCCACGCCAGATCATGATGCCACAGAATCACGCGCAACGTGTCATTCCGAGATCCATAGGGACGAGGAATCTCGGCGGACGGCGCAAGACCCCTCACCTCGTTCGGGGTGACAGACGAAGTGAGCCGTTGAATGGCCGCTGTGAGGGCAAGGTTCTTGTTGAGCGAGCAGACGTTGTGTGCAATGAGAATATCTATATCGGTCAACGCGGCTTGCAGGTCGCGGGTGATCTCTGTCGTGAGCGCCTCAAAATCCGGCGGCACTTCACCGTGATCGAGCGCCGCTTTGATCGCGAGCACGCGCGGCTGGCGCGAATCGATCAGCGGCAGTTGGATCAACGGGATTTCAATAGCAAGGCTATCACCGCGCGCGGCGACAAGACGTACAGTATGACCGGCCGCGCTTAACAGGAGAGCATGATGGGCTAAAACGCTTTCGACGCCGCCCACCACGGGCGGGACAGAGTAATGCAGGAGCGCAATGCGCATGAATACACTTCCTTTCCGTTCAGAAACGTCGCCAATCCAGTCAGTCCGGCGGCGATGTCTAGCGGGGAACGGCCCGTCAAGACTTCGGATGCGAACGCAGGCCGCGCACTTGCAACACCGGCATCACAAACAACAGACCGGTGTGCGGCGCTTCAAAATCGCCCACCAGTTCTTCCGTGCGGTGGATCAGATTATCCACGTCAAATTCATCGGGCACGGTGGTGAACACGGTGCGATGATTGAACTCACCCTGCTCCAGCAGTGAGCGCAGCGAAGGCATCAGCGGCAGATCGTCGCGCTGGGCCCGGCCGTCTTGGAGATTCCGCATGCCCATGCTGTCCAAGATCGTCGCGCCAGGCACGCCCAGTTCCTCCCACAGATGAATTGCATCACGACACACTTGCAAATCGGTCAAGACGGCTACGACTAGCTTTGGCATGTTAATGCTCCTTGATAGTAACACGAGATCGATCGGAAGTGCGGGGGACATTCGGGCGGGGGAAGACGTAGCGCAAGAGCAACGGCGTCACCAGGGTCGTCAACAAGACCAGCACCACGACGACCGTAAAGACCTCTTGAGAAATGATCGCTTCCTGTACGCCGATGCCGGCGACGATGAGTCCCACCTCGCCGCGCGAGATCATCCCCACACCCACGCGCAGCGACTCGGCCTGGTTGAATCCGGCCAGGCGCGCGCCCAGCCCTGCGCCGATGACTTTCGACAACACGGCGACGATAAACAAGACGATCAAGAAGGGCAACAACGCGCCGGTGATCGCGCGCAAGTTTGCTTCCAGCCCGATACTGACAAAGAAGATGGGCACCAGGAACCCATAGGTGATGACGCGCATCTTGGCTTCGATCTTGTCGTGCAGCGGACTGCGGCCCAGGCCCACGCCCGCAACGAACGCCCCAGTGATCGCCGCCAGCCCGCCCATCACCTCTGCCGACCAGGCGAACACCAGCGTCGCGATCACGACGATCGCGGTGAGCCCTTCGCTGATCGACTGCCGATCACCCACACGACGAGCCGGGGCAGTACGAACCAACCTAACGCCGCCGACAGCCCCAGATACAGCGCCATCCTGGCGACGACGACGATGATCGACACCTCGCCGCTGGCCGATCCGCCCAGGGCGAGAAAGATGACAGCACGAGCAAGACCAGCACGTCATCGATGACGGCGGCGCCGAGCAGCGTAATCCCTTCGCGCGTCTTGAGCACGCCCAGTTCCAACAAGGTTTGGGCAGAGATGCTGACGCTGGTGGCGGTCAGAATGATGCCGATAAACCACGCGGCCTGATCGGTATAGCCGAAGGGCAGCGCCACGGCCGCTCCCATGAATAACGGCACCACGACGCCCAGCACTCCGCTCAACGATGACGCTCGACCCGCGTGCAACATTTCGTTGAGTTCCACTTCCAGCCCGGCCATGAACATGAGAAACACGACCCCCAATGAGGCGAGGTCGGAGATTTCTTCTTGCAGCAGTTCAGGGTTGCTGACAAACGGCAGATGCACCAGATCGATGATGGTCGGCCCCAGAATTAAGCCGGCCAACAGCTCGCCCAGTATGGCCGGTTGCCGGAGGCGCACGGCGATATAGCCTCCGGCTTTGGCCGCGAGGATGATGATGGCGAGGGCAAGGGTCAGTTGAAGAAAGGCGCTCAATTTATCCTTCCGGGACGAACGAGTAGAGCTGGGATGACGAGCGGCAAGTGAAGCGTGAACAGCAAGCCATGCAGATGCTTTCTGCGTTGAACACCGTCTTCAAATAGGCTCAAAGAATTCGCTGTGCCTCATTAGACACGCGGCTGATTGATTTTCATCATAGCAGAAAAGCGGCAAGCCGACCATATATCAAGATATATCGCGCAGATACAACGGTGGATACATTCCGAGGCCAAACGGCCGGGCGCTGGCAATACTGTACCTTCCCGCTATTCCCCCCAGATGTATCCCACATGTATCCGCTACCTGTGCCTCGATACATAGACAGGAGCTTGAGAGTGGTTTATGCTGATATTTGCTAATTGATGAAGGGAGCGGAACCGTAACGTGCTTCGTGTGTGCCAGGAAAGCGAGGAATGGATGATGTACCATCACTGGATGTCACTATGGCGATCGACAAAAGAAGCCCTGCTGGTAGCCGCCATTTTCGCCGTACCCGTCTTCGGCGGCTTGTGGCTGGGGAGTGTGGTTGATCGTGGATTAAACACTCAGCCCGTTTTCACGCTTGGATTGCTGGGGTTAGGAGTAATCGGCGGCTTTTACGGCCTGATCTCCATCTTTCGCCGGATGAACGGGCGAACGCGACAATAAGCGCAGGCAGAATTCACCTACCATTGACGCTCTGGCAGCGATTCGTCCGAGAGCTTCGCAAAAGGAACAGGGATGGACAACTATCGCAAGACGAAAGCGCAGCTGGTCCGTGAACTGGACGATCTGCAGCGACGCCTGAGTGCTTTTGAAGCGGCCGCGGTCGAGCAGCAGTCGCACAAAGTTGCACTGGCTGTGTCGCAGCGCGAGTACAACGCGCTGGTGAATTCGATCGATGGCATCGTGTGGGAATTCGACCTGGCGGTGGAACACTTCACCTTCGTGAGCCAGCAAGCTGAGCGGCTGTTGGGCTATCCGACTGAGCGCTGGTTGTCCGAGCCAAACTTCTGGCTTGAACAGATTCATCCTGACGATCGGGCCTGGGTGACCCAATTGACTGCCCGGGAAACTCAGGCCAGGCGTGGCTTCGAACTAGAATACCGGGTGGTCAGCGCCGACCAGCGCAGCGTCTGGGTCAGAAGCATCATTAGCGTGATGGCAGACAGCGATCGCCCGCTGCGACTGCGCGGTATCACGGTCGATATCAGTGGCCGCAAACACACGCAGGAAGCGCTCGATCGACACGCCAAAGGACTGATGGCGCTGTATGAAACGTCGCTCGAAGTGCAGGCTCAACCCAACCTGCCACCACTTTTGAGCACAATCATTCGGTGGGCGGTCGAATTGGTTGATGTCCACAGCGGCGGTCTGTTTCTAGTCGCGCCTGATCGTCAAACTTTGCAACTGGCGGTGGCTCATCATCTCCCCGATGCAGCCATCGGCCAGAGTGTTCAGATGGGCGAGGGGTTGGCCGGACGAGTGGCGCAGTCCGGCCAACCGCTGATGATTCACGACTATGCTGTCTGGGAGGGTCGGGCACAGCGCTGGTCCAATTCTCCGGCGCGGCGTGCGCTGGGTCTGCCCTTGATGGTAGACCGCAGCGTGATCGGTGTGCTAGTTGTGATCGATGCGGTCCGCGCGGGGTCATTCAGCGACGAAGAAGTGCGCTTGCTCAGCCTGTTTGCCGATCAGGCGGCCATCGCGATCGAAAAAGCCCGACTGTACGAACAGGCCCAGCTGGAGGTTGCCGAACGCCAGCGCGTCGAAGAGGCTCTGCGTCAGGCGTATACCGAGCTACAGTCTCGAACTGAGGAACTCCAAGCGTTTGCCCACACGGTTGCGCACGATCTGAAGAACCCGCTGAGTTTGATCATCGGTTACGCCAACCTGTTGGAGGAGAGCCTCGACCATGAGCAGCCGGAATTGCCGAATCTGGCGCGCTCGATCGTATTGGGCGGCGAGAAGATGAATACGATCATTGAAGAATTGATGTTGCTGGCCGGGCTGCGCGATGTGCAAGCGCAGATGGAGCCGTTGGGTGACATGGCGCACATTGTGGCCGAAGCACGACAAAGACTGACTGGTCTCATTGAGAAGCGTCAGGCACAGCTCACTATGCCCGACGCCTGGCCGGTCGCCCTCGGTTATGGGCCCTGGGTCGAAGAAGTGTGGGTCAACTATTTGAGCAACGCGATCAAATATGGCGGCGATCCCCCGCAGATCGAGCTGGGGGCTGCGCTACTGGATGACGGCGTCATTCGCTTTTGGGTGCGCGATCATGGACCGGGCCTGTCGCCCGAACAACAGGCGCGGCTCTTCATTCCCTTTGAGCGCCTCGATCAAGTCGAGCTCAAAGGGCACGGCCTGGGTCTCTCAATTGTTCGGCGTATCGTCGAAAAAATGGGGGGACAAGTCGACGTAGAAAGTGAAGTCGGGCAAGGGTGCCGATTCTTCTTCATTCTGCCCAAAGTTTTTGACTCATTCTCCTCGTAGTTCTGTCCAGCCTCGGGCGCAGCACGGCCAGGCACCAGAATAAACTGGCGCGATTTCCTTTGATACCAGGCACACAATCATTGTATAATGAACGTGGGTTCCGACCGAGAATTGCGAAAGTGCACTCGATAGGTGAGACGCAGTCGATTAGTCTACTTCATGCGGCGCAGCCAGCCCACGAAGAGGAAACCATGATTCGGGTTGTCCTGGTCAACGCCATTCGCATCCTGTGCAATGTCATCGCCGCCGTGCTGGAAAATGAGCCGGACATCGAGATCGTTGGTAGCACGACCACGGCGGATGAGGCGCTTGCTCTGGCGCGCCAGTGTGATGTGCTCGTGATTAGCACCCTGGTGCCCGGCGACGCTGCCTTCCGGATTACGCAGACCGTTGTTCAGGCGAAACTTCCGGTCAAAATACTGATCCTGGGTCTGGCCGAATCCAAAGCGGAAATTCTACGCTACATTGAAGCCGGCGCTGCGGGCTATATTCTGCAAGATGATTCGGTCGATGATCTGCTCGAGAAGATCCGGACCACCTACGACGGCCAGGCGCTGGTGTCGCCGGAGATTGCCGCTGTACTCGTGTCGCGGGTAGCCGAACTTTCCCAGTCGCCAGCAGCGACCGTGCCTCGGTCCGATTTGACCGCCGAGCTGACACCTCGCGAGCGCGAAATCCTGGAACTGATCAGACAGGATTTCAGCAATCAAGAGATCGCCGCCCAATTGTGTATCGAAGTCGGAACCGTCAAGAATCATGTCCATAACATCCTCGAAAAGCTAAATGTCAATAGCCGACGAGATGCCGCCAACTTCCTGGCACAAATTCAGTAGATCGCGCTCTGGCGGGGTACCCGACCGCTTTGGCACGTTACCGATAATTCCTTGCTTACTCCCTGAACACCTCTTTTCTTGCGTCAGCAAACTCGGGCCAGCTTGCCCGCCGGTCACAACCTCGCACCTCCTGTTTGAATGTACCCAGTTTTATATCCGATTTCTGTATCCTGGCACATAGACACAGGAAGCATTTGGTTCTATGCTCATACGTAGACTAAGCAAAAGGATGGGCTTTCATGGAACCGCGTCGGATTATTCTGGCTCAGGTGCCGCGTTTTCTGCGGGAGATGCTGGAACGCGCGTTTGACAAAGTACCCGGCATACGCATCGTCGCTGAAGTTGCGGATCTGGCGCAGCTGCCGGCCGTGCTCGATCGCACGGGCGCTCAATGGGTCATCGTCTCTTTGCCACCCAACGGAACCGTGGCGAACGGGATAGATCGTTTGCTGGCGGCCCACCCGTCTGTTCGGCTGATGAATGTGGCCAGCGATGGCAGCCATGTGACCATGAAATGGGTAGAGCCGCGCCAGCAGACCTTGGACACGCTCTCGATGAGTGAATTGATTGAGCTCTTGTCGATGAACCACACGATTGAGTGAGTGCCGCCCCCCTGGCTGGACAGCACTGCGTTGTGATCGTTGTCGGCGTAGATTTCTCGAACACCCGTAGTATTAGAGCAGATAGCAAAGTAATCGATGAGAACCCGCCTCGCTTTGTAGTGAAGCAGTTTGACTCTATCGTAATTGGGTGATGGGCGTACACGCCGCCCAAAATCCATCATACCGGGACGCATAAGTTACAGGCCCGCTCATGAAGTGCCGCGCAGTTCGCCGAGTGAGCGACTGCCTGCCGGCGGTTCGGTGTGCGACGCACAATTAAGGTCAAGGCTCATGAAAGAACAACTCTCGTTTCGTCGCCGGATACGACTCTTGATTGCCCGCCACGGCGGTGGAGCATGACTCACACGTCAGCGAACGGCAACGGAAATGGCAACGGGGTATCGCTGAGCCGCGATCTGGGCGTGCTGGATATTACGCTCATCGGCGTGGGCGCGATGATTGGCGCGGGCATTTTTGTGCTAACGGGTGTGGCGGCCGGTCACGCCGGCCCGGCGCTGCTGCTGGCCTTCGCGTTGAATGGTTTAGTCACCTCCATCACGGCCATGTCGTATGCTGAGCTGGGTTCGTGCTTTCCAGAAGCAGGCGGTGGCTATTTGTGGGTGAAAGAGGCGCTGGGCGGCCTGCCCGGTTTTTTGTCCGGTTGGATGTCGTGGTTTGCGCACGCCGTGGCGTGCAGTTTGTACGCGCTGGGTTTCGGCGCATATCTGGCCGAACTGATTGCGGACCTGGGCTGGGTCGAGGCCACACCGCAAGAGCTGGCGAAGCCGTTTGCGATCGCGATTGCGCTCTTGTTCGCCTACATCAACTATCGGGGCGCGAAAGAAACCGGCAAGGCCGGCAACTTTATCACGCTGGCGAAGATTGTAATCCTCGGCATCTTCGTCGCCTTTGGGCTGGCGGCGCTGACGGGTAAGCCCCTGTGGCCCACGCACTTCGAACCGTTCTTACCCAATGGCGTGGGCGGCGTGATCGCGGCGATGGGACTGACCTTCATTGCATTTGAAGGCTACGAGATCATCGCGCAGTCCGGCGAAGAAGTGAAAGACCCCAGGCGCAATATTCCGCGCGCGATCTTCGCGTCCATCATCATTGCCGTGATCGTCTACCTGTTGGTGGCCTTCGTCGCGATCGCCGCCATCGACGGGCAGGGGCAGCCGACGTGGCAGTATCTGGGCGCAGCGGGTGAAACGGCGATGGTGGAAGCGGCGCGGCAGCTGCTGCCGGGCGGTGCGCTCCTGTTGATCGTCGCCGGCTTGATGAGCACGATGTCGGCCTTGAACGCCACGATCTATTCTTCCTCGCGGGTCTCATTTGCCATGGGGCGCGATCGGGTGTTGCCCGATCGGTTGGGCGCGATCCATCCGGTGCGCCGCACACCGCACTGGTCGATCGCCATCTCTGCGATCTTGATCGTCGGCATGGCAGTCGCGCTGCCGCTAGCCGATGTGGCTTCGGCGGCGAGCATCATGTTCCTGCTGCTGTTCATCTTGGTCAATATCAGCGTGATTGTGCTGCGCCGTAAGCGCCCCGATCTCGATCGCGGCTTTCGCGTGCCGTGGCTGCCGGCGCTGCCCATCGTGGGCATTGTGACCCTGGCCGGGCTGGCGGCGTATATGTTTACGGTCAGTCCAGAGGCGTGGTTGGCGGCACTGCTGTGGATGGGCGTGGGCGCAGTGGTCTATGTCGGGTATGCGCGGCAGCGCAAGACGGTATCACGCGCACCGATCGTCGAGGCGCAGGTGGCGTGGACGCGCGACTTTCGCGTGGTACTGCCGGTGGCAAAGTTGCAGCGCGTGGAACAACTATCACCCTTAGCCGCAGCGTTGGCCGCGGCCCACGATGGCGAAGTGCTGGCGCTGCATGTGGAAGTGATTCCTCCGCAGCTGCCCCTGACGAATGGCCGGGAGTTTGCCGCCCGCGAGTGGCCGGCGGTGCGGCGCGCGAAGGAGATTGTGACGGCGGCGCACGTGCCGGTATACGGCATGATCCGGGTGGGGCGTGATGCGGCCTCGGGCATCAGCGAAGCGGCGCGCGAAAACAAAGCCAGTGCCGTCATTCTGGGCTGGCGACCCCGGCCCAGCACTCACGATCGGCTGTTCGGGCCAACGCTAGATCCCATGCTGGCTGATCCCACGTGCAATGTGCTGGTACTGCGTGCGGAATCAATCGGGCAGCCGCGCCGCCTATTGGTGCCATTGTCGGGCGGACCCAATGCGACGCTGGCGCTGGATTATGCGCTGAAATTGGCCGATTTGTGGGATGGCACGGTGATGGCGTTGACGATTGTTTCGACCAGCGCCACCCCGATTGAGCGCACGGCGGCTGAACGGATGTTGCGCGAAGCAAGCGGTGCCTGGGTCGATCATCCACGTTTGCGGCTGGTCGTGGAGGCCGCGCCGAGTGCGATGGAGGGCATTTTGACGGCGGCGAACGATCACGATTTGATCATGGTGGGCGCCTCGCGTGAAAGCGTGCTGTCTCAGGTGCTCTTTGGCGACATCCCGGAAAAACTCGCGGCGGATTCGCCTAAGCCTGTGATCATTGTGAAGCGGCGCGTGCGGCCCATGACCAGCTGGCTGCGCCGCGCGCTCGATCGGCTCTCGGCCTGGATGCCGCGCGTATCGGCAGAAGAGCGCACGGAGGTTTACAAATCGATCCGGCGTGGAGCGCGGCCGGATGCCGATTACTTTGTGATGATCGGTTTGGCGGCCGCGATTGCAGCGTTCGGCTTGCTGCTCAACAGCCCGGCGGTGATCATTGGAGCGATGTTGGTGGCGCCGTTGATGGCCGCCATTGTGGGATTGGGCATGGGCATCATGATGGGCGATCTGCGGCTGCTGCGGCTGGCGGCTAGCGCCACGCTGCGCGGGATGCTGCTGGCGATTGCCGTGGGCTTTGTGGTGGGAATCTTTGCACCTGGATCGATCCAGACGGTGGAGATTCTGGGACGCACTCGGCCAGCGCTGCTCGATCTGGGCGTGGCCCTGGTGTCGGGCGCGGCGGGGGCCTACGCGTTATGCCGCAAGGACGTGTCGGCGGCACTGCCGGGTGTGGCGATTGCGGCGGCATTGGTGCCGCCGTTGGCGACGGTGGGTATCGGCTTATCGCATGGCAACTTCCTCATCGCCGGGGGCGCACTGTTGTTGTTCGTAACCAATCTGGTGGCGATCAGCGCCGCCAGCATGATCGTATTTCTATTGTTCGGGTTTCGCCCATCGGCCGAGACAGAGCGTCTGGTGGTCTGGCGGCGCGGCGCGATCGGCACGGCGCTGTTGTTTGTCATCATCGCCGCAACGCTGGGATTGTTGACGTTCAACATCGTGGAGCAAGCTCGCGCGGATCAAGCGATTCGAACAGCGGTGGCCGTGGAGGTGGCCCAGCTCGATCGGGTGGAGCTAACCGAGGTCAAGATCGATCCGTTAGTGGACGATATTGTGCATCTGGAAATCACCGTGCGATCACCACAGACTGTGTCGTACGAGCAAACGATAGCCCTGCAGCAAGCGATCGCCAAACGCTTGAATCGCACGGTGGCTTTGTTGTTGACGGTGATCCCGACGACGCAGCTCGATCCGTTTGTGCCGCCGACACCCACGCCAACGCCTACTCCAACTTTGACACCGACTCCCACTTATACGGCGACACCGGGACCGACGCCAACGCCGACAAACACGCCCACAGCCACGCCGACCTTCACCCCGACGTCGACGAACACACCCACGGCGACGCCGACTTTCACACCGACGCCCACGCCCATGACGATCGGATCAGTGATCAAAACGAACGGGATAGGCTTGCGGGTGCATCTGTCACCTGCCGGGTCGGCGTTTACCAATTGGCGTGATGGCACGGTGCTGACTTTGCTAGCCGGGCCGATCACGGCGGATGGGCAGGAGTGGCTGCAGATGCGCGATGAGAATGGCATTACAGGTTGGGTCGCCGCAGAGTATATCGAGTTGGGGCCATAAGGAGTAAGCGGTGGAGCAATTTCTGGCAACCGAAACGCTGATTATCGAGTTGTTGCTCGTCGTATCGTTGGTGGCGATCACCGTGCGGCGCTTGAAGGTACCGTATACCGTGGCGCTGGTCATCGTGGGTCTGCTGATTACGTCGCAGCAATCGATCGAGATTGATGTGACGCCAGAGTTGATCCTGGCTTTGTTCGTGCCGCCGCTGGTCTTTGAAGCTGCCTTTCACATCGAGTTCAACCGGCTGCGCGATAACCTGGTGCCGATTCTGGTGCTAGCGATTCCGGGCGTGCTACTGACGACCGTGATTGTCGGCGTGATTGTGGCGGCCGGTGCCAATCTCCCCATCACGACAGCGCTCATTTTTGGCGCGCTGATCTCGGCCACCGATCCCGTGGCCGTGGTGGCGTTATTTCGCGCGCTGGGGGTGCCGCGCAAACTGGCGGTGCTGGTGGAAGGTGAAAGCCTGTTTAACGACGGCACGGCTATCGTCGTCTTTAATTTGATGCTGACGGCCGCCGCGGTGGCCGCTGTCAACGGTGAAAGCCAGGCGCTGCAAGCTTTTGATCTGGGCCGCGCCATCGTCGATTTTCTGGTCGTAGCACTGGGCGGGCTGGCCGTCGGCGGTTTGCTCGGTTGGTTGGCGGCATGGTTGATCTCCCGGCTGGATGATTATTTGATCGAGACGACGTTGACGACGGTTCTGGCCTTTGGCGCGTATCTCATCGCCGAACGGTTACACTTCAGCGGTGTGCTGGCGGTGGTGGCGGCAGGCATGGTCAATGGCAATTTAGGACCGCGCGGCATGTCGCCCACCACACGGATTGTGCTGTTTAGTTTTTGGGAGTATCTGGCCTTTGTCGCCAACTCCCTGGTGTTTCTGCTGATCGGCCTGCAGGTTAATGTGCCGCAGATCATGGCAAACATCGTACCGATTGGAGTGGCGGTGCTGGCGGTGCTGGTGAGCCGCGCCGTGGTGGTGTACGGTTTGACGTGGTTGATCAATCGGCGCACGCGCCGCGTGTCGCTGGCTTATCAGCATGTGCAGTTCTGGGGCGGGATGCGGGGAGCCATCAGTCTGGCGTTGGCGCTGAGCTTGCCTGCGGCGCTGCCCGATCGCGAACTGTTGCGGGTCATGGCCTTTGGCGTGGTGTTGTTCACACTGGTCGGCCAGGGCACGACGATGCAATTCTTGCTCAAGCGCCTGGGCTTCACCCAGCGTGCCGAGGAAACGCTGGAGTTCGATCGACGGCACGGGCGCTTGATGGCGGCACGGGCGGCGCGCCAGCGTCTGGAAGTTCTGCATCGTGAAGGTTCCATCTCCGATCCCACCTGGGAGCAGCTGGTCCGCGAAATGGACGATCAGGTACAAAAGAATCTTGTGCAGCAGCGCGAATTGCTCAAGCAGTATCCGCTGCTGCGCGCCGAGGAATTGGAAGATGCGCGGCGTGAAGGGCTGCGCACACAGCGCGCGACACTGGCAGATTTACAGCGTGACGGCGTGATCTCGGAGCGTGCTTACGAAGAGCTGGTGTCTGAGGTGGATGCGGCGCTCGGTGAGCCAACTGCGATGAAAGATGATCACGCTCCGGCGGAAGAAGGGAAGCCAGGCGGCTAAGGTTATGGGTTAGATCGAATTCGTCGTCTGGGTTGCTATTGTCATTGCCGCGTCCGGTCCAGGACCCTAACAGCCTCCAGCGATTGCGCCCGCCAGCCTGTGCGTTTGCCCCTGCGGGTACGATTTTCAGAGAAAGGCAGGGGTACGAGATAATGAGAATCAACAGGGTCGAAACGCGACGACAGGCACCGTCTCTGCCACGCGTCGGCATTCTTCGCGCGCATGTGCGTCAATCTTAGAAAGCGCTCGCCCAGCAGCCAACCCAGCTGCGCGCGACACAGCCAGAGCGGTAATCTCACGCCGAAACGCAACCATCCTCTCACCGGATGCCTCACCTGTAACGATGATGTCATCCTGTACTCCTCATTTGGTATGGAGCCACTCCCAGGCTGCCGCGCGATCAGCCGAATGGAGAAACTTAGATTCGTGTGCGTAGAATGGATCAGCCAGATTAGCCATCAAATGCTGCCAGCGTTTGTCGCCGACGATCGCCAGCTTAGCGATCTTATGGCGATAGGTCTGGCCGAATTTGAGATCAGCGCCCCACGCGCTGACGTCTTCCCACTTGAACTGTTCCAGATCGAGCAGCAGACCGATCGAGCCTTCACGATCGACCAGTGCCTGCACTACCGGCGTCAGGGCCTGATAATCCTCCTTGGTGATATGGCCGCTGACACGAAACCCGACGACATTACCCGCGCTCTCACTCATTTTCTCGAACATGACCTTGCCTCCTGGGGAAATGATGATATGACTTGCCTCAGCAAGCCATTCTGCCATCTGCCAAATCACACGGCGATTAGTCCGAAAATCTACCCATACTCGTTGAGACATTCATCGCTAATAACTCCACGATCGGATCGTTGACCCACAACAGCAACGTCCCTTCAAACAGTGTTCCTACGGCAATGGCCGCCTCCTTGGCATCCCCGACACGGAACTCACCGCAATCATCGATCGAGTATTGGAGCCGGCGGTGGACTCGTTAACAGCGCCACCAACTCCCGCATCGAGAAATCGTCGATCGTCTGCTCGTGTGGCTCGACCCACTGCAGCGTAATGTGACCGCCGTCGGTGGCGACATTGAGCAACCGGACGGTTGGATACGCCGCGAGTAATTCATTGCCCGCTTGCGACATCGGCGTACCTGACGGGAGGGACACTATGATCCATTGGGCGTCCGTCTGCCGAATGGCAGACGGGACCAGCGTCCAATCGTCAACTTCGCCGACAATCTGCAGACCAGGCACGTTAGCCAGTGCTCGCTTCAACGTCTCGTCGAGAAAACGCGGTACGTTAGCCAGGAGAATGCGTTGCGGTTCCATCGCACAATGCGCCTTTCCAGTGGAATGTCAAAAACTTTAGCGGCTCGCTCTGAAGCGGCTAACTGTCGACTGCGAAAAGAAGGCAACAAGATATGCCCGACTTCTAGCCATGTGGCGAGATCAGTCGATCAGTGCTCTTCAGACAGGTGCGGATCATTGATCAGCCGATCGGTCGATGGCTGAGGTGGTGCTGGGGCCGCTATCCCCAAAGTCCGCACGGCCTGGCCTGCTTCACCCTCAGCCACAATGCCCAGCACCTCGCCAGGTTTCAACAGCATGTCGCCATGAGAACCCGTTGGCCACGCCGCAGCACCACGATGACTTGGATCACGAGCCCATTTGACCTCATTCGTTTATCAGCACACGGCGCATTTGCTTCGATCACGGCTTCCTGTACGGGTTACGCCGTTGAAGGACCCCGATCGCACGTGATGGGCATGATGCCGCAGTGTGGCGCGACGTGTCAGGGCAAGCTGGTTGTTTTGAGGTGCGTCTGTGTCCAATAGCGCACCGGAAAAATGAACAGTGATTCAAATCCAGGCGACGTATTCAGGCTGCTGTTGATCCGGCTCGGAGTGCCACCACCGGTACCGCCTCGGCCAGTAGTCGGCAATCTTCAGGCAAGATCGTGAGCGGCCGTCCGACCATCACCCGGCTCAATTCGCGAAAGGCGGCGGGGTGCCGAAAAGCGTAGGTGAGCAGCACAAGCGTCGCTATCGCAATCGGCGCCCGCGTCGCCGTAACCGCCAGTTCTCGCCGACCAATCTGAATCGTGGCCTTGGGCGTTTTCTGGAGATTCTGATACCAATCGGATTTTTCGCCCCAACTCGAAATGATAAAGTAAGTGTCGGTGAGCTGATTATGACGGACCACTTCGATCACCGCGTGCTGTAAGCGTCCGCTGTTTCGTCCAACGTGCGTGAGCATGAGGAACCGTTCGCCTAAGAGCCAGCCTAAGTGCCAGCGATACAGCCAGACGGGTAGACGCAGGCCCCAGCGCAGGAGGCCATGTGGCTGAACACCGTTGAGTGGCATGGACATAGTCATTGACCTTGAGCGGATGTTGCTGTGTTTTGCAGATGTTCGATCGTTCGCCTGTCGCACTTCAGATAGGTCGTGTCGTCTTTGATCCGATCGATCTGCAAGGCGGGTAGATCAAGGCCTGCTGGCGCCACGAATGTCGTTCGTGTAACGCGACATAGTCGATCTGCTCCGTGATCGGAGCAAGCAGAAATTTATCGAGTTGCCCAATATTCCCGTCACTCGCCTGAACCTGCGCGCCCTGGTGCACCGCCAGTTCGCCTTCTGGCATGAGCGGATGGGCAATCGGCACGCAGTGAGTGAAGCCATTCCCGACCTCTCGCGGGACACTCAGCCCATCGATCATCATAGCAGGATGTAAAAACAATTTACAGATATCAAGATACATCGTGCAGGTACAAACGTCGATACAATTCGAGGGCAGACAGCCTGATTGATTACGTTCAAGATCACAATCGGCACTTAACCGTTTCCAATACTGACCTGGCAGGAGACTGCCGTCACCCTTGCCGGTGAAACTTAGTCTACATTTCCCTCTCGACACGGAACTGTTGTACCATTTACTGAGCGCCGGAAACTGATCTCGATCTTCGTTGCCGCGCCCTCGGCACTCACATAGACGCAGCCCGTTTCTGTAGTTACACCATCGGAATCCACGCGAGAACACGCGTATAGATCTCCAGGAGGATTCAAGTGCTCGCGGCTCCACTCATTCATCCCCGCCAGGGTTGGTGGGACGGGTTTTAGGTGCTGGCCGTAGAACTGGAATACTGACTCCAGTGATTCTGTTGTATAAATCGTATGTGATTGTGTCGTCATTTCTCCGTCAGGGTAAGTTATCGGGCGGCACGCCGTAGAGGGCACAGCGTGTCCAGCCAGAAAGAAGGATGTCGATAGGGCAGCCACCACTAGGAGACATGCTACACCTAAACCCAGAATGAGGCGCGGGTTCATGCTCGTCGGCATTCGGCCACTGAGGTTTCCCATAATCTCCTAGCCTCCCATCGTTAGTCAGAACCGCCCGCTTCCAAAGGCAAACACCTCGCCACGCACGAGACGACCTTACTGCAGCTAAGATGATAACGGCCGGCACATGGAATGTCCATATATCAAGATACAGTGCGGAGATACAAAAGGGGATACATTTCGCAGCAAAACGCTTGAGCGCTGGATTGCGCGCTCAAAATGACAATCAATGGCAGATCAGTTTGTGCTGCGGGGACTACTGCAGATGATCGAGATAGGCGGCCGCTGTCTGGCGATCGGTGACGTTCAGTTTCTGGAGAATTCTGTGAACATGATTCTTGACGGTGCCCACCTCGATCACGAGGCGTTCGGCGATTTGCTGATTGCTGAGGCCCTGACCAATGAGCGTCAGGATTTCGCGCTCGCGCGTGGTCAGTTCGATCGACGCGTTGGGCACGACCTCAGCCCGCTCGTTGTCCTGCGCCAACTCGGTCACACGCGACAGAAGTGCTCCCACTATCTCAGGCGAAATCATGGGGACGCCCGCGTAGGTGCTGCGGAGTTTCGCTAAAAGTGCATCGACGGAATCTTCTTGCAGCACATAGCCAGCGGCGCCGGCTTCGACATAGTGCAGTACCTCTGCTTTTGATTCGGCTAACCCCAAGATCAACACTTTCGTGGAGAGATTGGCCTAAGTGACTGCCCGCGTAACCTGCAATGCACCGTTATCGGGCCACCGGGTGCTGGCAATCAGAATATCACACTGGGGCGGCCAGGGTCAGCGCTTCGCTGATCGTCGTGGCACATCCCACCACGTCAATGTCTGGTTCGTTCTCTAGCACGGCGGCAATCACATTGGCCAGAATGCGAATCGAGTTGACGAGGACTACGCGGATCATTGTTCTCTCACCTTGGGCTTCACGCTGCACTCTACCGGTTGAGCGCTGAACCGCATCTCACAGAATGAATTGGGGGCGCTCGATGAGCGCCTGTCCCTAATTATAGCGCGAGTTCAAATCAGCCATACAGCTGCCTTCGATTGCCAGTATCTGCCCGCATGAATGTGATGATACTGCCTGTTCTTCTCATCCACGATTTCTCACTCACGCACCTTGGGCGAGCAGCAGGCGAGCCCCGGCCGCTTGTGCGATGCCAGCACGTGATTGCGCACAAGCGGCGTTTAGTCTTCGCCACAATCCCACTGCCACGACATGACATCATTTTTGGCCAGTACGCAATGGGCAAACGTGCGTGAATTGTGGTCAGGGTCGAGTGCGATTTGCGTCATGACCGCCAAGGCCGACCGTCACGCGATTTCCAGATGGTTCGGTGCTACCGCCCTTTGGTGGGTCTGTAGCGGCATTCGGCCCCGGCATGGATACCGCCGCGGTTGATCAACGAAGTGCGATGCCTGCGCGGAGATGAACCGTGTTTGTAGTCCAAACACTGACAACTGATTTCGCCTTTGGCTGACAAGCACATCAGCCTCCCGCTGATAGTCAACAGCGGTCTAAGCCAATATAGTAGATACAGCAACAGGGATGCCTTCAGTGTAGAGCTGACACACCAGGAGGAACATCATGCCCAGAAAGATAGGCCGGGTACAACGTTTTCTGCGATGGATGATTGGATCGCCGTTTCAATCTATGTCGGACGCGTTCGGCCACTCCGTGCCGCCCGAACTGCGCGTGTTTGAGGCGCGTGCGGAAGAGATGGCACATCATTCGAATGGCACGGTCGAATCTGCTCAGATTGATTCAAGTCATCGCGAATCGTCGTGAGCGCACAGCCGAAATATCGACTCAAGCAAAAGTCCAGGGAGCAACAAGATGATGGTGATCACGTCGACCACACAGGCGTTGGAATTGCTGGACAACAATCGAGAGGAGTCTACCTCCCGAGAAGTCGCCATCCGTTACTTGAGAAACAATTCAAGTCCGGCGGTGATCGTGCGCCTGGTGCAAGCGCTGCAAGATGATGATGTTGGGGTCCGCTGGGTAGCAGCGACGGCACTGGCTCAGCTGGGCGAAGTAGCCCTGCCAGAAGTTTTGAAGGCACTGACTGATCCGGCACGGGTCGGCGATCCACGTTTGCGAGAAGGGGTCCATCACATCCTGCATAACAACCAAAGGTCAGTGCCTGTGCCGATCACCGACCTCCTGGCGGCGTTAAAAGGGCCAGCCGCTGGCATCGCCTCACTCGTCGAAGTCGATCGGGTTATACGCGAGTATGAGAAGTATCGTGCCGTTGAGGCGCAGGCAGCGATCGAGCCACAAATGACGAGCATCAACGCGAAAGCGTATCTTTAGGCCGAAATGGGCCAGTGCAAAGAAACAACCACCCGCACCATCCTGAACGTATCGGTGCGGGTCACGCAGATCGCGCGCGATATTTCGTTAGAGCCGTGTATCTGCTTTTGTCCGCGGTAATCTAAGTACGAGCCGGCCGGTCAATACGATCATCACTTGACTGGTTTGCGATGATCTAACTTGAGCTGATCGGACAACTGAGCTGGATGCATCCGATCGTTAGCAGCTAACCCGATCAGCTGGTGATCGCTTATGAATCTGTTCCTATTCTAATCGAGGTGATGAACATGACCAACTTTACACCGTCCCAAATTGAAGAACTTTTGAATCGCCCAGCCCCCTTGTGGTTGCGGGGTCTTGATTTGAGCGGAGCCGATCTGAGCGGAGCTAATCTGGCCGGGGCCGATCTGGCTGAGGCTGATCTGAGCGGGGCTGACCTGGCCGGGGCCGACTTAGCCGGGGCTGACCTGACCCGGACTAATCTGAGTGAGGCCAACTTGGACGGAGTCGATCTGCGCGAGGTCGATTTGCGTGAGGCCAATCTGAGCGGGGCTAACCTGTTCGATACCGATCTGAGCAAGGCGACTCTGAACGCAGCTAATCTGCGCGAAGCTGATCTCACCGACCCCGAGCTGATGGGCGCCACCATGCCGGATGGCACACTGCATGAATAACCTTCAGGCACCCCGCGCCGTGAGGCCATGGTCGAAAGTGAGTATCGTAAGCAGTAGGGCATTTCACCAGGAGGATAACAATGGATATTTTGACTAGAGCAGAACTGGAACAGCTGATGCTGAAAGAACAGCCGTGGTGTGTTTCAATCTACCTGCCGACTCATCGGGTCGGAGTGGAGACCCAGCAGGATCCGATTCGGCTAAAAAACCTGCTCAGAGAAGCCGAGCGGCTTCTAGCTGTCCAGGGCGTCGGCACGCACGATGTCCAAAAAATGCTTGAACCGGCCAGCCGGCTCTTGCAGGATTCTGACTTCTGGCAGCATCAGAGTGATGGACTGGCGATTTTTCTCTCTTCCAATGGAATCCGTCGCTATCGTCTTCCATTGAAGTTTGAAGAATTGGTGGTGGTCGTCGACCACTTCCACCTTAAACCGCTGCTGCCGCTTTTCACCGGCGACGGCCGGTTCTACATTCTGGCGTTGAGCCAGAACAAAGTCAGGTTGCTGGACGGCACGCGCTATACCGTTAGCGAGGTTGACATCGAGCAGGTAGTGAGCAGTCTGGCTGAAGCGCTACCCGCCGCTGACCATCAAGCGAGTCTTCAACTGCACACGTCTGGTTCCGTGGGCGGAATGGCTGGGACTGGTTCAGTAACCTTCCATGGGCAAGGTGAGGGCAGTGAAAGCGCCAAGCATGATCTCCTGCGGTACCTTCGTCTGGTCGCGGATGGCTTGACGGAATCTCTTCAGGGAGATCGGGTGCCGCTCGTGTTGGCAGGCGTCGAATACTTGCTTCAGATCTATAAAGAAGTCAACACGTATCCGCACTTGATCGACACGGTCATCACAGGGAACCCTGATCAGTTAAGCGCGGACGAGTTACACCACAGCGCCTGGGACATTATCAGACCTCTCTTCCAGGTGGCCAATGAAGAGGCGGTCGCCCATTACCAACAACTTGTCGGCCAGGCCAGCGAGCGAGCTGCAACCACCCTGGAAAAGATTGTTCCAGCCGCTTATCAGGGTCGGGTTGAAACGCTGTTCGTCGCCGTCGGCGTGCAGCACTGGGGGGTCTTTGATCCAGTGACAAACGTGATTGATGTACATGATCACATGGAGTCCGGCGACGAACCCCTGGCGGACCTGGCGGCCGTTCAGACTTACTTGAAAGGTGGAACCGTCTACGCTGTGGAACCAGACAAAGTGCCGGGCGGGACATCTGCCGCTGCTGTGCTTCGTTATTGATTAAACACCATCGCTTAGTCCAGCGATTGCACGCTGTGTGGCGGCGAACTGGGGCACCGTGACGCACAGCCTCGCTAATCAAGGCGAGTATCGCAAGATATAGAATCTCTTTACCAACAGAAAGAATAGGTATTTTGACCAGAGCGAAAATAATAATCTGAAGGAGATGAAAAATGGACAGAGTAAATTTTCCTATTGAGTTTAATAATGAAATTGATGATGTGAAGAAAAGCGAGAATGAATTCTACACGCTGGCCGTAGACCGGCTTAGTAAACTAGCCGAAGGTCACAACGACATTTCAGGCGGGGTCGTTAACTTAAAGCAACCTGCCCAGGGACATCAGACACCGTATATATACGAAGTGACGATAGTCCTCTATATGGGCTCAGATCATATCGCCGCGACCGAAAAAGGTGAGCAGTTTCAATCCACACTGGATGGCGCTTTAGATGCTGTTGAGCGGCAAGTGCATGAACGTCGTAAACAACAGCGGAACTACTAGAACAGTTTCCAGGTTGATTTACGGTCGCGCACTGCGTCGTCATTCCACCATGACAAGGAAAATGGAAATTCAGAGTGATCGCAATGCCAAGGAATACCCATGTGGTGCTTTTCATTTTGGTATTGATAGCCGTTGTCGTTAGCGTAGATTTACTGCTCTTTGAGAATCGATTCTGGGAACGGCTGATAACGAATATCGGCATTGTTTTGGTGTTTGCAGCCTTCTATTTGAGATTCCTAAAGAACCCGTGAGCTAAGTGCCCCGGCGGCAGTTGGTTGCCTAACGCCCACACCGAGTCGCTGCCGACTTTCTCGGCGAACAGGCGCTGGTCCTGATCGTTGGGAATGATGATTGACAGATTCAACACCGCTGATCTCGATCGGGGGTGTTGAATCTTGAGCAGGCCTGGAGGTTCCATGTCGGAAAACAAAATTGCCACCGAAATGCATGGCTGTATCGTCTGTGCCAGAATATTCAGCATTCTTGCCGTGTATACCCCAGACGGTAAGCTGGTGGGTTGCACCGTGACCAGCCCCGGTGGCCACTGCGTGTCGAAAGAACAACGACCGCTAGCCGCCTGCGATACCCACACCGCAGGGGAAATTGAAGCTGCTTATAAAAGATGGCAATCTAGGAATAGCCAAGAGTCAGACCATGAACCAGAAGACGATTAAGACGGTGCCCCATGGACTTTAAGGACTATTACGGCATATTGGGTGTAGCGCCGAACGCTGACCAGAAAGTTATCAAGCAGACCTATCGCCAGTTGGCCCGCAAACATCACCCTGATGTGAACCCGGGTAATCAAGAAGCCGAAGAGAAATTCAAGACGATTAATGAGGCTTACGAGGTTCTATCGGATGCGGAAAAACGCAAAAAGTATGATGAGCTGCGGGCAGAATATCAGCACTGGCAGCAGGGTGGTGGTCGTCAACAAGATTTCGACTGGCAAAACCGGTCAGCCCGACCTGATCAAGGTGTACACGTCCAATACGCCAATCCTGAAGACCTGGCAGATCTCTTTGGAAGCGAATCGCCGTATTCCGACTTCTTCAACAGTATCTTTGGCCAGGCGCGCAGGAACGGTGGCGGAAGTGGCCGAGGTACTCCACCCCGCCCACGTCGCGGACGTGATGTCGAGTACGAAGTCGACCTGACTTTACAAGAGGCGTTTCAAGGCACAACCCGCCTGCTGGAAATTGACGGGCATCGCATCCAGGCTGTGATTCCACCGGGTGTGCGGACCGGTTCGCGTGTTCGCCTGTCTGGTCAGGGGGAGCCGGGCCAGAACAGTGGGCCAGCCGGAGATTTATATTTGATCGTCAACCTACTGCCCAATGACACGTTCGAGCGTGAAGGCGATGACTTGCACATTGACGTGCCGGTCGACATCTTCACCGCTATTGCTGGCGGTGAAGCCCACATCCCCACCCTGGAGCGGCCGTTGATATTGAAGATTCCACCCCGGACCAATGCCGGGCGGAGTTTCCGCTTGCGCGGTAAGGGCATGCCGCACCTGGGCGATCCCAAAACGCGTGGCGATCTGTTTGCCCTGGTCAGGCTGGTGCTGCCCGACCCGCTGACCGACCAGGAGGTCAACAGCATCCGCGAGTTGGCCTCTGCTCGGCCGACCGTCATTAATCACGTCCCAGATGAGGCACAGGCATGATTCCCGATAATCCATCTCCAAAACAGTATTGGTATGGCCCATACGAAGGCTATGAGACGCGCAGCCAGCGCCGATTACAGGACGATCTGGGAGTTGACGAGGCTGCCGCTGAGGTGATCCTGCGCCTGCGCCACCAGGTCATTGAATTACAGTCTCATGTTCGCCAGCTAGAAGCCGAGCTGAGCACGCAGTATGCTGGCCAGCATATGCGGCTGGCTCGCTATCGGGAAATCTATTATGAGGCTATCTGGATCGAACTGGAACTTCAGGAATGATAACAGCCTGTCGATCAGCGGCGAAGAAATCCGTGAGATAGGCGACCCATTCGATGCATAAGGAAAAAACGTGAATGGCAATAGCAAGTTAATCGCGGATAGTACGGCCTTGATGGAGAACATACCGTGAACAGGAGAAGCCAAGTTGTTGTCGGGAGCTTCGTGACCGTCCTATTTGCCCTGCTCCTCACAGCCTGCGCGTCGCGCGCAGAGCCAACCGGAACCGCCTGGGTTGTGGGAGCATTCCAGTCGAATGGTGAACGCATCTATTTCACTGCTACCAGTGAGCGCGGATCACCGATTTCCTTTACGGGTGCTCCAACTTCTGGGGGGTGGATGATGATGGGCGGGCAACTGGCCTGTGTCTCCTGTCACGGCCCGAGTGGAAAAGGCGGCAAGCACAGCATGGGTATGATGCAGGTGATGGACGCCAAGGATATTCGTTGGTCAGTTTTGGGTGGAGAATTTGATGCTGAAAAATTTCGTCTTGCGGTTGTGAAAGGTCAAGATCCCGATGGTACACAATTAAATTCAGTTATGCCGCGTTGGAATATGCCTAATCAAGATTTGGCTGATTTGATCGCTTTTCTAAAAACATTGCCTTAACCTCTCGAACTCAAGTTGACTGAGACACACCCATGGAGCAAGTTTCATGACTGAAAACCACAATCATCACGGCACTGAGGTTCCGCTAACCTCAGCCAAGCATGAATCGATGGAGCCTGCTTCTATAGTTGAACACGGTCAGTCCCAAACTGCTCCCGCCCACGATCACTCGGAACATGGCGCAATGCAACACGAGGAAATCGAAAACGTCTCTCCTATGACCCACGACGGGCACAGCACAGCTCACACGGACCACAGCGGTCATGAGCAGATGCTCCGGCGTAAATACCTGCCGTAGAACCTCTCACGTCTTGACGTCCAACCCGATCCGGAGTATAACTATCCTGAAAACAGTTTATAAATATCGTTTTCAGAGCGACCGCCATGCCACTCCCGTTTACGGAAAGAGAAAAGATACGCCTGCGCCAGAAAATGCTGCGCTCCGCGCGCCGCTTGTTCGCGCAGAAGGGCCTTAAGAAGACCAGCCTGGAAGAAATTACCACTTCCGTCGGCATTGCCAAGAGCACTTTCTACCTGTTTTTCGAGTCCAAAGAGGCCCTGTTCCTGGATGTGCTGGCCGAGGATGGTCCGGTGGTTGAGGCACACCTACAGGCTGAGTTGAATCAGGCCATCGATGCCCGCGACGGCATCGCGCGGCTACTGCGCGGGGTGGTACACGATCTGGAGACAAATGCCCTCACGCGCCGGATGCTGACGCACCCCGATGAACTGCAACTGCTGGCCGCCTATGCCACACCGGAACAGTTGGCCGCCAGCAACAACGCCGGGCTGGCGCTCATCGTGCCCTATCTGCAAACGGCGCAGCACCTGGGCGAAGTGATTGAAGGCGATCCGATCCTGTTCGCCAGAGTTATCAGCGCGGTGACTTTATTGACGCTGCATCGGAGCACCATCGGCAGCAATCACTATGAAGCGGTATTGAACACCTTGATCGATTTGCTGGCCAAGGCGCTCACCACACCAGACTGAAGCGAGGAACTATGAGCACTCCATCGAACAAAACCATTATCGTCACCGGCGCGAACGCCGGCATCGGGCGCGAAACCGCGCGCGGCCTGGCGAAACTCGGCCACACGGTCGTCATGGTCTGCCGCAATGTGCCGGCCGGCGAAGCCGTGCGCCAGGAAATCATCGCCCAGACCGGCAACCAGGCCGTCACGGTAATGAACTGCGATCTCTCGTCGCAGCAGTCGATCCACCAATTCACGGTCGACTTCATGGCGAAATATCCGTGCCTCGATGTGCTGATCAACAATGCGGCCAATTTCGATCACACGCTGAAGAACCCCACCCTCACCGCCGACGGTGTCGAAGTGATCTTTGCGACCAATCATTTGGGCCCGTTTCTGCTGACCCACCTGCTGCTGGACAATCTGAAAGCCAGCGCGCCTTCACGCGTGTTGACCGTCGCCTCGCAAGGTCTGATGCTGTATCCCCGCCTCTCGATCGAGTTCGATAACCTCAACGGGCAGCGCAAGTTCAGCACGCAGCATGCCTACTATCACTCCAAGTTCGCGCAGGTCATGTTCACCTTTGACCTGGCCGAACGGCTGCTCAGCACAGGCGTCACCGTGAATTGCATCCGCGTGCCCAACGTCCAGATCGACCAGGGACGCTACGAGTACATCACCGGCTGGAGACGCTGGGCGTACGAGATCAAGCGCCGCAAAGGTATCACGCCCGCGCAAATGGCCGAAGCCTATATCCGACTTGCTGTCGCTCCCGATTTCGAGCTGGTGACCGGCCAATACTTCGACGAGCGCTGCCGGGCCGTCAAGGCTCACCAGCCCGCTTACGATCACGCCGTGTGGAAGAAGTTATGGGATGTGAGTGCGGAACTGACCCAGCTCGACGCCGTGCCCTAGAGTCATGGTATAATCGCCAACATTAATTGAGAGAGGTCGTCCGGTCCTCACATCCAACCGAACATGGTGGAGACGGTCACAAAGCATAGGTGGCCGTCTATTTTTGTTGCCTCGACGAATTCCTGCTGCACGTCAAGAGGCTGGTGATCCATGCACACGCTGGAACATTCACTCATCATGCTGTTGTTGCTGACCCAGTTGTTGAGCGCCCGCCCGCGTCTGTCTCTCGCGGCACAGGCGGCGATTGTCGGCGCTATGGTGCTGACCCTGGTCGTGCCGATCGTGCCGGTCGAGTTGCCATGGAACTGGTTGGCCGCCATCGTGCTGCCCGTCTTGTTGTGGCAAACGGCGCAGCCGCTGGTGAATGCACACCGGCCCTTCAAGATCGAGGAAATCTTGCTGTGGCTGGCCCTCGCCCTCGGTATGGGCGGTATGCTGGCGCTGACTGCCGATCTGAGTATCGCTGGCACCCTCCTATTTGGCGTGCTGGTCGCCAGCATGGCCTGGCGCGCACTTGAAGCCGAAGCGCCGCAGGCGAGTTATCTGGGGCAGTTTGGGGTACTGACCCTGGCCTTCTTGCTGACCGAGATCGATCTCGTCATCGAAGCGCGCGATGTGTATGCGCTGATGCTGCTGGGCGGTGCGGTGATCGGTGTCGGGTGGGGCTACGCCAGCGTTCAAATCGCGCTGCGTCTTCCGGGCGGGCGGAAGCGCGACGCGTGGAGCATCGCTCAGGTGTATCTGGCCTATGGTTTCGGGCTGGCCCTGGGGCTGTCCGGCATCGCTACGGCCATGGTGAGCATGGCTGCGTACCTGGTCTATGGGGCACGGCGAGGGGTATGGGACAGCAGCGCTTTGCAGCTGCGACCATTCGATAGCCGCCCAATTTTTGGCGCAGCCGTAGCGGTGCTGGCCTTTTTGGGCTGGCAGATGCACGTTGCGCTGACGCAGCCCTTGCTTCTGGAAGTAGGGCTGGGTCTCGTGCTCGTGAGTGTGGTGGTGTGGCTTGGGCGGATCCTGAAGATTTCGCTCTTCAGAGTCGAACATCCTTTTGCCAGAGTGCTGGGCCGGGCGGGCTTGCTGCTGATGGCAGCGCTGCTACTCTGGCCGCGTCCGGCGCTGCTCAATCCGGAAGCGTTAGCGCTGGCGTTGGTGGTCGCCGTGGCAGCGACAGTGGTCACCCGGTGGGCGATTGTGCCGACGCTGAAGTTGTATCAATGGTTGGACGAGGCCGAGATGGATGTCGAACACCCAGATCAAATGGCCGATCGGTTCCTGGTGAAAAACGCGCTGCTGAGCAAGGCAGTGATCGTGACGCCGGACACGCCGCTGCTTGAACTGGCGCGCTTACTAGGTGAGCGCCAACCGGGTTGTCTGCCGGTCGTTGAAGCCGATGGTCGCCTGGTCGGTCTTGTGACCGAAAGCGATCTCTTCATCAAGAAAAGCTGGCTGCCGCAGAGCGAACGATTCTATCCGACGTTGTTTGAAGAACCCATCGCGCTTGAGCAGCTGCCCGAAGTCTATGCGGCCCTGAGCCGCCAGCTGACGGCGGCCGACATCATGACGCGCAAAGTCGTCTGGGTGAAAGACACCCACAGCCTCGCTCACGCGATTCGTCTGCTCATGCGTTACGACCTGAAATGCTTGCCTGTGCTGGATAGCGATCCCGGCTCCGGCGGTAAGCTGATCGGCTTAATCACACGAGCCGATATCATCCGAGTGCTCACCGCTGATCAATCAACCGATCAATCATAGGGGGCAACGGCCATCACTCTGATCGTGCTGGATGTTTCCTCTCGTTGCCGTCATTCCCGCTGGACCGAGTGAAAAGTGAAGTCATCTCACACCACAGGTGAATTCCCTGTGCAGTGTGACTCAGGAGAAATCGACTATGCTTGTAGCGATTCTATCCGGTTTCGGGGCGGCACTGCTGGCGCCGTTCGTGCACCGCCGCTGGCCGCAGCGCAGCGGCTGGCTGATCGCCTTACTACCGATCGGCCTCTTCCTCTACTTCGTCAGCCAACTGCCCAATGCGACTCAGGCACAGAGCGTAACAACGCCGTGGGTGCCCGCGCTCGGCGTGAACCTGTCCTTCCGCGCCGACGGATTGAGCCTGCTGTTCGCGCTGTTAATCAGCGGCATCGGCGCGCTGGTGGTGATCTATGCCGGCGGGTACTTGAAAGGCCATGCGCAGCTGGGCCGCTTCTATGCGTGGCTGTTGATGTTCATGTCGGCCATGCTGGGCGTGGTGCTGGCCGATAACATCCTGCTGCTGTTTGTGTTCTGGGAGTTGACGAGTTTCAGCTCTTTCATGCTGATTGGGTTCAATCATGAAGAGGCCGCGTCGCGCGGAGCCGCCTTGCAGGCGCTGCTCGTCACCTCCAGCGGCGGACTGGCGATGCTGGCCGGCCTCGTCATGCTGGGGCTGATCGGCGGGACGTTTGAACTATCCACGCTGTTGACGCGCGGGGCCATGCTGCAAGCCAGTCCGTGGTACGCGCCCGCGTTGATTCTGGTGCTGCTGGGCGCGTTCACCAAATCGGCGCAATTTCCGTTTCACTTCTGGCTGCCCAATGCCATGGCGGCGCCGACACCGGTCAGTGCCTATTTGCATTCGGCAACGATGGTCAAAGCTGGCATTTACCTACTGGCCCGTATGACTCCGGCGCTGGGCGGCACCGACCTCTGGTTGGCGCTCGTCGGCGGCGCGGGACTGATCACGATGTTGTTGGGCGGCTACCTGGCGCTCTCGCAAACAGACTTGAAACGCCTGCTGGCCTATTCGACGGTGAGCGCGCTGGGGATGTTGACCATGCTGATCGGCCTTGGCACCGCGCTGGCGCTTGAGGCGGCGATGGTGGCCCTGCTGGCTCACGCGTTGTACAAAGGCGCGCTGTTCCTCGTCGCCGGAGCGATCGATCACGAAACCGGCACACGCGATGTGCGACAGCTCGGTGACCTGGCGCGGCTCATGCCTCGCGTCGCCAGCGGATCGATGCTGGCGGCGCTGTCGATGGCCGGGATGATTCCGTTGTTTGGGTTCATCGCCAAAGAGCTGGTATACGAAACCGCGCTCAAAACCGGACCGTGGATCGCTGCGGCCAGCGTGCTGGGCGGACTGTCCTTCGTCTTTGTCGCAGGTGTGACGGGCTTCGGACCGTTCATCGCCAGGGGGCGTGACACGCCGAAGCAGCCGCATGAAGCGCCGCCCAGTCTGTGGCTGGGCCCCATGGTGCTGGGCGGATTGAGCTTGATCTTTGGCTTGCTGCCCGGCGCGATCGGCGCATGGCTGATCGGCCCGGCGGCGTCTGCCGCCAGCGGTCACACGGCTGAAGTCAAACTCGCGCTGTGGCATGGCGTCACGCCGACGTTGCTGTTGAGCCTGGCGACGATTGCCGCAGGCGTGGGTTTGTACGCCGCGCGATCGACCGTGCGGCGCGTCACGCAGCGGTTGACGTGGCGGCGTGGTCTGGAAGGCGTTTACGCGTGGTCGCTCAAAGCGCTCAACGGGACCGCCCATGCGGTGACGCACCGCCTGCAAAATGGTTACTTGCGCTATTACTTGATCACGATCGTGTTGACGACGGTAGGACTGGTCGGCTTCACGCTGATCTTTGAAGGCGGCGCGCACTGGCCCGCCAGTGACAGCGATCTGCGCTTTTACGAAGTCGGGCTGGCTGTGCTCATCCTGCTAGCGGCTGGCATGGCGATCACCACCCGATCGCGTTTGAGCGCTGTGGCGGCGCTGGGCGTGGTGGGCTATGGCATCGCGCTGATCTTTCTATTGTTCGGCGCGCCTGATCTGGCGATGACGCAGCTGCTGATCGAATCGTTGACCGTGATCTTGTTCGTGCTGGCGTTCTATCACCTGCCGCGCTTCACGCAGCTCAGTTCGACGCGCACGCGCTGGCGCGATGCCGTTATTTCATTGTTGGCCGGCGGGTTGATCACGCTGCTGGTGCTGTCGGCCATCGGCGTGCAGCTCTCGCCCAGCATCTCGAACTACTTCGCCGAAGTGGCCCTGCCGCAGGCGCACGGTCGCAACGTCGATAACGTGATCCTGGTCGACTTTCGCGGCCTCGATACGCTGGGCGAAGTGAGCGTGCTGGGCGTCGCCGCCATTGGCGTGTATGCACTGTTGAAGCTCAAGAAGATCAGGCGGCAGTCTGCCGGGGACGAGTAAGCGCCATGAACTCCATCATCTTGCGTATGACCGCGCGTTTGTTGCTGCCGCTGCTGCTGCTGTTTTCGATCTTCCTGTTTTTGCGCGGACACAACGAACCGGGCGGCGGCTTCGTGGCCGGACTGGTGGCGACCGCCGCATGGGTGTTATACGCCATCGCCTTCGATGCCGCCACGGCGCGCCGCGCGCTGCGGATCGAGCCGCGCCTGCTGGTCGGTCTGGGGCTGCTGATCATCCTGCTCAGCGGCACGATCGGGCTGCTGGCGCAGCAACCCTTTCTCACCGGGCAGTGGTTCTATCTGGAACTGGGCGGCATCGGCAAGGTGGAGCTGGGCACGCCGGTGTTGTTTGATCTGGGCGTATATCTGGGCGTGGTCGGCGTCATGCTGACGATTATCCTGGCGCTGGAAGAGGAGGAGTAAGCGATGGAAATTATCCTGGCCTTCGTGGTGGGCGGGTTGTACGCCGCCGGCATTTACATGCTGCTGCGGCGCAGCCTCGTCAAGTTGCTGATCGGATTGGGGCTGCTGAGCCACGCGACCAATCTGTTGATCTTCACGGCCGCCGGCCTGACCCGCGCGCGGCCGCCCGTGATTGACGCGGGCGAAGTGCGCCTGGTTGCGCCCTTTGCCGATCCGCTGCCGCAAGCGTTGATCCTCACCGCGATCGTCATCGGCTTTGGCGTGATGGCCTTTGCGCTGGTGCTGATGTATCGCGTGTACAAGACGGTCGGCACGGACGATGTCGATCGGATGCGCCGGACGGACCTGTCATGAACCTGTGGCTGATTCTACCGCTGCTCATTCCCATGCTGACGGCCGTGATCGCGCTGCTGGCTTATCGCTCACGCCTCGCGCAGCGGCGCGTGAGCGTCATCGGCGCGGCGGCGCTGCTGCTGGCGGCGATCGGTCTGTTGATCGACGTCGAACGGAATGGCGTGCAAGCCGTCCAGATCGGCAACTGGCCGGCACCCTACGGCATCACGTTGGTGGCCGATCTGTTCAGCGCGCTGATGGTGGTGCTGGCCGGGCTGCTGGGTCTGCTCATCGCGATCTATTCGCTGAGCACTATCGATCAGACGCGCGAAGCGTTCGGCTATCACGCGTTGTATCACTTCCTGTTGATGGGCGTGTGCGGCGCGTTCCTCACCGGCGATCTCTTCAATCTCTACGTGTGGTTCGAGTTGATGTTGATGGCGTCGTTCGTGCTGATGACGCTGGGCGGCGAGCGCGGTCAAATGGAAGGCGCGATCAAATATGTCACGATCAATCTCGTCGCCTCGACGTTGTTTCTGACGGCGCTGGGCATCCTCTACGGGCTGGCGGGCACGCTCAACATGGCCGACCTCGCATACAAGTTCGCCAACATCGCCGCCGTCGCGCCGCCGGGAATCTTGACCACCCTGGCGCTGTTGTTTCTGGTCGCATTCGGTATCAAAGCGGCCATGTTCCCGTTGTTCTTCTGGCTGCCCGCGTCGTATCACACGCCGCCCGTCGCGGTCAGCGCGCTGTTCTCCGGGCTGCTCACCAAGGTCGGCGTGTATGCGCTCATCCGGGTCTTCACGTTGATCTTCATCCAGGATGCCGCCTACACGCACACCTTGATCCTGGTACTGGCCGGGCTGACGATGATCACCGGTGTGTTGGGCGCGGTGGCACAATACGACTTCAGGCGCTTGCTGTCGTTCCACATCATCAGCCAGATCGGTTACTTGCTGATGGGACTGGGCTTGTTCAGTTCGCTTGCGCTGGCCGGCGCGATCTTCTTCACGCTGCACGTCTCACTCGCCAAGGCGGCGTTGTTTCTAATGAGCGGCGTCACCAATCGCTTGACGAACACTTTCGATCTCAAACGCATGGGCGGGTTGTATCAGGCGCGTCCAATATTGGCGGTGCTGTTTCTCCTTCCGGCGTTATCGCTGGCCGGGCTGCCACCGCTGTCGGGTTTCTTCGCCAAGTTGAGTCTGGTGCAGGCCGGGCTGGAAATGAAGCAGTACGTCATCGTCGCCGTGGCGCTGGGCGTGAGCCTGCTGACGTTGTTCTCGATGATTAAGATCTGGACGGAAGCGTTCTGGAAGCCCATCGCCCCCTTACATCCGATCAGCACCGCGTCAACCCCATGGGGGCAGCTAATCCCGATCGGGGTGTTGGCGGCCGCCGTGTTGTTGATCGGCCTGGGGGCCGGGCCGATCTTCGATCTCACGCTGGCGGCGGGTGAACAGTTGATGAATCCGGCGAGCTACATTCAAACAGTATTGGGAGGCACACCATGAATTACTTTTGGTTGAATATCGGGCTGGCGCTGGTGTGGGTGACGCTGACGGGCGCGTTCGGGCCGATCAATCTGGCCTTTGGTTTCGTGCTGGGCTATCTCACGCTGCGCCTGGCGGAGCGCGTCTTAGGCCCGTCGACCTACTTCAGCAAGATGCGGCGCGGCAGCAGCTTTGTGCTGTTCTTTCTGTGGGAACTGCTCACCGCCAACCTCCGCGTGGCGATTGACGTATTGACGCCCCGGGCACGTATGCAGCCGCGCATCCTGGCGGTGCCGCTGGACGCGCTGACCGACACCGAGATCACATTTTTTGCGAATGCGCTGTCGTTGACGCCGGGGACGTTGAGCCTGGACGTGTCGACGGATCGGCGCGTGCTGTACATTCACGCGATGTATGCCGCCGACGCCGAGGCAACCCGCCGCGCCATCAAGGACGGTCTGGAACGGCGCGTGCTGGCGCTGACCCGTGGGACGGAGGAGCAGCGTGATGATGCTTGATCAGATCATCCTAGTGCTGTTGAGTGTGGCGATCTTTCTGGCGTTCAGTCGTCTGGCGCGCGGCCCCAGCCTGGCCGATCGGGTCGTGGCGCTCGATCTGATCACGTCGTTGGTCGTGGGTGTCATTGCCATCTACGCGGTGGCCACAGACGAGCCGGTGTACCTCGACATCGCGCTGGTGCTGGCGCTGATCACGTTTCTGGGAACCGTCGCCTTTGCGCGCTTTATCGAGAAAGGAGAACTGCCATGGCGCAAATCTTGAGTGCCATTCTAATGTTGATCGGCGCGGGCTTCATGCTGATCGCGGCCATCGGCGTGGCGCGTCTGCCGGACGTGTTCATGCGGATGCACGCCAGCACCAAATCGGCGACGCTGGGTGTAGGCTGCTTAATGTTAGGCGCGGCGCTGTACTTTGGCGATTTCGCCATCGCGGCGCGCGCCATCGCCGTGGTGATCTTCTTCTTTGTCACCGCGCCGGTCGCCGCCCACATGTTGGGGCGGGCGGCCTATCTGGCCGACGTGCCATTGTGGGACAAGACGTTGAGCGATGATCTGCACGGGAAATATGATCTGGATCGTCATACACTGAGCAGCGGAGAAGCAACCCCAGACCACGCCGGCGCAACCCGCGCCTGACTGACACGGCCCTACGATGCTAAGTCGCGCCCCATAGGCATGGTATAATCACGCACAACAATTTATCGAGGTTGTCCGGTCCTCACATCCAACCGGACATGGCGGAGACGGTCACAAAGCTATAGGTGGCCGTCTATTTTTGTTGCCTCAACGAATTCCGTTCAGAACAGGAGGGTGTCATGAAAACCGTCATCGCAGGTGCCTTAGGCGAATGCGTCCATGTAGCAGGCGTGATGAATTTTCTGCGCCTGGCTGAAGCCGCCGGCTGGCGCACCGTGTTTCTAGGCCCGGCTGTTTCGATCGAGCAACTGCTGCGCGCCGCCGAAGACGAGCAAGCTGATCTGGTGGGCGTGTCTTATCGCTTGACACCTGAAACCGGCGAACGGCTGCTGGGTGAATTCGCCGAAGCGGCTGACGCGTTACACGCGCGCGGGGTGCGCTTTGCATTTGGCGGCACGCCGCCTGTGGCCGAGCGCGTGCGCCAGCTGGGTTTCTTCGAGCGCATCTTCGACGGCAGCGAACCTAATGAACACGTGCTGGCGTATCTCAAAGGCCAGCCCACCGGCGGCCAGACCGCAGCCGATTATCCAGCGACGACAATCGAACGCATTCAGTGGAAAGCGCCGTATCCCATCATCCGCCATCACTTTGGCCTGCCGACCATGGAAGCCACACGCGAAGGCATTGTAGAGATCGCTAAAGCGCAAGTGCTGGATGTGATTTCGCTGGGCATCGATCAAGACGCGCAGGCGAACTTCTTCCATCCCGATCGGCAGGATCCGCGCCGCACGGGCGCCGGTGGCGTGCCGGTTCGCAGCGCCGAGGATTATCAATCGCTGTATGCGGCCAGTCGGCGCGGCAACTATCCGCTCATGCGGACCTATTCCGGCACGGATGATTTTATCCATCTCGCCGAAATGTACATCGACACGATCAACATCGCGTGGTGTGCGATTCCGCTGTTCTGGTTCAACCAGATGGACGGGCGCGGGCCGTGGGATGTGGCCGGCTCGATCGGCGAGCATCAGACCGTGATGCAGTACTATGGCGAACGCGGCATCCCCGTCGAGTTGAATGAGCCGCATCATTGGGGCATGCGCGATGCTTCTGATGTCGTGTGTGTTGTTTCGGCGTATCTGTCTGCGTACAACGCGCGCGCGTTTGGCGTCCGTGACTACATCGCGCAGTTCATGTTCAACAGTCCACCCGGATTGTCCGATGCCATGGATTTAGCCAAGATGCTGGCCATGATCGATCTGATCGAACCGCTGGCTGGATCGGACTTTCGCATCTGGAAACAAACGCGCACAGGCCTGTTAAGTTATCCGCTTGATCGGGACGCGGCGCGCGCGCATCTGGCCGCCAGCGTGTATGTGCAAATGGCACTCAAGCCGCACATCGTGCATGTCGTGGGCTATACCGAAGCCGATCATGCGGCGACCGCGGAAGATGTGATTGAGTCGTGTAACCTAGCGCGGCGGGCAATCGAGAATGCACTGCGCGGCGCGCCGGACATGACCGCCGATCCCAACGTGCAAGCACGCCGGGCGGAGTTGGTCGATCAGGTGCAGGTGACACTCCAAGCGATTCGTGCCATGGCCGATCAGTCGGTGCGCGATCCGCTGATCGATCCGGCGACGCTGGCGCGCGCCGTGGAGCTCGGCGTATTGGATGCGCCGCAGCTGCGCAACAATCGTTTTGCGCGCGGCGAAGCGCTCACACGTATTACGACTGCTGGTGCGTGTATCTCAGTTAATCCGGCGGGACAGCCGCTTTCAGAAGAAGCCCGTCTCACCCATCTCCAAAAGTGAGGATCACGACATGACCCCAACAACCCGCTACACCATCGTTGGCGCCGGCAACGGCGGTCGCGCCATGGCGGCGCATCTGGCCCTGATGGATTTCCCGGTGGTGTTGTACAACCGCACGCCCGAACATGTCGCGGCCATTAAGGCGCGCGGCGGCATCGATCTGGAAAGCTACGACGGCGGGCCGCGCGGGTTTGGCCGCTTCGTCGGCGTGACGTCGGACATGCGCGAAGCCGTGGAGCACGCCGATGTCTTGATGGTGGTGGTGCCATCCTCGGCGCATGCCGATGTGGCGCGTGCGATGGCTCCGCATTTGCGCGATGGGCAGATCATCATCTTGCATCCGGGCCGCACGTGCGGCGCGATTGAAGTTCACAAAGTGCTGTGCGATGCCAGCTGCCTGGCGGATGTCACCATTGCTGAAGCGGGTACATTCATCTACGCCAGCCGACTGGACGGCCCGGCCCAGGCGCGTATCTTCCGCATCAAAGAAGCGCTGCCGTTGGCCGCGCTGCCCGCCACGCGCACGGCTGAAGTGCTCGAGATCATCCGCCCCGCCTACCCGCAGTTTATCGACGGCGTCAATGTGCTGCACACCGGCCTCGACAACATGGGGGCGGTGTTTCATCCGGCGTTGACACTGCTCAATGCCGGCCGGATCGAATCGACGCGCGGCGACTTCGAGTTTTACATCGAAGGCGTGACACCTTCGGTGGCGCGCGTGCTGGAAGTGATCGATCGCGAACGCGTGACCGTCGCCTCTTCGCTGGGCATTCGCGCGCAGACCGCACAGGAATGGCTGAAGATGGCCTATGATGCCACCGGCAGTGATCTGAATGAGACCATTCACAATCAACCGGGCTATTATGGCATCAAAGCCCCGGCGACGTTAAATCATCGGTATCTGTTCGAGGACATTCCCATGAGTCTCGTGCCCATTGCCGCGTTAGGGCAGCGCTATGGAGTTTCGACGGGCGGCATCGACGCGATCATCAAACTGGCCTGCATCATTCATCGCACCGATTACTGGCGGCGCGGCCGCACGCTGGAGAGGCTGGGCATTGCGCAGCTCAGCGTCAGCGAACTGACGCGCTACGTCAACGACGGCGTGCGGGATTAGGAGCAAGGCGATGTGTGGAATTGCCGGAGTGTATCAAGCCGCGATAACTGCCGATGTGGAACGCATGTTGCCGCTGTTGCGCCATCGCGGCCCGGATGGTTCGGGATTGGAAGAACTGCCGCAGAGCTGTCTGGGCCACACGCGCCTGGCGATTATCGATGTGGCGGGCGGACAGCAACCGATCCGCTTTGGAAACTACACCATTAGCTTCAACGGCGAAATCTACAACTACCAGACACTGCGCGATCAATATCTGGCCGCCGACACGCTGCACACTCACACGGACACCGAAGTGATTTTGCACCTGTATGCGAAGTTCGGGCCGCGCTGCGTGGAACTGCTCGATGGGATGTTTGCGGTGGCGATTGTCAGCGATGATGGCCTGTTTCTGGCGCGCGATCCGATCGGGATCAAACCGCTGTACACCGCGCATCGCGGCGAGGGTGTGTACTTCGCGTCGGAAATCAAAGCGCTGATGCCCGTGGCCGACGACATCCGCGAGTTTCCCGCCGGGCACTGGTATCACTCCCGCTTAGGATTCACGCAATACTATCGGGTGGGACAGGATCTCTCGGCGTTGGAGGGCAACATCCTGCGCGAGCTGGCGCAATTTGAGCACGAAGATCAGGTGCTGCCCGTGATCGAGCGCACATTGCATGAGGCCGTGCGCAAGCGGCTGATGTCGGATGTGCCGTTGGGGGTGAGCTTGAGCGGCGGACTGGATAGCAGCATCGTGGCCTTGCTGGCCCGCCGCGATCTCGATCGGTTGGCAACGTTCGGCGTCGGTGTTGTGGGTAGTGAAGATCTGGTCGCCGCGCGTGAGGTAGCGAAGTTTCTGGATACGCAGCACCACGAGCGTGTGTACGATCAACAAGCGATGCTGCGCGTGCTGCCGGAAGTCCTGTACTATCTTGAATCGTTTGACCCGGCGCTGGTGCGCAGCGCGATCCCCAACTACTTTCTCGCGCAGCTATCAGCCGAGCACGTCAAGGTCTTTCTGACGGGCGAAGGCGCCGACGAGTTGTATGCCGGTTACGATTACCTGGCGCGCTTCGAACAACCCGATACGCTGCATGCCGAACTGGTACACATCGTGGGTGCTTTGCACAACACCAATCTGCAGCGGGCCGATCGGATGTCGATGGCCCACGGGCTGGAGGCGCGGGTGCCGTTTCTGGATGTGCGCTCCATCGCGCTGGCGCTGGGGCTGCCCGCTTTGTGGAAACTGCGCGGCGAGGGGCGTCCAGCCAAAGCGCTGCTGCGGCGCGCCTTTGCCGAACATCTGCCCGCGCCCATCGTCAATCGGCCCAAGCAGAAATTCTCGCAAGGCGCCGGTTCGTCCGATCTCATCGCGCAGGTGGCCGAAGACACGATCGGGGATACCGAGTTCGCCGCAGAACGGGCGCGGCTGGCGCAGACCTGGAATTATCATCTTATCAATAAGGAAGCGCTGTATTACTATCGCCTGCTGCACGAGGCCTATCGGGATGAGCACATCTTTCCGACGATGGGCCATAGCCGTAGTCTATAACAGGGAGTGGAACCATGTCAGGAATTGCAGGCATTGCCCAATCAGGCATGCAGGTGCGCGTTAACCGGATGCTAGACAAGATGGCCTATCGCGGCCGGGCGGGCCGCGCGGTGTTTGAAGTCGACGGTGTGACGCTGGGCCAGATCGGTGCGGAGGGCGCAACCATTTCTCTGCCACAACCTGATCACGCCCGGCAGGTGTGTGATGCCGCCGGCCCGGGACATCTGGCTTGGGCCCAGGTGACAGATCACCAATTGGTTCTGAGACGTGATCCACTCGGCGTAGCGCCGTTGTATTACGGACGAACGGACGATGGGGAGTTGTGCTTCGCGTCAGAAATGAAGGCGCTGCTTGAGTTGACGCGCGACGTGCACGAACTGCCGCCCGGCCACTTCTACGATGGCACGCAGTTGAGCGCGTATTATCAACTGGCGCTTCAGCCGCCACTGACCGATCAGCCAGAACACATCGCTCAGGAGTTGAGGTGCCGCTTGAACAACGCAGTCGGACAGTGTCTGGGCCAGGGCGAAGTCGGCTCGTGGTTGTCCGGCGGTCTGGATTCCAGCGCGCTGGCAGCGCTGGCGCGGCCCCAGGTCAAGCAGCTGCACACCTTTGCGGTGGGCCTGCCGGGTGCGCGCGATCTGGAATACGCGCGGGCGGCGGCGCACTTCATCGACACCACCCATCATGAGGTGGTGGTCACATTCGGCGATATGCTGGCCGCGCTGCCGACGGTGATCTATCACCTCGAATCATTTGACGCGTGGTTAGTGCGCTCGAGCATCACCAACTATCTGGTCGCGCAAGCGGCTGCCGAGTATGTGCCCGCCGTCTTTTCGGGCGAAGGTGGCGATGAATTGTTTGCCGGCTACGAGTATCTCAAGTCACTCCATTGGACAGCACTGCCTGCGGAGCTGATCGATATTGCCGGCCGCCTGCACAATACAGCGCTGCAGCGCGTTGATCGATCGGCCGCGGCGCATGGCACGGTGGCGCACGTGGCCTTTCTCGATCCGGACGTGGTCGATTACGCGCTGCGCATCCCGATCGATCTGAAGCTGCACGACGGCGTGGAAAAATGGATACTGCGTCAAGCACTGGCGGGCATGCTGCCAGACGCGGTATTGAATCGTCCCAAGGCCAAGTTCTGGGAAGGCGCAGGCGTGGGTGAACTCCTGGCGCGCTACGCCGACGAGCACATCAGTAGCGACGATTTTAAGAGCGAACGACACCTGCCCGATGGCAGCCAGCTCAACTCGAAGGAAGAGCTGTTGTACTATCGAATTTTCCGCGAACACTACGGCGAATTGAGTGATCTCACTTGGCTGGGGCGCACGAAAGGCACGCCAGTGCAGGAGGCGTAAATTACATGCCCACCACCATCGATCCGGAAGTGTATGCCTGGGTAGTGCTGCCGATTCTGGTCTTCTGCGCGCGGGTGATGGATGTGACGCTGGGCACGCTGCGCATCATCTTCATTTCGCGGGGCCGGCGCAAACTCGCGCCGCTGCTTGGTTTCTTTGAAGTGCTGATCTGGATCGTCGTGGTCAGTCAGGTGATGCAGAATCTGCACAGCCCGTTGTCTTTCATTGCCTACGCCGCCGGCTTTGCCACTGGCAACTATGTGGGCATGCTCATCGAAGACAAGCTGGCCATCGGTACGTTGATCGTGCGTGTCATCGTGCCGCAGGAAGCGTCGCAGCTCATGACGCGGCTGCACGACGCGGGCTACGGCATCACGAGTATCGACGCGCACGGTACTATGGGCGCGGTGACCCTGATTTATACCGTCGTCAAGCGCAAAGACCTCTACGAGGTGATGACCATTATCCAGAACTCGCATCCCAAAGCCTTTACCTCCGTGGAAGAAGTCCGCTCCACGCAGGAAGGCATCTTTCCGGCGCGCACGCGCCGCTTTCCCGATCCGCTGGCGCGGCGCAAGGGATAGTGTATGCACGCCGCTGCGCTTGATAGGTCTGGCCATAGCAGCGAGCTCTGACCTGTGGACTAAGACTGTTCACGTTCATTCATGTTCTTGAAAAAGGAGAGCCCATGACCCCTCGTGCCATGACTGCCGAAAACTTAACCTATCGTTACGATCAGCTACTGGCTGTGGATCATATCAATTTCGAGGTGGGCGTGGGAGAAATCCTGGGATTTCTTGGCCCCAACGGCGCGGGCAAATCGACCACCGTCAAAATGCTCACCGGCCAACTGTTGCCCAAAGAAGGCCGCGCTACGCTGTTGGGCCTGGATGTGGCCCGCCAACCCAAACAAGTGCAAGCCCAGATCGGCGTGTGCTTCGAGCTGACCAACCTCTACGAAACCATGAGCGGCCTCGAAAACCTGGAGCTGTTCGCCAGCCTGTTTGGCGTGCGCCCGTTTGACGCCGAAGGCTTGCTCAAGCGAGTCGGGTTGGATGGCCGTGGCAAGGACAAGGTTGAGCATTATTCCAAAGGCATGAAGCAGCGCCTGATGGTGGCGCGCGCGCTCATCAACCGGCCTAAGATTCTTTTCCTCGATGAACCCACTGAAGGTCTTGACCCCACGTCGGCTCAAGCCATCCGCACTGTAATCCTTGAAGAGCAGCAGCGGGGGGCAACGGTCTTTCTCACCACCCATGATATGCACGAAGCGGACAGGCTCTGCCACCGAGTCGCGTTCATTGATCAGGGCAAGATCGTCGCCCTCGATGCGCCGCACGCTCTCAAGCAGCAGTACGGCCAGCGCTTGATCCGGGCCGAAGTGCAGACCGCCGGCGGGTTGCAACAGCGCGAGATTATCCTCGACCGAGCTGAAACTCCCGGCGAAATGGAAGCGCTCCTGAACAGCGAACGGGTGGTCACACTTCACAGCGCCGAAGCCACTCTGGAGGATATCTTTATTCGCATCACCGGCAAGGGGCTGTCCTGATGAACACCCAGATGATCTCCGCCCTGATCGGTAAAGATTTCAAGCTGTACTTCGCCAACCGCTTTCTCGCCGTCATTACGTTGTTGGGATTGGTGGCATTCCTGGCCATTTACTTTTTGCTCCCCGCCACCGTCAACGAGCAACTGGAGTTAGGGCTGTATTTGGCTGAAGTGCCGCCTGCGTTAGAAGAAATGCTGCTGGCTGAAGACGTTCGCTTTTACCGGGCCGAATCAGTGGAGGCGCTCAAACAGGCGGTGCTGGAGGGCGACGTCCCGGCGGGCTACGCCTTCCCCGATGATGTGCTGGACCAACTGCACAGCGGCAGCAAAGTGACCGCCCAGCTCTACCTGTCACCTGAGGTGCCCCCTGATTTCGAGGAAATCTACGCAGTCGTTTTAGATGAGTTTGCCTTTGCGCTTAGCGGGCAGGACGTGGATATTGAAACCACCGAGATCATGCTAGGCCCCGATCTGGCTGGTCAGCCGACTACGCCCCGTGACCGGATGCTGCCGCTGTTGGCGGTCTTCGTGTTGATGGTCGAATGCCTGGGCCTGGCCAGCCTGATTGCCGCTGAAATTCAGTCGGGCACGCTGCGCGCGTTGCTGGTAACGCCGTTGACGATGAGCGGGCTGTTCGTGGGCAAGGGAACGTTTGGCACACTGTTCGCTTTCGCTCAGGCAGCCCTGCTGCTGCTCCTGACCGGCGGTCTGGCCCAGCAGCCAGTGCTGATCTTGGTGGCGTTGCTGTGCGGCGCGGCCCTGGTGACCGGCGTGGCCTTTTTGATCGCGGCGGTGGGACGGGATTTGATGTCGGTGATGGCCTGGGGCATGTTGGCGATCTTGCTGCTTAGCTTGCCCGCCTTCACGATTCTGGCGCCCGGTCTGGTCTCCAACTGGGTCAAACTGATCCCCTCGTATTATCTAGTGGATACGTTGTATCGCGTGCTCAACTTCGGCGCCGGCTGGGGTGATGTGGTCGGGAATCTCGTGCTGCTGGCGCTGTCTGCGACCGCGTTCATGGCTTCAGGCGTGGTCGTGCTGAAAAGGAAATTCCAATGAACCTGCGAAGAGTCGGCGTTTTGCTGTGGCGCGAATTTGTCCAGGGCCCGAAGAATTTCATCTTCATCTTTGCCGTCGTCGTGCCGCTGGTCTTGAGTCTAGTCCTGTCGCTGCTGTTTGGTACGCTGTTCTCCGGCAAGCCGCGTTTGGGGATCAGTGCTGCGGGCGATTCACAGTTCACCCGCTCAGCCGCGGACATGGGGGCTTTCTCAGTCCAAAAGTATGCCACTGAAGGCGATTTGAAGGAGGCGACCCAGATCGGCGCAGTCGATATCGGGGTGGTGCTCCCTGTCGATTTCGATAACAAGGTAGCCAGCGGCCAGACGACCCATATCGTGGCCTACATCTGGGGCGAGAGTCTGATGAAAGATCGCGCGATGCTGGTGGCCGCGATGTCCGTCTGGGTACGCGCAATCGCCGGACAGGAATCACCCATCGACATGGTCACCACCGTGCTCGGCAGTCCGTCAGCCCTGCCGTGGGAAGATCGCCTGCTCCCCTTCGTGGTGATGATGAGTATCATGTTCGGCGGCATCATGCTGCCGGCCTCCTCGCTGGTGACTGAAAAACAGCAGCGTACGCTGACCGCGCTGTCGGTCACGCCCACGACCATGGGCGAGATTTACGTGGCCAAAGGGCTGATGGCGGTAACGGTCAGCACGATCATGGGGTTGGTCATCCTGGCGTTGAACCGTGCTCTGGGCGACAGCACGACCTTGCTCGTGGTGGTGTTGGTGCTGGGGGCCGTGCTGGCCGCCGAGTTCGGGGTGCTGCTGGGAGCGCTGGTCAAGGATATCAACTCGCTGTTTGCGGTGGTCAAAACGATGGGCCTGATTCTATATGCCCCGGCGTTGATCTATATGTTTCCCGAGATTCCGCCATGGATTGCCGCGGTTTTTCCTACCTACTACATCATCCAACCGGTGATCGAGATTTCCCAGCACGGCGCGGGACTGGCCGAAGTAGCCTGGCTGCTCGGCGTTTTGCTGATCCTGATCCTGGCGATGGTCGGCCTGCTGGCGCTGGTGACACGGCGTAAGCGCCGGCAGGAGTAGGACGAAGGCGGTGCGTTCGGTGCGCTGAGGCGCATGGCCTGTCAACAGAACACACCTGGGACTTCAGCCCGGTTGCGCCGAAAGGGGCGCAACCGGGGCAGATTTCAATGGATACAGTAGCGGGGATCGGGAGTATCGACTTATCATGGTCTGGATCGAATTCGTCGTCTGTGTGGCCATTGTCATTGCCGCCTCCAATGTGCTGTCACGTTATGCCGATGTGATTGCCGAGAAGACCGGTCTGGGTCGAGCCTGGGTAGGCGCGATTCTGCTGGCCGGGGTAACCTCGCTGCCGGAACTGGTTTCGGGAGTTACGGCGGTGACGTTTCTCAATGCGCCCAATCTGGCGATCGGCGGGATCGTCGGCAGCAATCTGTTTAACCTGGTATTGATCGCCGTGATGGACCTGGCCTACCAGCCCGGTTCAATTTTATCGCAAGCTCAAGACGGCCATATCTTATCCGGCGGCCTCGGTATCTTGCTGATGGGGATGGCGGTGATCGCTCCGCTTATGGGGCCGCTGCTCAACGCCTCAGGGATTACGGGCGTCAGCTTCATGAGCATCGGCATCATCATCGTCTATGTGCTGGGCGCGCGGCTGCTGGCGCGCTTTCAGAGCAAGCGGGTGGCGGAAGTATTAGAACAGGAAGCAGAGCAACGACATTACGATCAGATCAGCCGGACGCGGACGTACGCGACCTTTGCCGTGGCTGGACTGGTCATCGTGGTCGCCGGCGTGTGGCTGGGTTCGATCGCCGATCGGATTGCGGCCGAGACCGGCTTAGGGCGCAGTTTTGTCGGCGTGTTCTTCCTGGGGGTCAGCACCTCCTTGCCTGAAATCGCGGCGAGTCTGGCGGCAGTGCGCATGGGCGCCATCGATCTGGCCATTGGCAATGTGCTGGGCAGTAATCTGTTCAACGTCATGCTGTTGGCGGTGTACGATATCTTTGATGGCCCCAAAAATCTGTGGGCGTCCATGAGCACGGCGAATGCGCTGGCGCTGACGATTGCCATTATGATGACAGCGGTGACCATCATCAGCCTGATCTATCGGGCCTCGCCTAAGACGCCGTGGCGCATGAATTGGGATGGCGTCGCGCTGATTTTCATGTATGGCGTTTCGCTCTTGCTTATCTACGCGTTGAGCTGAAAGACGCCGTGTCGATTCTTACAGCCATAGACCCGTCGGTAGCAGTGTATCGAGTCCCCGTTGCGTGGCGAATTGCGCGGCTTTTGTAAAGGCGAAGCCTCCCGTTCCCGTGAATTGGTCGTGGAAGTGGGCCAGAATAACCATATTTGCCAGGGGTCATGCCGGATACCCGGCACGTTGGGTCGGCGACGTGCTGAGCGAAAGGATTCGGGCATGACGTGACAGCAGAGCCTGACTGAATAACGGAAGATGTCAACCATTTAAGACAAGTTGGTCGAGAATTTAGAGACGAATTGGACAGTCTGTGGCGATAAGCGCCTCGTCTTTCTGCGTGGCGCGCATTGGAGTTGTGGACAACTCTGCGCTACGCTCCGACTTGCCCACAGGCTCCACTGTGCCTGCAACGGCGGCGAGCGGCGTCAGTTTCGGGGGATTGATCCAAACGACTGTGGGCAGCGTCGGTGGACAGGGGTGACCTTTCACAAAACGGTCGGGGTGCGCAGCATAGGCGGTGCTCAACGTCTGTTGACGCTGGATAAAGAGCCGCGAGGCTTGGCCGTAGTGAAGGGCGGCGTGTCCTGTGTTGCCACTCAGAATGCCTTATGGCGCGGTGCGCAACACTAGCGGTAAATACACATACGTCCTTACATCCACAAGTTCTCCCACCTGCCCGTTCAGCACCACCTCCTGCGCGGGTGCCTCCGGGTCAGTCGAACTGATCTCCAACCGCACCTGCTCCTCGACCCCTTCGGCTGGCGTATACCGCACTGCGACCTGGCACGTTGCATTCGGCAGCAAAGGCGTCCCCGAGCAGCCGTCCCCCCATAGCCGGAAGCCGGTGGTCAGCGCTGCGCCCTGTTCCAGCGCTGCCTTCTGGACAATCAGGCCCAGACCGCCTATGTTCCGCAGCGTAACGACCTGGTCCACAGGCGTGCCGGCCGGCGCCGTGAACTCGACGGTGTCTACGTTGGGGACCAGCCTGGCCGGCCCCACAGCTACGATTTCCCACTCGCGCGCATCGTTGCTCGTATCGCTGTCCAGCGGAGATACCGCCGTGACGACGCCCCGGAAACGATGGGCGCCGGTCACCGTTGCCGTGAACGCACCACCGACGAAGCGCGTCTCGAAGGGCGCCAGACTCAGTGTCTCCTCGACAATCAGGCGTTCAGCGGCCCCCGGAGGCTGCACAAAGAGCTGCAATGTCGCCGTCACCGCCATACCCGTATTGCGCAGCGCCAGAGTGGCTGTCTGCAAAATCCCCGTCTGTAACCGTGGAGCAGCAACCACCACCGGATCGCGCCACGGTATCGTGAAGGCCAGCGCATCCGGCGCCAGCGCCAGGTCTACCGTGGGCATGGCCTCCACCGTGACCGTTACCCCTGCCTCGGCCTGGGACCCCAATCCAGCGGTCACCGCATAGGTGAGCACATGCGTGCCAGGGCTTAACACTATCCCGTTGAGCACGGGACCACTGCCCAGGTCTCCATCCAGAGACGAGCGCCACGCCCCCGCGAGAGACGCGCCGGCCTCATTGTCCCAGCCCCAACCTTGCAGCCGCCACGCATACCCCGGTGTAACCCGATCCCCATCTTGGGGGCTGTGGATCGTTGCCTCAGGCAGTCGTTGGGACACCTGCAAACCACCCACCTGATCGTCAGCCGTGAGAAAGCCATCGGAGACCGTCACGCGGAACGCGAGCGGAGCGCCGGAGGGCAGGAAGTCGGTGCTCAGGACCATGGAGTTTCCCTCCACCGGCATCCCCACCGGCGACCAGGTGACGCCGCCGTCGCTGCTGTAGGCGACCTGATGCAGCAGCGGTTGCCCGATGAGAACCGCTGGGTCGCGTAACGTGGCCGCGGAATTCCACCGCAGCGTCACGGTATCCGTCAACATCGCGCCCTCGGACGGCGCGAGTAAGGTCACCTCCAGCGCCGCGCTGGACGACAATAGCAGTGGCGACGACTGGTTGCGGGTGGTGACCAGACTGTAGCGCGTGGCCGACACCGGCACGTCATAGAAGAGCACGGCTGTATCGCGTTGTCGGGCGGTGTTCACTTCCTCAGGCGCCAACAGCCGTTGGCACTGCTGGTACTCTGGCATGATGCCATTCTCATCAATGGGCATCAGGCACAGCTCGATGTCTCCGGGAGCATAGAGCATAACGTCCGCGGTCATACACAGCGGCAGCGCACCGGCCGTCACCTCGGGCTCCCCGATCGTTCCGCCAGCCAGCCCCGTGAAGGCGTCGCGCGGGTGCAGGCGCGCGGTTTCGATCAGGGGCCGATAGGCCGCGCAGCGCCGCTCACCCTGATACCAGGACATCTCTGTGACCTCCACGCGCTCGGTCTCCAGGGTGACAATCACCCGGCGCTGATCGAGATCAGCCAACAGCGATAGCGCGGGGGGCCGGGGGTCCGTCGCTAAACCGTAGAAGGCGTCCTCAAACGAAGCAAGTGTGTCGGGATGAGGCCAGAAGGGCGTGGTGTTCCCCATCACGTCGAGCACGACGAGATAGGGGTCGTACCACCACTGCCCTGAGGAGGGGGTGTGCACGACGCGGCCCGGATTACCCACAAAGACCCCGTTGACTGTGGGGTTTGAGGTGGTCGCCTGGTTGAGGAAGAGTGTCACGCCCTCCACCGGCCTGCCATTCGGAGGATATTCGAACCAGCCATACTGCTCGGTTAGCGGATTGAGGCCAATCGCGTGGCCCAGTTCGTGGAAGGCCGCCTCCGGCTTGCTCTCGTCCACCAGGATGATCCGCTGACGCAGATTCAGGTACACACCGTCACCGCCGCCCATGCTTCCGGCGGGCATGACGCCCACCACAAAGTCCATCAGCTCCCCCGTCGGGAACTCCACCGGGTCGTATCGCATCGCGCTTCGATACCGCACCAGATCCGTTGCCACCAAATTCACCAGCACCGCTGTGGGCACATTTGCGCCGGTCCAGGCGGGCGAATAGCCGGTGGTGCTAACGCGCAGGTTCTCTGGTACGACTGGCAGCATCGCCGGGGTGACGCTCTCCAGCGTAGATCGCACCGCGCTGACTGAAGGCCGGACGTGGTCGACCGTCACCGGTACGATGTGGATGCCCATCAGCGGTGGCGGCGCCTTCAGCGTGACTGTCAGAGCTAGGAGTTGTCGCAGCTCGCCGCCGCCTGCATCGTCAAAGCCGCTCACCTCAGTTGTGTCGAGCCAGAGCTTCAGCGTCGCCGCGTCGCCCTCAGCCGGGGGCAGGAAGAAATCGATCGTGCTGGCGGCGCTCCGCAGAACAACGGCCTGCCGGCCCGTATCACGCACCAGCTTCAGTGACGCAGTATCCGCGGTATCAACCCGCTGCCCGTTCCACTCGACCCACACCTGCGCGCCTAGCACGCTCTCGTGGGAGGTCGCCAGGTCCACCGTGAAGAGGCTTTCCTTACCGCGCAGGAGGTTGGGAATCTGATTGGTCAGCGTATGCTGACCCAGACGATAGCCGTTGACCCAGAATCTGGGAAAAACCCGATTGTCCTGCCATTGGTCCCCGGTTGCCAGGTGATCATTGACCCGGAACAGATTGGGGACGACTACGGCCCCCCGTTGCAGCCACTTTTTGCCATAGCTGATGCCGGGCAGTATGGGATCCCCCTGGACCGCGCCATAGGTCGGGCCTTGCGGATCGCCATAGTAGTTCGCGCCCACCTCTACGGGCCTCACGTCGGCGACGTTGCAGCCGGAGAGACTGTGTAGCAACGCCCAGCTTCCGACAAAGCTATTGCCTTCGAGCGTGGGGCTTAACCCATTGTCCTGACACCACCCATCCGCCCCAGGCAGGCTATCATCGAGGCTGAGGGTAGAGAGGAAGACATTGTGCTCAAAGCTCGCCCCACTGCGCGTCCGCAGCACGACTTGGCCACCAAAGTCGTTGTTCTGGAGGCGTAAATACGCGGCTCTCCCGCCCAGGTCAACAGCCCCGAGGAAATGAGAGAGGCTGATGTTGACGTCGACTCCGGAACCCACATCCAGCAACAGGTTATTGTCAAACGTGCTGCCGATGATGTCGGCAACACCGGTCCCGTCGATCGACAGATTGACCCCCGCAAACCAGCTAGCTTGCGCAGACAGCGTCGCGTTGCCGTCCAGAACGATCCGGCACGAGGATATCAGACGTGTGCCGTCCAGGTGCAACCCGAGTCCAGCCCCGACCGTCACCCCTTCAAGGGATTCACAGGCGACATCGTCGCCGATCAACGTCTCATTAAACCGCGTTGTGCCGCCGATGGTCTCGCCATCGACTTCGCCGGGGCGCGGTTGCGATACGTACACGATCACCTCATCGGCGGTCCGCGTCTCGACGATGCTGTACCAGTACGTACCGGGGACTAAGCCCTCGTGGCGAAAGCTGTCTTCGACAGTACCCGATGAAAATGTGGTCAGCACCTCAGTCCCACCAGGCACCGCGACCTGCAGCTCTCGCCGGCACGCTGCGCCGCACGTGCTTTGATAAGAATAGCTCACGTGGATATTGTTCCGCCCGATGTAACTCGGAAATGCCTCCCCCGTCGAGGTCGGTGTGTCGCGCCCTGAATCAAGCTGCTGCTCAAGTCGCGCCGATAACGCCGGCTGCGCTCCCAGCAACAGCAGAGTCAGAGCAAGCACACCGACACACACGTATAGGTAGATGCCCAGTGACCGTCTCCGGCACAACGACGTACGGCGCGCAGCGCCGAAGCGACCGGTACAATAGCTCCATAGACGATAATGGTTCATTTTAATATCTCCTGTCCTTGCGCTGATACTTAACGTTCATACTGATTTTTTGGGCATCGAACGGTGCCAGACTGAAGGTCGATCCAATCTGGGCCATGGCGAAAGCCAGACTTGCGGTATCCATTAGGCGTGCCTTCGAGCAAGAGTGGCATCAGCATACCACCATTCGGTAAGTCAGATGATGGCTGAATAGAATTCATTCACGGGTATTGAACTTAGACCTCGATCTGAATTACCTCACCCGGCACCAACAGAACTGCGGCGGCGCCGAGCAACACCACGATGACCGCCACAACCAGTTTGGGAGAAGACGTGCTCCGCCGTTTATACTTCATCAGGGCTTTGGTGTATGAATCGGCTTTTTTGAACTGCGCGCCCTGTTTTCGGCCAAGCTTCAATCAGCTGTGGGGCGTAGACGCAACTCTTGGAACGATTTCCCCATTGAAGTGGGACTGAAAATATTCATGCACCAAAGCCCTTCACCAGTGTTCTCAATTTCATCCTTTGACTTGACTGAAATCAGATAACCTACCCGATGCTTTACGCCAGCCGACATCGTCGGGGGTGGCGCGTCGGGATGCCCGCACGTCTTCAACGTTTGGTAGACTTCTTGAGAATCTTCGGTTTCGGTTTTCGCGATACCGCGCGCGACGCGGAGTCGGGTGTCCATGTCGAGCATTGTGGATCGCCAGAACTGGCTGGTCGCCGTTGGGATTTATGCCGCCGATATACGGCTGATGTCCACACACGTCACTACGGCATCTTCAGCACCAGTGGCAAATAGATTCTTTCATCGGAAACCGTTGTGAACCGGTATACCCCGCCACCCAAAATCTGACCCAGGCCGGGAATAGTTTCACCCGGTGTTGAAACCCGTCCGACTGCCGAAGCAATCCCGCCGGCTGTGCCGATATAGAGTCTCGCCCGCCGGCTGTCGCTGTTGGCGACTATAGGGGTGCTAAACAGATGAGCGGTACTAGGCCCGGGTGCACCTTCAACCTGTTCCCAAGTGAGGCCGCCGTCCGGGCTGCGGCACAATCCTGCCTGGCAACCGGAGTAGAGGGCGTACGGGGCAGCATCCGGTGCCGGTGGGACAAAGATCAACCCGCGCCCTCCCATCCCGCCAAATACGGTGTCAACGTCGGGTAGTTCCTGCCAGATCGCGCCTTCATCATCCGAGACAAAAAGGTTAGGCTGCGGGTTGGGTCCGCCGGCGTAGCTGTAAAGCCGGACGTAGACCCTGCCGGCGATGTCGGGGTGGGTGGCGATATCGGCGATGACGACCGGCGGCAACATTCCGGGGATGGGCGTTGCTGCCCAGGTGTCGCCGCCATCAAGTGAGCGCCACAATCCCATGCCTCGCGTCCCGGCGTAAATCAGGTTCGGATCAACCGTGTCAAAGGCAAAGCTAAGCACCTCACTGATGGCCGAGGTCGGCCCAAAAAAGGACCAGTTTCGGCCATAGTCGTTGCTGGCATAAATGCCGCTCGGTTCGTCACCGGTATTACATTGGGCGGTATCAAGGCAAAAGCCGACACCGGCCAGGATGCGGCCGGGTACGCCTGGGTGGGGAGCGGTGGCCAAGGTCCGGCCTACCCAGCCGTCCCAGGTGTAGGGCAGGGTCATGGTCATTGCCTGCCAGGTCGCGCCCCGATCGGGACTCACCTGCATACAGGGTTGATCGTCGCAACTATCGGCAAAGTAGACACGCTCCGGCGCAAAGGGATCGGCGGCCAGCACCTGCCCCTTGGTTGAGCCACCGTGGAAGAAGACAAGTTCCAGCCAGGTCTGCCCGCCGTCGTCGCTGCGCAGGATGCCCCGCTCGAACGTGTTGGCATAGATGGTATTGATCTGCCCTCGGGGCACAGCCAGACCGCGCACCTGAAGCCCGGCCAGCCCTTCATTTCTTTCCTGCCAGGTAGTCCCGCCGTCCACGCTCAAATTGACACCATCCATTTCAGACCCAACATAGATCATCTGATCGTCATCCGGCGGAATAGCAAACACCTGGATCGTGTTGATGGCGTTCGGATTGGCCATAACCGGCGTCCAGGTAATCCCATCATTGTCGCTGGCGTAACCACGCTCGCCCGCTGCCCAGGTTGTGCCGGAGCGGAAGGCCAGAGACCAGATACCCCCGGTAGAGATCAGGTCTTCTGTTACCGTGATGGTGTTCCAGGTACTGAGACCGGGATCGGTGCTTTTGTAGAGGTAGGGGGCCGACGGCGGCTGGTATTCAGCATAAGGTACAACCCATGCCTCGTGAGCGCCGTCCGGGTTGAAATAGATGCGCCGCAACTGTTGGTCCAGATCGATGGCCCAGTGCCAGGTCAGCCCGGCGTCGGTGGTGGTAAAGACGTTGCCGCTTAAGGTCACTGCGGCCATCGTGTCGGGGGCGCCGGGAAAGAAAGCCAGGTCTACCAGATCGGTGTCGGTCAGGCCCACGGTGCGCGTCATCCATGTATTGCCATAGTCGTCAGAGTAAAAGACTCCACCCTCGCCGGGTTCGAGAGGAATGCCCTCACAACTCCCAATTCCCACATAGACCTCGCCCGGTGAGGTTGGATGCGGTGCCGGATAGGCAAGATTACAGCCGTTGGCCGGAACAAACACTTCGGGCAACATTTCCCAGGTTATGCCTCCGTCTACAGTGCGTTGTAACTGCCAACTGCCGCCACTGTAGATCACGTCCGGATCCTGGCTGTCAAAAGCAAGCCGCGTGAGCGATCTATCACTCAGCATCGACTCCCAGTGTTCTGCGCCGTCAAAGGTGGCAAAGGCGCCTACAAAGGGGACAACAGCGTAGATCGTGGTCGGTGTCATCGGGTGGACAATGATCTGTCTGACCTGGCCGCCGTACGGCCCGCCGGTGGCCCACACGCCGATGCCCTGAGTCACGGTGAAGGCGTTGGGTAAAACGCTGGACTGGCTATCAGGATTAATAATGGTGATGGTGTAAACGCCGGGGGCCAATCCCCACGGCACGGTGGCAGTTAAGGTGGTGCTGTTGACCCAGGTGACGTTTTCCAGCACCGTGCTGCCCAAGTAGGCTATCGGCGAAGTCAATACCTGGGTGCCAGATAATTCGGCAGTGAAGTTTGTGCCGGTGATCACGATGGGGGTATCAATGTCATTGTAGGTAGTGGTTGGGTCAACCATTGTGATGGTCGGTGTAATGACATCGGATGGAGCAGCTAGAACAGATTGGAAGACCCTCGCCCCATCTTTGATCAGTGCAAACAACGTGATCAATATTGCCGCCGAGAGAAACATGGCGACCTGGACTGCGAAGAATCGTTTATTCATCTCAATTTCTCCTTCTGGCGGATGTGCACTCAACGCCTCGGCGTCAGACGAGTGCGCGTCATTGTTTTGCGTGAGTCGTGGGCTGATAGCGCGCTCGGCCAATTGGCGATCGTCGCCACGGATGATTGGGCGCAGGCCGTTGAGTCTCTTTCGGTTTGTCAGGTACCGACTTGGCCGACGGTGCTGGCACATGAGCCGAAGCCAGCGTTGCCTCGGTCTGTGATATGACGTCGCTTGAAGCGGGAGCAGTCGGTTGGGAGAGAACAGGCGGCGCTTCACAGCGAGCGCCTCGTTGCTGACGGCGGTTCATACTGCGCCGCCGCGTTTGGCGACGCAACTCTTCGACGATGTGCGCCCAACCTTCGTCCCAGCGGTCATTGCAGGCGAGGTTGCGCAACGCCAACATGGGATCAACATGCGGGCGGGCCCAATGCATGCCACTGCCTTTGAGGCGCGCCTCCACGACGAGCTTGTTCGCGCTTTCCACCGCGCCATCACCGATGGGCCAGCCGGCGGCCTGAAACACAGGGTACTGCATCTGCTCTTTCCGCTTGTCCAAATACGCCAGCGGTTCGGCCAATGCCGTCAAGTCGGGATGGTCGGCCACCAAGTGATGCAGGTCTGCGAGGACGGGCGTGGGGCCGTCATGTTTGAGGTCATGCAGGTGTTGCGCAAACCACGTGTCCGTGGTGGCGGTGCCTTCCCCGAAGACCGCTTGACCAATCTGCGCCACATGTTCACCCGCATGGGGAAAGTCCAGAATGCGCGTGGCATCGGAACGATGGAAATCGATAAAACTTTGGCACCACTCGGCCCCGTCGGTGACGGCGCCCACGGTGTTCGCCGTTTCTACCCCCCGGCGGTGGGTTTCCACCAGGGCCAGGCGTTGAAAGGTCGTCGCGTCAATGAGGCGCGAGAAGTAGGACAACGCCTGAGTCTGAATCACGATCTCCCCCTTGACTAGGCGCGGCGGCATGACTTCACCCAACGCCAACGTCTTCACTTCCGCCCACTCCCCGCCGACTAACGGCACGAACGCCCCATCCACGCTCATAAACAGGTTCGTAGGCCCCTGTGGCGCGGGTGGCAGATCGTGTTCCAACCGCTCGACTTCATGAGTTTGCACGGCCACATAAGCTGCCCCGGCCGCTTCCGTCTGCCGCCGCACCGTGCTCTCGGTCACGTGCGTGTGGAGAAAGTAGCCCACTTCTTTCACCGCACGCTCAAAGGGCATCCACGTACTCAACCGCGTCATCCCTTCATACAGCGTCGGCGTGTAGTGCCCCGCTAACAACTGCAATTCTTCATCCAGGGGAAAAAGCCCCGCCTCGCAGCGCGGACACACTCCATACCGCCGCTCCAAGTGGAGCGCTTGATCGTACTGGCTGGCCAGCGTGCGCGTCTCCTGCCCCCGCGCCGGCAAGACCGCCCCACACTGCGGACACACTGGCCGCTCCGCGTCCGTCGCGCTCCAGTCCGCAGCACGGCTCACTAACGCCGTATCTTCTAACATCCGCGCCCGCAACCGGGCCAGCCGTTGATCCAAGGCCGCTTCAATTTCGCGGAAAGTCGCTTTCGGATGTTGCACCCGCCAGTCTTGCCCATGTCCCCGGCCAAAGGCCGGGGTGGGCCAATGGGTCATCCCCGTTATCACCTCTTCACTCAAGGCGTGCCAACGAGCGTCCAAGTCTTCGATGTGCATGAAAGGCCTCCACGATGGAAGATAGTGAGAGACGCCCATTGTTGGCCAACGTGCGAACTGTGTCACTCCGCAAAACATTGGCGCGCACTCGGCTCAAAATGAACTATCAACTTCAATATCAGGGCCTAATGATCAACGGCAAATAGCACATCGGTTCCAAGCCGCAAGATTTGGTTGTGTCGTGGGACACGGTGCTGTAAGCTGAGTACTGGCCATCGCCGGAGCGGTAAGCCCGGACCCGGAAATAGTAGGCGGTCTCGCAGGCCAGATCGCTATCGCTGTAAGCGGTCGAGCCGGCCGTCAGGCTGGCGATCTCACCCCAGCCGGTGCTGCCGTCGAGCGAGCGTTCGACCCGGTAAGCGGTCTCGTCCGAAGCATTGTCGGTCCAACTTAAGTTGATCTGGTTGGCCGACACAGCCGTTGCCGACAGGTTGCTTGGGGCCGATGGGGGCAGACAGGCGGTCGTGGTGTCGTGATCCACGTTGCTGTAGGTAGAGTACTGCCCATCGCCGGAGCGGTAGGCCCTGACCCGGTAGTAATAGGTGGTGTTGCACACCAGGCCGGAGTTATTGAAGGCC
>JBGSPW010000267.1:0-35254 GCA_041738395.1 Thermoflexales bacterium
CTTGCCTGTTCACGCCCAGCCGCAAGTGCTCCAAGCGGTGTGAGCCCACGCTTGTTGTTCGTTATGCACCGCTGTTGGGCGCAAATCCCACGCCTGTTTTAAGTCCGCTGTCAAGGGTCTTGCCACATTGAGAATTGCTGAGTCCAAAATGGAGTTAGTGTTTTATTGAGCATCGTAGACAGCTAATTCTTTGGCTGTTATCACCCACTTTAATAATCGCGCAGTTACGCTAGATCGGATACTTACACGAAAGTGGGTGGAATTGGTTTCTCTGGCAGTGATCTCACGCTGGAGGTGGAGCCTCAGCCCTAGAAAAACTAGCACCATTGGTTCCTATCGGTCACCACAACTGAAAGAGGACACCATGACGACTCCCGTAGTAGAGCATACCGAATCCCGTGTCATCAGTTAAGCCTCCCCTATCATTGTTCAGTGCTAAACCAAAAACGGCTCTCCCAGGTTGAACGGGAAAACTTTGCGAGGGTTGGACTGAAGGATAGTCAACACATGCGGCGCAGTACTCCCGTTGCGCTCACCAACCCTCGCAAGGGTGAGCGCTTCCCGCTAAAGTCGGTAGAGCCACCAAAATCTGTTTAAGGAGAGAAAGAATGAACACACGACGCAGTTTGGGATGGTTGTTGATCACCGCATTGCTTGTCGGGATGTTGACGGGTGGTTCTCCCGTGCAAGCCAATCCGTTGAGCTTGGCTGATCCGGTTTCGCCCGATGCGATACTCGCCGGCCCGATCGCGAGTGTCACGATCGATGGACCGGTGAGTGGCGTGGTGAATGCGGGTTATACCTTCACTGCGACAGTCACGCCGGTTACGGCGACGCTGCCGGTGACGTATACGTGGCAAGCGACCGATCAAGTTACGCAAGTTTCGCAGGTGAACATGGTGAAGTACAGCTGGTTGATGGCCGGCACCAAGACGATTACGGTGACCGCGGTAAATAGCGACACCGTTGCACCTGTGATCGATGTTCACACGATCTTTGTCGCGCCCGTCAAGCCGATCGGCACCGGCCTCGTGACGGGTCGCGTGACGGACACGGTGAGCGGCGCGTCCATCATCAGCGCCACGGTTTGGGCCGAACCTTACATCGGCGTAGCAAACGGGGTGGGCGCGCAGACCGATGCCGGAGGTTACTACACGTTGACCAATTTGGCGGCGGGTGACTATCGGCTCAGCGTGGGCAAGCCGGGTTACTTGACGAAGACACTGGCTTCACGCGTCTCAATTGGCATCAACGGCGCCGCACCGTTTGCGTTAATGCAAGATGATGCGACGCCGGCGCGGGACGCGTATTTTCTGACGTTGTTGAGCGGGAAAGAGCCGGCGACGGATTCGGCGTCATCGGCGACGGCGCTGGCGACGGGCTACAAGACGGATGATGGGAATCTGGCGTGGCTGCCGGGCGATCCGCCGAATGGCAGTCTGACGACGATTGCGGAGACGCTGCGCATCAGCCGGAGTTATGCGATCGGGGTGGTGAGCACGGTGCCGTTCAATCATGCGACGCCGGCGGGCTTTGCGAGCCACAACGTGAGCCGCAACAATTACGCGGCGATTGCGCACGAGATCATCATCAGCACGACGCCGGAGGTGGTGGTGGGTGGCGGCTACTCGACGACGACGTACCTGCCGTTGAGCAGTCCGGACTACATCGCGTTGAACACGGGCGCGACGGTCTACTCGCTGACGCAGCGGACGGCGAGCGTGGATGGCGGCGTGGCGTTGTTGGCTGCGGCGAACACGATCAGCCTGACGCAGGGCGACAAGTTGTTCGGCTTGTTCGGCGGGTCGGGCGGCAACTTTGAATATTACACGGTGGTGTCGAGCACGGGCAGTGTGTCGATCACGCGGGGCAGTGTGGAGAACCCGACGCTGGCGGATGCGACGAACGCGACGCTGCCGGTGTTGAGCCAGGACCCGGATGGCTTCTTCGTGCTGTTCGAGCAGGGCTACATCGACTGGGCGAATCACGCCAACAACTATCGAGACATGGTCGGCGGCATCTACGATCTGGATGCGGCGGTGCGGGCGGCCGAAGCGTATGTCGATCAGCCGGGCGGGCCGGCGTGGACTGACACGCTGCTGGTGGTGACGGCCGATCACTCGAACAGTTATCTGCGGCTGAACAAGCCGCTGGGCAAGGGCCAACTGCCGCAGCAAGTGTGGGTCGATCGGAATGGGAATGGTCAGGTGAATGATGGGGAGTGGGACTATCCCGGCGGTGAAGTGAGTTACCGCACGATCAATCACACCAACGAGTTGGTGACGCTGTGGGCGCACGGCGCGGGCGCAAGCCTGTTGAGTCAATATGCGGGTCAGTGGTATCCGGGCACGCAGATCGTGGACGACACGCAGGTCTACGGGGCGATGAAGCGCGCGGCGGAAGAAGCCGGCGCGAAGCACATCATCCTGTTCATCGGCGACGGCATGAACATCGCGCATGAGATCGCGGGCAGCCGCTATCTGTACGGCACGGACTACGGTCTGGCCTGGCATAGTTGGGGGCAACTGGCCGACGGTTGGACGGGCTACAGCTCGACCTGGGATGTGACCGCGTACAACAAGTATGCCGCCAGCCTGGGCAAACCCAACTACACCATCGCCACGGCTGACCCCCTCGTCGGCTATAATCCTGGCGGAACGATGATCAGTGGCGTACTCTTCCAGCTGCAACCGGCCAGAATCTATCTGCCGCTGATCTTGAGGTAGCACTAACGACAACCAGCTAATCGTCATATGCCGGGGCTCACCTAAACAGTGAGCCCCGGTTTTATTTTGAGCTGCAAAGCCTCGTCTCCCGACCCCCTCTCCCGAAATCAGCCGTTTGATTTCGGGAGAGGGGAGCAGTCTCGGAGGGCGAGCGCGACTGGATCGTTGCGTCGCATGTTACAATCAATCAGGAGACTGATTGAGCATCAGACGTAACTGGCCAGCCGTCATGCCCGAGTGCTTGTGTCGGGCATCCAGGTGACTGTTGACAAGCTCAGCAATCAGGACATTTGGATTCCCGCTGACAGCACGCGGGAATGACGTTGCCGCGACGGCTGAGTAGTTACCATCAGACAAGGATCAATGGAACTCTGTCTCTATAACACTCTTACGCGCAAGAAGGAAGTCTTCCACCCGATCGAGCCGGGCAAGGTGCGGCTGTACACCTGCGGGCCGACGGTGTATCGCTTCATCCACATCGGCAATTTGCGTTCGTTCATGCTGGCCGACTGGCTGCGGCGCACGCTGATCCATTTTGGCTACGAGGTGAAGCACGTCAAGAACATCACCGACGTGGGACACATGCGGCAGGAACTGCTCGATCGCGGCGAGGACAAGATGATCGCCGCCGCGCGCAAAGAAGGCAAGACGCCGCTGGAGATTGCCGCGTTTTACACGCAGGCGTTCATGGACGACGAGGCCAGGGTCAACATCTTGCCCGCGCATGTTTTTCCCCGCGCCACCGATCATGTGCCGGAGATGATCGACATCACCCAGCGATTACTGGAAAAACAATTGGCTTACGCGGTCGATGGCACGATCTACTTTGATGTGTCGGCGTTCCCGAACTATGGCCGTCTATCGCATAACGAGTTGGAAGGATTGCTAAGCGGCGTGCGCGGCGAAGTGGCGACGGATAAACAGGCAGCCGAGGATTTTGCGCTGTGGAAGGCGGCGGAAGAGGGTCGCGTGATGAAATGGGACAGTCCGTGGGGCGAGGGTTTCCCCGGCTGGCACATCGAGTGCAGCGCCATGTCGATCAAGCACCTGGGCGAGCAGATCGACATTCACACGGGCGGCGTCGATCTGGTTTTCCCGCATCACGAAGACGAGATCGCGCAGAGCGAAGGCTATACCGGCAAGTCATTCGTCAACTATTGGGTGCACGGCCAGCACTTGCTGGTCGATGGCCTGAAGATGGCGAAGTCGACGCGCAACGATTATCGCCTGGTCGATCTCATCGCGCGCGGCTTCGATCCGATCGCGCTGCGCTACCTGTACGCCACGGCGCATTACCGCGCCCGCTTGAATTTTACTTTTGACGCTTTGCGTGGTGCTCAGCGTGGCCTGGGCCGGCTGCGTGAGCGGTTGCTTGAACTCGATCGCGCGCAAGCCGGCGGCGAGCGTGATGAGTGGGCCGAGGCCGAGCACGTGAGCAGCTTCGATGTCGCGCTGGCCGACGATGTGAATTTGCCGGTGGCATTGGCATCGACATGGTACATGCTGCGTTCGAATTTGTCGGCGGCCAGTAAGAAGCATTTGCTATTGAAGTTTGATGACGTGTTAGGCTTGGGTCTGAAAGATTGGCTGAAGTCGCACCGCGAAGTGCCGTTGGGAATTCTTGCCCGGTTTGGCGCGCGCAACTTGATTCGCAAGAATGGCGCGTATGGGTCCAGCGACATGCTGCGCGAGTCGGTGGAGGTTGAGGGTTTCCGCGTTCACGATATGCCTGGCGGTTCATGGGTGCGTCCGCGCGGAACAGTCGATCCGATTATCCGCCCAAACGTCGTCACGAATGTGCGCGAAGTGCAGTCGCTGCTGAACGCGCCGAGCGTCTACGAGTTCTCGATCAATTTGCTGGCCTGGGATGATGCTGACGAGATCGAGCGTGCCGTGAACAGCCTCGTGGCGCACCAGGGCGATCGCTCGATCGAGGTGGTGCTGATCGATAACGGTTCCAGTGATGGCACCGCGGAAGTGGTGGAACGACTGGCGCGTGAACATCCCGAAGTGCATCCGCTGTGGATCGATCACTGGGTGGGTGAGGGGGCCGGTCGGAATGTGGGCTTGCTGCACAGCCAGGGCCGCATTATCGTCGTGCTGGGTAATCACATCGAAGTGACGGGTGATATCTTCACGCCGATCGAAGAAGTGCTGCGCGATCCCGAAGTGGGACTCGTCGGCGGGTGGGGTGTCCGATCGGGTGACCTGCGCAACTTCGAATCATCGACCGGACCGGAAGTGGATGCGGTGGAAGCGTACTTGCTGGCCTTTCGGCGCGCGGAGATCGATCGGGTGGGCTTGTTCGACGAGAAGTTCCGCTTCTATCGCCACCTCGATTTGGAGTTCAGCCTGCGCTTCAGCGATCGTGGCATGAAGAACATCGTCGTGCCGGAGATAAAAGCGCGCACGATCGAGCATGAGCATCGCCTGTGGTATCACACGCCGCCCGACGAGCGCGAGCGCAAGAGCAAACGCAACTTCTATCGTTTCCTGCACCGCTGGGGCGACCGGCGCGATCTGTTGTTGCAGCCAGCTCTTGCTCATTATCACGATGAGTGAGCAAGAGGCAGGACGGAGCGCATTGCTGGTTTAGGGGTGATGGCGTAGAATTGACGTAGAAAGCGAGGAAAGTTGATGGCCGCTCAAGCGCTGCCAATGTCTGTGATAGTTGAACAGTCGCTGCCTGTGACGGGCGAGGAATTGTACCGGAGGGGTGATCTCGGTCGCACCGAACTCGTGAAGGGGGAGATTGTTCACATGTCGCCAACGGGGTTCACGCATGGTTATATCGAGACCAATTTTTCTGTGGCGCTCAAGACATTTGTGAAGCAGCAGAAGGTAGGGCGTGTGCTGAGTGGTGAAGTTGGCATTTATACGGGTCGTGATCCCGATACGGTCCGTGCAGCCGACGTGGCATTTGTCTCCAACGAGTGTATGGCCCAGGTCAAATCGAAAAGCTATCTGGATGTCGCGCCGGAACTGGTGGTCGAGGTGATGTCACCGGATGATGCGTGGAGCGATCTCATGGAGAAGCTGGACGAGTATTTCACCTGCGGTGTGAAGACCGTGTGGGTAGCCGATCCGCGCACACGGCAAGTGTATGCTTATCACTCGGTGACGAACGTCGAACGGTTCACTGAGAAGGATACGCTTACGGGCGGCGATGTTCTGTCGGGGTTCAGCGTGTCGATCGCTGATCTGTTTGCGAGTGAATAGTCTGTTACTGGAGATCAATTTTGGATAACGTCATTTCTGTTGAAGAGATTCAACCTACAGAGAAGCCCAAGCGTCGCCCCGAGTGGTTGAAGGTTCGCGCGCCACAGGGCGAGACTTACGATGAACTTAAGCGGTTGATGCGCGTGAAGACGCTGCATACCGTGTGCGAGGAAGCGCTCTGCCCCAATATCGGCGAGTGCTGGGGACGCGGCACGGCGACGTTTTTGATGATGGGTGATGTCTGCACACGCTCGTGCGCGTTCTGCGACATCAAAACGGGCCGCCCTGCGCCGATGGATTGGGATGAGCCTAATCGGGTAGCGCAGGCGATCAAGGCGATGAATTTGCGCCATGCGGTGATCACGTCCGTCAATCGCGACGAGCGCAAGGACGGCGGCGCGCCGATCTTCGCGATGGTGATTCAGCGTATCCGCGAAGTGCAGCCCGGCTGCACCATCGAAGTGCTGATCCCCGATTTCAAGGGCAATATCGATGCACTGAAGATGGTCACGGATGCCGCGCCGGAGATTTTGAATCACAACGTCGAGACGGTGCCGCGCCTGTTCAAGCAGGTTCAGCCGCAGGATAACTATGAGTGGGCCATGACCACGCTGGGCAACGCGAAGCAGTTGAGTCCTACGCAAGTGACCAAGAGCGGCATCATGCTGGGGTTGGGTGAGACGAAAGAGGAAGTGATCGTCGTGATGCGTGATCTGGCCGATCGGAAGGTGGATATTCTCACGCTGGGGCAGTATCTGCAACCCAGCAAGCAGCACCTGCCGATCGATCGCTATGCGCCGTTGGAAGAATTTGCGGAACTTAAGCAGATTGGTTTGGAGTTGGGCTTTCGCTGGGTGGAGAGCGGGCCGCTGGTGCGTTCGTCCTACAATGCTGATCAACAAGCGCGGGCGCTGGTGGCGGGTGTGGCTGTGTAGCGCAGGAGGTGACCATGTTACGTGCAACCCCTATTCAAACAACTGAACCGGTGTGGGAATTGGCCGACCTTTTCCCGCATCAGGGCACGTGGACAGAAGAAGATTATCTTGAATTGGAAACTAATCACTTGATTGAATACTCACACGGCCAGGTTGAGGTGCTGCCCATGCCAACGATTTCTCACCAACGGATCGTCGCTTTTTTGTATAACCAGCTGTTGGCGTTCATCGTTCAATTCAGGCCAGGAGCCGAAGTGTTGTTTGCGCCGCTGAAAGTGCGGTTGTGGCCGGGCAAATACCGTGAGCCGGATATTGTTGTGATCTTGTCTGAGCACCATGAGCGCCTGCATGAGCAATATCTGGACTTGCCCGATCTGGTGATTGAGATTGTTTCGCCGGACAATCGGCAACTCGATGTCTCGGTCAAGCGCCGCGAATATGCCCAGGCCGGTATCCCGGAATACTGGATCATCGATCCGGAAGCAGAGCGCGTGCTGGTGTTGACCCTGGCGGATAATCACTACGAGGTGCATGGTGAATTCAAGACAGGCGACTGCGCCACGTCGAGCTTGCTGGATGGTTTTGAAGTTAATGTCGAGGCGGTGTGGGCTGCTGCCCGCCCGTAATCGTTAGTGACCCAATTTAGGCCGCTTCCGATTCGAGGCGGCTTTTTGTTAGGAGGCACTGCCGTGAAAAAATTACGTTGGGGTTTGTTGAGCACGGCGCGCATCAATCGCGCAGTCATTCCGCCGATTCGCGCCTCGCAGCAATCCGAGTTGAAGGCGGTGGCCAGCCGGGACAGCGTGAAGGCTAGGGACTATGCCAAAGCGTGGCACATCCCGCACGCCTACGGCTCCTATGAAGAGCTGCTGGCCGATGAGAATATCGATGTAATCTATAATCCGCTGCCGAATCACCTGCACGCCGAGTGGTCGATTCGTGCGGCGGAAGCGGGCAAGCACGTGCTGTGCGAAAAGCCGCTGGCCTTGTCGCTCGACGAGGTCGATCGGATGATGGCGGCGGCCAAGCAGCACAACGTCATCATCACCGAAGCGTTCATGTACCAGCATCATCCGCAGACGTTGAAGGTGCTGGAGTTGATCAAGCAGGATGCCATTGGCGATCTGCTGTTGATCAAGGGCGCCTTTACCTTTTATCTCGATCGATCCGATGATGTGCGCTGGGTGCCGGAGTGGGGCGGCGGATCAATTTGGGATGTGGGCTGTTACCCGATCAGCTTTACGCGCCTCGTCGCGGATGCCGATCCGGTGGAGGTGTTTGGCTGGCAGGTCACTGGCTCGACCGGCATCGACGTGGTCTTCAGCGGCCAACTGCGCTTTGCCGGCGGCCTGCTGGCCCAGTTTGATTGCGGTTTCTGCGCGCCCTTTCGGACGGCGATTGAGATTGTGGGGACGACGGGTTCGATCGAGTTGGGCAGCCCGTTCAAGCCCGTTGACGGCGAGTGGATCAAGATCAAGCGGGGCGACAGCGTAGATCAGCTGCGATCACCGGAATATGAATTGTATCGCGGCGAGATTGAAGATATGGAGCACGCGGTCTTCACTGGGGATGTGCCGCGTATCTCGCTGGAGAGCAGCCGAGGCAATGTGGCAACCATTCTGGCGCTGCTGGAAGCGGCCCGCACCGGGCAAGTCGTGCGCGTGTAACTATTTCCGCCCTAAACAGCGCGAGTCCCGGAACTGCTCAACCGGGACTCGCCTTGAAAAACTGCCTACGACCAACTGACGTCAAACTATACGTTCGTGTAAATGTTCGAGAAGATGTTACCAATCGCCGGGCCTAGCAACGCCAAAATAACGATCACCACGATAGCCACCAAAACGAGAATCAACGCATACTCTACCAAGCCCTGACCTTCTTCGCGCGGTAAATATAGCATGTCTGTCACCTCCCTTCTCTAAAGAATTTAGTGCTTACCACTAACGTTCATTATAAACCGGTTTTTCAAAAATGAAGCACACAGTTTCATTGCAGTTTGATTGCAATCATTACAATCCAGACGATCCGAGGGCGGCGGGCCTGGTTTACCTTGACACCAATCTCAAAATACATCCAGCCCCGAGCGGATCAGACCGACCGGGGCCGTGAGTAATAAGTTAAAAAAACACATGTTCGAGGGATGCGCGCTCAGGGGCAAGCATCACCATAACATTCGGTGCTCACCGCAACGCCTGCCTTGTTGCGCAGAATGGCTTTGTCTCCCGCATTTCGCCAGATGGCATCGGTTGACCACAGCAGGGTCTTGGGTGGATTGTTGACGGCGCCTGTGAAGCTTTCAACGCGCATACCAGCGCCGGACTCCAAGGTGAAACCGGCGGGGAAGTTAAAAACCTGCGGGCTTACTGTGCTTTCCAGATACCAGCCTGACATATCCTGCAGCTCATTACCAGCATTCTGAATCTGGATGTATTCTGGGGTGGTGGTACCGCTCAACAACATGATCTTCACGTCAGGCTGCGCGATCGGGGTACTGGTTGAGCCGGGCGGCGGCGTTGGATTTATCAGGAGCGCCGCCGCGGCCACGGCAATCATCACCACTACGATCGCCCCCAGGATGATGAAACGTGTGCGCTTTGACGGTGGGCGTGGTTGTGGTAGAGGCGCACTGGATGACGGGGGCAGGGCCATCGTGCCAGCTGATCCAGCGGAGTGTGCCTGCCGCGCGAAGAGCAGCGCAGCGCGCATATCAGCCGCCGTGGCAAAGCGCTTAGCGCGCTCCAATTCCATCGCACGCAAAATCCCCCGTTCTACTTCCGGTGAAATACGCGCATTAGCGGCGCGCGGCATGTGAAAGGAATCAGGCTCGGCAGTACGCCGCGTGACCGAAGCGGGTGTCTGTCCCGTCAGTAAGTGATAGAGTGTGGCGCCCAGCGCGTACAGGTCTGATCGCTCGTCTGTGTGACTGAGTGGATCGTACTGTTCGGGTGGTGAGTATTCTGGCGTGCCCAACCCGTGCATCATCGTAATGGTCCGCGGGTTGTTAGGGTCGTAAGGCTTCACTAACCCAAAGTCCACCAAGAAAATGCGCCCGTCGGGTGTGCGCCGGATGTTGGCTGGTTTGATGTCGCGGTGAATGAGGTGATGCTCGTGGATATATTCCAAAGCCGATAACAATTGATCGGCCCAATCAAGGATCTGCGCTTCAGCGAGACCGCCAGGATTCGCTCGCACAATGTCTTGCAGCGTCTGACCTTCGATGTAGTCCATTACCAAATAATACTGCTTGCCGTCGGTGAAATAGTCGGTCACGCGGGGCAGGTTGGGATGGTGCAGCGACGCTAGAATTTGTGCCTCACGCTGAAACTGGGCGCGGATCTGCTCGGCGAGTAATTGTCCGGTAATGGACTCGGCTTGCAGCTGCTTGATCGCTACGTCACGCTCAAGTACCGGATCGCGGGCAAAATAAACTGCCCCCATGCCTCCCGTTCCGAGCAGGCGGAGGATGCGATAACGATGGTTGATAGTCTGGCCGATAAATGGTTCCAAGTTTAGTGAATGGATCTCAATGAGTTACATCCGTTCCGAGTATATCATACGTTGTGACTCGGCAGATAGATTCGAGGTTAGGAATTCGTAACAAAGCGCTGTCGACGTGGCCGCGTTGCGATAGCCGGGGGAGGGTTTCTGCGATGCTGCTCTCAGTGCAGCATGGGGCGCAAAAAAACCGGGCTCCAAGTGGAACCCGGTTTCGCTGTGCGGAATGCCATATCCCGATCGGCTGTGGCGGCCCGCGTGGCGATGTCGGCCCGTCGGGCTGAATTCTGCTAATCGGAATCGGCCGTCCGCAGATGTGGATTGTCCTTCAGAGCTTGTTCGATGATGCCCTGCGCCACATGCGCCGGCACCTCATCGTAGTGATCGAATTCCATGCTGAAGACGCCGCGCCCTTGCGTGATCGAGCGCAGGTCGGCCGCATAGTGCTGCATTTCGGCCAACGGCACAAAGGCTGTGACAATGCTCTTACCGGCCGATTGATCCATACCTTGCACGTGCGCGCGCTTGGTGTTGATGTCGCCTAGCACGTCGCCCATGTTGTGCTCCGGCACGACCACGGTTATTTTCATGATGGGTTCCAACAGCACCGGGCCAGCGCCGTGCATCGCCTTTTTGAAGGCTTCGCGACCGGCGATTTCAAACGCCATGGGCTTGGAATCTACGGCGTGTTCCTTGCCGTCGGTGATGGCGACTTTCACATCGACAATCGGATAACCCGCAATCGCACCGCCCTCCATCACAGACTTGATGCCTTTTTCAATGCTGGTCTGATAGGACGACGAAACCGCGCCACCGAACACTTCCCAGGCAAATTCGTAGCCCTTGCTCTTGTTCGGTTCCACGCGCATGTGGACTTCACCGAACTGGCCCGAACCGCCCGTCTGTTTCTTATGGCGGTGCATGGTCGTGAACGACCGCGTAATCGTTTCACGATAGGGAACTCGACGCTGCGATGTGACTAGCTCCACACCGAACTTGCCCTTCGCACGGCGCACGGCGACGTCGATGTGGCTGTCGCCCAGACCTTCCAGCACCGTCTGCTTGGTGCTGGGATCGTTGAACCAGTGGAGCGTGGGATCTTCTTCGGTCAGACGGGTCAGCGTCGGTCCCATCTTGGCCGAGTCGGCGGCGCTCTTGGGCTCAATTGCCACCGAGGTCACGGCGGGCGGGTAAATCGGCGGCGTGAACGTAACCGGATGCGCTTTGTCGCACAAAGTATCTCCAGTCAGTGTCACGTTGAGCTTGGTCACTACGCCAATGTCGCCGGTTTTGACGGCGGCTACGGCAATTTGCTCTTTACCGCGCATCAAATAGAGTTGCCCGACGCGTTCTTCGACGTTCTTATTCGCATTAAACAGGCGCGAATCCGAAGTGGCGGTGCCGCCAAACACGCGGAAGTAAGTCTGCTTGCCGACGAACGGATCGGCCGTGGTCTTGAACACCAAGGCGCCCAGCAGGTTGGACGTTGCGCCGATGTTTGCCTCTACCCCTGCGGCTGTCTTCGCGGTTTCGGGTTCAGCCTCGGCCGGAGACGGCACAAAGGCGACCAGCGTTTCCAGCAGCGCGGCCACGCCCAGGTTCCCGGTGCCCGACGCGCACAACACGGGCACAAGCATATTCTTCTTGATCGCAATGCGCAGGCCGTGGCGCATCTCATCGTCGGTCAGTTCCTGACCGTCCAGATACTTCATGATGAGCTCGTCATCGCCTTCCGCGGCGGATTCCATCAACTTGACGCGTGCTTCTTCTGCCTCTTGTTTCAGGTTGGCTGGAATATCGCCCCACTCATTTTTAGAGCCTTTGCGCGCCTTCATGGCGATAAGATCGATCACACCTTCAAAGCTGGCCTGGCTGCCGATGGGCAATTGCAGCGGCACGAAGTTGCCCCCCAGCTGGCTGAGCGTGTCGGTAGCGCGCGCAAAATTGGCATTCTCGCGATCCATCTTGCCAATCAGCACGAAGCGCGGCAGAGTGCGCTCGTTGCAGTAGGCCCACGCCAATTCAGTGCCCACTTCGACGCCGGCTACGCTATCCACCACAATGACGGCCGCTTCGACCACGCGCACGGCACCCTTCACTTCACCGGCGAAGTCGGTGAAGCCAGGCGTATCGAGCACGTTGATTTTGTGGTTTTGCCACTCAATGGGAAGCAGCGCGGTGGTGAGGGAGATGTGACGGCGAATTTCTTCTTCATCAAAATCGGACACGGTCGTGCCGTCTTCAACTCGACCTTGTCGGGTAATAGCGCCTGAACTGAACAACATCGCTTCGCCCAGGCTGGTCTTGCCCGAGGAGCCGTGACCAAGCAGGGCCACGTTGCGCAGCGCCGTAGTGGGGTAATCCTTCATTAAACCTCCCGAGGGGATGGGATTAAACGCCCCACAATTGTATTCAAGCCACTCATCTTGTCAACGTGACAGGCCGCATGTTTCCAGCGACAAAAAGTAACCTCCCGGAGGATTTTTCCTCCGGGAGGTTATCAGTCGATCGGTTTGAAGCGAATCTACGGTTTACTTCGGCGCGGTGATCGTGACCGGCTGGTTAATCTTGCTGATCGTGTCCTGCAGCGTCAGGTCAATCAACGCTGAAGCGCCGGGCTGATCGGGAATGTCCTTCATATTCAGATTGAAGTGGACCTTCACCTGGCGCATCAATAGATCTGACTTGCCCGCCCACATCTCGATTTCCACGACGGCATCTTTGAGCAGCGCCTTGGCTTGATCCATCTGCGCCTGATCAATCTCGCCGCTGCTGCCGGTGGACTTGGCGAGGTCGGCAATTGAGGTGAGCAGCGTGGCGGGATCCAGGGTGACCTTGTAGTGATAGGTATCCGTGTCGCCGATTTTCTCGTCAGCCAGCTTCTCGGCCTTGCTCGACTGCTTCAACAGACCCATTACCAACTCTGGGCTGAGCGGATTCGTTTGGGTCATTTCCGAGGAGGCCTTTGGCGCGTCCTGCTCGCTCCACTCATTGGCCGTGTCGCCGACGTTGGCCTTGGTGTACATCTTCTCGCCGACTTTCACGACTTCAAATGCCAGCTTCTCCTCGCCCTGTGTCAGTAAAGCGGTGAGCGCACCGAGATCAAGCTCGCCCTTCAGCGCGAAATCTTCCTTGGCGCTATCGAGGTCACCACTGAGGCTGGCGTTGGCCTTGAAATTCTTGAGCATCGCGGCGCCTTGTGCGGCATCGCCGGACAGGCCATCCAACTTAAGTGACAGCGCCAGGGTCAAATCCATATGTTGTGTCTTTACTTCTTTTTGCTTGTCGGCAATGGTCTTGACGGCTTCAAGTGGATCCTGCGGTACGGGCGAGCCTTGCGGCTGGCAGGCTGTCAGCGCGAACGTCAACAGCAACAGAATAACGAGAGTCAGGCGGGTCTTCATGCTAATTAGCTCCTTTTTGGTAATACAGATATGATCCAGCTATGATCGGGGTCGCAGGGCTGTTCAGCGAGTGATCTAACGCAGCCCGTCGTTAGCATCATTATACTATAGGGTGTGGCCTCTCAAAACCTGACTTGCGGGTGATAGAATCCCACCCATTCGCCCCAGTCCGTTGGCGATTTAAGGTCAGATTAGCCGAGTTGCGTCCGGCCTGTTACCCCAGCTCAGGCACATACTGTTGCAATTCGCGCTGTTTGATTTTGACGTACTGCTCGCGGTTGATCTGCGCCATTTCGGCCTCAGTCAAGCGCATCGCCAGAATGTTCAGCGCGTCTTCCGGGGATTGACCATAGGCCAATTTTTTCTTGCCGGTCTTCATTTCGAAGAGATACATATAATGCGGACTGCTAAAGCTGCTCATCGTGTCCTCAGATTTGCCAGATTCGCACCGATGAAAGCAATCCCTCTGCTTAATCTGTGCGAATCGGTGGACTAGGCCTTCGCCAGTGCGGTCATATAATCTTTGCGCTCTTGCCGGATTTGTACTAGTCCCTGATTGACTTGATTGTCGTACTTGCCGGCCAGCAGCTCACGGTAAAAGGCGTAATCGATGCCCTTCACTTTTTCATCGTCCGGGAAGCGATGATAGTTTTCCTTGGTCATCATGCTCTTGCCTTCGGCAATCAGCTGATTGCCCAACGCCGAGCCGGGATAGGGGGCATAGAAGGAAATCGAGGGCAGGATGCGCTTGGTATACTTCACCATACGCATCGTCTTGAAGGCATCCTCGCGGGTTTCGCCCGGAATGCCCAACATGATATTGGACCAGAACACGGGTGGCTTTTTACCTTGCCGTTCCATTTCATCGCCGATGCGGGTGAGTAGATCGATCGTGAAGTAATTGTCTTCTTCGTTGCATTCCTTGTTGAGGATCTTCAACACCCGATCACTCCCCGACTCGAACCCGATCGACACGGTGTCCCAATTGGTCTCTTTGATCAGGGCGGTAAACAATTCCGGCCACTGGCGCACGGTGTCCGCGCGCCCTGCGGCCCAGTAAGGCCAGACCCTATGTGCCTTGCGCGGATACTTTTCCAGCCATTCTTCCAGCCAACTGGGATTCTGAAAAAACATCGAGTCGTGAATGACCAGCGAGCCGACGCCATACTGCTTGTCGAGATAGTTAAGTTCATCAATGACGGCTTCGACCGGACGGCGGCCCATATTGGGAATGTACGAATTTTCATTGCAGAACACGCACTGCCACGGGCACACGCGGCTGGTCAACAGCGTGACTACCGGCGGCGGCCCCCAGCCACACTCTGGTTCCAGCGGCCAGTTGAATTTCTTGGCGAGTTTTTTACTGGCGGGTTTGGGCCATAATGTCCGATCGATCATGGGCCACTCTGCCATCGATTTGGCGCCTACGCCCAGAATGACGCGCGGAAAGGCGTGCGGATCTTTGACCAGATCGACAATGATATTCTCGCCGGGGCCTTGGCAGATGCGATCGAATTCGGGAATGGCCTCCATCTCGTCCAGCGCCACCGTGGCGTGCATCCCACCGGTCAACACCATGCCGGTAGGGTTGATCTTCTTGAAAATTTGCGCGGAACGATAGGCCACCGGGAACGTGTAACTGCGCACGTTCATGATTAGCACTTCATAGCCCTTGAGCTTCTCTTCCACTTCTTCCCACGAAGTGCAGGCGCGGGTAGAGAGCAAATCGGTCATGACGCCATTTTGATGCAGGATGGTCCGCAGTAAGCCCAGGCCGTGATCTTGCCATTGCTCGTGTGGGCCGGCGGGATTGATCAGATCGCCCAGATCGCCTAAATCGAGCCAGACAATCTTGCTGGTGGGGGTGTGAGTGGTTGACGTGCTTTTGCCGAATAACTTGTTAAACACCTGACAGTCTCTTTCTGCCTGAATAACCGCTTTGCAAATCGTGCCAGAACAGCACTGCGGGCTCATCATATTTCCAGCACAGCAAAGCTTCACGTCCGTCGTGCAGCGTGGGAAAGTCCACCAGACCGATCGACATGTCTTTCAACACGCAGCCGATGTCGTGCAAGCCCTGCATGCCGTTCTCTACCCGCCGGAACTCGTGGAGCAATTCACCCGCTTTTTTGCTGCCGCCATTGCCGATCGATTTTTCCAGCACGGGCCACAATTCTGGTTGGGCCTTGATGATGGCTTTGCGGGCTTGCATGACTTCAATGACGAGGGCGCGGACTTGTGGGAGAGCTTGGTTGGCTTCTGCGGGCGTGAAGTGTTTGGTCATGCCGCAATTATAACAGTAGTGCGAAGGCTTTTGGGCCTTCGCACTAGGGTGGGACGAAAGTTGAACTTAGTGGCCGCAGTTGCAACTGCCGCCGGCCGGTGCTTCACCGCTGCCCTGAGTGCGGAACGAGGAACCGCAGCCGCAGGCCGCCATGGCATTGGGATTCTCAATACGGAATCCGGCACCCATCAAGCCATCTACATAGTCGATGGTCGCACCGGATAGATATTCCAGACTCACCGGATCAACATAGACCTTCAAGCCGTGCGCGTCCACAATCGTGTCCATGTCGTGTGCCTGAGCTTCAAAAGCCATGCCATATTGCAGGCCCGAACACCCCCCGCCTGCGACGAATACGCGCAAGCCGTGATCGGACAAGTTCTTTTCAAGTAAAATCTTTTGCAGCTTATCGGCTGCATTGGCCGTGAGCGTCACTGCGGGCGCTACTTCAATCACTTCAATCGGTTCAATCATCGTTGTGTTCATCCTGTTATCCCCCCGTTAAAATTTGCGCTGATGAAATTGTAGCATTGAAAAACAGCGCCGTCAATTTATTAGATGCACGTTGAAAAAATTGCCGCCACTGCCCAAAAGGACCATCGCCCCCACAGGCGATGGTCGATCGGGCCGCTACTTGCCATTACGGATGAAGTAGGTGCACATGCTGTCACCGCTAAACGCCCACTGCACGCGCTGCGGAGCAACTCCCGTGAGCTGGGTGATCATAGCGGCATCCATCACACACGGCTCCACGTTCTCGCGGGCGACATCGTGATAAGGGCAGTTATGCGCATGCAGCAGGTAGCCACCTTCGGTCATTTCCCAACTGGCATCATAGCCTTGGCTGCTTAAGAACTTGACCACCCGGTCCATTTTTTGAGGGGCCGTTTCATTAAAAATGGGTGCAGGCACCTTGGTGGCCATGCGTGTTGCCACGCCATCCAAGATCGATCGTATCCGTTCTGGCTCCACCTGGTCGCGCATTTCGCGCAACATCATGTCGGTAAATCCGGCGTAATTCTTGGGGAAATAAGCGTCAGCCGCTTCGGTCAGACCATACACGTGCTGCGGCCGGCCAGGCGTATCGCGGCGCTTGACCTGGGGCGCTTGAACCAGCCCTTCGCTGCGCAGAATGTCGAGATGATGGCGAATGGTGACGGGCGTCAGTTCTAAATTTTTGGCTAACTCTTCTACCGTTGCCGTGTTGCGTTCTTTTAGGATTTCCAAAATGTGTTGTCGTGTTGCCTGCATGGCACAGCCTCAGTTGGAAGCATGCAATTTCCCCCGCCATGCTCAACAGTATGATTGTAGCACTGACTGAATTGAGAAGTCAATTACAATCGGAATGCTCTTTTTGATTGCAAATATCACAGTTAATACGATTCGCGTTGCGAATTTGCCTAAAACGGATTAAATGAGTTGGCTCAATCTTCAACTTTCAGCTGCCTAACGAGTTCAGCGCCCTAATATTCCGTCGATCCGATCGAATTCCAGATCGCTTGACATAGGACTGGATCGAGTGCCCAATCTGGCCGAAAAATGCCAAAAAATTTGACATGTCGCCCTGCTATGTGCTACCCTTACCCCCAGTGAGGAGTTATGCATCGCGAGCGCATTTCTGACGACGTTTACGTTTTTACCAGTGGTCTGTATGCCCAGGTGACTGCTAGTGCCATTGTCACTTCGGCTGGCGCAGTGGTCATTGACACACTGCCATTTCCCAGCGAAACCCGCCAGGTGGTCGATTTCATCGAGCGCCGGGCGCCAGTTAAGTATGTCATCTACACCCACTATCATGCCGATCATACCTACGGCGGGTATCTCTTCCGTCATGCGCAGTTTATTGCGCATAAGTTGTGCCGTGATTTGCTGATTAGCCGCGGCGAAGCGGGTCTGAAATTGGCCCGAGCGCAAAACCCCACCTTGGCGGAGGTGCAGCTGCGTCTCCCCGACCTCATTTTCAGCGGCGAGATGTCGCTGCGTCTGGGTGGTAAGACATTTGTGTTGACGCATTCACCCGGCCACACGCCGGACGGTATCACCGTCTATATCCGCGAAGATAAAATTCTATTTGCCGCGGATACCATCATGCCGGTGCCCTACATCGTCGATGGGGACGCGCCTACGATGCTACGTTCATTGCAGGTGTTGAAAAGCATGGCGTTGGAAAACGTGGTGCAGGGGCATGGCGAAATCATCCTGCGGGGCGAGATCAACGAGACCATCAACAGTAGCATCAACTATCTCAACAAGATGCAGAACGCGGTGGTCAGTTCCATCACGGCCAATCAGTCGCGCGACGATATGCTGCGCGAGTACGATATTGAATCGTGCGGCAAGACACGCATCGCCTTGAACGGCCTCGTGCAACAGCTGCATGCCGCGAACTTGATCGCGACGTACGATCGACTGAGTACTGATAAATCGAAGTTGGCGGCCCTCAGGACCCGATCGGCCACGGCGGCCTCAGCGCAACCGGTCGGCAAATCGAAATCCGCCAAGGCCGAAAAGAAACCGGCGAAGTCGAAAGGCAAGCCGGTGAAGTCAACGAACAAGCCGGCGAAGCCGAAGAAGTCTTTGAGCAAAGCTGCCAGGAAATAGACCTGCCTCGCCCGCCTTTACGCGGGCGAATTTTTCGGCGTGGGTAATGGTTTCTCCCCCTTGAATCCACCTTTTTGTCGGATGTCTTATGTGCTTGACACCCCTATCCCCCTATGGCATAATCGCGCGCACTGACGTTGATGGAAACGAGTACGCCCAACGTGGCACCACAGCGAGTGCGGGATGGTGTGAGCCGCATGTGATCGCTGGGCGGAAAATCCTTCCGGAGTTGGCAACCGAAAACAGCTTGTCAGTAGGCTTGCCCGGTGTCGTCGTCCGTTAACCACGACGCAGTGATAGTAGTCACTGATGAAGAGCCTGATCGATCGGATCAGGAAGCGGGGTGGTACCGCGAGAGCAATCCGCTCTCGTCCCTGTGTGGGCGAGGCGGATTTTTATTTTGGGGAGATGACCATGACGGAAGTCCTTTATCACACCGATGCCTATCTCAAAGAATTTGACGCCGTTGTCACGGCCGTCGATGGCAACAAAGTTGCGCTCGATCGCACCGCGTTCTATCCGGGCGGCGGCGGCCAGCCCAACGATGTGGGCACGCTCACGGCGGGCGATCAGACGTGGCAGGTCGTGAAGGTGAGTAGACAGGGCGCAGACGTGTGGCACGAACTCGATCGGGAAGCGCCATCGATCGGGACGCCGGTGCACGGCCAACTCAACTGGGATCGCCGCTACAAATTGATGCGCACACATACGGCCATGCACATCCTGTGCGGCGTGATCTTCCGCGATTACGGAGCCAGTGTAACGGGCGGCAACATGGAACCGTTGAAGGGCCGCATGGACTTCGAGTTCGAGACGATGCGGCAGGAATTCGTGAAGCAGATCGAAGAGAAGATCAACGTGGAAGTCTTGACCGCCCGCCCGACGCGGGTGAAGATTCTGCCGCGCGATGAAGCCTTTCAGATTCCCGATTTGATCCGCACCAAGATCAACTTGCTGCCGGAAGGCATTACTGAAATCCGCACCATCGAAATCGTCGGGCTCGATCTGCAAGCCGATGGCGGTACGCACGTGGCGAATACGTCCGAAGTGGGGCACATTCGCGTGGTGGATTACAAGAGCAAAGGCAAGATCAATAAGCGGATTGAAGTGGCCCTGGAACAATGATCAATCAGGCGCTGAGAGGTGGAACGCTCAGGGAACTTTGGTGAAGAGGCCGGATTGCGTGAAATCGCCGTCGAAAGTGAAGACATCAGTCAGGCCCAGCCGCAGCATCACGGCGAAACTGGTGCAGTCGGTGAAACTGAACATCTTATCATCGTAACGTTTGAAAAGATCCCAAGCCAGGCGCTGATCGGTTTTGGTAACGTAGACGATGCCGGCCAAATTACCACTCCAAAGGTTGTCGCCTAATTCAACGGCCAAGCGATGGCCAACCCGATTCAATGCCAGCGTGATGGTTTCGTCGACAACGAAATTGGTAGTCACAAAACGATGATCAGAGTGAAAAAATGCCTGTGCGGCCTGATAATACTTATCGCGTGGGTTGTAAGCGGCCAACAGAGCGCCGGTATCGGCAAAGATCGAGTGCGGCATCAATCGCTCTCAGGGTAAAGGATTGCGTCCAGATCCGAATCGCTTGGCGGCAACTTGGCGAGTTCTTCCAACAATCCGGCTTCTTCAAGACGGCGCAGAGAGGCCAGATAAGCCTGATATTGAGTCTCAGCGGCCTCGCGCATTTTCTTTTCATCGTTCGGGTCGAAGCCCAGCACATCGGCCAGGGTTTCCTGGACGGGCAGCCCTTCGTCGGTCAGGCGCTCGGCGTTATACACCGAGCGTGCGGACACAATCAACTCGCCGCCCGGCAAGTCGACGTTCTCCAACGGGCGCAGCGTTCGGCTGGTTGGCTCATAAATAGCGCGAAAGTAAGTGGTCATGGGAGTGCTCCTCACAGGGGAGTATAACACCCGCATTGAAGTTGTCAATCTATCGTTCGAGGAGAAATCGTATGTCCTTCAAACCCGTCAGCACCAAAATCGATTTTCCCGCGCAGGAACGCGACATCCTGCAATGGTGGAAAGACACCGATGCGTTCAACAAACTGCGTGAACAACTCGCCTCGTCGGAGAAGCGCTACTCGTTTCTCGACGGACCGATCACGGCCAACAATCCGATGGGCGTGCATCACGCGTGGGGCCGCACCTACAAGGATGTTTATCAGCGCTTCCACGCCATGCTGGGCGAGAATCAGCGCTGGCAGAACGGCTTCGACTGCCAGGGCTTGTGGATCGAGGTCAATGTCGAAAAGGAGCTTGGCTTTAAGAGCAAGCGCGACATCGAAACCTATGGCATTGCGCCGTTTGTCATGTTGTGCAAGCAGCGCGTATTGAATTACGCCGCCGTGCAAACCGAACAATCCATTCGCTTGGGTTACTGGATGAACTGGGATGATCCCGTTGGCCTGCGTTTGCTGCGCGATAAACTGGGCGAAGACCCCAACCAACCGATCGATTATCATGGTCCCGATGGATCATTCGAAGGCACGATCGAGCAGGTGGTGGGCCAACTTGGCGTCGGCCAGATGGGCGGCTCGTACTTCACCTTCAGCGACGAGAACAACTATCAGATCTGGGGCTTCCTGAAGAAGTGCTTCGATCGGGGTTGGATCTACAAAGGCCACGACGTGATGCCATGGTGCTGGCGTTGTGGCACGGGCATCAGCCAACACGAGATCGTCACCGAGGGCTACGTCGAGAAAACCGATCCCGGCCTTACCGTGCGCTTCCCGCTCGTCGGTCATTGGGGCGACGACGAAACGAAAGAATCGCTGCTGGTGTGGACGACCACGCCGTGGACGCTCACCTCGAATGTGGCTGCGGCGGTCGGGCCGGAGCTCACCTACGTCAAGGTCAAGCAGGGCGATGAATATCTCTATCTGTCCAAAGGCACCATCAAGATGCTCAAGGGCAAGTTCGAAGTCATCGAAGAACTCAAGGGCCGCGACATGGAAGGCTGGCAGTATTACGGTCCGTTCGACGATCTGCCGGTGGCGGCGCTTGCAGCGGCCAAAGAGGCGCATCGCGTGATTCTGTGGGAAGAAGTCGGCGAAGAAGACGGCACAGGCATCGTGCACATTGCGCCGGGCTGTGGCGCCGAAGACTTTGAGCTGGGCAAGCGTTACAACTTGCCCGTGATCGCGCCGCTCACCGAAGATGGCACGTACCTCGACGGCTTCAGCTGGCTCAGCGGCCTGAATGTTACGGACGTCACAGATCCGATCGTGGCCGACCTCAAACTCAAAGGCCGCTTCTATCGGCTGGACGATTACGTGCACCGCTACCCGGTCTGCTGGCGCTGCAACACGCCGCTGATCTTCCGTCTCGTCGACGAGTGGTACATCAGCATGGATGGTCTGCGCCAGCCGATGATGGATGTCACCAACAACATCCGCTGGATTCCCGACTTCGGCCAAGAGCGCGAACTGGACTGGCTGCGCAACATGCACGACTGGATGATCAGCAAGAAGCGCTACTACGGACTGGCGCTGCCCATCTTCGATTGCCAGAATTGCGGCCACTTCGAAGTGATCGGTTCGCGCGAAGAATTGAAAGAGCGCGCCGTCGAGGGCTGGGCAGAATTCGTGGGGCACTCGCCGCACCGGCCGCACATCGACGCTGTGAAGATCAAGTGCGCCAAATGTGGCGAGCTGGTCGAGCGCATCAAAGACGTGGGCAACCCGTGGCTCGATGCGGGCATTGTCTCCATGAGCACGACGGGCTACCGGATCGATCCCGACTACTGGCGGACGTGGTTCCCGGCGGATTTCATCACCGAATCGTTCCCGGGCCAATTCCGCAACTGGTTCTACGCGCTGTTGGCGATGTCTACGGGCGTGGTCAACGAGCTGCCCACTCGAACGATTCTGGGCTTTGCCACCCTCACTGGTGAAGATGGCCGCCCCATGCACAAGAGCTGGGGCAACGCCATCGAGTTCAACGAAGGCGCGGATAGAATCGGCGCGGACGTGATGCGCTGGATGTTTGCCAATCAGCGTTACGATACGGACATGCTCTTCGGCTATCATCATGCCGATGAGACGCGCCGCCGCTTCTTCATCCCATTGTGGAATGTGTACTCGTTCTTCGTGACGTACGCGAATCTGGATGGCTGGACACCCGTAGTGCCGACTTCAGTCGGCGAACTCAGCCCGCTCGATCGGTGGATCCGCGCCCGCCTGCACGAATTGATCGGCGAGGCAACCGCGGCACTGGCTGACTACGATCTGCCGCGCTTCGCCAAAGCCGCCGAGGTCTTTGTCGACGATCTGAGCAACTGGTACGTGCGCCGCTCGCGCCGCCGTTTCTGGAAGAGCGACGGTGATGTCGACAAGCAAGCTGCTTACTCGACGCTCTATGAAATTCTGGTGAATCTCGCCAAGGTTCTCGCGCCGGTGCTGCCGTTTATGGCCGAGGTGCTGTATCAAAATCTCGTGCGCTCGGTGGATGCCGCCGCGCCTGAATCGATCCATCACTGCGCGTATCCTGCCGCCGCTGAATCTCTGATCGATCGCGAACTGCTGAATGATGTGGCGCTGAGCCGCGCAGCTGTGACGCTCGGTCACTCGATTCGCTCGTCGTCTAATCTCAAGGTGCGCCAACCGTTGAGCAAGGCCATCGTCGTCGTCGCGCACGATTGGCAGGACAGCGTCAAGCGCACGGCCGACATCATCGCCGACGAACTCAACGTGAAGTCGGTCGAGTTGGCCGAAGACGAAGCCGCGTTGGTCACGTACCGCCTCTTACCGGATAACAAAAAACTCGGCCCGAAGTTTGGTGCTAAATTCCCGCAGCTTCGTGCCGCACTCCAAAGCGCCGATTCATTCGCGGTCGCGCACGCCGTGCGATCGGGGCAGAGTGTCACGCTGGGTGAATTCGAACTTGCGCCGGATGAAATCCTCGTCACGCCCCAGCCGCGCGAAGGTTTTGCCATCGCGTCGGAGGGTGGGGTGGTCGTCGCGCTCGATACGCACGTCACGCCCGAACTCAAACAGGAAGGGCAGGCGCGGGAAGTGGTCCGCTGGGTGCAAGACTTGCGCAAGACCGCCGGTTTCGAGATCAGCGATCACATCGTGCTCACCTATCAGGCCGCAGGTGAAGTGAAAGCCACCATCGAACAATGGGCGTCGTATATCCAGGCGGAAACCCTGGCCGATGAAATGCGCGAAGCCGAACCGCAAGGCACGACGGATGAAGATGAGATTGATGGAGCCAAAGTCAGGTTAGGTGTTGCGCAGAGATAATGAGTAACGAGTAACGAGTAATTACGCATTACTCGCGGAGCACTGCATCGCATGTGTTACTCGTTACGTTTGTGGTAGAATTCGCGGCATCAAGGAGGCGCAGTATGCCGGTTCCCTATGAGCAACTCAAAGCAGCGTTGTTGGCTGAACAGGCCGCATTGACCATCGAGGTCGAGCAGCTGAACAACGTCATTAAAGAAGAAGGCGTCGGCTACAGCACGCATCCTGCCGATGAGGCCACCAACGCTTTCGATCAAGCACGCGATCTGGCTGTGCAAGTGAGCGCGGAGCAGACGCTGAAGCTGGTCAACGATGCGCTGGAGCGTTTCGATCTCGGCACGTATGGCCTGTGTCTCGACTGTGGCCAGGAGATCGACGCGGCGCGCCTCGAAGCGATTCCGTTTGCGCCGCTATGCCTAGCTTGTCAGTCGAAACGCGAGCATCGTTAAGCGTGTCTCGTGCGTCGCTCTTTTGCCGTGTCTGCGCGGAGTAGCGATGGTTGTTTGGAGTTTTGCCTTAACCGGCTCTCCCCTCTGGAGAGCCGGTGGCACGTTAGGTGTTGTGAAGGTTGAAAGGCTGTGGTCTTGAAGAAACCGACATGGATTATCCTGATCGTGGCGGTTCTGGTGATCGCCCTCGATCAGGGCAGCAAATATCTGGTTATACACAATCTGCCTGTGGGCGGAGCGTGGTCGCCGTTCCCTGGCCCGCTGCCGTTTTTCCAGATCGTCTATACCTACAACACGGGTGTGGCGTTCGGCCTGTTCAAAGATCTAGGCCCGGTGTTCATCCTCATCGCGCTGGTCGTCGTGGGCGTGCTGATTCTCTATGCGCGCAAACTGCGCAGCGATCAATGGCTGACGTGCGTGGCGCTCGGCCTCATGCTTGGCGGCGCGCTCGGCAATCTCGTCGATCGCCTGCGCCTGGGCCATGTGATCGATTTCATCGATGTGGGCGTGGGCACCACGCGCTGGTATACGTCCAACCTTGCCGACGTGTCGATTGTGCTGGGCGTGATTTTGCTGGGCTTAGCCATGCTGATCGAAGAGGTTCGTAGCAAGCAGACTCCTAAGCCCGGTGACACGGCCACACCCGGCGTGCCGAATTGAAAGATCCTCAGTTGAAGAAAACAATGTGGTTGACACTAATTGTGGCTGCAATCATCATCGTCGTCGATCAAACGGGCAAGTATCTCGTCGCGACGAATCTGTCCGTGGGCGGGGCGTGGTCGCCGTTCCCCGGCCCGAATCCCTTTTTCCAGATTGTCTACACCTACAACACGGGTGTCGCCTTTGGCCTGTTCAAAGACCTCGGCGTGGTGTTCATCATTGTTCCGTTGATCATCAGCGGCGTGATCGTCTATTACGCGCGGCGCTTGCAGCCCGATCAGAAACTCATTGCGTTGGCGTTGGGCTTGATGCTGGGCGGCGCGCTGGGCAATGTCATCGATCGCCTCCGTTTCGGGGGCGGCGTGCTCGATTTCTTCGAAGTGGGTATCGGCACGCTGCGCAACGCGTCCAACTTCGCGGATTGGTCGATTGTGGGCGGTGTGATCGTGTGGGCCGTGGCGATGCTGCTGGAAGATCGACGCAGCAAACAGCAAGCAACACCCGCATCAACTGCTGGCGAGGTTGATTCCTCGAAGTGAGGCAGCTTGCTTGAGCAGGTGATCACCTTAACCGTTGATTCCGAGGGGGGCGGCCGGCTCGATCGGTTTGTGGCGGCCCAACGGCCCGATCTCTCGCGCACGACGGTGCAGCGCCTCATCGACGATGGTTTCGTCACCCTCAACGGATCGATCTGCAAAGCCAGTGAGAAAATAGAGCCGGGCGATGTGATCGTGGTGCGGATTCCGCCGCCCGTACCGACCGAACTCATCGCCGAAGATATTCCCCTCTCAATCGTCTACGAGGACAACGACCTCGTCGTGATTGATAAACCGGCGGGGCTGGTGGTTCATCCGGCGGCGGGGCATGACAGCGGCACGCTGGTCAACGCGCTGCTCAGCCACATTCCCGATCTGGGAAGCACGGGCGGCATCGGCGGCGAGGTGCGTCCTGGCATCGTGCATCGTTTGGATAAAGACACTTCGGGCCTCATCGTCGTCGCCAAAAACGATCGGGCCTTGCAGTTCCTCCAAGAGCAGTTCAAGTCGCGCACGATCAAGAAGATGTACCTCGCGCTGGTCGACGGCCTGGTCACGCCGCGGGAGGGTATCATCGACGCGCCGATCGGGCGGAGCACGCACGATCGGAAGAAGATGGCCGTAACGCACACTGGACGATCGGCGCGCACCCGCTATCGTGTCATCCAGATTTATCGCAATCCTGATCTATCACTGGTCGAAGCCTATCCAGAGACGGGGCGCACACATCAGATTCGCGTGCATCTGGCGTGGTTCAAGCATCCGCTGGTGGGCGATGAGGTGTACGGACGGCAGCATCCGCGTGTGCCGTGTGAACGCCATTTTCTGCATGCCGCGTCGCTGATGTTGATGCTGCCGAATGGCGAGGTGCGTACGTTCACTGCGCCGCTGCCACCGGATTTGCAGCGCGTGCTCGATCAGTTGACAACGCCTGAAAATTAAGGGAAAATCAAGCCGAACCGATGTTCTAGCTTGCCGATACTTGCTCCTCGCCCGCATCTTCGCGGGCGAGTCCGTCCGCGGGGACGCGGACTTAGAGCGTTTAATCAAAGGAGACTCATGCGCGAACTCACCGTCGCGGTCGTGCAGATGGCCGTGAAATTCAACGACGTGGAAGCCAACCTCATGGCGATGTCCGAATGGATTCGCCGCGTCGCCACCGAACAAAAAGTCGATCTCATCGTTTTTCCCGAGTTGTGTACCACCGGCTATGAATGCGGCGTGCGCTTCGTCGATTTCGCCCAGCGGATTCCCGGCCCGTCGTCGAACTTGATTGCGCAGCGGGCCAGTGACTTCGGCGTGCACGTGGCGTTTGGCATTGCCGCGAAAGAAAAAGTGGAGAGTGTGTTGTACAACGCCGCCGTGATGGTGGGGCCGGACGGCGACATGGTGGGCGACTATCGCAAAGTCCACTTGAAAGGTGAGGAGCGTCTGGCGTTTCGCGCCGGTTTCAAATTCCCGCTGCTGGAAACCGATTTCGGCAACGTGGGCTTGATGTTGGGTTGGGACATCGCGTTCCCCGAAGTGGCGCGCACCTACGCGCTCGATGGCGCGGATTTGCTCATCGTGTGCGCGAACTGGGAGAAGACGAACGATCAAGAGTGGCGCACCTATTTGATGGCGCGCGCGTTTGAGAACACGTGCTTTGTCGTCGCAGCCAATCGCATCGGCACGGATGCGACGTTGAGCTTCGGCGGCCAATCGATGATCATCGGCCCGCGCGGCAAGGTGTACGCGGAAGTCGAGAACGTGCGGGTGGAGATTCCGCCGGAAGCGAACACGGCGGCGCCTGTCAGTGCGATCGTCGAACAGGAAGTGGAAGGCTACGCCGTGGCGCGCATCGATCTGGATGAGGTGCGCCGTTATCGCGAGGAATTGCAGGTCTTGCAGGCGCGGCAGCCCAGCGCGTATCGATCGATTGTGAAGCAGTATTGATTTGACCCTCACCCCTAACCCCTCTCCCAACAAGGGAGAGGGGGGAGAAGACCAACATGCTCAACGGTTACATTGATCTGCGCTCTGATACGGTGACACAGCCCACGCCCGAAATGCGCGAGGCGATGGCGAGGGCCGAACTCGGCGATGATGTGTTTGGTGATGATCCGACCATCAATCGTTTAGAGGAGATGGCCGCCTTGAAGATGGGCAAGGCTGCAGCAGTATTTGTCGCCAGCGGCACGATGGGCAATCTCGTTTCTTTGCTCACTCACTGTAATCGCGGCGAAGAAGTCATCGTCGGCGGTGAGGCGCACATCTTCCGTTATGAAGCAGGCGGATCATCCGCGTTGGGCGGCATTTCGCAATTTCAGATTCCCAACAATCCCGATGGGACGCTGCCGCTCGACAAGGTTGAGGCGGCCATTCGCGGCAGTGATCAGCACGAGGCGCGCACGAAGTTGATCGCTTTGGAGAACACGCAGAATCGCTGCGGCGGCACGGTGCTGCCCGTGGACTACATGAAGCAAGTTCGCGCGCTCGCCGGCAGGCACAACCTGAACGTTCACCTCGACGGGGCGCGCGTGTTCAATGCGGCGGTTGCACTAGGGGTTGATGTCAAAGAGATTACGCAATACGTCGATTCGGTGACGTTTTGTTTGTCAAAGGGACTTAGCGCACCGGTTGGATCAGTGATCTGCGGCTCGCCGGAGTTCATCGCGAAAGCGCGGCGCTATCGCAAGATGTTGGGCGGGGGGATGCGGCAGGCGGGAGTGCTGGCCGCGGCGGGGATCGTGGCGTTGGAGCAGATGATCGATCGGTTGGCCGACGATCATGCCAACGCGCGGCGGTTAGCCGAAGGCTTGGCCGACACGCCCGACTTCGTCGTCGATCTCGATCGGGTGCAGACTAACATCGTGTTTTTTGAACTTGATTCAAACGCTAAAGTGACCGCCGATGTTGTTACCCAGCGGATGTTGGAATATAAGGTGAAGTTAATCAGCCCCGGCGTGCATTTCCGGCGCTTCCGGGCCGTGACGCACGCGTGGGTCGATCGGGCTGACATCGATCGCACCTTGTTGGCGTTCAAAGCGGCCGTGACGTAACGCCAGCGCGACTGGCGCAGGTCAAAACCCTTGTCAGACGACGAGGGGCATGTTACAATCTGGCCGCGTTTGGGGAGTGGCCAAGTTGGTAAGGCAACGGACTTTGGATCCGTCATTCGAAGGTTCGAGTCCTTCCTCCCCAGCCAAAATAGCGCCGCCGATCGAATCTCGATCGGCGGCGTTTGCTTTCACCTACAGAAACGCGACACGCCTCATAGATCATCGGTAGCAACCACGGTATAGTTAACCGGATCTTCGGCATCTTCCGGCTCGACCAGCACAATCACCTCAACCCGGGCCCCGATGGGCAGTTCTGGTGAACGAATTTCAACCCATCCACCTTCACGCACAATTGTCTTTTGGCGAATACTACCGATCATGATCGGCCTGCTTTCCGGTTTCCTGCGTGTCATTTCCATGCACTAATCAGATTCTACCACTTTACTGCTCATCCGCCCCGCATAATGCGAATCTGCTCGGCCGCGTCTTTCACCGCTTCGACTTTGCTCTGCGCTGCATCCAGCAAAATCTCCTCACGCGCCTCGGACATGAGGTTGAAGGCGATCTTGACCATGTGGCCTTTGGTCTCACCGTTCGGCTCAGTCTTGTAGGCGTACTTGAGAATCTGCGGCGCACGCGGATGGCGAATCCAGGCCAACGGCCAGATGGCGGCCAGGCGCGCCGCAGGCAGTGAATCGAGCAGGGCGTTTTCCAGCGCATCCAGCACGATGTCCGCCGAAGGCGTCTCGGCCACGTCGAGCGCCAGATAGTTGGTGGCGTGAAAGAAGCCGCGCAGAATTTGCTGCCGGGTAGCGCCTTTGGTGCGTTCAATCAACTCGGCGACCTCTGGAAAACTGAGTTCGCTTTGCAGCTCGATCAGGCTCAGCGTGGCCGCATACTTCACTTCGAGTTCAGGATCGTTGATGGCTTCGCGCACGATGGGCAGGGCCTCCGGTGTGTCATTCGCGCCCAACGCCTCGAGCACCTTAACGCGCACATCGGGATCGTGGGCGGTGAGCGCGGCTTTTAAGACGGGCACGGCCTCCGGATCCTGGCAGTTGTGCAGGCCCCAGGCCGCCGCGGCTTTCACGTTGTCCGGTTCGTGGGGCAGCATGTCCACCATCAATTGATAGCCGTTCAGTTCGCGCAGATCGCTCAGGGCGTACATGGCGCATTCGTGCACGCGTACATCCTCGTCGTTCAACGCGCGCCGCAGCAGCGGCTCGGCCGAGTACCACGAGAAGCCATACAACTCACGGGCCACACTGGCGCGCGTGGGCACTTCGCCGTTGATCAACGCGTCTTCCATGATCTGGCGCGCATCGCGATCGCCGCGCCGGCGCAACAGCCGCGCCGCGTTATAGCGCACGTAGAAATCTTTGTTGCGCAGCGCCGCCGCCGCCGCATCGATCGAGATGGCGTCGGGCGGCAGCATGTTCAACATCGTGCCCAGGCCGCGCAGCGACAGGCGGTAGTGACCCTTCTTGTGGGTCAGGCGCGGCTCGCGGCCGGTGAAGGCCGTGGGGGTGATTGTCGCTGTTGACGAGTCTTGAAGTTCCATCGGTGGTTAGTCCTGGCGCGACAGGGCGGCTAGCGTAGGGTGAAGACCACGTGATCGCGCAGCAATTCCGCCTTTGTTTTCAGGTCGATGAGGTTGAGCAGCAGCTGCCGCCGATCGTCAATCTGGAACAGCGCCTTGATGCGTTCTTCGCCGATTTTGCCGGGCGGCTGCAGCGGCACGATGATGGCTTCATTCAGCGGCTCGATGTGCTGCGTGGCGTGATCGGCTTTGGCGACGAACACTTCTTCGCCATTTTCGTACTTCACCTCGATCAGCGACACGGCGTCGGTATCGATCTCGCCGAGGATGAATTCCATCTCGGTCTGCTGTTCGTGCGCGGCGCTCAACACCACCTCGATCGGCTTGTCCAGCGGATAGCGACTGCCCATCGGGATGATTTCATCGTAGTGGTGCGCGTGGGTCTCCGGGTCGAGATGGCGCAGGCCGTAGCTGTGCACCAGGTAATCGTCCAGGCCCGATCCGGCGGCTACTTGCAAAGCGCCTTCCGCCACGGCCGTGAACGGCTTATCACCCAGAAAGGCCACGTCGTTGAAGTAACGCTTCAGCAAATTTTGCACGGACGGCATCAGCGACATGCCGCCCACCAGCAGCACATGCTTGATGTCTTCTTTGAAAATGCTCTGCTGCCGCGCGGCATACATCACTTTGTCGATAGCGTGACGAATGGCGGTGTAAAAACCGTTGGCTTCCAGCATCTGCTCAAATTCGGCGCGCGTGAAAAAGATCGGATGAGTGCGGCCGGCGGCTTCGAACATGAACGTAGTGGAGGCTTTGGTGGATAGATCGATCTTGGCTTGCTCGCAGTGAGTGAGCAGCGCTGCGTAGTCGTGGCTGAGTTGATCGATCGTGAGACGGGTTTGCCGCAGCACTTCGGCCAACAGCCAGTGATCGACATCGCTGCCGCCGATGATACGGCCCGCTTTAGCCATCACGCGTGAGGCATGGCGTGAACTGGGGGTGCGCCGGAACATGCTGAGAAAGCCGCCGGTATGCTCGCGATTTTCCGGCAGCTGGACCAGCGACAGATCGAGCGTGCCGCCGCCGAAGTCGAAGACCAGCACCAGCGTGCCGGGTTCGGTGATGGCATACCCCAGCGCCGCCGCCGTCGATTCATCGACTACCCGAATTTTTTCGGCCGCCTCACCCACCAAGCCATTCAGCCAGTCCACGTAGCCGCGGAACGAGGCGACGGGCACCGTCATCACCAGCTGTTCGATCTCGTTTCGATCGGGCAGCACTTCCAACAGCTGCCGTATGAAATGTTCACCGGCGTCCCGATCGCCCCACATCTTCCCATCGATCAAACGAGGTTCGGGGGCCGGTGTGGCGACGACGCCGCGCTTGAAATTGCGGAACAACCGATTGGTCTTCTGCAGATCAAGTTCTTGATCGCGCACCGCCTGGCCCAGGGTGATGTGCCCGTTTTGCGCGTCATGGACATAGACTAACGAGGGGACGATCGGCGGAACGCCGTCCAGGTTGAAGGCGCTGAGACCGGGGAGGGAAACGACTTCTGTGGTGTGCTTGTCTTCGTTCCAGCGCGCCACCACGCTGTTGGTGGTGCCAAAATCGATCGCGAGTTTATGCCCCATAAAACCTCGTTGAGTTCAACGCAATAATGAACGCAGGGATTATAAGGCATTGTAGTGTAATGTTCAAATTGGCGGCGTGCCGCTTGGCTGATAAGAAAAATCCCCGCATCGACGTTGGATGCGGGGACTTCGTTACGCCTGCACAATGGCCTGCCGGACTTTTCCGGCCAGTTCGGCAAAGTGTTCTTCTTGCAGCAAAGTCAAATCGCGCGGCCGAGGCAGACCGACGGTGATGTCGGTGGCGATGCGCCCGGGCCGATCGGTCATGACCAGGACCCGATCGCTCAGGAAGACGGCCTCCTGGATGCTGTGCGTCACCATCACGACCGTGGTCTGGCGGGTAGACCAGATGCGCGTCAGTTCCAGCGACATGCGTTCGCGCGTCAGCGCATCGAGCGAGCCGAAAGGCTCATCTAAAAGTAAAACCGAAGGGTTGTGAATCAACGCTCGGGCGATGGCCACCCGCTGTTCCATGCCGCCCGACAAGCCGTGCGGGTACGAGGCCTCAAAGCCGGTCAGCCCCACCAGATCGATCAGCGCTTGAGCACGCTCGCCGATCTCAGCCGTGGGCACGCGCTCCATCTCCAACGGCAAACCCACGTTATCGCGCACCGTGCGCCACGGCATGAGGTTGGCCTTCTGGAAGACGATGCCGATCGAGGGACGGGGGGTCGTGACGAGTTGGCCGTCCAGCCAGACGCGGCCTTGCTGCGGTTGAATCAATCCGGCCAGTATGCGCAGCAGCGTCGATTTGCCGCTGCCCGAGGGCCCGACGATGCAGACGAATTCGCCGGGTTTGATCTCGAACGTGATATTGTCCAGCGCGTCCACCTGGCCGTGTTGATCATCATATACGTGGCCGACATGATCGGCGCGCAAAGCGGCTTGAGTCATAGTGTGTCAGCGCAAGAAACCGGGTTTCTCCATCCGAAGCGCTCCATGACTCCACTGAAAAAACTGCTCACGTCGTACCCGGCGCTCAGCGCCGGCGACGCGCTAGGCGAAGCCCCGTCCTCGGGGCGGATTTGAACGTGGAATACGCCGCCGAGGACGGCGGCTAGAGCCTTTTTGCAGTAGCGTCGCTCCATTCTATCCAAACTGGAGAAACCCGGTTTCTAAAGGTTGATCTACTTCGCTTCGTCCACAAACTGATTGGTAAACAGTGTCGCGTTGTCGATTTTCTCTTTCAGCAGGCCCATGTTGATGAGCACGCGCTGCGTTTCATCCCACGCCGCGGGATCGGTGTGGCCCAACACCGGCGCTTGCCACAGCTTGAGCGACTCGGCCAGGACCTTCCGCTGAATGTCGTCCTTCTGCGGATCGCTGCCCAGCCCTTCCACAAATTTCTTGGAGGTGTTGAAAGCTAATTCGGGATCGGCGAGGGCATCTTTCAAGCCGCGCAGCACGGCGCGCACAAAGCTGCGCACCAGCTGCGGATTTTCTTTGATGGTCTTCTCATTCGTGACAATGCCATTGGCCACCAGTGCCAGATAATCACTGACCGGAATCACATTCACCTCCAGCCCGGCCGCGCGGAGTTGAACCGGCTCGTTGTTGATGTAGATGACGGCGGCATCCACCTTGCCCTGCTGCAGGGCGGCCACCTGCGTAAAGCCGATGTCTTGCGTTTTGACATCCGATTCTTGCAAGCCGGCTTTGTCGAGCAAGCCGCGCCAGCCGACGTAACTCGCGCCGAAGAAGCCGGGCAGCCCGATCGACTTTCCGGCGAAATCGGCCGGTGTCTTGATGTTCTTGTCTGCCAGGGACGCGACGGCGACGGCAAACTTCTGCCACCACTGCATCACATAGACCACGGGCAAGCCTTGCTGGCGGGCCAGTGGCACCTGTTCGCCGCTGACCACGGCAAAGGGCAATTCGCCCGCGCCGACCAGCTTCATCCCGTCGGTCTCGAAGCGATAGTCGAATTCGATGTCGAGACCTTCGGCGGCAAAGTAGCCTTTATCCAGGGCGATGTAAAACGGCGCGTACTGCACGTTGGCGATGTAGCCCATCGGCAGACGAATGCGCGTGAGGGCCGGCGTGGCCGGGGCGGCCGCGTTACTGCAGGCAGCCAGGACAAGTACGACGATGGTGAGAAACAAGAGTGTTTTTTTCATAGTGATCATGATGAGAGATTTGATTGTTTTTACAGATCGACGGACACCCGCTCGGCGAGTACCCGTCGATCCGCAATACTGCGAAAGGTTGAACGTCGTTATGGCAGGACGGCGTACTCGAGCCGGCCGCCGGGATGCGTGATGATCAACTGCTGAGCCGACTGTTCAAGGCTCGTCGCGCTCTGCAAGGCGATCATGTACGTCGCTTCCTGCTGCATCACTTCGGGCGAGCAAGCCATTTCGGTAGCGATCAATGGGCCGACGGTAAGTTGATTCCCGTTGACCTGATACGTACCACTATATTGATTGCAGCCGTCCTTTCCGCTGAGGGAGCCGTCGGCGCCAAAGATCAAAGTGATCTGCGTATTGGCCAGAAGCGACGACTTGGATTGCTTAGCCGCATCGACCAGATTGCGCAGATCCCATTTGGTGCCGGGCAAACCGGCCGCGGGCGCGGATGCCGCCGTAGTGGCCCGCTCATAGTTGAAGACTTCTTGGCCGCCATCAAACGTCAAGGCTAAGCGGTTGCCGGCCTGCGTGACCTGCGCGGGCTTCTGCAGTGTCGCCAGATAGAACGCCTCTTGTCCCATAATCTCGTTCGGGCACGCCTTCAGCGTCGCAGCCAACGCGCCAATGGTCAGCTGGTCGCCGTTGAGCTGATACGGACCGGTGTAGTTGTTGCAGCCTGCCGAACCATTGACGGTGTTATCCGCGCCGAAGTTCAAGGTGATTTCGACACCGCCTACGGGGGCGTTGCTCGTGCCGAAAGCATCGACCGAGGTGAGTTTCCAGCTCGTGTTCGTCAGATTCGACGGCGACGCCGCACTAGGCGCAGGGGTAGCGCCGGGTGCGCCGCTCGCGGGGGCCGCCGTTGTCGGGGCCGCGTCTACCGCGCCAGCGGGTGTATACGTGAAGATTGTCGCACCGCCATCCAGTGTCAGCGTCAAGCGATCGTTTTGCTGATCGACCGCAGCCGGCGCTTGCAGCATGGTAAGATAACCTTCCTCTTGCAGCATCACCGGATCTTCACACATCTTTTTTGTCGTTGCCAGCGGGCCGATGGTGAGCTGATTTCCTTCCAGCTGGTATGAGCCGGTGTAGTCGTTGCAGCCCGCCGAGCCACTAACTTGTCCATCAGCTGAAAAGGCCAGCGTAATCTCAGTGCCGGACAAAGATGCGTTCGACGTGCCCATGGCTTCTACGGTTGCAAGCTTCCAACTCGTATTGGCAAGTCCAGCTGAGGCTGCCGACGAAGGCGCTGGCGACGCCGGTGTCGCTTCGGTGGGCATGGGCTGCGCTGGCGGCAGCGTCGGTGTGGCCTGATCCTGGTCGGGCGCAGCGGCAGGCGTCAGCTGG
>JBGSPW010000051.1:0-11221 GCA_041738395.1 Thermoflexales bacterium
TGGCTGAAACCACAGGAGAACTGTCGAGTCTATCCTGACTCCAACATTGATCACAGAGCAATAGCTGCGATTGTGACCCATGCTTGGCCCCTTATCAGTGTACTGCGAATTGTGCTCCCCAAATTCATAATACTAGGAGAATGAAAATGTCTGCATCTTCCCGTCCCACGTCGAAAACCAAGCCTGCCGCGCAGAAAACTTCGCGTCGTTCCACGACCGATAGCGCGCAGGACCAGACACAAGGAGCACGCATCGAATTCGAGACGATTCAGGACTATGATGGGTATGTGACAGGTGCTGCGCGTTATCAAGACCGCGATGGCTTGGGCGAATTTGCGGTGAATGTCAGTGGTACCCGAGAGGCCATTCTGAAGTATGCGGAACAAGCGCGCATCCTCAGGCTACAAATCGTCCCGCTTGAGCGGGCAGATCGTAAGGCAATGGCAGAACAGCGCCGTGCGGCGACAGCCTATTGGCGTACGGTATGGCAAGATCGCCTCAAGCGCCTGCGGAAAGTGGTTAACGAATCCAGCCCCGAATTGCTCGCCGACCCGGATAAGTTATGGCAAACCGCGCGCGATTTGGAGCGAGCCGAGACGGGCCGCCGGCCGAAACTAGATTGGGCGTATGATCAGCTCATCGAAATCAAGTCGGAAGGCGATTTACCAAAAGGAGAGGGCTATGCGTTTTCCCTCCAAATTGACCCGAAGCTAGGCCCATTTGAAGCTCACTCTTATTCCCTGCAAAACACGGGAGTGTGGTATTTGAACCAGGTACAGGGTTCGGTATGGGCAGGGGAAACACGTTTCTCATGCTGGACGGGTCTTGCATACGTTACCTATCGCGGCGTGACAGTCGCAGAATATGCGGGTGGAAACGCATACTACAGCATTAGTGTGAATGGTGTGTTCTTTGCGTAAGGCAAATTCGATGTTCGGTGTGGAAGTTGCCTGACGGGTTTTGCGAGCTGGCGCGCACGTGTCTTTGCGAAGTGCAAAACCCGTCAGGTCTGACGATCAAGTTGCCCCACATTCCACAACCCCGCCACCTCATACATACTTGATCCCGCCCCGTAGTACGAATCATACACGTGCTGATAGACGGCGTTGCACTTCACGCGATAATCGTCGTCGGAGTATTTCTGCGGCAGGTTTTCCAGCACTTCCTGAATGGCGACGAGCACAGCGGCACGAGTCTGCTGTCGGCTGCGCCACCTGCGGCAGCACCAGCCGTTCGGCCTTCAGCGTGTCGAGGAGTTCACGCGCGAGGCGCTTCACTTGCTCGCGTTCCTGCTTGGTGAGCGGAGGACTGGGCCGCGTGAGGATGTCGAGGATCGCCAACTGCTCGTCGTCTAACTGCTCGCGGATGCCACGCCGTTCTTCTTCGTTCAACTGCTTCGCAAAGTCCACGAGTTGCGCAAATACGGTTTCGGCGTTGGTCGCGCCCGCATTGTAGTCGGCGATCATCTTCTGGAACGCGTCGTAGAAGTCCATGCGGCTGCGGTTGCGCGGCACCAGCCGTTCGAGGCTGCGGCGGATCATGGCGCGGAGTTGCTCGATCTCGATGTGCTGATGGCCCTGCTTGAAGCGCTTCTCAAGAGCGGCAAAATCGATCTGGCGTAGATCGACCGGGCGCGCACCGTCGATGGTCCAGCGTTCGTAGGAGGCTTCGATCGAACGATCGAGGCGCAGTTCGATGTCGCGCACGGCCTGCGCGATGCCGCTCGCTTCGGTCTCGATCACGTCATGAAGCGGTGAAGGCCGAAGAATATGAAGCCAAGCAACAGGCGCGTGCACTGGCCCGACTCAGACGACAGGCAGCCTAGCTCGGTTACAGTTTGACGCTGCATCCCACTGCGACCGAAGCTCCAGCGGCCTGAGACTCCGAGCGCGGGAGGTTTCTCAGGAAGGTGCAACACGGCTGGGTCTGGCCAGTCGCCGTGCGCTGCCCGAAAACAAAACGACGCAAGGCCTGCCACGCGGGCAATCTCTGCGTCGTTAAACTTCGTCGCGAGGACGAAGGCGTCGTTAGCTAGTGACCTGTAGCCTAAATTCTGCAACAAATTCGCAAGCACCCTTAGCGGAGTGCCGCGCTTCTTCGACTGCGTTTCACTTCGCTCACGCCATGTCCTTGGCAGAGCCGAGGTGGCGCGCCAGGCGGAATGCGCGGCACGGAGTCGAAGGGGCGGTGATTTTGTTGCAAGACTTGCACTACAAGTCACTAGAAACCTTGCGGGATTGGCAACTGCATCGATCGGGCAACTTACGATTACTCTATCACAGGCGTGCGAGGTGCGTCAATGGGTTTACGTCGCAGTTTTCATTGATCGAGGCTCCATAGCCGGAGAGGTCGGTCTGGCACTGCATTTGACTGCGACAAGATCACACGGATTACCGGCGAAGGGATCGCTCATGGCGTTGATGACCACGGGAGGCCTATGGACGGCAAACTCACTCAGCCCAAGCCGGTGGAGCGCAACTTGAGCGAATGAGGCCAGCTGTGCCAGTTTGGCAGGGACATTTTTGATGCTATACTTTGAAGTCACAGCCACATACACGTCCTCACGAATCAGGAACAAGCGCCAGCAAACATCTATGCCACCTTCTAAACATGCAGTCCGCAAACAGGAAATCGATCGGGCGTTGCAGGCCGCCGACTGGCGCGTGGTGAGTTATGCACACTGGTCGAAGGGTGATCGTGCGACAGCCGGCGTGATCAGGTAACGGCAGGCCGGGGCGGGTTGCGGTGGGTGTCTGCTGGTGCAGCGTCCATACGTTGACGAATTTGCCGCGCACGTGACACGCGCCTATCGTGCAGCGGCCAATATCGAGCCGCAGGTCTACGCGGTGCAAGCCGCGCCCGGCGCTGGGCCAAATTAACCTTAATCGGGAGTCAACTCATGAATTCCAAAGAACGTGTGATGAATCGTCTGCGAGGCGTCGAAGTCGATCGCGTGCCGAACTTCGACATCATGATGACGTTTGCCGCGCACTTCGTGAAACAACCACTGTCGCATTACTATCTGGACTATCGCGTGTTGTGCGAAGCGAATCTGGCCGTGCAGCAAGCGTTCGATCTGGATATCGTGCAAGCCATCTCCGATCCGTATCGCGAAGCCGCTGACTTCGGATCAAACATCGAGTTTCCGCACGATGGTTTGCCTCTGCGCAAACAACCGCTGTTGATTGATCCTGCCGATCTCAAACAATTGAAGCCACCCGATCCAACAGCGGGCCGCCGCATGGGCGATCGGCTGGCCGCCGTCCGCACGCTGCACGATCAAGTTGGCGGCGAAGTGCTGGTCATGGGCTGGGTTGAGGGCGCGTTCGCCGAAGCCGCTGATCTGCGTGGTGAATCGACGCTGCTTGTCGATCTCATCGACCGACCGGCGTGGGTGCGCGATCTATTGGAAGTAACCGTGGAAACGGCGATTGCGTTTGCGCGCGCGCAGATCGAGGCCGGGGCAGACATCATCGGGCTGGGTGATGCTCTGGCGTCGCAGGTTTCGCCCAGGATGTATCGCACCTTCGCACTGCCGTACGAACAGCGGATTTTCAAGGCGGTGCGTGACATGGGTGCGCTGGCGCGCTTGCATATCTGCGGCAATACCACGCGCTTGTTGGCGGATATGGCGCAGAGCGGCGCCGACATCGTCGATCTCGATTGGATGGTGGACTTGACGCAGGCGGCCCAGATTTTCGGCGAAGGCCCGGCGCTGTGCGGCAACTTCGATCCGGTGCGCGTGATGTTACAAGGCACACCCGATCTGGTGCGTGAAGCCGTCGCGCAGTGTCTGCGCCAGGGTGGCTCACGCTTGATCAGCGGGGCAGGCTGCGAAATCCCAGATGGCACGCCGCCCGCGAATTTACACGCGCAGTCGCAAGTGTGTCGCAGCTTTGGAACAACGGATCGGCCTGGATACACTGTCTGAAACCCCCGACTTTCAAACCCTACCACGCTTTTTGCTAATCTTTTGAATGCACCTACTCTGCGCTGGCTTGACACTGCTGGATCGCTGTGGCATAGTATTTCCCAGTAAGCCCGCTTGGAATTAGGATGCGTCTATGAGCACGCTGACCAGTAGCTCCACCATGGAAGACTCGATCGAAATCCAAATCCTCAATCGCCGGGAACGGTTTACCCTGTTCTATACCAAGGCGCTGATGTGGGGTCTAGGCGTCTTTGCAGTGAGCATCGTTGGGCTTTGGCTGGTAGTCCACCAATATACTCAACTCTTGGTCTTGGCCGCCCTGTTAGGGATATCTACTCTGGGCATGGCACTGTATCCAGTTTTATCCCGAAAGGGTCAATCTGTTCCAGGCGCCTATATTGCACTAGGCTCGCTGCTGCTCGTCCCAGGCTTTGGTGTCTTCCTCATCCCTAGTCTGATGCTAGCGGCCGTGTGGGTGTTTGCCGCCATCATCCTGATGGCGACCCTATTCCTGGGCAGAGACGGCAGTCTGCGCTTCACCATCGCGATCGTCTGTCTGGGGGTTGGCGGCGTCATCTTGATGCAAGATGTCAGCCCCTGGTTGTTCACGCCGCTGGATGCAACCGCAAACCTGATCATCCTGTTGCTCTCTGGTTTGATCCTGCCTCCGATCGTGGCGGTGGTCATCTATCGGAACATCGCCGAGCAGGAAAAATATTTCCGCCAGTCCAAGCGCGCCAGGTGCGAAATTGAGCAACGTGTTACCGCCGAACGAGCGCAACAGCAACTGCTGCAACAAGCCAATCAGAAGCTCGATCGCCGTGCCCTGCAGCTGCAAGCTGCGGCAGAGGTTTCGCGTGCCACCGGCAGTATTTTGGATTCCGATGAACTGATCCGGCAAGTGGTGGAATTGACCCGCGAACGGTTTGGCTTATATTACGTGGGTCTCTATCTGGTCGATTTCGCCCACGAGGCCGGTCGCTGGGCGGTGCTGCGTGGTGGCACAGGCGAGGCCGGACGGAAAATGTTGGCTCAGGGCCGCCGTATCGAAGTCGGTGGCGACTCGATGGTGGGCTGGTGCATTGCCCATCGGCAGTCTCGCATCGAAGAGCATGTCAGCGAGGCAGCGGCTTTGTTGAAAAACCCCGCGCTGCCCGACACGCGTTCCAAACTGGGCTTGCCGCTGATCAGCCGGGGTCAAGCAATCGGGGCGATGACAATCCAATCGGCTGAACCGGCCGCCTTTGCCGAAGAAGACATCACCACACTGCAAACCATGGCTGATCAGCTAGCCAATGCGATCGAGAATGCCCGGCTCTTCACGGAACGCAAACACGCCGAAGAGGTGCTGGCGCAGCATGCTACTCAACTGGAAGAAGCCACGCGCTTCCTGGATTCTATCGTGGAAAACGTCCCGATCACGATCTTCGTGAAAGAGGCCCAGGAGCTTAAGTTCGTGCGTTGGAATCGCACCGGCCAGGAATCAACGGGCTACTCTAACGAGGAGATGCTGGGCAGAACCGACTACGATTTTTTCCCGAAAGAACAAGCCGATTTCTTTGTCGCCAAAGATCGTGAAGCACTGGCGAACGGGAAATTGGTGGATGTCCCAGAGGAGCCAATTCAGACCCGGTATAAAGGGCTGCGCATCTTGCATACCATTAAGGTGCCGGTGATGAATAGCGAAGGGACCCCCCAGTATCTGGTGGGAATTTCGGAAGACATCACCGAACGCATCCGGGCCGAAGAGCAGGCCAGCCGCACCCAGGCTTTCCTGGATTCCGTGGTCGAGAATATTCCCACGATGATCTTCGTGAAGGATGCGCAAGACCTCAAATTTGTGCGTTGGAGCAAGGCCGGTCTGGAGTTGGTGGGCTTTTCGAACGAGGAAATGCTGGGCAAGACCGACTATGATCTTTTTCCGAAAGAGGAGGCCGATTATTTCATCGCCAAAGATCGCGAGGTGCTGGCTGGCGGCAAACTGGTGGAATTCGCCGAAGAGCCGCTTCAGACCCGCGATCGCGGCTTGAGGATTTTGCATACGCTGAAGGTGCCGATTTTCGATTCAGAAGGCAACCCCGAATATCTGCTGGGGATTTCCGAAGACATCACCGAGCGCAAACGGGCCGAGGAAGCGCTGCGTCGAGCTCACGATGAATTGGAACTGCGCGTCGAGGAACGAACCGCCGCCCTGGTCGGCGCCAATCTGGCCTTGCAGTCTGAAATCATTGAGCGTAAACGCGCTGAGGCAGAAATCCAGCGCCGCAACCAGGACCTGGCCGCGCTGAACATGATCGCGACGACCATCGGCCAATCCACCGGTCTGGATCAAATTCTGGATGCCACGCTTGATCGTGCAGTGAAGGTGATCGAGATGGATGGCGGCTGGGTGCAGCTGCTCGAAGATGATGGCACCACCCTGACTTTGGTCGCACAACGCGGCATCCCTGCACCCGCCGTCGAAACGCTCGACAGGCTCGAGTTGGATGAAGGTCAAGCGGACAGTGCGACCGGGCCTGAGGCGCGCTTTGAGATGGACAGTGTGCTGCAGATTATCCGGCATAGGATGGCCGAGCATCAACCCGATTTAGCGGTGACCCTGGCGGGGGTGCCGATTAGTTCGAAGGACAATGTGCTGGGGGTGTTGGGCGGGATTAGTCGTAACCCGCGTGCGTTGAATCCCAATCAAGTCCAGCTCTTGACCACGATCGGACATCAGATTGGCATCGCCGTGGAGAATGCCCGCCTGGCCCAGCAAGCGGCGGAAGTGAAAATCTTGCGAGAGGTCGATCGTTTGCGGTCAGAGCTCATCGCCAATGTGTCGCACGAATTAAGAACGCCGTTGGGGCTGATCAAAATCTCGTGTTCGTCGCTGCTTATGGAAGACGCCGAATTCGATCGCAAGACTCAGCGCAAATTCTTGCACGGCATCGATGAAGAATCGACGAAACTCGAGCGCATCGTCGAGCATTTGTTGGACCTGGGCCGCATGGAGAGCGGACGGTTACGCTTGGACAAGCAGGCAACCGACCTTAGCCAACTCGCTCGAAATGTCATCCAGACCATGGAGACACTGTCTGCTCAACACCATCTGGTGGGCGATCTCCCTGTCGAATCACTCGTAACCACCGCGGACGCCAGACGCATCGAGCAGGTGCTGCGAAACCTGCTGGATAACGCCATCAAGTATTCGCCGGAGGGCGGGACGATCACCGTGCAGGGCTTTCAGGACGAGTCGCAGATCCTGTTTTCGATCAGCGATGAGGGTATTGGTATTCCCAGCGAAGAGTGGGAACGAATCTTCGAACGCTTCCATCGCGTGGAGAACGATGTCACGCGGCGGATGCGTGGCGCAGGTTTGGGCCTGGCGGTCTGTCAAGGGATTGTGGAGGCGCACGGTGGTCGTATTTGGGTCGAGAGCCAATCGGGTACAGGCAGCACGTTCTGCTTCACATTGCCGATCGAAGTTTGATCGGCAGCGGGCAAGCCGTTTGCGCCTGATCTTGAATCGGGGGAAGCGTGATGAATAAGGACAACATTCGCATTCTGGTGGCCGAGGACGAACCCCGTTACATCTGGGCCATCCAAACCAATTTGGAGGCCAGAGGTTACCATGTCCTGACCGCTTCCGATGGGCAGCGGGCAGTTGAGCTGGCTGCTACCGAGCAGCTCAGTCTGGTGCTGCTGGATATTAAGATGCCCGTCATGAATGGCTACGAAGCCTGCCGCCGCATTCGCGAATTTTCTACCGTACCCATCATCATGATCACGGCGATGGCCGAAGAAGCCGATAAAGTGCTGGGCCTCGATCTGGGCGCCGACGATTACATCACCAAGCCGTTTAGTGTCCCAGAACTTCTGGCCAGGGTACGATCAGCGCTGCGGCGTGTCGAGTTTTCAGAAGGACAGCCTTCTGATGCGAGTTTTGAAGCCGGCGACCTGCTGATCGATTTTGCGCAACAACGGGTGTTTGTGCGCGGGCAAGAAGCCGAACTCACGCCAACCGAATATCGTCTGTTGTGTGAATTGGTCAAGCAGCCCGGACGAGTTCTGGTTCCCGAGCACTTGGCAGAGAAAATTTGGGGACCGGGTTGCGATGATTGTGACAAGCTGATCCGGCAAGCGATTCATCGCCTGCGCCGGAAGATAGAACTTGATTCGCGTCATCCTGAATACATTCAGACCAGGGCCGGCCTGGGGTACGTCTTCCTCCCGCCCGAGTAGAGGACATGAGAGCTTGACCCGCTAGCTAAACAGACCACATGAATTGCGTTCACCGCGAAACATGAAAACGCTCCGCGCTCGCGCACCGTCCCCGGGGAACGCCTTCGCAGAAGGACGCCCTCGGGACGAGGGCTGTGAGCATTTTCAGATCAGTATTATTTCTTGACTCGTTTCTCCAGCCGATAAGCCACCCCTGCGAGCGTGACCAGGTAATGACCTGCCACGCTCTTTTTTTGGAACAATTTTGGAATTTCTACAGGCGAGTTGGTGACATTTTTGGAATATCAAAGTGGTAGACTGTGATTGGTTATTCTTCTGCGGAACCTCCCTATCTGATGCGCGCGCCGGAGCACATCTCGACGATGACGACAGACGTGATGAGCCAGCCAGTTTCCTCCTCCATTGTGCCTGAAGAACTGATCCTTGAGATGAAGGGGATCAGCAAGTCCTTTCCTGGCGTTCGGGTTTTCGAGGATTTTGATTTTAGCCTGAGAAAGGGCGAGATTCACTGCATCTGCGGAGAAAACGGCGCGGGCAAATCAACCCTGATCAAAATGCTGTCTGGCGCCTATACGCCCGACAAAGGGGCGATTTACTTCGACGGCAAGAAAGTGACGCTCACGCCGCACTCTGCCATGCAGATTGGCATCCAAACGATTTACCAGGAGCATACCCTTTTCCCTCTGTTGAACGTGGTTGAGAACGTGTTTGTCGGCAAAGAGATCACTCGCGGCGTTGTCATCAACCGGCCCCGGATGGTTGCCAAGACGCGCGAGGTGTTGCAGAGCCTGAATTCGAACATTTCACCGGATGACATCGTGGGCAGCCTGGGCAGCGGCGGACAGAAGACAGTGGAGATCGCCAAGGCCCTGATCCAGGAATCAAAAGTCATCATTCTGGACGAGCCTACCGCGTCTTTCAGCCAGACAGAAATCGAACACCTGCTGGATATCGTCAGAACACTGGCGCAGAATGGGATCAGCATCATTTACATCTCCCATCATCTCGAAGAAGTCTTCAAGATCGCCGATCGGGTCACCGTGATCCGCGACGGACGCCAGATCAACACCTACGCTGCCAAAGGTCTGACGGAACAGATGCTGATCCGCGACATGGTGGGCCGCGATGTTTCGCTCTTTTATCATCGTGAGCCGGCACCCGTCGGCGAAGTGATGTTTGAGGCGAGGAACGTCAGCGGGAACGGGGTGAAACAGGCTTCGCTCAGCGTACGCAGCGGCGAAATCCTAGGCATCGCCGGCATGGTTGGCTCGGGCCGCACCGAGCTGGCTGAGTTGATGTTCGGGGTAAAAAAGGCGGCTACCGGAGAATTCCTGATCAAAGGCCAGAAGATCAGTCTGCGCACTCCGTTATCGGCCATTAAGCACCGGATGTGTTTCATCACCGAAGACCGCCAGGCCACCGGTCTCTTCCTGAAGCATGCCCTCGATAAGAACATACCGATCGCGAGTTACACCCGGGACCCATCGCCCTTTGCCACGCCGGCCCAGGATGCCCGGGTGGCCCGGAAGTATGTTGGCGACTTAAGAATTACCACCCCCAGTGTCTTCCAGCCAGTCATGTTCCTGTCGGGCGGAAACCAGCAGAAGGTTGTGTTGGCGAAATGGTTTGCCACGCAAGCCGACATCTTCATCTTTGACGAACCCACCCGGGGCATTGACGTCGGCGCCAAAGAAGAGATTTACAAGGTCATGATCGAGCTGCTGAATCAAGGCAAGGCCATCATCATGATCTCTTCCGACATGCCTGAGCTGATCTCCATGAGCGACCGGATCATGGTGATGCGCGACGGCCTCACGGTGACGGAACTCCAGAAGAGTGACATCAGCGAAGAGAACATCCTGAAATATTCGATTGGAGGTAGTGTGCTGTGAATGCCAAAGACGCCTTCAGGCGGGTTGTGAGACAGGAGAATCTGCCGATTTTCCTGGTGCTCTTGGTAATCATCGTTGTCACATACCTCGTGGAGTTATTCGGAGTCAGAGACGGGAATGTCGCCAAAGTGGCGTTCCTCAAACCGTTGAATATCTCCAACGTGCTCTTGCAGATATCCACCACGGGCATTCTGGCCATCAGCATGACCCTGATCATGATTTCCGGCGGCATCGACCTGTCGGTGGGGCAAATGATGTGCTTCCTGGGTACCGGGATGGCGTACCTGATTCGGAACCAAGGGTTCAGCGAGCCGGCCATGGTTTTGACCTGCGTCACCGTGGCGGTTCTCTGCCAGTTGTCCATGGGCTGGATCATCTCTCGGACGAAACTGGAACCGTTTATCATATCGCTGGGGTACATGACCATCTACACGGGCCTCACTTATCTGATTACCAACGGCAGCGAAATCACCATCACGGGTAAATTTACTTTCATTGGACAGACCTACGTGTATCTTACGCCGGACTTCAGGCTCGGCCTGCCAGTGGTCATATACCTGCTGCTGACCGTTATCATGTGGCTGGTGCTCAAATACACCAAATTCGGCCGTAGAGTGTACGCGGTGGGCGGCAATGAAAACGCCGCCTACCTGGCCGGCATCAATGTCAAGAACTTCAAACTACTGCTGTACGGTCTCAATGGCCTGTTTGTAGCCATCGCGACCATGGTGTTGATGTCGAGGACCGGCGTGGGCGGCCCGTTGATGGGCTCAGGCAAGGAGATCGACGTCATCGCCGCCGTCGTGGTGGGCGGCACTGTTCTGGCCGGCGGCAAAGGCAATCTCTGGGGCACGTTCATTGGCGTGCTCTTGCTCGGCATCATTTCCAACGCGCTTAACATCCTGGGGGTCAGCCCCTACTGGCAGTATATTATGCGCGGCGTCTTGATCATCGTCGCGGTCTTGCTGAGTTATTTGAGCGGCCAACGTTCTTCTGCCATGATGGTCGCAGACAAGAAGAAAGAGGCTGCTGAAATAAAAAGTGTTTCGGCCGATGTCCCGTAAGGGACACCAATCAACAAAACAAGGAGAAAGGAAAGAGATGAACAAGTTAATCACCCTCGTGTTGCTTGTTGCAGTCGTTCTCAGTGCCTGCGCTGCCCCTGCCGCCCCGA
>JBGSPW010000101.1:0-8469 GCA_041738395.1 Thermoflexales bacterium
TTTCGACCAACGATCTCAAACGAAAGGTGGCCGCTTTTATTGAATACTACAATCGCACGAGGGCAAAACCTTTCAAATGGACTTATCAAGGCAAAGCCCTTGCTGTCTAACTGCCAACCCATTTATGCCCAGATGTACTAGGCTTCAGCGCTGGTCGGCGCCCGCGCAAACAACCGGGGAGAAAGAAGGTGCGAAGCAGCGCGGTGAGTACGCCGAGCGGCCCGATTTGGAACATTCGCTGTTGCCGGATCTCGTCGGCGTCACATTGCAATCCCTGCTGGCTCGCGTCGATGAACTGGAGCGCCGTGTCAATGGCTACGTTGAGCACGAGGATATTCACCTGCCGGAGGCCGGGGTGTGGCGCGGCGAAGACTTCGCCATATGATTTGAATTGGCTCAGATGATGGCTTTCCAAGATGGTGTCGGTCAAGTCGTCAAACTGCCGCCTACGGGCGCGACACTGTTATTGTTGATGATGGGCCTGCTGCGTGTGAAAGCCACATTTGATAATCTCGGCCGCAACGTACGTTGGACAGCGGACGCCATAGGGCCACCGTAACTGGCGCACCACGGCATAGTACTTGACTTCATCGATGAGGGTCTGAAGATTCACGAGCATCGGTTTCACCTGATGAAAGGGCTGGGGGCAATGTTACCGCAAGTCGCCCACCTCCTTGAAACATCGATTGAGCGTTTTTGGAGGAACATATGGAAGAGCAGGAAGATAAATCCATCTACAAAGTCGTTGTGAATCATGAAGAGCAGTATTCGATCTGGCCAGTCGACCGGGAGAATCCACTCGGCTGGAACGATGTTGGCAAGAGCGGCACTAAAGAAGAATGCCTGGCTTACATAAAGGAAGTGTGGACTGATATGCGCCCACTCAGCCTGCGAAAAAAGATGGAGGAAGCGGCACGCTAGCACACCCTGGCTTAAATAGACCGAGCAATGTGGTAGGCTTAGCACAGGCACTTTGAATAACAAGGAGCGTCTGATGCCTAGTCTGAAACCATCCGCCATTGAGTTAACCCCGGCTGAGTCCAAAGGCTTGGAGCAATTGATCTATCGGCATTCGACCCGCCAACAGATTGCGTTACGGGCGCGCATTGTGTTGCACGCTGCGGCAGGCCAGAACAATGCCGAGGTGGCGCGCGCCCTGGGTGTTTCACTGGATGCAGTGCGGATGTGGCGACAGTGCTGGTTGAGTTTTCAGTTGATCGCGCTGACCGATTTGAGTGTGGAAGCGCGACTGGAAGATTTGCCCCGGCCCAGTTGACCGCGGACCAACTCTGCCGCATGGAGCAGTTGGTCTGCGAGAAACCGGAGAAGGCGGGGCGACCCATCAACCACTGGACCGGACGTGAGATTGCCGATGAACGGATCCAGCGCGGCATTGTCGAGACGATTTCGCCTCAGCATGCGGCCCGCTTGCTAAAAAGGGGGCTCCAACCGCACCTGATCCGGCATGGGCTGACGTCTGAACCCGACGAACAGTTTGACGAAAAGATCCAAGACACTATTAACGCCTTGTACCGCCAGGCTCCCACCTTAGCACAGCAGGGCGAGGCAGTGATTAGCACCGATGAACTGACCGGCGTTCAAGCCTTGGAGCGCAAACACCCCGGCTTGCCGTTGGCACCCGGCAAAGTCGAACGGCGTGAGTTCGAGTACATCCGGCGCGGCACGCGATCGTTCATCGTCAATTTCGAGGTGGCGACCGGTCACGTAGGCCTGGTCTCGTGCGGCCCGACGCGGGCGGAAGCGGGCTTTGCGAATCACATCCAACGCGGCGTAGACGCTGAGCCGCACGTGCGCCAGTGGCATTTTGTGACCGACAATTTCAACACCCATCAATCGGAGTCCTTAGTGCGGTATGTGGCAGCGGAATCGGATCTGACGATCGAGCTAGGCGTGGTGAAAGTGGCGTCCTCAAGTCGATGGCCACACGCGCGGCTTTCTTGAGCGATCCGACGCATCGAATTGTCTTCCATTACATGCCCAAACGCGCCTCCTGGATGAATCAAGTCGAAATCTGGTTCAACATTCTGACGCACAAACTGCTCAACCGCGACAACTTTATTTCGGTCGATGACTTGAGAGCCAAAGTGCTGGCGTTCATCGACGGCTTTAACTGTACGATGGTTAAGCCATTCAAATGGACCTATCAAGGCAAGCTACTTGTGGCCTAATCATGGAACGATTTGAGCTAAAGTGCACTAGTAGCCACCCCAGACAGCTGCGGCACCAATTTAGCGCTAGCGCTAAGTAACCATCGGCTTCGATATGAAGCCGATCAATTTACACTACCCTCAACTGCAAAGGATTAATTGACATGGACGAATTGGTACGGCGGCTCGCGACAGGCGACCACCCGATTGTTATCCAGCGCTACAAGTCTGCCGAAGAACTGAAGCAGGCGATCGATCGGGGCTATGTCCTGATCAAATTCACCGACACGCAGGGGGGAACGGAATTAGGGTCCCGGCTCGATAAGATCTTGACCAATCTCAGTGGCGCTGATTTCAATCAGGCCACGGGCACGGCCCATCTGGTTGGTCACCTGACCCTCAACTACGTCAAAGCGCGCTGTGTGGCTGACGTGAATGTGGCCGGCCTGGAAGGGAAAGGCCACCTCGAAATCCTAGAAGGATGAAGATCGTCCGGGACGAGGCGAGGTGAGTGGCAATGGCACATATGAATCCCTGGGTGATCTGTCCTAGGCCGTCAGCACAGGCACGCCTCCGATTGTTCTGTTTCCCCTATGCCGGCGGCGGTGCGTCTGTTTTTCGGAGTTGGTCAAACGAGCTGCCGCCCGACATTGAAGTCTGTGCCATCCAGTATCCGGGCCGTGAGAGTCGCTGGCAGGAACCGCTGCTAACGAACACCCAGGCGATGGTGCCCGCGCTCGTTGAGGTTCTGTCGGCAGAATTCGATCGGCCCTTTGCGTTTTTCGGTTATAGCCTGGGGGCACTTATCGGCTTTGAGCTGGCACGTCTCCTCGCGCAACACCAACAGCCGGGGCCGGTTCACCTGTTTGTCGCCGCACACACTGCACCACAACTTCCACATACTGAACCGCCGATCTACACATTAGCGAAGCCGGATTTCTTTCAGAAGATTGCCGGGCTCAATGGTACGCCGGCGGAAATCCTGCAAAACGCCGAGCTGATGGATCTGTTGCATCCAGTCTTGTGGGCCGACTTTATGATGAATGAAACCTATGCCTATGTGGCCGGTTCACCGCTCGAGTGTGGCATCTCAGCCTTCGGAGGACTCGGCGAGCAACTCATAAAAAGAACCGAATTAGAGGCCTGGCGTGAACAAACGCGGCAGGCCTTCACCCTGCGCATGTTGCCTGGCGACCACTTCTTCATGCACAGTTCTCGCAACCACCTGTTGCGCTCCATTCTGCATGACCTGAGCCGATTGTTCGGCCAGTTCAACGGGACTCAAGGATCATGATTGGCAATGATCGGGAGTGGCGTCCGCCTCCGACGGATCTCGTTCTACAAAAGGGCGAGGTGCATGTCTGGCGTATGGCGCTTGAACAGCCCCCCGATCGGATCGATACCCTCGCGCAATCGCTCTCACGTGGTGAACTGGCCCGGGCCGATCGATTTCACTTTGAACGCGACCGGCGACGTTTTATTGTCAGTCACGGCGGCCTGCGTCAAATCCTGGGACGTTATCTGAATCTGGAACCGAAACTCTTGCAGTTTCAGGCGGGGCCGTATGGCAAGCCCTATATAACTCCAGAATTCTTCGACACTGAACTACAGTTCAATCTAGCCCATTCCGAAGAACTGGCTCTGTGTGCCGTCGTGCGGGAACGCGCGGTCGGTATTGATCTTGAGTACATGCGCCCCCTGGCCGACATGCAGTCGTTGGCAGCCCGCTACTTTTCAGCCGTAGAATATGCAGCCTTAATAAGGCTGCCAGAGGATCAACAAGTGTCTGCTTTCTTCAATTGCTGGACTCGCAAAGAGGCTTACCTGAAAGCCACCGGCCAGGGATTGAGTGGAGGACTAAATCAATTTCAAGTGTCGCTGAAGCCTGATGAACCGCCTAGCTTGTTAGCAGTTGATAATTCCCCCACCTTGGCGGCTCGCTGGTCGCTGATTGCACTTGAGCCTGCCCCATTATATGTCGCAGCGGCAGTGATCGAATGCCCTGGTGCTGATCCCCAGGAGGAGGGACCTAGCCGCGAGGGATGCTGTAGACAACTTTACACATATGACAGAGGCGACCACACTACAGCAAGCCAGTGATATCAGCTAAACAAAGGCTGATCTGCACTCAATGTTAACGCGGATCGGCTTTCTAATCAGCAACCGCAAAATTCCACATACAAAGCGATATTCAAGATTTAAGGCCCATGCGCCCAGTTGAACCACATCAGCGCAAAGGCTTTGTTTTCAGGCATTTCTTGAGCAGTCTTTCAAAGAGCGAATTTCAGGACAAACGCAAAAAGATCCCGTGTAGGTGGAATTTTGCTGCTGCTGTTTCTGATTAAATCCGTCGATCCGCATGAAATCGAGCAAGCTCTCTGGCATGTCGGCACGCAACGGCTTAACCGTGAGATAGTATGGCGAACGCGTGAATGATAGGGTTACGCCCACCCCAGTTGACTGCAAGGCCGACCATAGAGATGATGCTGGCGTGAGCAAGGCATGCACCCAGTATACGCCTGTGATTCGTAGCGCACTGGACCAGCGTCGCAGCAAGTCCACCAGGTCATCCGCATAAGCAGCGAGTAATGACACGCCCCGGACTGGGCCACAGCGAATCGGGCGATAGATCACGAGGCCGTTCCTTTCCCGACCAGTCTGCTGGTGGCCAAAGTGATAACGTCGAAACGGATGGTGGGTGAAACGATGTTGAAGCGATACGGCCGAAGTCGCCAGGCGAATCCGATCGGTAGCGGACGGCTGAATACGCAACGGCGCGGTCGGCCAAGATGTCGTGAGAATCAAGGGCTCAGCCTCAGTCGGCCGCAGCCAAATCAGCCTGGGGCACAACTGGCCGACGACCCGGTATCCATAGCCAGTGCTGTGGCGATCGACCTGCACGCCAGCGGCGTTTGAGAAACCCACGCCAGCGAGGACAGCCCGCTCGGCCAATTCGGCGTACACCGGCTGTGCGACTTGCTTGACGAGGCCGCGGCTGCGATAAGCCGGGTGCACGGCCAGATTGATACTTAGCCCGACGCATTCCGGTGCAGCAATGTCGGGAATAGATAGGGCGGTCAGCAATGAACAATACTGCGCTACCAGACGCGGGTCGTCCCAGACTCCCCACGCGATCAGATCATGTCCCGCGTACAACCAGTGCAACAGCTGCACCATCTCATCACCGGAGCGATCAAAAGTCAGGGCCAGCAATTCGGCCCAGGGCTCACAGTCCTTCAGCGTCAACGCTTGCAGCCGCATGCATAAACCTCAAGGGACAACCGGCCCTGGACGATTTGGAGAACAGCCAGGGTCATCAACCAGCGTGGTCGTTCACTGCTCTTCACGCGATCGACAGAATGGCACTCAATCCATGGCGTGAGCCGCTCCCGCTTTGAATTTCAGCCAGCTGGCTTTGACCTTCTCGAACGCCTCTCCGGCCGCCTGCGCTTGCGGCGACTCATCGCCGAATTGATTGCAGGCTTGCTCATAGGCTTCCTCGGCCCTAACAGTCTCCTCGTGTAGTTGCTCCAACTTTCGGGCGGTCTGCACCTGCTTGCTAATCACGGACAAGGCGACCACGGCAATGTAGGGTTTGCCCGTCTCATCTGTGCGCGGCTCCAGGTAACCTTCGGGGATTAATTCGGACTTATCCTGCGCGTCGGCGCGCCCACGATTGAACTGACGCTCGGAGCACTCGACGCGATACGTGACCGCTTTGAATAGTGTCAGACCTTTGGGCGCGGTGTTGGAGGCGGGGCCGGTGATAATCGTAAAAGAGACGATGCCATCTTTGATGGTTAGCGATTGAGGTTGACCGACGAGAGTCACTTTGGCGCTCATAGCACACTCACGCTGCGGAATTCAATGCTTCATTCTACTCGAAATGGGCCGCAGATAGAAATTGACTTGCGGCAGTCTCGATCATACAATGACTTCGACGCCATCTCAACGCCGAGGTCACGATGAACACCACTACCCCACAGACCGAACTTACGCAGCCTTCACCCTTATTGAATACCGACGGCACGCTCACGCAAATCGGCTGGTCACGCCAGTCACTGCTTGATTGCAATCTCGAAAAAGCCCGCTTTTATTCGCTGCGTTTCCTTCAACGTTTCCGGATCAAACGGTGGGATTATTACGGCTTCACCACACCCGATCACTTCTTCTCGGCGACCACCGCCCCACGCCCGTGTTCCTTGAAGCACAGATAAGCAAACGCGGCGATCTGGGCGCTATCTTGCTGGAAGAACTCCATATTCTGGCGATCCATTTCATTCAGCTCACGTCCACTGGCGTTGATCGCTGTGGCAGTATTCGGTTGAAGTCGGGTAGAATGTTTGGTCATGCTCCGCCTCCTTGTTTGTCACGGGTGGCGCTGTGCTTCGTGCCAATCACGTCTGGCGTATCCTTATGCTTTTGTTCTAAGAACGAAGGCATAAAGATGTGGGTGTTTGTCGTTCTCTTCAATTGGGCAAAATTACCCCTGTCGCAAATCCCGATCGAGTCGATCGAGATCGATCCACAGGCAGGCCTGGTTGCCCATCGCCTGCTTTGCTTCTGCCGTGAAGCCGCTTTTCGAGAACAAGGCATACGTCACTTTCCAGTTTTCCGCTGGCTCCGGGATGATCTGCGCGGCGCTTTTGAGAAAGCCTTCGACGACTCCCATGCGAATCGGCTCCGCCGTCCACTTACACTCGCCCAGCAGAATGGCATGCGCGTCTTCGTTGATGGCCACGACATCGATTTGCGGTTTGCCGGTAGCCCAGAACGAGCCGACGCGGCGTGGCACAAACGGGAGCTGCCCGGCGTCGCCCTGGCGCAGCACCCACTCGCGGCAGAGCTCTTCAAAGACAAACGTCCCGACGTATTCCGAGAGATGCTGCCGCATGTTTTGCCACGCTTGCTGAATCAAGCCCCGCTCCAGATTGGATCGCGCGGGCGCAATGAAGCGATAGTAGAATCTCAAGTAATGATCCACCACCCGGTACCGGCCCTGCTTGCTCCGCTCCGGGCGGCTGACGGTGGCCGGTACCTCACGTACGATAATGCCCAGATGCTGCAGCACATCCAGATACTTGCCGACATTGGACGGCTGCAACCCCGACATGGTGGCGATCTCGGACATGCGAGTGTAGCCGGCGGCGATCGAAGAAGTGACCGCCGCATAATTGCGCGGTTCGCCCAGTTGGTCGCGCAGCAGCGCGCCTGCATCGTCCATGATCATTGAGCTCGACAGCAGGCGCAGCAGGTTGTCATCCGCTGACTGATCGGGATCGCACAATTCCAAATATTGGGGCACGCCGCCCATGCACGCGTAGATCTTCGCGCGGTCTTCCGCGGAGTAGTGGGGGAAAAAGGAGGCGAGCGCACCAAACGGCATCGGCTGCAGGTGCAGGGTGCTGGTCGCACGGTTATACAAGGGCGATCGATAGGCCAGCACTTCGCGTTCAATCATACCCGCGTGTGAGCCGGTTAGGATCAACACGACCTGGCTCTTCTTCAACTTATGATCCCACACTTTTTGCAGGACACTCGTCAGCGCCGGATCGGCTTCAATCAGGTAGCTGAATTCGTCCATCACCACCACGACGCGCTCCTTCGCCAGGCGCGCAATCTCGGTGAAAGCCAACTCCCACGAACTGTACGTGAAATCGGCGGGCAGGTCCTGCGTCGGATCGAGAAAGTTCTGCACGGCTTGTGAGAAGTCGCGCAGTTGCGCAGCGCTCGACAGTCGGTCGGCCGTCCAGTACAACGCGCGATAGTGACGGCTTTCCAGCCAATGTGTCAACAAAGCTGTTTTGCCGATACGGCGCCGACCATAGAGCACAAAGAGTTGTCCCCCTGCGCGGTGGAAGACATTGTCAAGTAAGGCGAGCTCGTGTTGACGGTTATAGAAAGCCATAAAAAAGAACCATCCTTAAAGTATAATACTCTATAGATATATTTTATACCCGTCTGAGCGGTTGTCAAGCCCTGGTTGATTTGTAGCATATAATTATTATTATATGCTACAATATCACTAGAGTAGGGGATATAACACCCGCCTGAAGGGGCAAAAAGGGCTTTTTTTGTTGCGCATAACATTTTTCGACAGGAAAATCTCCCAGTTTACAACCGACGCTTGGCAAAGCTACTGAGAAAATTGTCGTATCCGATATTGAGACTCATCAAGGTAGATAATGAGACTGAGTCTGGCAGATAATGATACTGGCCTACAGCCAAAACTGCAGTGGCGTTTTATGCAGAAAACAAGCCTGTCCGAGATCTGCGTTAAGCATGTGCTTGAAGCCAGTCT
>JBGSPW010000122.1:0-20504 GCA_041738395.1 Thermoflexales bacterium
GAGGTGTGCCGCGTAGTCTGCGGCACACCTCGCCCCTGCTGAGCCGTTGGTCTATTTTACTGTCGTGTGACTTGAGGCAGAAGGACCTTATGCGGGATGTTCAACGCGAAGAGATCGCACGTGCCGCCGTTGCCGGAAAAATACAACATCCCATTGGCGATGGCAACCTGGGTGGTTTCGTAGGCCGCATAGCCAAGCGGGAAACGGAAGAGCCGTTGATGGGTCTCTTCGCTGATGGCGTACATGTTGGTATCGGACAGGAAATAGACGAGGCCGTTGGCGACTGATGGATTGTAAATCGCATTTAGGCCTTGATACTTCCAGGCTTCGTCCCCCGTCGTCGCATTCAGCGCGTAAAGGTAGGGATTAGTCGGGACATAGATCTGGTCTTTTGCCGGGTTGCATGCGATCGTTCCGGTGGTCTGTGAGATGGGCTTATGCCAGGCGATGGTCGACGAGATGATGTTGTACGCGACCAGCTGTTTGACCGGATCATACTGATAGTCGAAGGTGACGATGAGGTTGTCATTGCAAAGCGTGTAGTTGGCGATGTCGTAGTAATTTTCCGGTTGGGGCCGTTTGTACGTCAACTCAACAGTCTGCGAGATCGGATCGATCTTGAGCAGGTGCTGGCCATGATCGGGATAGCCGGTCATCGGAACGTTGGCCGCCGCAAAAATCTTCCCGTCCTTCAGCATGGCATAGTCGCCTAAGAACTCGGTATTGTTCAGGGCCTTGCTCATCGACCAGGCTACTTCACCGGTCTGCTTATCGAGGGCGTAGAGTTTGCCGCCGCCCATAAAAGGCGCTTCAACCACGTAGACGAGATGGCGGTCTTCATCGATCGTTACGACGGAAGTGTCGTTGAAGCCCAGATCGAAGGCGAGCGCGGCTTCCCACAACTTGGCGCCCGTCTCGCCGTTGACGGCATACAGGTGCGTGGGTATCGAATCTTCGAAGTAAAACACGGTGCCATCTTGTGACACCACGGGCGGCGGAGCCCAGCCCAGGTTGCCACTGCCAAACTCCCAGAGCTGTTGTCCGCTGCGCGCATCGTAAGCAGTGAGTTTACGGCCCGCGCCGGAAGCATATAGCTTGCCATGCGAGATGGCGGGTGTTCGCGACATGACGCTGAAGGACCCGTCGTCGCAACCAATGCCCCACCAGCGTTCCAACTTCGCCACATTCGTGACATTAAGCGTGCTCTCCACTGTGTTGTCGGCGGTGAAGGCCGCGTCGTAGCCAAAGTGCGGCCAATCTGCACTGAGGTTGGGGCCGGCCTGACCGCGCGTCGTGTGTGTCCACAGCAGCGCGAAACCCAGGAAACTAAACAGCAGCCCACACATGACCAAGTAACGGAGTCGACGGTTGTGGTGCATGATTCAATTCCTCTCTGACGTTAATATTTTCTGGCGCGCGCTGATCGTTTCTTTCAGGGCGCGGTAGAATTTGACGAATGAGCGTGAATCACGGACGTTGCAGGATGAGAAAGAGCATTGGAGTAAACACGCTCTTTATTGTGCACCCAAAACCGCGCTTGTCAATTAGTACCTTGGATTGTCAGATGGAATTCGATGAAAAGAGTAGTATGGCTTGAATAATCGCTCACTCAAGCTACGCCGTTCTTTCCTGGCGTAAAGCTGCACGTAATGTCGCCGTTTGATCTTATACATGTGCGATCACTTGATCATTCTCGATCCAGGCATGCGCCATACGCGGCGTGTTGAACGCCAGCCCGATCTCTCCAGTGCGATCGATCACGATCACGCCGCCCAAGCCCTGCGCCCGATCGGCCAACACCCCGATCGCTTTTTCCGCGGCGACTTGAGCCGTGTGTCCCTGCGCGACGAAATCGCACACGGCCTTGCACAGCACCACCTTCATGATCGATTCGCCCCAACCCGTGGCCGAAGCGCCCGCGCTCAAATCATCGGCATAACACCCGCACCCGATCAGCGGACTATCTCCCACGCGGCCTTGCAACTTATTCGGCGTGCCGCCGGTCGAAGTGCCTGCCGCGAGATGACCGCCTGCATCGATGGCCACCGCGCCCACCGTGCCCTGCGGCGTAGGCGATCCGCGAAAAGCCACCTCGACCTTGAAATCCTTCTGAGCCTTGATTACCTTCCAGCGTTCCAACTCCTGTCCGGTGAGCAGCTCAGACTCATCGCACAATGGAATGCCCTGGGCTTGTGCGAAGTGTTCAGCGCCGAGACCTGATAGCAGTGAGTGTGTCGTGCACTCCATCACCAGCCGCGCCACTGAAATAGGATTGCGCACGTGCTGTACGGCGGCGACTGCGCCGTTGTTCAACGTGGCTCCTTCCATGATGATGGCGTCGAGTTCCACTTCGCCGGCGGAATTCAACCACGCACCTTTGCCTGCATCAAACGCCGGATCATCTTCCAGCGATCGGATCGCAGCTTCCACCGCATCCAGCGCCGATCCGCCATTCTTCAAGATCGACCATCCCACTTGTGCGGCCACGCGGCAGCCCGCCAGATGTCCTGCGACTTCGTTGTCGGGAATATCCCACGCGCCGCCATGCACAATGAACGCCGGTGTCATTGAAGTCATTTCGATTCTCTCACAGGTAGAGGATGTTCGTCGTAATGATTGATGATCGTTCCGCAGAGCCAGCGATAGACGCGCTTGCCCTCGAGCGCTTCATCTGGCAGTCGTGACACCAGCTGCTTCAGCGCCAGGCGTTGTTGCTCATACCATGTTTCTACTTCAGCACGTGGTCGATCGGCAAAGCGCCGCACGGCTCGCGCATTGAAATCGTCGTCGCCGGTGTAATCACGCGGCGGTCGTTCATTGCGCTGCAAGTAAGGCATCACGCGCAGCGTCTCTTCCATCCACGCGCCTAGATGTGCCAGCAAATCTTGCGGGCGCGTATAACCCTGTTGTTGGGTGAACTGCATCTGCTCAGCCTCGGGTAGTTGCGCCAGACGAATAGGATAGGCTTTCCACGTCGTGTCGAGAGACTCGATCAATTCAGTGCGCGTCCAATGCCTGGTTGATTTTGCCATCTGAGGATTCCCTTTCTGTGCGTGTGACGATCCAGCTCAATCCCACCGCGCTCACGGTCAACAGCACTAGCGGCAACACACTGGTTGCACCCGGCAGGCCGATGAGCATGCCCCAGTTGCGTGCGACATCTCCCGCGCCGATGTGCGGCCAACTATATTCGATCAGCGGATTCATGAGGTCGTCGGGCGCATAGTATTGCCCGCCCAGCGTCAGTGACCACCCGTTCACGATCGAGATCACGCCCAACCCGATCGTGATCAACCCCAGCCCCGTGCGCCACTTCGCCGTCAGGCGCGCCATCCGATCGAGCGTCGCCGTGAGCGGCCAAACCAGGAAGGGCAGCATCGGCACTAAATAGCGCGGCCCGGCGCTCCAGCCACCCCACCATTGCGCGGAGGCACTGACCAGCACGAAGAATCCCAGCACGATCGCCAGCGTGGTGATCCATTCGGCGCGAAAGATCGATCGGCGCAGCAGCACCAACCCCGGCAGGCTCAGCAACAAAATCGGCGACGCAAAGAACAATCCGCGAAACGGACTGAACGTCAATCCCCAGAGGGCTTCGGCGGTGGGCAGATTAGCACTGAGGAATCCAGAGTTGACCAGTTCGTATAAGCGCGGATTAGCCACATATTGATACGTCAGCGTGAACGGCGTGCCGAAGATCGCCGTGTTATAGGCTCCCCACAACCCGATCGGGATGAAGCCCCCCAACGCGATGAGTATGATCGGTTGCACGCGGCGCGTGATCCAGACGGCATACAATCCGATGCAGGCAGCGATGGGCACAGCAGGATATTCAGTGATGGCGGCATAGCCCAACAAGCCGCCGATGATCAACCACTCGATTGCATGAGCCTGGCGTGAGCGCAGCGTAACCAGCCACGCGAACGCGCCGAAGAGCAGCACCGCCGCAACTTGATGTCCGTAGAAAGCGGCGGAGTACGTGAAGGCCGGTGTCGCTAAACCATAGATCAACACGGCGAGGGCGCGCCAGCGCAGCGCGCAGTTCAAGCGCCCCAAGAAATAGAACAAGATCACGCCCAGCAGTGCCGACGACAGCCCGACGATGAGCCAGGTGGTCAGCGCGATGCGACTGGCAAACACCAGTTCTGCGCGTGAGACTTGATTGCCGGGACGATTGATTGTCGGCGCGGCAGCCGGCGCGCGTCCCAGTGAGACGATGAAGTTCTGCACGACTTCCGGCTGCGTCATGCGTGACACGACGAAGTACACGGGCACACCCAGAAACGATAGCCCCGGCGCCTTGTCGCTGTAACGCCGGCCATTGAACAGCGCATAGTCGCCGGTGTTCTGCGCATACGCATCGATGGACAGCGTGCCCTGATCCACGATGGCGGCGCTGAGATCGAAACGCGCGTTCGCGTTCCAGTCCAGCCAGCGCGGAAACACGAAGGCGTAGGCCAGCGCTAAAGTGATAAAGAGGATGAGGGCCGTGGTTCGTTCACGCATAAGACAGCGTCGCGAGTAAGACGACAACCGGAAACCGGGTTTCTCCATTTTGGCGGGAATGGAACGAATAGCGTGGAGAAACCCGGTTTCTAGTCGGACAGCTACTTCTTGCGGCCAAACTTCTCTTCGAGGATATCAACCAGCGTCGGTTGACCGATTTCCTGCAATTCGTAGCGCACGCGCTGTGAGGGGCGATTGATCTCGACGACGCGCCGCAGATCGATCGGGGTGGCCACCAATACCAGATCGCACGGCGTGTTGTTGATCGTCTCGCCCAGTTCGCGCATTTGCTCGGGGCCATAGCCCATCGCCGGCAGCACTGCCCCCGTCGTGGGATATTTCTGATACGTCGCCACGATCGAGCCGACCGCGTAGGGGCGCGGATCGATGATTTCGGCTGCGCCAAAGCGCCGCGCGGCTACCACGCCTGCGCCATACGCCATCTCGCCGTGCGTCAGGGTGGGGCCGTCTTCGATGACGAGCACGCTCTTGCCTCTGATGGCCGCCGGGTCGTCGACGAAGATCGGGGAAGCGGCTTCCACCACGGTCGCGTCGGGATTGACCTGCATGATGCTGTCGCGCACCCGCGCAATTTTATCGAGATCGGCGGTGTCGATCTTGTTGATCACGACCACATCAGCCATGCGCAGATTGGTTTCGCCCGGATGATAGCTCAACTCGTGGCCGGGGCGATGCGGATCGGCGACGACGATGTGCAGGTCGCTCTTGTAGAACGAGAGGTCGTTGTTGCCGCCGTCCCACAGAATGATGTCCGCTTCCTGCTCGGCCTGGCGCAGAATCGCTTCATAGTCAACGCCCGCGTAAATGACCACGCCGCGATCGATGTGGGGTTCGTATTCTTCGCGCTCTTCGATCGTGCACTCGTGCGCGTCCAGGTCCGTGTAGTCGGCAAAGCGCTGCACGGCTTGCTTCACCAGATCGCCGTAGGGCATGGGGTGACGAATCGCCGCGACCCGGTAGCCCAGCGCTTTCAGGACTTCCGATACACGCCGCGTGGTCTGGCTTTTGCCCGCGCCGGTGCGCACCGCGCAGATCGACACGACGGGTTTGGTCGATTTAATTTGCGTTTCCTTGGGGCCGATCAAACGGAAGTCGGACCCGGCAGCCAGGACTTGCGAGGCTTTGTGCATCACGTATTCGTGCTGCACATCCGAATAGGCGAAGATGACCTGATCGACATTGTGCTCTTTGATCAGGCGGTTCAAGTCTGATTCGGGGTAAATCAGAATTCCGGCGGGGTACAGCTTTCCGGCCAACTCGGGCGGATAACGGCGGTCATCGATGTTGGGAATCTGCGTCGCGGTAAAGGCCACGACTTCGTAGGCGTCATTGTCGCGGAAGACGGTGTTGAAGTTGTGAAAATCACGTCCTGCGGCGCCCATGATGATAACTTTAATCCGGCTCATTCGTGCACTCTCCTGTGGTGGTGTGGGGTTTTGAAAACGAAAATGTCATTGGAAAGCCGTCGTTGGGCTTGCGCAATGACATTTCTATGCTCATCATGGCACATGGCGCGCCACGCGCCATGAATCTTTTCACTGCGATTATATCACGGAGTGGTACGGACGGATATGGCCTGTTTACTCAAGTGCGTTCAAGCCAACTTCGCCAGCGCAATGCTCAGGAAATACAACAAGATCAGCGGAGCCATGACCAGCGCCATGTTGAACGGATCGACGGTGGGCGTAATCAACGCCGCGACGATGGCCGCGCCGACCACGGCGAAGCGCCACCACCCCAACAGCTTGCGTGCTGTGACGACCTTGAGCTTGGCAAGAAAAAAGACCACCAGCGGCAGTTCAAAGGCTACGCCAATCCAGAAGAGCAGCGATGTGACGAAGGGAATGTAAGCCCCCGCGCGCCAACTGGTCTTGAAGATCGTCGGTTCAAACGTCGATAAGAAACCGATCGCGGCCGGCAGCATCAACCCCCAGGCAAACGCCACGCCCACCAGAAACAGCAAGGTCGCGCCCGGCACGAGGTAGCGCACGTAGCGCTTTTCTTTTGCTTCGAGTCCCGGCGCAATAAACGACCAGATGAAATAGATCAGAAACGGCATGGCCAGCACCGCGCCCGACATGAGCGCCACGCGAAAATAGGTCGTGACGTTTTCAGTGGGATCGATCGTCTCCAGGATGCCGCCATACGGCGCGATAAGAAACTGCAAGATCTGCGTGGTAAATATGAAGGACAGTGCAGTGCCAATCGCCAGGGCGATGGCGCATTTAATGAGCACGTTGCGCAGTTCGCGCAGATGTCCCATTAAGGGCATAATCTTAGCGTAGCGTGAGTCGCTCATATCGTGTAGGTATCGCTGGAGCCAGTGGAACTGGGATCGGGGGAGGGGACGATCGGGTTGGTCGAGGGCGCGGGCGCGGGCGCTTGTGTTGATTTGTCAGGCAGCGCGCTCTTCGGCGCGATCGAATGATCCAGATTGGAAGGCAGTGTCGCCGTCATGAAGCCGGTCGCGACTTGGCCGAGCTCGCGTTGAATGCTGCGCAGCTCCTCTTGTAAAGCTGTCACTTCGCCGGTTAGCTGTTGGATGTCGGTTCCGTAATCGCGCGTGATGTTATTCGTAAACTCGCGCAGCTGCCGCACCCATTTACCCAGCTGCCGCATGACACCTGGAATGCGTTCGGGACCCAGCACGATAAACGCGATGAGCGCCACGAGCGCAATTTCAAACGGCCCAATACCCAGGAAATCCATGTTACTTGTTCGGGCTAGCCGGCGTTTCAAGCTCGGCCAAGGCCCCCAGCACGCCGTTGATAAAGCGTGGTGCACTGTCAGACCCGTAGGACTTGGCAATTTCGATCGCTTCGTTGATAGCGACTTTCAGGGGCGTGATATGCGCCAGGCTGAATTCGTAGATGGCGATGCGCAGCACATTCCGATCGACCACGGCCATCTGATCGACCGGCCATTCCGGCGCGTGTTGGTGAATCAACCGATCCAGTTCGGCGCGATGCTGCCAGACCCCCATTACGATCTCGTGCGCAAACCGTTCGCCTTCAGCGCTCAACTGATCATCGGCCAGGCGGCGCGTTAACACGACGCCCGGTTCATGTTGGGTGGTGTCCAATTCGTACAAGGCTTTGAGCGCCGCGACGCGTCCGCGTTGTCGTGCTTTCACAGAGGTTCAGTCGGTCGAGTTAGGATTAGCCGTGGTCGCCGGGTACTCCACGTCTTGAATGTACACATTGATCGCCTGCACATCCATGCCGACGATCTCTTTGATCGAGCGGGCCACCTCGCGCTGAATGAGCTGCCCGGTTTCGTAGAAGTTCGTGTCGGAACGGACGACGATGTAGATGTCGGCCTTGACCTTGCCGTTGACGACCTTCACAATGGTGCCGCTGTTGGTCTGCAGCAGCTGCCCGTTATTGCCCATGCGCGCCACGCCCGGCACATTGAGCGTGGTCAACCGCGCAATCGTGTTAAGCACCATGGTCGAAATGGTAATCGTGCCTTGTGACTCTTCGTCCATCGTCGGCTCCTCCACTTATTGCATCGCCAGCCCGCCGTCCACGCTGAGCACTTGCCCGGTAATGAAGGAAGCTTCATCGGAGACGAGAAACGCCACAGCATACGCCACATCCTCGACTGAGCCTAAGCGCCCCAGCGGCGTGGCTTTGATCGCCTCGTCTTGCACTTTGGCCAAAAGGTCATTCGTCAGATCGGTCGGCACGAAACCCGGCGCGACGGCGTTGACGGTGATCCCGCGCGATCCTACTTCCTTGGCGAGGGCCTTCGTGAAACCGATCAGCCCGGCTTTGGAGGAAGAATAGTTGGTCTGACCTGCCTGACCGGCCAGACCCGACACAGACGAAATGTTGATGATTCGGCCATAGCGCTGCTTCATCATAGAACGGACCGCGGCTTTGGAGCAATTGAAAGCGCCCTTGAGATTGATGCCGAGAACTAAATCCCAGTCGGCGTCACTCATGCGCATGATCAGGTTATCGCGCGTCGTGCCGGCATTGTTGACCAGGATATCAATCCGGCCAAACTCTTCCATGGTGCGATCGATCATGGCCTGCGTGCTGGCGCTGTCGGTCACATTGGTCTGGACGGCGATGACGCGCTGCCCGGCGTTAGTGGTGGCGATAGCCTGCGCCGTGACCTGGGCCTTCTCAATGTTGATGTCGGCCACGACGATGTGAGCGCCGCGCCGGGCGAGCAGTTCGGCGATCGCTCTCCCGATTCCCTGTGCACCGCCGGTGACGACGGCGACTTTGTTATCCAGTTGAGACATGGTGTTCTTTCCTTTCGCTGTGCGATTTTGAGTGATGGGGTGAATGGGCGTAGACGGCGCACAGCGCAAGCGGCAACCGATATGTCCGGTGCCTTACATGACCATGCCACCGTCGACGCTTAACACTTGCCCGGTGATAAATGAAGCATCCTCGGAAACGAGAAAGGCCGTGACTCGCGCCACATCATCGATCGTGCCCAGGCGGCCCAACGGCGTCGCTTGGATGGCCTCGTCGAGCAAATTCTGCGGCAGCGACGACGTGAGATCAGTCGGAATGAAACCCGGCGCAACCGCGTTGACGGTAATGTTGCGTCCGCCCACTTCCCGGGCCAGCGCTTTGGTGAAGCCGATCAACCCTGCCTTGGAAGCCGAGTAGTTGGTCTGTCCGCCATTGCCCGCCAGCCCGGAAATCGAAGAGATGTTAACCATCCGACCGTATTTCTGCCGGATCATCGGCCTCAACGCCGCCTTGCTGCAATTGTACGCGCTTTTGAGATTCGTGGTAATGACCAAATCCCAATCGGATTCCGGCATCATCGCCAGCAGCATGTCGCGTGTGGTTCCGGCGTTGTTGACCAGAATATCCAGCCGCCCGCCGAAGTCGGTCGCGGCTTTGATCAGGCCCTGCGCTGCCGCGTACTGGCTGACATCGGCCTGCACTGCCAGCGCGTCACTGCCCGCCTGCTGAATCAAGCCGACGACTTCATTGGCCGTGTCGGCGTTGCTGTTATAGTTGACGATGATTTTCGCGCCGCGCTTTCCCAGTTCGATGGCGATCCCGCGCCCGATGCCGCGTCCCCCCCCGGTGACGACCGCCACTTTCCCCGCTAAAGATGACATGGTTCCTCTCCCCGGCAAGATGTGTTCGGCTTTGACCCCTGTTCTACTCGTTCGTTTCCAGCATCGTCTGCGCCAGCTGCTCGATGACGGCAATCACCGCCGAATTGTCCAGATCGCCCAGACCGTTTGCTACCAGCGCATTGAATAACTGCGTGTTGGTCGCTGTGCCGGGCAGGGGCACTCCGTAGGCTTTGGCCATCTCCATGACGATGTTCAAGTCCTTGTATTGCATCGACGCTTTGAAGCCCGGCGTGCGATTGCCCGCGAATAGGCGCTGCGGTTTGTTGTCCAGCGTCCAGCAGGCTGCGGCCCCGCCTTTGATCGCATCGACGACCTTTTCGGGATCGGCGCCCGCCTTCTGGGCCAGCACTAACAGTTCGCCCATGGCCACCATCTGCGCGGCAACCATGATTTGATTGCATGCCTTCGCAATCTGCCCGCTGCCCACCGGGCCGATGTGAATGATGCGCTTGCCCATCACTTTCAAGATCGGATCGACGGCGAGCAGCGCGTACTCGTCGCTGCCCACCATGATCGACAAGGTTGCATTTTTTGCGCCTACCTCGCCGCCGCTGACGGGCGCATCGATGTGCATCACTTCTTGCTCGGCTTCCAGCGCGGCGATGCGGCGGGTAGCTGTGACTGAAATGGTGCTCATGTCCACGTGAATAAGGCCCGGTCGCGCTCCTGCCAGAATTCCGTCGGCGCCATTGACCACTAGCTCTACATCGGGCGAATCGGGCAGCATCGTGATGACCACATCGCTGTTCATCGCGACCGCGCGCGGGGAGGTAGCCGCTTGCGCGCCCAGCTTGACTAGCTCACCGACGGCGGCACGGCTGCGATTGTGCACCGTGAGCGGATAACCGGCTTTGACGATGTGTCCGGCCATCGGCTTGCCCATCAGGCCTAAACCGATGAAGCCCACGCGCATGGCGGGTAGGCCGACATTCGCAGGAGTGGTGTTGTCCATCGTTTGCTCCGAGCGGTTAGTGTATCACACTACGATTGAGTACGCACATCGGCGATCAAATGAAAGTGCAACTGTGGCACATCTTGATACGAGCCGCCATTCGCAATCAAGCGATACCCACCTGACTCCAACTGAAACTCGCGCACTAGGCTTTGTACCGTTTCGAAGAGCTCAAGCATGAAATCAGTGGCCTGTGGTGGCACATCCAACAAACTGCGATAGGCTTGCTTTGGCACGATCAGGACGTGAAACGGGTAACTCGGTTGCGGATGACGAAAAGCGATTAAGGTTTGCGTGTCGCGCAGACGCTGAGCGGGAATGAGGAAACTCATGTGTGCAAAAGTCCAGCGGACGAGCGGCCGCAAAATAGGCAGACGAGCGAGTCGAAACAGCCAGCGCTTCATCGCACCGTTCTGGCTAGGCTTCGATCAGCAGTTGAATGCCCTTGGGATCGCCCACGCTCAGCGCCGTTAAGCTGGTATCGATGCGGCGTACCAACCCGGCCAGCACGTCTTTCGATCCAATTTCGAGGCACGTTGTCACGCCGTGCTGCGCCAAATACTGCACCGACTCCGTCCAGCGCACGGGCGAGGTGAGCTGCGCTTCCAACTCGTCACGCACATCGATCAATTTGATCGGGCGGGCGTAGACGTTGCCAATCACTGGCAATTGTGGCGGCGCCAAAGAGATCGCGTCGAGCTCGCCCCGGAACGATCGGGCGGCCATCTTCATCAGGGGCGAATGTGAGGCAATGCTGACCTGCAAGCGAATTGCGCGCTTGGCCCCACGGGCTTTGGCCAACTCGATCGCTTTATCCAGTGCCACCGGATCTCCCGAGATGACCATCTGGCCGGGGCTGTTGTCGTTGGCGACTTGCACCGGCTTGCCGGTGAGCGCCGCGGCTTCCTGGCACACCTGATCGACGATGTCGCGGCTCAACGGCATGATGGCGGCCATGCCGCCCGGATTGATCGTGCCTGCTTGTTTCATCAGGCGGCCGCGTTCACGCACCAGCTGCACCGCATCTTCAAACGACAACGATCCAGCGGCGACCAACGCGCTGAATTCGCCCAGGCTGTGCCCGGCGACAAATCTCGGCTGAAGTTGTGGCGCGACACGTTGTATGACGCGCAGGGTGGCGATGCTGTGGGTGAGGAGGGCGGGTTGGGCGTTGACGGTATCCATCAAGTCGGCTTCGGGGCCGTCGAAGCACAATCGAGACAAGGCAAAGCCCAGGACGTCATCGGCCTGGGCAAAGATCGCTTGGGCTTCAGGATAAGTGTCGGCTAGCTCGCGGCCCATGCCCACAAACTGCGAGCCTTGGCCGGGGAAAAGAAAAGCAAGCGTGGCTGGATTCATTCCATTCACCCTGAAAGAATTTGTTAAGGGAACCCTCTCGACGGTTTAGAACCCCGAAAGGTCTGACGCTAAGAACCTATCTCTAAACCAACGCTCCAAGCCCGCGTCCTCGCGGGCTTGGAGCACAACGCAGGCAATCGAAGTTTAGAGATAAGCTGTAAACAACACACGAGGCCGGTCATGTTGCGCTGACCGGCCTCGTCGTTGAGTTGGACTTACTGCGCGTTCTTGCGGTTCTTGCGCTCGTCACGCGCCGCCACGTCCACGACCTGACGGCCGTTGTACGTGCCGCACGTTGGGCACACGCGGTGCGGGAGTTTGAGCTCCTTGCACTGTCCACACATTTCCAGTGTCGTCGGTTTCAAGTTGTAGTGCGCCCGGCGGCGATTGCGTCGCCCCTTCGAATGTTTGCGTTTGGGTAGCGGTGTCATGAGTTTGCTGCTCTTCCTTTCGAGATTACGCCTGTTACTGTGACCGGGCGCGAATTATAGCAGATGCAGAAAGTATGTCAAGACAGGCGCGCAGAAGCGCAGAAGGGGTATAACGCAAAACTGTAGGGTGTGCATACTGCCCGGCCACGCTCGCGCTGGATGTGCCATCCAGCAGGAGCGTATCCCACAAGTCACCAACACTTTTGCGTTATACCCGCGCAGAAGAACTGCTGCTCGTTCCCGCTTGATCCAGGTAGGCTTTTTCGGTATTCAATTTCAACAAACCATTGCGCACGATGCTGAGCGCTTTAGCCAGGTCTTCTTCCAACTTGCCCAGCACTTGCACGGCGTAGTCGTCGGCGTCGGCTTTCAACGCGTCGGCTTCACGCTGCGCCCGCTCGACGATGGTCGTAGCCCGGCTTTGCGCCTGCCGCGCAATTTCCGTGTCGGAGGCTAACTGCTGCGCTTCATCCTTGGACAACTCGATGATGCGCGCGCCCTCTTCATTGGCCTGCGCGATGATACGATCGCGTTCCTGGTTGATGCGCTTGGCCTTCTTCACCTCTTCGGGGATCGAGACGCGCATCTGGTCGATGATCTCCCAGGCGCGCTGTTCGTCGAGCAAGACCCGTTTGCCCACCAGCGGCGGATGTGAACCTTCGTTCAGCAGCGCTTCAAGTTGATCGATCAGGTGCAAGATGTCCATGGGCGACCCTCGTTCAGGCTATCGATTGCTGACTACAGTGTCTTACAATTTGGCAAAATTTGCAAATGCCGTTCGACCCGTCCGCTCAGTCGCGCAGTGACGTGATGGGCACGGGTTGATTGATGGGATCCTGCGCGCGCTCAATAGCTTTGCGGTGCAGCGCTTCGGCCACAAACGACGGCGCCATGCTCGACACATCGCCGCCCAACAGCGCCACTTCACGCAGCGTGCTGGAACTCAAGAAAGCGTAGGCCTGGCTGGTCATGAAGCACACGACCTCGATGTCCGGCGCGAGCTGCTTGTTGGTCAGGGCCATGTGCCATTCCAACTCAAAATCGCTGACCACGCGCAGGCCGCGCACGATGACTTGCGCGCCGACCTGCCGCGCGTATTCGACCGTGAGGCCGCTGTAACGCGCGATCTCGACGTTAGGCACATCGCGCAGCGCTTGTTCAACCAGCTGCAGCCGTTCGTCGATGTTGAACAACAGGTTCTTCAACGGCCGATCGTATACGGCGACGATCACGCGATCGAAAATGAGCGCCGATCGTTTGGCGATGTCGATATGGCCGTAGTGGATAGGATCGAATGAGGCCGGATAAATGGCGTTCGTCAAGGTTGCTCCTTGAAATTTAGGCGATGCCGGCGAGCTGCAGATCAAACATCAGGTCTTCACCCGCCAGTGGATGATTCCCGTCCAGCGTGACGCTCACATCGGTGAGCTCGGTAATGCGCACGGTGATGGCTTCGCCCGAAGGTTGACTCAGTTCCAACATCTCGCCCAGTCCCAGGGTGACGTGGGGTGGCACTTGTTCGCGCGGGATGACCAGCACCATTCCGTCTTCATAAGGACCGTAAGCCTCAGTGCTGGGGATGAGAACCGTCTTGGTCTCACCCACTTCCATGCCCGTGACGCCCTCTTCAAAACCCGGAATGACGTGATGCGCGCCTAAAATAAACTCGATCGGCTCTCCGCCCAACGAGGAGTCAAATACCGTGCCGTCATCCAGCTTGCCGGTATAGTGTACTCGAACGGTATCGCCTGTTTTAGCTTGTGCCACGTAGGGCTCCTTATTCGCTCAAATCTCCAGCGTCGCTTTCTCGAAATTTTACGATGCGGCGCTAGGGTCAATACTGTTTTGTTAGCGGGCCAGGCTCCCATGCCCGGCGGCGTGGGAGCCGCTTCTGCTGACTTATCTAAACAGTATTGGCGCTAGGGTTCGATCTCGAGTGTCGTATCAGCGCTAGGACAGATATGGAAATCTGCCCTAACCGGCCCCACGCTGCTTCTTGAAGATGAACGACATCTGTATGAAGGTTGTTGACAGATAGTACCGGTAAATCCAGACGGTACGCGCGCAGTTCTTCTACCACGAGGTCCGGGAGCCGCAGCACGTCAAAGCTGCTCAGAACTTGCAGGCAACCGATTTCGTGCAAGTGCAAGATGGGTCCGGTATCGCAGATCGCGTCAGGCATGCTTGCGACCCCAGGCTACGTCACGGGCAAGCGCGTCGCGCTGGTATTCTAATTCCTCTAACTGCTCTGGCCCTAGCTCTTGCAAGATCTGCTCGCGAGGAATGCGCTGTAGCAAATAAGCCTCTAACAGCGCTTCGCGATACAGCGCTTGCACACCCTCACGTAACGCCTGCGCCAGGATAGTATCCTCGCCGGCTTGTCGTTGAGCGGCGACGAAAGCGAGTTGCTGGGCAAACTGTACTTGCATCGACATGGTCTTACTCCTGCCCCGATTATACCGCGCTAACTCAAATCTCCCGCGCCGCTTTCCCAGAATTCTTGCAGGCGTTGAGCGAGCGGTCGATGGTCATCTGCGCTCAACTCAGGATCGGCCCTTAAAACCTTTTCAGCTTCACGCCGGGCCAGATCGATCAGGCGCGCGTCGGTGATGTTGCTCAGGTGCATATCGGGCAGGCCGCTCTGCCGCGTCCCAAAGAATTGACCAGGCCCGCGCAGCTGCAGGTCTTTTTCGGCCAACACAAAACCATCGTTGCTGGCTTCCACCGCTTTCAGCCGTTCGGTGAGGTCGGATGCGCTCAAGTCGGTTTGCAGCAGGCAGAACGACTTGTGTTCGCCGCGACCGACGCGCCCGCGGAACTGATGCAGCTGCGCCAGGCCAAACCGTTCCGCCCCTTCGATCATGATGAGGGTGGCGTTCGGAATGTCGATGCCCACTTCCACCACAGAAGTAGAAACCAGTATCTGCGTTTCGTTGTTGGCAAAGGCGCGCATGGCCGCGTCCTTGTCGTCGGGTTTCATGCGCCCGTGCAGCAAGCCGAGTTGATATTGCGGGAAGACGTGCTTCTGCAAGCGCGCGTGTTCTTCCACGGCGGCCTTGGCTTCAATCTTATCGGATTCTTCGACGAGGGGACAGATGATAAACGCCTGCCGTCCTTTTTCGATCTGCGCACGAATGAACGTATAGGCGCGTTCGCGTTCGGTGGGCAGCACGATGCGCGTCTCGATCGGCTGGCGGCCCGGCGGCATTTGATCGATCACGGAAAGATCGAGATCGCCGTAAATGGTCAGCGATAACGTGCGGGGGATGGGCGTGGCCGTCATCACCAAGACGTGCGGGCTGACGCGACCCTTCTGTCGCAGGGCGGCGCGTTGTGCCACGCCAAAACGATGTTGCTCGTCGATGATGGCTAAGGCGAGATCGTGGAAGATCACGGTCTCTTGAATCAGCGCGTGCGTGCCCACGATGATATTTGCGCGCCCCTCGGAGATCTCGGCCAAAGTCGTTTCGCGCTCGGCTGACGGTATGCTGCCGGTCAATAAGCGAACCGTCAGCGGCGGCGTTGCGCCCTGTTCGTTGAGCGCCGCGAAGAGTTTACTCAGATTCTTGTAGTGTTGTTCGGCGAGAATTTCGGTCGGGGCCATGAGGGCCGCCTGCGCCTGTGATTGCGCCGTCAGGAACATCGCCGCGGCCGCGACCACCGTCTTGCCCGATCCGACATCGCCCTGCACCAGGCGGCTCATCGGATGCTGCGTGCCAATGTCGCCGAGAATGTCGGCGATGACACGCTGCTGCGCTTCGGTGAGCGGGTAGGGGAGCGATTGAATGAATTTGTCCAACATCGCCCGATCGGTGTTTAACGCCCGACCGGTATCACTGCGCCATTGCTGCTTCTGTCTCAGCAGGCCCAGTTGCAGCAAGAACAACTCGTCAAAGGCCAGCCGCTTGCGCGCGGCTTCCAAGGACGAAGATGAATCAGGAAAGTGAGCCTGCACCAGGGCGGTCGGCAAACTCATGAGGCCGGCCGAAGTGCGTACCGCGTTGGGTAGATCATCAGCTATGCGCGGCGACCAGTAATCGACGACGCGCCGCGTGATCTTGCGCAGCCAGCGGTTGGAGATGCCTTCCGTCAGTGGATAGACCGGCACGATGCGCGCGGTGTTGAGCAGTTCATTGTCGAGCAATTCGTATTCGGGCGAAGAAAACGTCAAGCGTCCATTGTACTCGTCGACTTTGCCGCTGATCACAATCTGTGTGCCGCGTTTGATTTGATTGGCAACGTAGGGGTTGAACCACGTGCATTGAATCGTGCCGGAGCCGTCGCTGAGGATCGCCTGAAAGATCGAGGCGCCGCCGCGCACGCGCTTTTCGCCGGCATCCCACACCGTGCCCATGATGGTCACTTCGTCGCCAAACTGCAAACGGCTGATCGGCTTGAGATTGCTGAAATCGTCGTAGCGGCGCGGGATGAAATACAGCAAGTCGCGGATGGTTTTCACGCCCAGCCGTTCCAGTTTCTCTGCGTACGATGGGCCGATGCCACTGATGACGGTCACGGGCGAGGCCAGGCCGATGGGATTGCCTTGCTCGTCGAGCGCTTCGGGCAGGGGGGGACGTGGCACAGGTTGAGGTCGCGTCGCAACCGGTGGAACTTCGACTTTCTCGATCGGCTTAGCGTGCGTTGTCGCCGCGATCGGCGCCAGGGGCGTAGTTACCGCCGGTGCACGCGGCGCTTCGACGGTTTCGACTTTTTCAGACTTCACTTCGGCCGCCGGTTCGATCGGTTGGGCCGACACCGCCACTTGGGCCGACATCGCCACTAGGGCCGAGGCCGCTGCGGTTGGATCAGGCTTGATCGGGCTGTGCCCCATCCCCAACAGCTGCACGATCTGATGGATCGCAAGACGGCGCGGATCGACCGGCTTAAGCGCGCTGTAGGTGCGCAGGATGTCGGCGACCTGTTTCGCTGCGGGACTGTCGCCCGCTTCTTGCTGCCAGCGCGCCGCGAATTGCGTCAGCCCGCCAATCATGGCTTTGTCGCGATAACCGGTATCGGCTTCCAGTTTGAGAATCTTATAGAGTTTATCGAAGGCCGGATTCTTAGCTGTCATGATCTCGTTAGGTGTCCCGTTCGTATGCAAGGTAGGCCCATTATAAGCTATTCGGCCACGACGGCGGCGATGCCAAGCGCATTGGGGCCGACATGCGTGCCGACGGCCGTGGTGGCTTCGCAGATGATGATAGGCTCGCGCAGCTGAGGAAGCGTCTGGGCAAACTCGGCGGCGAGCTGCTGCGCTGCCTCATAACTCGCGGTGTGCAGCACCGCCAACGATTGCAGTGGGCCGAGATCGTAGGTCAGCTCTTTGAGGCGCTCAATGGCAGTGTGTCGCGTGCGCGCCCGACCGGCCATGCTCACTTCACCGTCGCCCACATTGATGAGCGGTTTGATGCTCAGCAATTGGCCGAAGCGCGCCACGAGGGGGTTCACACGCCCGCTGCGGCGCAGATACGTCAGGGTGTCCAAGGCGGCAAACAGATGTACCCGCCGTTTGATTTCTTCCAGGGCTTGAATGATTCCCGCAAGCGATTGATCTTGCCGGGCGGCGCGGGCCGCCATAATCACCTGCCAGCCCAGGCCCATCGCCAATTTGCCCGAATCCCAGAAGGTCACTTGCGCCTGCGGAGCCAGACTGGCGCCGAGCCGGGCCGTGTCGAGGAGGCTGCTCCATCTGGCCGCGACGTGGATGGACACAATTTCACCGCCAACGCGCTCATACACTTCGGCAAATTCGCCGGCGCTGGGCGTGGAGGTCGTGGGAAGAACGTGGCTCGTCTTGAGGCGGCGATAGAATTCTTCGCGCGTGATGGTCACGCCATCGTCAAACGATTCTTCGCCAAAGATGACGTGCGCGGGCGTCACCGTGATATTCAGCGCGCGGGCGATGTCCACTGGAATGTCCGAGGTGCTGTCGGTGACGATGTGGATCATGTGGGTAACGAGTAATGAGTAATGAGTATAGGGCCGCTGCCGTCGGTCCCGCTATGCCGTCCCCAGGCTCCCCCAGAGCCTGGCGGCACGCATGAGCGAAAGCATGCGGCGCAAGCATGCGGCGCGAAGCGTGACGTGACCGGCGCACTAACTTACTGACATTGACTGGCGACTAGATGATCCATCAAAACCTCCGAGGTCTGTGAGCCACGCGCGATGTTTTGCGGGTGGTTTTCACTTCTTCATCAAAGGATGATGCGATATCATTAGCCGCCCAACGTCCCGCTTCACCCGCCCGCGCGGTGTCCAACGAAAACAAGCTGGATTGCAAACAAGCTGTGAACCATAACAAGCCGGGCCTACAAGCGCGTAGCGCGAGGTCGGGTGCAAGCGGTTGTTAGGCCCCAGTTTTGGAAGTTCACAGGGCAGGGAGAAGACACCGGAACCCTACAGTGCTGTACTTGCTCGCCGGAGGGTAATAAGTACGAAATGCCGAACGCAAACCACCGGCAACAACATGCCAGCCGCCCCCACGTAGAACCCGGTACTCTCCACTTGCAGGCCCTGTAGGATTGTTGCGTGGTGAACTTTGGTAATAGTTATTATCATACCAGTCATACACCCATTCCCACACATTCCCGGCCATGTCCAACGCATGGTAAGGACTAGCACCTGTTGGATAACTACCAACAGCCACCGTCCGACCTACACAACTATTGGTTTTTAAGCCACCATTTGTGTGGTCGCAATCCGGTTCAACATTGCCCCACGGATATTGGCGTCCGTCAAGCCCTCGCGTGGCCTTCTCCCACTCCGCTTCCGTCGGCAAGCGCCGCCCGACCCATTTACAATAGGCATTAGCGTCATACCAATCCACATAGATCACTGGATAATTGTCACCGCCATTAGAACCGCTCGGCTGACCGCACTTGCCTGCCGCCTGACACTTGGCGTACATGCCTTGCGTCACTTCTGTCTGATCTATCCAATATGGATCCAGATACACGGTATGCGTGGGCTTTTCATCGCTACCGCTAACGTTGCTTCCCATTGTAAAGTCGCCGGCCAACACATAGACTTGCACCATGTTATCTATGGGGGCAATCCGGGTAGCGCCGGGTGCTAAGGTAAGGGGGATGGTGGGTGGCACCGACATCATAGTCGGCGTTGGCATAGCCAGCAATGCCGCTATGCAACCCAGCACGGCAATAACAAGGCCCCCAAAAAGATAGATTTCTACCCTGCGGCTCATGGCTTTTTTATCGACATTAGTATTATCGGAGGGGGCCCAACGGCCGGGCGTCAGCCTGCCACCGACCTGATCGACAATGGTCAAAAATGATGCTCAACTTTGGCAGCTGGGCGGGTCGGCTGCGCGCCGTGTTGGGCGTACCGTGTCTACAAGCGTTGCTTGATGAATAAAAGCAGATTCGCACATCGGGAAAAAATTCAATGCTTGGTCGTCATCTCCCAGTATTTGCTCACTGAAATCTACCGGAAGCCAAGTCTAGTTACGGCTGTCGCTTAAGATTCCTTGAGTATTCTTCCAACAATGCAATGTCTTTATCTGCAAGTGGCCGAATCGCTTGAATGGCGCGGCCTATCAAGCTTCCATCTAGCGTTATTCTTCTTCCGCTAGCAAACTCTAATTGATGTAAAATTGATGAGAAGTCTGGCTGTGTCTGTACATCGTAGTGCTCGGTCGTTTCTGGATTGCCAATAGCGTGGAATGGCGCATCTACCGGACCATCTTCCTCAAGGCTTTTGATCACGAGTCTTTGAAGGAGACGCCATTCCTCGGGATATTCTGCCCCACCTGATACAACGACCCATAAACTGTCACCAGGTTTGACTTGTCCGAAAAAATACTGACTTCCTGTATGCCAGCCAATGTTTCTGAGGTTAGGGTTTTCTTCGACGTCACTCCAGTAATACTTCCAGTACATCAAGCAGTCGGTCATGGTCTTCTCCTGGAGTTTTGCGTTGTAGGTACGCCCAACGAATTAAGGATTGATGCGGCGCGGATCAACCGACCCGCTCGAGTAAAAGCGGAGGAAAGCCGCCGCATAATCCAGAGTTGAACTAAGCCGAGCCGAACGCCCGTCTATGGAATTTAAGGTCAGCGGGTTAACGGGACCCGGCTGCTAATCGATTGCCACACAATCCCATT
>JBGSPW010000154.1:0-21884 GCA_041738395.1 Thermoflexales bacterium
GTCAGGTCGCAGTGGCTGCGGCTCTCGCCGCGGCGGCTGCGGGTGCGATCGGGTTGGGCGCGGCGCTCCCCTCCTGCCAGTCTACGCCACCACCCACCGCAGCGCCCATCACCATCACCCAGACGTACACACCCACGGCGACGATGACGCCAACGACCAAGCTACCCACTGTAACGCCGGTTCCAACCCACACGCGTACACCGCGCCCGGTGTACACAGCCACCAGCGCCGCGGCTACACCAGCCAGCGGAGCGCCAACGACGACTCGTCCTTGAAAGGTAAGCGCTATGAGCAGCCAACCTCCTAATTCCGCGACACCCCCGTTGCCCGTGCAAATCTGGGGCGATTCTCATCCCGGCCAGGTGCGCGAAGTCAATGAAGATAGTTGTTACTTTCCGGCCAAGCAGACCCAGAGCTACAAAAAGGTCGATCAGGCCACCCTGTCCAGCAAAGGCTATCTCTTAATCGTGGCCGATGGGATTGGCGGGTCCGATCTAGGCCAGCGCGCCAGCCGCGAAGTGGTTCAATCTTTGCGCGATGTCTACTACGAAACGCCGTTGGCCGGCACGCCCGATCAGCGCCTGTACAACGCCGTGCAGTACGCCAACGACAGCCTGTACCAGATGCGGACGCGCAACCCGGCGCTGGGGCAGGCCGGCAGCACCGTGGTCGCCGCCGTGATCCAGAGCAATTACTTGTATGTGGCGAATGCGGGTGACAGCCGCGCCTATTTAATCCGCGACGGCCAGGCTTCACAGCGCACGAAGGATCACACCTTGATTGCCGAGAAGGCTGCGCGCGGCCTGCCGCCGGCCGAAGCCGATAAGGGTGTGATTACGCGCTCGATGGGCGATAAGCCCGCCATGCCGGCCGATCTCTACACCGCCACCGTCTTGCAAGATGGCGACGCCGTGCTCTTGTGTTCCGACGGTTTGACGGACATGGTGAAAGACGAAGACCTGGCAAAAGTCATTACCACCCATTCGCCACAGAAAGCCGTCGCGCAGTTGATTAAAATGGCTAATCGGGCCGGTGGGCCGGATAACATTACGGCGGTCGTTGCCAAGATCGGCCACGCCAAGGCGGCCGCGCCCGCCATCGTGTTGAGTCGACGTCAAAAGCAGATAATCCTGGCCGTGGTCTTGATCTTGGGCATCTGGACCATTGCCTTGCTGCTCATACTCAACAACCCAAGCAGCAGTACCGTTAGCGCCACGGCGACGCCCCGGATGACTGAAGTCATTACTACGCCGACAACGCCGAGCGCCACGACGCTTCCAGCACTTGGTACGCCGTTACCCAGCCGAGCGCCAACTGTCACGCCGGTGGCGGTGCAACCGACTCTCACGCCGGAGCCAAACATACCAGACCCCAAACTAACTGATACACCAGAACCTCCAGCGGCAACCCTAACACCTAGCGTAACGCCTAGTGCGACGCTGCCGCCCGTGATCTGCCCAGCTGGACAATTCTGGGATGAGACTATGAAGCGTTGCAAATCCTCGCCACCTAAAACGAAAGAAGTAACGCGAAGCCCGTAATGGCAACAAGATATCGGTATATAGAAAAATAGTTGATGCACTTCAGAAAGCACAAATTGATATGCCGCTTTCAATTGGACAAGTATTAGCGGGATGTTATCGGGTGGATGCAGTGCTGGGTGTAGGAGGTTTTTTAATGAAACATCATCATCTCTTTGCGGTCTATGCAAGATTGATCGCCACGGCTTCAATCGGCGTTCTGACGTTGGCAGTGCTGTCCGGCGCAGTGGGCGAAGCGCCCGTTAAGGCAGCGGCTAGCCATACGTTGCACAGCGCCAGCGGGCTATCGATCCAGATCGTCAACCTCACCGGCACCGTGCCGCTGTACGATCCGCAGCCACAAGAAAATATGAGCAAGACGCTGTTCTTCAACAATGCTGTCACGGGCGAAATAACGCTCACCCTGGAAATCAGCGGCACGCCGCCGTTCACCTTCACCAGCGGGGCCGCCTTCCAACAAGCAGAACGAGTCTTTACCGCGACGGCCGCGCCCACTATGCAGTGGGTCACTTATTCAGTCGGATTGGCGGCCGGCGATTACGCGAACGTCTTCTACACTGTCGCCGATGCCAGCGATGTGCAAAATACCTTCGCCATCTCTTATCTGCAAGATGTCACGGCCCCCGTGGTTAGCAACGTCGTGATCACTGCGGTTGGCGCGAACCTGGCAGCCGTTGGAACAACCTTGTATTTCACGGACACTTCCAGCGGCGATTTCTGGCTTAATGGACACGCCGTCGATGAGGGCGCCGGGTACGCGCGCACTTCTTTTGCCGCGGCCAATCTGGGCTGCGGCGGCACTATCACGCCAGACCCGTCCACCCAATCCAGTTGGGTCGGTCGATATCACTTGTGCCAACTAGCGAGCGACCGCACCCTCACCGCCACCTCGCACGACCATTTGGGCAATGTCGCCTCCACTGTTTTTACCCTCACCGCCGACAACGTCTCACCCACATCCGTCGTGACCACGTCGGTTGAGCAGGTCGTCGGCTGGACGCCATTTACCTTAACGTGGACCGCTGAAGATACCGGCAGCGGCCTGACTTCCATCACGCTGTTCTATCAAAGCGACAATAGCCCTTGGCTATCTTATACGACGATGGCGGCCTCCGATCATCAGGCCACCGGCTCCTTCGTTTTCACTCCGCCCGATGGCGACTTGCTGGCGAGAAGGGTCATTACCTATTCCTTTGCCACGGTAGCCTATGATAGAACCGGAAACCCGGAAGGCCTACTGGATGTTCCAGATGCGCGTGTGCTGGTGAAGAGCGCCGACCTGTACTTGCCCGTCCTGCTCAAAAACTATCCCCTGGTTCCCAAGGTGATGATCAACAACGATGCCCCCTACACCTATCGTCGTGAGGTCACGCTTGTCCTCACGGCAACGCTCGACGGTGATGCCATCGATCAAGTCCGCCTGAGAAATGAAGGTGAACCCTGGGGTGATTGGCGGGGTTTTGCGACGCCCCTGCCTTTTGTTCTGACGCCAGACAACGGCAGCAAGCAAGTCTATGCCCAGATCAAGAGCGTCTCGGGCAGCACTTCAGCGGAAGGCAGCGGATCGATCTTGCTGTTCGAGAATGGCGACTTCGAGCAGGATATCGCGATCGGGTGGCGCGCGGAAAATGGTGGTCTACCGACCAGGCGTATCACCACCACAGCCGATGGTACCCTGGTGGCTGGAAGCGCGGCCTTGTTGGGAAAAACCGACTACGCCTGTGACAATGTGCCTTTGGGGCATGCGGGCCTGGTCCAAACTGTCACCGTCCCGCCGGACGGCGCAAAGCTCAAATTCAAATACTTCATGCGCACGCAGGATGGCGCACCGCTTGACAGCACCGCCTATGACGACTTCGAGGTATATGTCAGCAGTGGCGCTACCTCGACGCGAATCTATAACGACGCCAACCGGGTGACGACGGGCCTGCTGTGCAGCCTGTGGTGGCGCGTGCCGGGGCCGAGCAACCCCCGGCCCAATCCAGGCGGGCAGATCGGCGACTGGTATGAAACAACGCTCGACTTGACCAGCTACGCCAATCAGACGGTAGAGATCGCTTTCCGGAATTACAGCCGGTATGATCACTTGCTCAACACCTATACCTATCTGGATGAAGTCCGGCTTGAACCCTAAGCCCTTTAACCTATTGCCAGGAGCTAACTCGTGAATTGCCCTAACTGCCAGGAATCGAATCGTGAAGGTGCGAAGTTCTGCCGGATCTGTCGCGCGCCGCTTGTTGCGCCGAATGATTTTCCGACCGAGGCTGCCTCGCTTGATGCCTCGTTGGTTGTGGCCGCTGAATCCAACGTGGCGGCGCCTCCTGCGCCCGACGACAACGCCACGGTCATTGAGAATGCTCCGGCGGCTGATGCTGAAACCCCGACCGGCTTACCCGAACCGAATGACGTCGAGCAACATCTGGAAGCAACGCAGGAACTAGCGGGTGTTGAGGAAGCCGCTCCTGCGGTGGTTTCCCCACCGATGGTCGCCCTGGCCCTGCCGGCCACGCTGGCCAATCGCTATCAGTTGACTGAAATCGTCGAGCAGACGGACGCCGCCATTGTTTATCGCGCCTCTGATCCTCAGACCTGCGCGCAGTGTCACACGCCGCGCGCTGATCTCGACGATCTCTTTTGTTCGCAGTGTGGGGCCGAAATTGGCGATGGCGCGGCCTGCCGGGTTCAGGTGGGCAACCTTCCCGGCGATGTGCCACTCGCCACTTTGGTCGTGGTGGATAACGAAGTGGCTTACTGGGTGACGTTTGAACCGGTTGTCGCGAGTGCGCCGCCTGCTGCCCGGAATTTGCGCTTGCGGGTCGGCTACGCGACTCATCCCGGCCAGGTGCGCGCCATCGATGAAGACAGCCTGCTCGTCGTCGCCGGCGTCAGCGTGACCGAGGGAATCGCCCACCCCAGCCTGGGGGTCTTCGCTGTGGCCGATGGGATGGGTGGCCACGATAACGGCCAGGAAGCTAGTCGCCGCGTCGTGCAGGTGCTGGCGGAAAAATTATTGCCTGGCTTGTTGGCGCCGACTTTCAGTGGACAACAAGTGCTGGAAGAAACTTTTGAGACCGCGCTGTGTGATGCGGTGCAAGAAGCCAATCGCCGGTTGACAGGCGAAGCCCGCGCCGCTAACAGCGACATGGGCAGCACCCTGACGCTGGGCCTGGTGCGCGACGGGCACGCCATTGTCGCCAATGTCGGCGACAGTCGCACCTACCTATGGCAGGGCGGTATCTTGCAACAAGTCACGACCGATCATTCCATCGTGGCGCGGCTCGTGGAAAAGGGCCTGTTGCAGCCGGAAGATATTTACACGCATCCGCGCCGCAGCGAAATCTATCGCGTGATGGGCGACAAGCCTGAAGTCGAAGTCGACGTCTTCCACTGCGATTTACAGGCCGGCGATCGCCTGGTGCTGTGTTGCGATGGCGTATGGGAGATGATCCACACCGAAGGTATTGAAGAAGTGCTGCTCACCTGCCCCGACGATCCGCAAGCCGCGTGCGATGAAATGGTGCGCCGTGCCAATCTGGCCGGCGGCGAAGATAACATCAGCGTGATTGTGGTGGATGTGAGAGGGGGCTAAAGCGATCAATGTCTCTCACCATCAACACCATCCTATTGCAACCACAGACAAGATGATTGGAATCTCGCGGTAGGGGTCGGCCTTGCGCCGAACTTGGGCGACCGCAAGGGTCGCCCCTACCAATCCAAATATGTCTCTTGGTTTTACACTAGGAGTCCGATGAAAAAGTGCTCTAGCCGCAATACTGTTAAGATAAGGCTCCAAGCCCGCGTCCTCGCGGGCGGGCCAACCGCGAGGACGCGGTTGACGAGCGCTAACTAAACAGTATTGGCTCTAGCCGCCGTCCTCGGCGGCGATCACTCGCGCGGAGCCGCGCCGGGGACGGCGCTTTGAGCAGGTTTTTCAGTACTCTCCTGGAAGGCCACTGCTGCATCGTCCGCTTACTGGGCGAGGGTGGTTATGGCGCGGTACCTGGCCGAAGATACCCGGCTGGGCAGCAAGCGCGTGGCGACAGCCAGATGCTCGCATGTGGTGACCTTCGGAAGGGTTGGCCGAGTTACATTAAGTGGTAGCAACGACAACGAACATGTGTAATAGCCTTAGTTGTTCTGGCCGGGATTACCGGCGAGCCGCTGAGCAAAGGGAGGGACGCTTGACAACAATATTCTGCTTCTGAAATTGGTCTGTGCTGAAGTCCAACACTTTGGAGGTGAACAATGCCAGGAGAAGTCAATTTAGTGGTTCGCACCAACAAGCCGAACTTTCCGGTCACCAATGCGCCGCAAATGGCTTACATACTGCTGGAAGCCATGCCCACCGACGTGGTCGCGGCCGTGCAAATGCCGCTGAACTTCGCGCTGGTGCTCGATCAAAGCGGCTCCATGTCCGGCGACAAAATGAAGAACATGAAAATTGCCGCCAAGATGGCCGTCGACCAAATGGGGCCGAACGACATCGTCTCGATCGTGACCTATGACGAGACGCCGCGCAAGATCGTCACGACGCAGCCGGTCACGGATCGGGCCGCGCTGCACCGGCAAATCGACGGCATTAAGGATGGCGGCGGCACCACCATGTCGGTGGGCATGCGCGCCGGGCTTGATCTGCTGCGGCAGAATTTGGGCGCGGGCCGCGCCAGCCGCATGATCCTGCTTACCGACGGGCAGACCTTTGGCGACGAACCCCTCTGCCAGCAAATTGCGGGCGAGGCCGGTCAGGCGGGTGTGCCCATCACGGTCTATGGCTTGGGCGAAGATTGGAATCAGCAGCTGCTGGAGAGCATCGCGCTGGCCAGCGGCGGCGTGTCTGACTTCATCGACGACGCCACACCGCACAAGATCGTCGATGAATTCAGGCGCACAGTGATGGCTGCGCAGGCGGCGGTGGTGCAGAATGCCAATCTGATTCTGCGCCTGGTACAGGGTGTGACGCCCAAGAATGTGTGGCAGGTCCTGCCGCAAATTTCCAAACTGGGACACCGCGCGCTGTCCGATCGGGATGTGCAGGTCTTTCTCGGCGATCTTGAGAAAGGACAGGGGCGCAGTGTCCTGGTGGAGTTGATGGTTCCGCCGCGCCAGACTGGCCGGTATCGCATCGCGCAAGCCGAGTTGGACTACGATGTGCCGCTCTCCAACTTGACGGCGCAAAAAGTGAAAGCGGATATCCTGTTGGGGTTCACCGGCGATCCCGCGCAGGCCGCCCAGGTCGATCCCGGCGTGATGAACATCATCGAAAAAGTCACCACCTTCAAGCTGCAAACCCGCGCGCTGGACGACGCAGCGGCGGGTAACATTGTCGGAGCTACGCAAAAGCTGCGGGCCGCTGCGACACGCCTGCTGGAAATGGGTGAATCTGAGCTGGCCGCCGATATGCAGCGTGAAGCCACCAGCCTGGAGCAAGGCGGGCAGATGTCGGCGAAAGGCACCAAGAAGATTAGCTACGCCACCCGCAAACTGACGCAAAAGCTCGATGATATAACGCCTTAGCGTGATTCCCGTGTTGGGTTACGCTGCTTTGGAGTCGAGCCTTAAGGCGGGTTCCGGATGAAGCCTCAAGTCCGGCGCGTAAATCAATTGGGGAATTGCCCTAAAACAATTCAATTCGCGCAGCCAATCAATTCAACTAAGGAGCTTACCATGGCAAACTGTCCGCAATGCAATACGCCGTATGACCCGGGCGCGGTCTTCTGTGATAACTGTGGCGCGTCGCTTCAACAGCCCGCCCCAGCCGCAGCTCCGGCCGGTTATCCGCCGCAGCCCACCATGCCGGCCGGTTACCCGCCGCCCGCACAACAACCACCGGCTTATCAATCGCCGGCGCCGCAACCTGCTTACCAGGCCCCTGTGCCAGCCGGTGGAGCGAATTGCCCGCAGTGCAATACTCCTCTAACACCCGGTGCGGCGTTCTGCGATAACTGCGGTGCGCCTGTCGCGCCTGCGGCGCAAGCATCGGCCTATCCGCCGCCTGCGCAGCAGCCACCAGTTTATCAACCGCCGGTGCAGCAGCTACCGGCCTATCCACCACCAGGCCAACAACCGCCAGTCTATCAACCGCCGGCGCAACAGGCACCTGCCTATCAGCAACCGCCCATGTATGGTCCTACGCCGCGCTTGATCGTCCAGACCACCAATGCCCAAATCATGCTGCCCCCCGGCAAAACAGAATACATTGTTGGGCGCGAAGACCCGGTCAGCAATATTTTCCCCGATGTGGACATGACGCCGCATGGCGGCGACGATGGCGGAGTCAGCCGTCGGCATGCGCGCTTGTTCTTCCAAAACGGGCAATGGTTCGTGGAGGATTTCCAATCAACCAACTTCACACACGTCAACAATCAGCGCGTGCAGCCCGGCACACCCATGCCGATGCCCAATGGCGCCGAGGTCCGTTTTGGCCGCGTCAAATTGATGTTTTACACCCAATAACACCATGCGCCGCCATCGACGGGGGCCGGGCCATCTGCGGCCCCCGTCCGCTTGAGTGTGAAACAACAGGAGGCGTTATGCCTTATCGCATTCGCAGCATCAACGTCCTGTCCGCCGCGCAGGTCGGCTTTGTGTTCGGGACGATCATCGGCATTTTGCCGGTGCTGGTCAATGTGCTGATTGTTCAGGTCTTTGCCCATTTCGTCTCTGGCCTGTTGAAAGGCTTCGATATTAACATTGACATTCCCGGTGTTGGATTCAATCTGGCTGACAGGCTGGGGCTAAAACCGATCATCGATGGCTTGCAAAGGTTCGATCAATTCCTGACCTACTTCCTGTTATTTGTGGCGGGCCTGATCTTTGTGGGCCTGATGCTGGGCGGCCTCAGCGCGCTATCGGCCTGGGTTTACAATCACCTGGCGCCGCGCGGCAGTGGCTTGAGCGTCATCCTGGAACCGATTGGACCAGCGCTGACCGCTGCGGCTGCCTCGGTGCCGATCGGAAACCTGCCCCCACCGGTTCAAGTTGCGCAATCGGGCGCGGCTAGTGCGTCCAATCGTGCGGTTCCACCCCCGCAGGTGCAAACACCACCCGCACCGGCTGCGCAGCTCGCTTCCCTTCAGGCGTCAGTCACCAACCCCGTGCCGCCCCTGCCGACTGCTTCCGGGCCACGTCTGTCTTTGGCGACCAACCCAACCCAAGTTTGGTTCATCAGCAAATCGCCCTTCACCATCGGCAGTGCACCCGGCAGCGATCTGTACGCCAGTCAACTTGCCCTGCAGCATGCGCGGGTGGAATATGAACCGGCCGCCAACGGCTACATCTTGACCGATCTCTCAAATGGTCAGACCTGGGTCAATGATCGGCCCGTGCCAGGCCGCCACAAGCTCAATAACAACTTCCGGGTGCGCTTTGGGCAAGTCGATTTGATCTTCAACCTATAAACAAAGTCGTGATGACCTAACCATGTCCAATCTTTGTCCGCATTGTGCTACACCACAAAAAAATCCTAATTCGCGTTTTTGCTGGCGCTGCGGCAAGCCGTTGTCAGGCAATGCCGCGCCAGCCGGCACACCTCAACCCGGCCCGGCTGCCTCGCTGTTGATCCGCTTTCCGAATCAAGCGCCTGCCGCGCAGACGATTACCAAACCGGTGTTCACGCTGGGCCGCGCGCCCGACAACGATTTGGTGTTGAATTATCCGACCGTCTCAAATCATCATGCGCGGCTGGAACAGCGGGGCGCGCTCTATCAGGTGATTGATCTCGGCTCGACCAACGGTACCGCCGTCAACGGTCAGCGCCTCGCGCCGCAACAGCCCCAACCGCTCAAGCCGGGTGACATTCTCCGTATCGGCGATGTGCAGGGCAACTCAGTCAGCCTCACCTTCCAGGACGCGAACGGCGGCCAGCCACGGCGCGGCACCATGCTGCTCGACCCGACTCAATTTGCCGCGCCGCAGATCACGCTGGGCCGCGATCCCCAGAGCAACGTCCCGCTGCCCTCGCCCATGGTGTCATGGCGTCAAGCCCGCATCGATCACACCCCGCAGGGCGATGTGCTCAACGATCTAGGTTCGACCAACGGCACCTTTGTCAACGGACAACGGATCACACGCCAGACCTTGCGGCAAGGCGACGTGATCCAGCTGGGGCCGTTCCGTTTGGCGTATACCGCCAGCGGCCTGGCGCCCGCCGCCAACGTCGGACATATCCGGCTGGATGGCATGCACCTTAAACGGCGCGTCAAAGACCGCAAAGGCGGCGGCACAAAATTCATCTTGAACGATGTCACCTTGTCCATTCAGCCCGGTGAATTTGTGGCCGTGGTGGGTGGATCGGGTGCGGGCAAAAGCACCCTGGTGAAGGCCCTCAATGGCCAGTCGCGCGCCGACGAAGGCCACGTCCTGCTAAATGGCGATGATTTCTACGTCCACTTCGATCAATACCGGCTGCTGCTGGGCTATGTGCCGCAGGACGATATTGTGCATCGCGATCTGAGCGTGGAAAACGCCCTGCGTTACGCCGCGCGGCTCCGGCTGCCGTCCGACACTCAGGCGATTGAGATCGAACGCCGTATCGAGGATGTGTTGACGCGGCTCGACATGCTGGACAAGCGCAAAGACATCATCTCCAACTTGAGCGGCGGCCAGCGCAAGCGGGTCAATATCGCCGTGGAAATGCTGGCCGATCCCGATCTCTTCTTCCTCGACGAGCCGAGCTCCGGCCTCGATCCGGGCACGGAAAAGAAATTGATGTACGACATGCAGCGCGTGGCCGACAGCGGCAAGACCGTGATCCTGATCACCCACGCGACGGATAACGTGGGCTTGTGCGACCACATCGCCTTTATGGGCTATGGCGGGCATCTGGTCTTTTTCGGCCCACCGCGCGAGGCGCTCACTTTTTTTCAGGCGCAAAGCTTTGCCGACATTTACCTCAAACTCAACACCGCGCAGGAAGTGCAGCGCTGGCGTCAATTGTACGAGCAGTCGCCCATTTATCAGCAATACGTGGTGAACCGCATCTCGACCTCCGCGCGCCCGGCCAGCGGTGTGGCCCCGGTCGGCCGCTCCAACCGCTTGGGGATAGTCGGCAGTGTGCGCCAGTTTGGCATCTTGACGCAGCGTTACCTGGAGTTGATCTTTCGCAACAAATTCAGCCTGTTCGTGCTGCTGGCTGTCATGCCCATCATCGGCCTGCTGCTGTTGATGATTTCCCAACCGTTCTGGCTGACGGGCAAATACGATCCTGATCCGGTGTGCACGGGCATCAACTGGAATTCGCCCACGGCTATTACGCAATGTGTGGAAATGCACCTGACCCAAGAACTGAAAGACCAGGACAGCGCCACCTATACCGTGGCCAACCAGGCGCAAGTCCTGTTATTCATGCTGGCCTTTTCCTCATCCCTTCTGGGTATCTTTGGCGCGGCTTTTGAGATCGTTAAGGAGCAGCCCATCTATGAACGCGAGCGTATGATCAATTTGAATCTGGGGGCGTATCTCCTGTCCAAGTTTGTGGTGCTGGCCGGGTTTGCCATTTTACAAAGTTTACTCTTGCTCCTGGTGATCAGCTTGGGAGTGCGTCTGCCCACGACGACGCTGCTCTTGCCGGCTCCGCTCGAACTGTATTTCAGCCTGTTGTTGACCATCTGGGCCAGCGTGGCGTTGGGGTTATGGGTCTCGGCGCTGGTTCCCAATCGGGATGTGGTGGTGTACGGCATGCTGTTGGTGCTGATCGTGCAGATCATTTTTGCCGGCGTGTTGTTTAATTTGCCGAAAGATGTGCGCCCGGTGTCGAAAATCACGGTCACGCGCTGGTCGCTGGATGCGCTGGGGACCTCAACCCGGCTGAATGAACTGAATCAATACGGTCAATCGTGGGTGCGCCCCGACGTTTCCGTGCCGGTCAACAAGGAAGTCGATGTGGATGTCGGCGGCGGGAACATCGTAACCAAGGAAATATCGACGACGGTGCAATACACCGATACGGTGAGTACGCGAATTTCGCCCGAATTTGAATTGCCGTATGGCTGTGTGAAAAAGATCGAGCACACGGATCCCGACGGGAAAACGGAAGAAATCACCCAGGTTGACGAAGCCTGTTCGCGCGGCAGCCTGATCGGAGACTGGCTGATTTTGGGGATGTTTGCGGTTGGCTTTACGGTGCTGGCCGGTATCACGTTGAAAGTGAAAGAACGCGCGGCGCAGTGAGCGCGCCCAGACACGGCGATGAGCAAATACTGCAACCTGTGCGGTCGGCGTCTGCCAAATTTTTACTACACCTATCGGCACCCGAGCTTCACGGCCGGCCAACTGGTCGTCTGTGCGCGCTGTCAGCGGTTAGCGCCACACTGCTGCCACTGCGGACAGCCCATGCGACTCGATCGATCGGTGGCGGGCCTGTGCGCGGCTTGTGCTGCCGGCGCGCCGCGCTGCCTGTCGTGCGGCACACCGATCGGCGAGCGTTACTATGAAATCAACGGGCGCGGTCCGTATTGCGAAACGTGTCACGCCACCCGTCAGCGCTGCGAGGTGTGCGGTGCGCCGCTCGACCTCCAGGCGCAGCGCTTGCCCGATGGGCGCGCGATCTGCGGCTTCTGCCAGCCGACGGCTATTCTGGATGCCGAACGGGCCAATGGCTTGTTTAACTGGGTGATTGGCGTCGTCGACAGCGTGTTGGACCTGCGCTTGAGGATTGGGGTGCGCTTTGTGTTGACCGACCGGGTTGGGGTCTTGCAGCAGCTGCAGAAGGTGAAGCCGGAGCAGGCCCAGGATGTTAATCATGTGCTGGGTGTGTATGTCCGTGACGGGCGGCGACGCACCCTCTATGCCCAGAACGGCCTGCCCCAGATTCTCTTTATCCAGGTGGTGGCGCACGAATGGGCGCACGCCTGGCAGGCTGAGAATTGCCCGCTGGTGCGCGACATCTTGATCGTCGAAGGCTTTGCCGAGTGGGTGGCGTACAAGGTCTTGCAGGCGATGCAGGCCAGCAAGAAGATGGCGCTGATGCTGGCGCGCACCGATTTGTACGGCGAGGGTCTACGCCTGGTGCTGGCCTACGAGACATGCGCGGGCGTGGCCGGTGTGCCCCGCTGGTGTTCGCAGATCAGACGGGAGGTGTGAGGTGAATTTACTCAACAACGCGCGGCTGCGCAGCTTCACGGCGGGCGGGATCGGCGGCTTTATCGGCTGGCTGCTGACCGAAGCGTTGGTCATGTCGCCGCAAAGTCCTTTCATGTCGTTATCGATGTATGTTTCCGATGCGCTATTTGGCGCGCTGGCGGGGGTCGCTATTGGCGGAGTGTTGGGACTGGCGGGCGGCCTGATTTCATATGGGGCGACCCAACGGGCTTGGATCACTGTAGCCATCTCGGCCGGCGCTGGTTTGATCGGTGGTGCGCTCGGTCTGGTGCTTGGCGAGGCGATTTATCAGCCGTTGAAAGGTATTCCGTTTTTGGGGCGCAGCCTGGGTTGGGCGGCCTTCGGCGCGGTGTTGGGCGCGGCGGAAGGTATCACCCGCCGATCGGCCAAAGGCTTTCGCAATGCCGCGCTGGGCGGACTGATCGGCGGCGCACTGGGCGGCTTCGCCTTTGATCTCGTGCTCATGGTGATGCCGCGCGATACCGGCGTGGCCAGCCGCGCGATTGACCTGACGATTGTAGGAGCGTGCATCGGTGTTTTCATCGTGCTGTTGGAGAAGGCCCTGGCCGATGGCATTTTGAAAGTGGTTTCAGGGCGGCAGGAAGGGCGCGAGTTTTATCTCGATAAGCCGATGCTCAGTATCGGGCGCGCGGAGCAGTGCGATGTGCCGTTGTTCAACGATCCGACCATTTTGCCGCGTCATGCCACAGTCCGGCAAGAAAGCGGCCGCTATGTGCTGCAAGCCGAACCGGGCGCAGCGGTGCTGGTCAACAAGCAGTCCGTTAATCGGCAGATGTTGGCGCACGAAAATGAAATCATGATCGGGAATACGCGCCTAATCTATCGCAGCCGCACAGCGCAGAGTGCGCCGCAGCTTGCTACACCCAGCTATCAACCGCCGCCTGCGCCGCTCGCCGGGCAGATGCGCGCGTGCCCGCAATGTGGCACACCCAACCGGGTGGGGGCGCGGTTTTGCGCGAAGTGCGGGAAGAACATGGGGTAAAAGGTAACTGCTTAATCGTCATGCCCGAAGGCTTACGCCTTACCCGCCACTATCGCGGCTCGTCATGCCCGAAGGCTTACGCCTTACCCGCCGCACTGCGGCGGAGGCGCGCTGGGCGTATCGGGCATCCAGGCTGACGATGGGCAACATGTGCGGTAGGGTAGCTGGATTCCCGCTATGCCGTATCCAGGCTCCATTGGAGCCTGGCGGCACGCATGAGCGAAGACACGCGGGAATGACGACACCGCGCGTTGCCTGAACTGAAAATGCAGGGCACGCAAAGCGTGCCATCTTACCTGGCAAGTCGCCGACTTGCCCTACGTCGCGCCGTTTTTAGGAGACAGCATGCCGTTGGTCGTTGGACAACTGCTTCAAAACCGTTATCGCATCGAAGCGCTGCTGGGCCAGGGCGGCTTCGGCGCGGTCTATCGCGCCGTCGATCTGAACATCAATTTCCGGGTGGCGATCAAAGAGAACCTGGACGCGTCACCCGAAGCGCAGCGGCAGTTCGCGCGGGAAGCGGCGCTGCTGGTGCAGCTGCGTCACCCCTCGTTGCCACGAGTGACGGATGCGTTTTTCATCCCCGGCTGGGGCAGTTATATCGTGATGGATTTGATCGAAGGCCAGACCTTGCAGGACATGCTCGATCATTCCGGCGCGGTTGACGAAGCCCGGGCCGTCGCCTGGCTGAGTCAGGTGCTGGATGCGCTGGCGTATCTGCACGAACAGACGCCGCCGATCATTCATCGCGACCTTAAGCCGGCCAATATCATTGTCACGCCTCAAGGCCGCGCCACCCTGGTTGATTTTGGGATTGCCAAAGTGTACGATCCCAGTTTGCTGACGACGACCGGCGCGCGCGCGGTGACGCCGGGTTATTCACCGTGGGAGCAGTACAAGATGACGGGCACGGATACCCGGTCGGATGTGTATGCGGCCGGCGCAACTCTCTACGCGCTGCTGACGGGGCAGACGCCGCCCGAATCGATCGATTTGATGGGCGGCCTGGCGCAATTGATCCCGCCTCGTGTGCTGAAGCCGCGCCTCTCGCCGCAGGTTGAAGCCGCGATCCAGCGGGCGATGACGATCCAGCCGACCGGCCGTTTTGCCAACGCGGGGCAATTCAGGGCGGCCCTGTCCGCGCCGCCTCGGGTAACGCCCCCGATGACGCCCACGGTCGTGGTGCGTCCGCCCACTGCGCCAGGGCCGTCAACGCCGACGTCGGCCAAAGTGCCCATCCTGATTGGGCTGGCCGTGTTGGGCTTGCTGGCTTTGTTCCTCGCACCTAAGTTGTTTGCGCCACCTGCGTCGCCCACTTTAGCGCCAGCCATTGTGCCTACCGTAGCGCTGGCCTCGGTCACGCCACGGCCTGAACTTCCGACTCACACCCCTCCACCGGGACCCACCCGTGCGCCGACCGCAGTGGTTCCCGGCTCCACGCGCGTGTCTGACCAAGACGGCATGACCTTGCTGTATGTGCCGGCCGGTGAATTCACCATGGGCAGTAACGACGGCAGCGACAACGAAAAACCGCCGCACCCGGTCTATCTGGACGCCTTCTATATCGATCAGACGGAAGTGACCAATGCCATGTTCCAGAAATTCGTGGACGCGACTGGCTACCAGACCGATGCCGAAAAGCAAGGCTCTGGATGGGCATTTGACCCGGCCAAAAAAGAGTGGAGCGACACGCCGGACGCCGACTGGCAGCATCCGCGCGGGTCGAGCAGTAACTTGAGCGGTTTGGATAATCATCCGGTGGTGCAGGTGAGTTGGAATGACGCGCAAGCGTATTGCCAATGGGCGGGTCGCGATTTACCTACCGAAGCGCAGTGGGAAAAGGCGGCGCGCGGCACGGATGAGCGCACCTATCCGTGGGGCAACGCAAAGGTCGCAGGCAACTTGCTTAACTTTGCCGATCGCAATCTCGAGGTCGATTGGGCGGACAAGACGATCGATGACGGCTATCAGTTCACCGCGCCGGTGGGCCATTATCCTGACGGGGCCAGCTTCTACGGCGCGTTGGATATGGCCGGTAATGTGTGGGAGTGGGTGCGCGACTGGTACGCCGAAAAATACTACGACACTTCGCCGACTCGTAATCCAGAGAACATCACCAAGAGCGACTATCGCGCGGTGCGGGGCGGCGGTTGGAGCTATGTAGCGACTGTCGTCCGCGCCTCGAACCGTCTCAGGAACCTCCCCGACAACCGGCTCGGTAACGTCGGTTTTCGGTGTGCCCGCTAACTTTTCATGTTTGGACTGGTTTCTGAATTTCTGTTTTTCTGATCAAGTCTTATCCGCGCTTTGCGCGGTCGCGCAGAATTTGGGACAGATCGCATAGCGGTAGACCTGGCAGGTTTCATCGGATCATCAGGTTGAGCAATCCGGCCATACTGGTTCACGGCGAGCGTGAGTAGATCGTCTTGGGAAAACCTGCCAGGTCTTGAGCGGCGGTGGGCAGACCTGGCAGACCTCACAGGTTTCGCAAAACCTGTGAGGTCTAATCTGAAAATGCTCGCAGCCCTCGTCGCGAGGGCGTCCTTCTGCGAAGGCGTTCCCCGGGGACGGTGCGCGAGCGCGGAGCGTTTTCATGGTTCGTGGTGAATGCAGTTTATGGAGTCTGAGGAGTAACGATCTATCACTAATCGCGGAGACCATATGAGTTCAGCACTCATCCTTACGCCGGCACTCAATACCACCACTATCCCGCTGAGCAATCAGCCGCGCCTGCTGTACCTGTTGATTGAGACGGGCGGCGGGCAGGCCGGCGCGGAGCGTGCGCGGGTGCCGGTGCAGCTGGGCTTGGTCGTGGACAAGAGTGATTCGATGCTGATCCGCATTGCGCCGCTGGCCTTGCAGCAAGAGTGGATCGACTTGGGCTATGTGCGCGAGCACATGGTCGACGGGGTCTCCGTGCTGCGCGTCGATCTCAACAAAGTCTCGCCGCGTGAACTGCAAAATCTGCCGCGCGCCATCGATCACGTCAAGACGGCCCTGCGCAGCGCGGTCGAGGTGCTCGGCCCTCACGATCGGTGTGCGCTGATGGTGTTTGCCGGGCAAGCCGTTAAAGTGCTGCCCTTATCCGCGGCGGCCGATCGCCGCCGGATGTTGTCCAGCATCGATCAGATTGAAGAGTTGAAATTGGGCGACGATACTTACATGGGGCGCGGCCTGGCGCTCGGCCTGGAAGAATTGCAGTGTGGCGCTAGCCCGGCGGCGATCAATCGCCTGATCGTGTTGACCGACGGCTTTACGCTGGACGAAGCCGATTGCCGTGCCCTGGCCCAACGCGCCAAGGCCGCGCACATTTCCATCAGCACGCTGGGACTGGGCGGCAGTTTCAACGAAGACTTGATGATCCCTCTGGCCGACGACACGGGCGGCCACGCTTACAACATCGAAGACCCGGCGGAAATTCCGGCGGTCTTTCAACAGGAACTCAACGCCGTGCAGTCCATCGCTTATCGCAATCTGGAATTGAAATTGAACGTCAGCCAGGGCGTCGAGGTGCGCGCCGCGCATCGCGTGCTGCCGGCTATCGCGCATCTGGGCACGCTGCCCATGCAGGATCGCAGCGCCAATTTAAGCCTGGGCGATTACGAATTGAACGCGCCGCCTGCTTTGCTGTTGGAACTCCTGACGCCGCCGAAGTCCGCGCCGGGGGGCTACCGCTTGGCGCAATTGATGCTGGCTTATGACGATCCGGCGGGCGGATTGACGCGGCAGGTCGTGCGGCAGGATGTGGTGGTCAACTACACGGCCGGACCGGTGGCCGAGGTGTACAATCCGCGCGTGATGAACATCGTCGAACGCGTGACGGCCTTCAAGTTACAGACGCGCGCCCTGGAAGACGTCCAGCGCGGCGACATTCCCGGCGCAACCCGGAAGCTGCAAGCCGCCGCCACGCGCCTGCTGGATATGGGCGAACCCGAGCTGGCCCAGACCATGCAGGATCAGGCGCAGCAACTGGCACAGCAGGGACAAATCACGCCGGAGACCGCCAAAGCCGCGCGCTACAAAACACGTAAATTGACACAGAAATTGGCGTGAGAGACGCGCAAGACTTTCGACGCTCCCGCCGGATTGCAAATCCGGCGATGGGGGGCTGGATGTGACCATCCAGCCCAGAGCAATCTGCGGAGTTGTTCTTTGACGGCAGCTAAGTTGCGTTGAGGCCAGGCGTCTGCCAGTTTGTGGCCGCGCCGCCGAACGCGTTGAAAATTCTCCGTCTGGGAGGCACAATTGATGACCGCCGAAGTGTGGTATGGCCGCAAGCCGCGTCCAGCACCTCTGCAGCAGGCGTTGGTCGGCATCCTCGACTTTCTCGCCGCGCGCGCCGAGCATTTTGTTTTGCTCAGCTACTTCCGTCTCGTTCCCCAGCATGACGAAATTGCCCTGATCGTCCTGAAGCCCGATGGGATTTTTCTGGCCGAAGTCGTTCAGGCTTGGGACCCGATTGAGGGCCAAGCTCAGGGCCACTGGCACGCGCTCAAACCCGATGGGGCGCGCATCCCGCTTCAGGCCGATCGGCTCAACCCTTACCGTCAGGCCCAGACCCATTACATCGATTGGCGTGACTGGCTGATGGCGCATCGAAACGATCTGCAATCGGCCGGACCAGTCGTCTCCCCGATCGATTTTACCGACATCTTCTCGTACATTATCCTCTATCCCGACTTGCCGCCGGGGAGTTGCATCGCGTCTGGGCCGCACGCCGTGCAGGCGGTCGGCCTATCGGCTTTTCTCACGGCCCTGACATTGCGTTCCTCCAGTCGCATCCATCTGCCGCCGTCGTATCTCCAGCGCATCCCGCGCTTGCTGGGGCTGGCGTCCCCCTTTGGCACTGCGCCGTTGAATGCGCCGCGTCGCAAGACCAAGAAACTTGACCCCGAATATCAGCCGCCGCGTTTTGCTGCGCTGGTGGCGCTGGGCCACGATTTTTCCATCCCGTTGATTCGCCTGCAAAACGCGGAAGTGCTGCAAGTGGGACGTGACGACGACAACGACGTGATTATCCGGCACCCGGCGGTATCACGCCATCACGCGCAGCTGTTGCGCCAGGGCGATTGCTGGTTGGTGCGCGATCTGGGCAGCGATAACGGCACCTACCTCAGCCCGACTGGCTTGCCCGCCGACGAGCACTGTGTCGCCGCCGCGCCGGATATATTGCGCGATCGCGCCGTCGTGCGGTTTGGCCCGGCGGCTTATATGGTTTCAGTATGACAAAGCTAAGACTATGACTCAATTGATGTGTCGCAACGGTCATCCACAAGTCAAAGCGACGGCCAGGTTTTGCTATCTCTGTGGCGCGCAAATGGTGGCGCCGGTCGAGGGCAGCGCGGTCAACGGGGTGTGCTCGAACGGGCACGCGCAAGTTCGTGCCGGCGCAAATTTCTGCTATCTCTGCCGCGCCCCGATCAGCTTACGTCCCGATCCGGCTAATGGCGTATGTGTCAACGGGCATCCGCAAATGAGGATGGGCGCCAAGTTTTGTTATCAGTGTCGCCAACCTGTTGCGCTGCAAGCCACCGGCCCGCTCATCAACGGGCGTTATCAAATTGCCGGTGAAATCGGGCGCGGCGGCATGGGCAGCGTGGTCTATCGGGTGCTGGATAGCGCGACCGGGAAGACCTATGCGCTGAAAGAGATCGACGAGACCCAGCTGCAGCCCGTCAGCGATCGGCCCGAGATCATCCGCGCGTTTCAGCGCGAAGCCGAGCTGCTGCAGCGGCTCGATCATCCCAACATCGTCAAAGTCTATGATTCCTTTCAGCTGGGCATCAAACATTACATGGTGATGGATCTAGTGCAGGGCAAAATGCTGGAAGACCTGCTCACGGCCAGCCCGGGCGGGTTTCCAGAAGCACGCATGCTGCCCTGGGCCGTGCAATTATGCGATGCGTTGGACTATTTGCATCACCAGACGCCGCCGATCATTTATCGGGACATGAAACCCGCCAACGCCATGATCGCTGATCGCAGCGGCCAGATCACGCTGCTCGATTTTGGCATTGCGCGTGAATTCAAGGGAGGCAAGAAAAAAAGCGACACCATTAAATTTGGCACGGACGGTTACGCGCCGCCTGAGCAGTACGGCAAGAAAGGGGTGGAAACCAGCCCGGCTTCCGACGTCTATGCCTTGGGCGCGATGTTGCACCAACTCTTGACCGGCAAAGACCCGGCCCAGAACCCGTTTACCTTTGATTTTCTGATTCTGAGCCGTCCGCCTGTCTTGGCCTCGCCGCGTATGATTGACGCTCTAAAAAAGGCGCTGGATATGGATGTGAGCAAGCGCTTCCAAACGATGGCGGAGTTCAGCACGGCGTTGACGGGTCAACAGTCGCCGGCGCGTCAGGCGGCGCCAAAAAAAGTTGGAAGCCCGGCGGTCAATAACCCGCCAGGGGCAAGCGCCGGGCCGCAGGTCCTGCCGTCCTGTGCTGCTGGTGCGGTGCCTGCGGCCAATTCGGTACTCCCCCCTATGCCTTCGACGACCGGGTCAGCCGTGCAAGTATCGGTCAGCCAACTCGATTTTGGCAAAGTCGAGAAGGGCGGAGAAGCGCCGCCTAAGAAGATTTTTACGGCCACCCTCGCCCATGGCGGGAGAGCGCAGATTACGCCTTCCGATCCTTGGTTAGTGCCCATGCCCAGCACGGTCACCAGCGGCGGCTTGGTGGAAGTCTCGATTGAGGCCGGCAAATTACCGCTTGGCAAACCGCAGTGGACGCTGCCTAACATTCTGCGCTTCACCGTCGATCAGCTCAAACGCCTGCCGGGGCCGGTCTGGTGGTTGGTGGGCTTAATGCTCCTGGTCGGCATTCAACTGCGGGCGATCTGGCAGGTGGCGGTCATCCTTATCATGGGCTGGCTGGGCTTGCAGCTGGTGACGTGGTCCATCGGGCAGCTGCTGCCGTACCTCGCCGCCTACGCAGCCGATCACAGTGGACTTTTAACTGTGAGCGACGGCTCGACATCACAAACGATCACGGTGCATGTAACAGCGATGCCTTCGCTGTGGCGGAAAACGATGGGCTGGCTAACGCTGCTGGCCGTCGTTCTGGGAGAAGCAGGTGCGGCGCTGGTGGCAGGGTGGTTCCTGTTTCAAACTCTAGGAGGGTAAAGATGAAACGTATCTACAGGGCCTGGTTGATTGGTCTGTTTCTGGTAAGTCTAACGGTCCCGGCACTGGCCGTCGACGATTTCCACGTCACGTTTCAGGTGGACGCCTCGGCTTACCCGCTGTTCAGTTTATACGTCACGGTGACGGATGCCGGCGGTCAAGCGGTGCAGGGTCTCACCGCCGATAATTTCCAGGTGACGGAAGACGGTCAGCCGGTGAAGATCGAAAGTTTCGCCGGCATCGGCGAAGCGCGTCCGGTGGATGTGGTGTTTGTCTTCGACGTGACCGGCAGCCTGCAGGGCGAAATTGACGGCGTGAAAGAGACGGCCCTGCGCTTTGCCGACAAGTTAAAAAATTCGGGACGCGATTATCGCCTGGGGTTGGTGACTTTTTTGGATGTCGTGGATGGGGTGTATAAACCTGACAGTACGCTCACGGCCGACGCGCAGGAATTTAAGCGCTGGATTGAGGGACTCTATGCTCACGGCGGTGACGACGATCAAGAGCTGGCGCTGGATGCCCTGGTGCGCGCGGCGCAAATGAAATTTCGTGATGGGGCGCAGCGGGTTTTGATTCTGATCACCGATGCACCGCCGCATTATCGCAATGACAGAAGCGGCCTGTCTGATTTGACGTTTGATTCGACGATTGCCGATCTCAAACGCAATAATGCGACTATCTATGTGGTTGGCCCGGACCTGACCGATTTGCCCGGCTATGGCCTGCCGGCCCGCAACGAATATGAACGTCTGGCGCAAGAACGCGGGGGAAAATTTTACGACATCAATCGCAATGCGGATTTTACCGGCCTGATTGACGATATCGGCGCGACGATTGCTTCGCAATATCGCCTGACGTATCACACGCTGCGTCCCACGCCCGATGGGACTTTGCGTGGCATCGCCGTGACCGTGAACCGCGAAGGCCGGTCGGGCGGCGGCACGGGCAAATATCTTGAGCCGCATCTATTGAACATCACTTCTAATCCGGCCATCGGCCTGGCATTTCTGGCTGTGCTGGTAGGGGCCGCCGTTGCGCCAGTGGTTCTGAGGCGGCGCGCGCCCGCGCCTGCTCCCACACCCGCACCTTCGGCCGCCTGGACACCGCCGCCCGCCTCACCGAC
>JBGSPW010000155.1:0-29120 GCA_041738395.1 Thermoflexales bacterium
GTCTCTGGATTCCCGCTTACTACACGCTTCGCGGGGAATGACAGCGCCGCGCAACGGCTGAGAAGTAGCGGATATTGAGTGAAAGATGTTCTTTGCTTGAACAGAATCTTGAGCGCTGTATTGAAGGTTACGTATGGTTTCCTCCTAACCCAGGTGAGCCGAGACTTGGTGGCCTAATCGCTAAGCCGCTGATTTCATTTCAAGCGCGTCGTAATGACAGCCGGGCTGGCCAGCGGACCGGTGTATGTTTCGATGAAGGCAATCAAGCCGATCGGGTCAGTGAAGCAGTCGGTTTCACCAGTGGCAACGTGCTGCACCCAACCGCGCCAGGTCGAACGATCCGGCGACTCTCGCCACAAGCGGACGACAAATGCCTGTCTATGCGCGGTGGATGGTGTCGATCCGTGGGTCACGGCGCTGGTTCCTGAGAAAACAAAAACTGATACTTTCCATCGGTATCAGTTTGCCATAGAGGTGTCTGGCGTTTGTCTCAGAGTTCGGCTATGGGGTTGAGCTGTGAGCTCATGGGTTTACTCGCGATGGCCGCGCGTGCTGAAGATGTGCCCCGCTCGCCGCAGGGCAGCCAGATCGCGTTTGAGGGTGGCGTGGCTGACGGACAGCGCCCGCGCCAGATCATCAATCGTCGGCACCGCGCCCTGAGTCGCCGCCTCGTTCAGCAGGCGCAACAGCCGATGCTGCCGGCGTGCGGCTTTGTCTGCGATGACCGCGTCTTCGGGCACGCGCACGGTCCACGTCATCTCAACGTACTCGTTTTCTTGCATCGCGCGTCCCAACGGCGCATCACGGCATGGCAGCCGCACACTGATTTGTAACCGTGTCGGCGATGAAGCGGCTTCCTGATCCAGCTGCGCCAGATCATAAACCATGCCCAGTTCGCGGAAGATCGTTTCGGCGTCGTGCAGGAGTGTCCGGCCGCGCCGGGCATCCTCGGTTCGCACAGAGGCGGCCAGGAATTGTCCATAAGCAGCCCGGCTGCGGGCTAGCTCGGCCTCGGAACCGATCTCGCCCAGAATGCGGAGGCTTTCTTCAAAATGATAGACAGGGTCAAAGTCACGGTTGGCGTCGGCAAGACGGCCTGCGATCTGCCCCAATACCTCGTGACAGATGCCCAGAGTGTATTGCTCTTGAATATCGACGGCGCTTGCCAATGCGATCTGCGCCTCAGCCAGTGCCCGGTCGTTCAGCCCGAGATCCGATAACACCAGCGCCAGGCACACGTGAATGGTTGGTATTTGAAGTCGAACTGCATTGGTGGAAATGTCGGCAAGCGCTTGCTCTAATATCTCACGTGCCTTCTCCAGATGGCCTAAGCGTTGATGCACCAGCGCTATCTGGCACAGCGTTTCGGGAATCAGCGCCTGGTCGCCGATCTCGTTCGCCAGTTCAAGGGCGCGCTGGAACACATCGATTGCTTCCGCCAGACAGCCCAACTCACTCAGGGCGATGCCAAGATTGTGGAGCGCTGCGGTTTGCCCGAAGGGATGTTCGATGGCTGTGGCAATGCCGAGCGCCTCCTGGGACAATTCCCGGGCGCGCGCAAACCGGCCTCGCCGCAGATTGAGCGTCGTCAGATTGATCAACGAGTAGCAAATACCCACCCGGTCGTCAAGCCTTTGGCGTATGCCCAAGGAGCGATCGAAGAACGCTTGAGCGGCCGCCAGCCGGTCAATGTGATAGAAAGCCGCACCCATACGACAGAGGCAGTCGGCCAACTGTACTTGATCATCAATCTCCTCGAAAGCGGCCGTGGCCTGTTTGTACAGCCCGACGGCTTGTTCGTAGCGATCCAAGTTGCGAATGGCGTTGGCCTGGTTGAACAGCGCGCTGGCAATGCCCGGCTTGTCGCCGGCTGTTTCCGACAAGCGCAGCGCCTGTCGCGCGAAGGCGACAGCCGTCTCGTAATTGCCGCGTTCATACTGGAGGGCACTCAAACGATTGAGGAGTGCCGCTTGATCGATCGGGTTCTGTGCGAGTTCGTAGGCGGCCCGATAGCTCGTCTCGGCCTCGTCGAACTTGCCCGAGATCTGGCAGGCTTGACCGCGCTTGTGGCGCAGCTGCATGCCTGCTGCGGCATCGGCTGACGCAAGACGTCCCCAGGCCTCCAGCGCCCGATCGTAGAAGCCGATCGCTTCGGCATGGGCGTACAGGCTTGCGGCCCGATCGCCGGCACGTTGGTTATAGATCAACGCCTTGTCCCACACCTCGCCGCGCTGGAAATGATGCGCCAGCGTCTCGATCGACTGGGGATCGAGACGCTCCAGTGTGTCTGCGACGTGACGATGAAGACGCCGGCTTTTGTCTGGCGGTATCTCCTCGTAGGTCACCTGCCGGATCTTGTCATGACCGAAGCGATAGGTGTGCGACGTTTCCTGTAGCAGGTGGCGTTTGACGAGATCGGTGGCGGCAGCTAATACCGTGGATGTCTCCAGACGACTGCAGGCCGTCCACTGACTGAAGTTGAACTCATCACCCAGGACAGCGGCCACGTTGAGCACATGCCGATGAGTGGGCGACAGATAAGTTAGGCGACGGGCAATGGTGCGTTCGACCACTGGCGGCAGGGGCAGCTCGGCGTAATCGGTCGTCGTGCCATCCCAGGGCGTATGCCACGCTGCCTGCTCGTCTCGAGTCAGCCAACCTTGATCGTAGAGTGCTCGCAGCGTTTCGAGGACAAACAGCGGATTGCCACTGGTCTCACGATAAAGACGTTCTTCGAATAGCGGCGCCGTGTTTTCCAGGCCCAGGCTGCGCCGAACGATCTCGGAGGTGGCCGCGGCGCCTAATCGGGACAAGACCAAACGCTGGCGCAGACCGGCGCGATCGAGCGCTTGCAGTTTCTCCCAGACGATCGGTTGTCCCCGGGCTTCCTCGCCCCGGAAACTACCGATGAGCAACACGGCCTGCTTGCGAAGTCGAGATGCCAGTGGGATCAGCACCGTCAATGTGTCTTCATCGGCCCAGTGAAGATCTTCAAGGATCAGCAGTAGCGGCGCGATCTTGGCCCAGTCGATCAGCAAGTGCGCCAGGGCATTGATCAGGCGATCACGTTCCGGCCGGGCATCCTGCGGCGCGGTGACGGCCAAGTCTGGCTGATAGGCCGCCAGATTAGGCAGCAACGGGCTTACGATTTGCAGCCAAACATGATCGACGACCTGGCTCAATTGCTCCACCCGCAGCGGCGACAGGCCGCCTGCCAGGGCTTCCATCACAGGCCCGAATGGTACGCGGCCTTCCAGCTCGTGGGCACGGCCCTGCATGACCTGCAACCCACGCCACTCGGCGTCACGCGCGATTTCCTGCAGCAAACGCGTCTTGCCGATGCCAGGCTCGCCTTCGATCAACACGACGCCACCCAGGTGGTTGAGCGCGGCTTCGATTTGTGTGATCAGAGCGGAACGTTCTGCGTCGCGCCCAACCAGCGGCAGCGGCGCGGCGTTCTCGTCAATCAGCAGGGGAACGGCCGGTGACTTGAGCGGAGGCAGATAAGGCGGTGTGGTCTCAGTCGTGCGGTTGGCAATTTCACGCGCCAGTTCGACGGTCTCAATCTCAGGCGGCGCGGCGAGCTCCTCGCGCAAGATTCGACTGCACTTTTCAAATTGATCGAGTGCGGCCGTGGGACGCTGCAGCGCGAAATACAAACGCATCACCTCACGGTGGGCCGTCTCACGCAGCGGATCGGCACGCGTCAGGGTGAGGGCAAAATCGAGCGCTGTGTGGTAGTGACCGGTCGCCCGCTCCAGTTGAATCAGACATTCGAGGCCATGCAGATAAATCTCGCGCAGCCGCTCGCGTTCGATCAGTATCCAGTCGTCGTATAGACCTTCAAGCAGATCGCCCCGGTAGAGACGCATGGCCTGGCGAAGAGCCTCCAAGCCATCGGCCGATGGTGGCTGTGGCTGAGCTGCCAGACTGAGGTCTATCAGATCCTGAAAGGCTTCGATGTCGATCCAGAGGGGCGTGTTTGGCGAGACGCCCACAATTTCAGGGGTGGCGTCGATATGGTGCGGTAACACGACACGAATTTGCCAGAGGCTTTGGGTGAGCGCGCGGCGTGCGCGCGTTTCGGACTGCTCGGGCCAGAATAACCCGGCCAGTACCGAGCGTGGATGCGAACGCCGGCGATGGAACAGGAGATAAGCCAGCAGCGAGCGAGTTGTCGCCGAAGTGGGCAAGGTGAGCGGATCGGCAGCAGCGGCGTCGCGGCACACTGCCAGCACGCCGAGCAAGTGTGCACGCACAGGTGTGGCGGCCATGGATTTTGATTATACTCGACTTCTGCGCTGCGCATCGCCGTGGCTTTGCGCGGAGTATAACGCAAAAGTGTTGGCGACTTGTCAGCTGCTCGCACCAGATGGTACACGCTCCGCGAGCAGGCTGTGGCCGCGGAGTACGTAGCCATCGGCCTTGATGAAAGGCTTCTGCTTCCCTGAAACGCAGCAGCCCATCGCCGATCGCATCAAGCCGCGTGACATCGCCTTCTTTCACGGTAACATCGATAGGAAGAAGATTAACCTGGCTGAGAGGGTGATCGTCAAAGGCATTAAGGCTCCCACGGGCGACTTCTGCGATTGGGAGGCCATCACGGCCTGGGCTGCGGGCAGCGCTGACGCATTGAAATAGCGCGGTCAGTCAGTTGAGATCAATCGTTCCGGCTTCACCATCCACCCGTACCGACATGCCCGTGGTCAGTTGATCGATCGGAATCTGATCCACGCACGGAATCTCGGCGATGATGGCGCCCACGGCGGTGATCGTCTCACATTGCGCGTTGACGATTGCTGCCGGAGCCAGGCCGTTCCTCTTCAACCGATAGAGCGTGTACGACCCCACGGTTGATCCCTTGCCGGTGGGAAAGACCAGCACCTTGCCGCTGATCGATTGTCCCTCCAGCTCGTGCCCCGTTTCGACGATCACGCCTGTGTCGGGATCGACGCCGCCAAAGAACGAGATGCCCATCGAGGTGACCAGCGCTTCACCTTGCGCCTGACCCTGATAAATTTTGCGACCGTGTAATTTCATGGTTGATCCTCAGGGGTAGACCTGGCAGGTTTTCGCCAGATGATCTGGTCAACCCGTTCGGTCTGGCTTGCTTGCCGTGAGCGTCTGTCGATAGTCAGTGGAAAACCTGCCAGGTCTTCTCCTATTTGAGCGCTTCCAACACCACTTCGTCAAACGGCTTGATGATGGTCTTGAATTTGTTTTTCCCCGCAGCGTAGTAACACGCCTTGGCACTGTCGGTCACCAGCACCTTGAAGCGACCTTTGATCGGCGCGACGACGCAGCACGTGTCGGCCGCAAACTTGGCGCCCGCTGCTTCGATGATGCGCGTGTAGCCCATCATGTCCGCCATCTGCTTGGTGGGTCGCGCGGTGGTGATCCAGAATTCCTTCGTGACTTTATGGCCCTTCAATAATTCGGCGATGCGCGCAATCTCGTTGAGCGTGAGATGCGGGCAGCCGAGACTGACGAAGTCTGCTTCATCTGATTCCGCCGAAGTGAGCGCTGCCTTGGCCGCATCCAGATCGGCCTGCGTGATGGTGAGGTGCTCGTCGGGCGGTGCATACCGATCGGCTTCCGGTGTGACGCCGCGCATATGAAACAGCGCCGCGCCGCCATAAGTCGCCACACTCGCGCAGAACGATTTGAGATTTTCCACACTCGCTTGATCGACGCCGAGAATAGTCGCAACCGGTTTTTGTTTGAAGCGTTCCAGCTGCTTGCCGATGACGACCCCCAGCGCGCCGAAGTCGTCGTTGTCGGGCAGGGCGGCTTCGACTTCGATTGTGACGCCGGGGCGGCGATTTTCTTCGAGGTGCAAGCCGTATTCGGGCGTGACGCCCGTCAGGGCTGCGGCGAGTGCGCTCGGTCCGCCCTCTCGATTGCTCCGCGCACCGATGACGGAGTTGGCGTAGCACACCGCGCTGCTCTCGGCCCACGCGAGGTGCTGTCCGAAGTGCGGTGAGTTGCCGATGAGGTAGGGCGTGCACGAGCAGGTGGTAACCACATTCATGCGCGCGAAGGCCTCGATGACGCGCATTTGGCTGCGCGCAAATTCTTCGCTGATGCCCAACGCTTGCCAGTTCTCGATGTCCATCCCGGCGGGATTCAACGTGGTAAGCACGCGTGTCTTGCCGCCGCCGTCGGCCATCTCCGACAGGAAGTGCAGGCCCGCTTCGCCGAGGTTATCGTAGCTCACGCCCGCGATCTGCACGGAGGTGACGGGCACCATCCGCTCTGCGCCGTAGATCGTGCCCAGCGCCACGAGAATCTCCATGGCCTTCTGCGTGGCGCGGCCTAACTCGCCGTCGAGCATTCTCTGTTCATCAGAGGTCAGTTTCATGGCATGCCTTTTTGATCCACGAATTCACACGAATGAACACGAATAAGAATTAGTGGAGATTCGTGAAATTCGTGGAAGAGTTATCTCAAGAACTTATCTAGATCAACCGTCGGGAACGGTGCGCGGTTGAAGTCTTTGCCGTGCGCGACGAGTGGCTTCGTCAGATCGAACCCCAGCTTGGTTGTGAAGTGCGTGCCGCTCTCCGCGCTGGGATCGAGGCTCGAGCCTTGTTCGCGTGGCTTCACGATGAGATCCGCATCGCCCTGAAAGCGCGTGGCCAGTGCCCACTCCACTTCCAGCGGATTGTAGATATCGATGTCGCCATCGACCACGAAGACGTGTTTGCACGAGCGATGCCCGGCCAACGCCGCCTCGATCGCCTTCTGCCCATCATCGTCGTGCTGCTTCTCGATTTGCACGATCGCGTGCAGCCACGAACAGCCGCCGGGATCGATGTTCACGTCGAGGCACTTCACCACCTCGTTGACCTTCTTGAAGATAGTGGGTTCGCGCGGCATGCCCATCAGTAATTTGTGCTCCAACGCGCCGGGCAGCAGGGCCTGCCAAATCGCATCACGGCGATGCGTAATGGCTTTCACGACGAAGATCGGCTCTTGCCGGATCACGTCGTAGGTCTCGGTCAGATCGACGAACGGCCCTTCGGCATGCAGCCGATCGAGATACACGGTTCCCTCGATGACGAACTCCGCTTCGGCGGGCACGAATAGATCGACGGTCTTGGCGCGCACCACCGGCACCGGCTCCAGTGCATTGGCGATCTCCAACTCGTCGATGCCCAGCTCAACCGAAGTGGCGGCGGCGGCTAAGACGTTAGGCGAATTGCCAACGCAGATCGCCACGTCGAGTTGCTGCAGGTCGCGCAGGTAGGTGTCGAAGTGGCGCGAGCGCACGATGCGCATCGCCATCTCTGTGGATGAGAATTGCATGCAGCGATGGAAGTCGGCATTCTGTCCGTATGTGGGATGCTTCGTAATCACCACGCCTGAACTGATGTAGTTGCCGCCGTCGCCTGCGCAGTGGCGCAGCATGGGCAGCAGATCCAGATTGGGATCGGTGCTAAAGACTTCCTGACACGGTGCAGCGGCCACGATGTCGCAGGGCCGCCGTTGATCGATCGCGCGGGCGAGGAACGGAATGAGCGCGTTGACTTTGATCCCGAAGTAGTCGGCAAAGCTGGCCTTATCGCAAAACAGATTCCCCATCACACGAAACGGCGCTTCTTTCACGCAGTCAAACAACACCGGCTTTGGTTCCAACTGCTTGAGCACCCCGGCAATTTCGTAAGTCTTGGAAATGGGCGCGGCGACTTTGATCAGATCGCCGCGTTCTTCAAGTTGGTGAAGGTAGTCTTGTAGTGACATGCAGATTCCTTTGGAGAGATCAGAAACCTGGTTTCTACCTGAATGCGGCGAGGCTGGCAGAGTAGAAGCACGATAAGCGCTCAATTCCTGCTTGGCTGGAGAAACCCGGTTTCTTTGATAGACCTGTTTCCTGTGCAGGCGGTGCTGCGATTTTAGCACAACCCCCGCCTTTCACGCACCACGCATCACGCACCACATTCCCATTTGCTTTGCGAGGTGCTTCATTCTACAATCCTCGTATCCTTCACTCCCAGGAGTAACCCCATGACCATCGTCCCTGGCATCGATGTCTCACGGTATCAAGGCGTTGTGAACTGGCGCGCTGTAGCTGATGCAGGGTTCAAGTTCGCCGTGGTGCGCGCCACCCTGTGGAACGTCAAACTCGACGAGACCTTCGAGACCAACTGGCAGGGCGCGCGCGCCAATGGACTGCTCGTGTCGGCCTACAACGTGATCAAGCCCGACGTGTCCGCCGCCGCCCAGATCGAATACTTCGCGCAGGCCCTGATCGGGCACAAGTGGAATTTGCCGCCCGTGCTCGACATCGAGCGCGACGACAATCAAACGCCGCAGCAGATCACACAGTGCGTGCGGGAGAGCCTGCGCTTGAGCGAACAGCGCTTTGGCCGCAAGCCGATCGTGTATACGGCCCGCTGGTTCTGGAATAAATTCGTGCTGCCCTCCAACGAGTGGGCACAGTATGATTTGTGGGTGGCGAGTTACGGCACGGCCGAGGTGATATTGCCCGACGCCTGGCCGACCTGGAAAATTTGGCAGTATTCGGGCAATGGCCACGCGCCCGGTATCGCCGGCGAGGTCGATCTGAACTGGTTCAATGGCTCGTATGATGATTTGCTGAAATATTGCCAGGCCACTATTTCGCCCGTGCAGGGACAGCGCGTTAAAGCTAAGACGACGCTCAACGTGCGCAATGGCCCCGGCATCAACTACGTCGACATCGGCGATCTGGCGGCGGGCGCGGTTGTGACGATCGGGAAGGTGGATGGCACGGACGTGTGGGTGCAGATCGATCCGGGCAAATGGATTGCGCTGGCCTACAAGGGCGATCGCAATGCGCGGACGGAAGCGGGCAGCGGCGGCCTGCAAGTGCGTGTGCTGGTCGATAGTTTGAATGTGCGCAGTGGCCCCGGTGTGGAACAGACGCTGGTCGATCAACTGAAGAAGGACGCGGTCGCGCCGCTACGGGCCGTGGACGGCAAAGACGCGTGGGGCGAGATGGAATCTGGCAAGTGGATTGCGTTAGCCTTCAAAGGCGAGAAGTACGTTGAAGCAGCATGACGCGCATCACGGCTGCAATGAAACCGCCTGTAGAAGAAGACATTGCCAGCCGCCAAGATTTGCAGTATATTACTATAGAGTATATACCCCATCTGCGAGTATCCTATGGCAAAAATAAAGCTGTTAGGCTACCATTGTGAACGTTGCAATCATGAATGGTTGCCCCGCGACAAAGATCAAGCGCCGACAGTTTGCCCTAAATGCAAAAGTCCGTACTGGAACCGCCCCAAACGTTCTGAGCCTAAAAACGACAAGAGGAAATCCGGTGATAAATAACTTGATTTCTCAACTGGCGCAATTCACCTTGGATTATTCTTCGGAGGCTGTTGGGCAGTCGGTGATTATCCATGCCGATTGTCTTGAATGGCTCGGACGCATTCCTCATAGTAGTCTACATGCCATTGTGACAGATCCGCCTTATGGTGTAAAAGAATATCACTTTGACCAGATTGAAAAACGGGCTAACGGCAACGGTGGTATTTGGCGAATTCCGCCATCTTTTGATGGCAGTTCTCGTGCGCCATTGCCTCGCTTTACGGCGCTTAATCAAAAAGAACGAAACGTCTTATCTCGTTTTTTTGTTGAATGGAGCAAGGCCGCCGTCCATGCTCTCCGGCCAGGCGCTCACGTTTTTATTGCCAGTAATGCGTTTCTTTCACAAACGGTATTCTCTGCATTAGTTGAAGGCGGTCTCGAGTTTCGCGGTGAACTTATTCGATTGGTCCGAACCTTTCGCGGGGGTGATCGACCTAAAAATGCCGAGGTAGAGTTTTCGGGTGTCTGCTCATTGCCGCGTAGTTGCTATGAACCGTGGGGAATTTTCCGTAAGCCTATTCCGCTGGGCATGAAGGTAAGCGATTGTCTACGAGAATACGGCACAGGCGGATTGCGCCGCATTGATCACGAACGGCCCTTTAGTGATGTCATTCTGAGTGAACGCACCCCGCGCTACGAAAGAGACATAGCTGATCATCCCAGCCTTAAACCTCAATCGTTTCTTCGGCAAGTTGTTCGTGCTGTCTTGCCGTTAGGTGAAGGCATTATTGCCGATACTTTCATGGGATCGGGCTCCACCGTTGCGGCAGCGGAGGCACTTGGACTTAGTTGCATCGGCGTAGAGCGCTACAGCGACTATTACCAAATGAGCAAAACGGCGATTCCCCAATTGGCGGCTCTCTCTGCGACCGCTGAAGAAGACACCCGCCAATTAAAGTTTTGGTAAATCGAAATCCTTGTATATCCAGTTCGCCATCATCTTCGCGTAGCCTGATTCCGTGACGCTGGCGGTTATTGTTCTCCGACTCTCACCTTGACGGCCCGAAAAATTCCAGTCACGCTTAACCAGCTTTGCCCCGACAACTTTTATAAAGCGAAAAGGCTTGGGCGTCTTGTCTATCGGACGGTTGCTATCAAACACAAAGACCATCAGCCACGTATCTTCGGGATTGTGTCCCTGCCAGCCGCGCAGATACCGAGACGCTTTGATCTCGATTCCTTTGTCGGAATGCTGTACCGCATCACCCACAAAGAGACCTGCCGGCACGATGTCCATTGTGATAGTTGTTCTTGGCAAGGGTTGGGCAAAATTTGGGCAGGGTTGCTCCCATAAATTCGCCTACTATGCTGCTAAAGTTAGCCGGCATGAGCATCTGTTCAAAGCGTTGTAAGCCTCTGGTATGAAGTTGTTGGTTGATAAACCCCAAGAAGTTGAGATAGGCATTCAGTGACGCTCGAACATGCTTAACTTCCAGGCCGTAGGGCAAATCTGCACTAACGTTGAAACCTTCCTCGTGCAAAGTGTGTGGCGTACAGGCTGCTAATTCCAAATCGTCTTTCATCAAGACACTCCCGGTCTGCATGATTTAGTGAGGAGGCCTCCAAATCGCATGTATTTCGTTCAGCGCGCCGCCTGAATCGCCAGCGCGATCGCTCCCAGCACGCCCGAGCGATTGCCCAGTCCCGGCGCGACGATGAGTTGATCGATGTCGCGCGTGATGCGATCGGATTGGAGATAGCCGTTGATGATCTGCTGCACTTCGCGCCGCACGCGATCGAGCAAGCCCGCTTGCTGCATCACGCCGCCGCCCAGCACAATCCGCTGCGGCGAGAACGCATAGATTAAATTCGCCACCGCATACGCGATGTAGCGCGCTTCCAGCTGCCACGCGGGATGATCGGGCGGCAGCGTTTCACCGCGCCGGTTCCAGCGCTGTTCCACGGCGGGGCCGGCCGCCAGACCCTCGAAGCAATCGCCGTGATACGGACACACGCCGGGAAACGGATCGTTTTGGTGATCGTGCGGAATCATGATGTGCCCGGATTCGGGATGCAGCAGGCCGTGCAGCAGCCGCCCGTTGACGATGTTGCCCACGCCGATGCCGGTGCCGATGGTGAAATAGAGCAGCGGATCACACGCGTGGTTGGCCGGCACCCAGTGGTATTCGCCCAACGCCGCCGCGTTCACATCCAGATCGAAAGCACAGGGCACCTTCAATGCTCGTTGGATCGGGCCCACGACATCGGTTTGCGCCCAGCCCGGTTTGGGCGTCGTCGTGATGGTGCCGTAGGTCGGCGACTCTTCGTGCAGGTCCACCGGCCCGAACGATCCGATCCCGATCGCGATCAATTTGTGGCCTCGTGCCGCACGCTGGAAAAACTCGATCGCGCGTCCGAGCGTCTCGACAGGCGTCGTGGTCGGGAAACGTTCCTCCGCCAGCACGTGATCGGGATCGGTGCCCAGCATACAGACAAATTTGGTGCCACCGGCTTCAATGCCGCCGTAGATTTTCATAGAACCTCATTTGTTGAAGAAATCAACCTCGATGTTGAACGTGCGCACTTCGCGCGGCGCGATCGTCTGCAGCGTGCCGCGCTCGCGTTCTTTCACGCGGCCTTCCACGTGACAATTGCCGGGTTCCACGCCGACCACGTAAAAGCCCGCCCGCATCATCTTCCATTCGACCAACACCGGGTATTCGCTCTTGGCGTAACGCAAGGCCACACCCAGACCTTGATCGTTGTTGAAGGCGGGATTGACCAGGCGCACCTCGACGTTCCCGGCGGCGTCCGCCTGCAGATCGTGATAGAAGACCTGTTCTTGATAGCCGTCGCTGGGAGTGCTGAACTCGCAACATTGATCGAGACCGGGACGCGCTGCTTCGTCACGCGGAACGGTCGTGTGGGCCGGCAGCATCAAGCGGGTGCCGGCATCCACCAGCGGAAAGCCCAGATTGAAGTGCTGCAAGACCATCAACGGCGCGGGACTGTCGCCTTGATTCTCGATACGATCTTCGATCCACAGGCGCGGCTCATCGATCTTCGTGGAGATGCGGCGCTTCATGACGAGGTTGGCACCAAACACCGCAGTCTCATGCAGTGTGCCTTCCACCCACAAGCGACACTCACCGTGTTGCCATTCGGTGCCCCAACTCACTTGTTGCGCCGGAATGCTGGAGAGTCGCCCGTGGAGGCCGAGCTGCTCGCCGTTGTCTTCGGCAGGGCTGCCGACCTGCGTCAAGCCGCACGGCGTCAGAAAGCCTGCGGGCCACGTGCGCAGCCAACCGAAGCCGGTGTGTTCGGCATAAGCGGGATGCGCGATATCGACCGCGGTGGTAAAGGCCAACGGCACGCCGTGGAATTGCAGATCGTACAGGCCCATGCCGCGATCGCCAAGGACGGTGAACTCCAACCCGACCGCGTTGCGCACCTTCACGCCGCGCACACCGCGCTCGCGGCCATCACTCAATTCAAACGGCCGCACATCGGCCAGTTGGCGCACATCGCCGAGGTAACTCAACAACTCCGCTTGCGTATAAGTATGTCCCCAAAGAGTAGGCATGCGTCATCTCCTGTTAGTTGAGAAACCGGGTTTCTTCATTCCTGGCGTAATGAAAGATAAGATGTAGAAACCCGGTTTCTAATAGTCTTTGGCGTGACCGTCACTCATCAAAAAATTCTTGATCTTCTCTTCTACCACCGCCTGCACCGCGCGTTGACCGCGCGCGATGTCTGCGGCGGGCAGGGCGCGCAGACCTGCATCGGTCAAGCGCTCGGTACGACCCAACTCGGCCAGCAAGCCTAGTTCCAAATCGGTGGCGATGTTGACTTTGCTGATGCCGCCCTGGGGCAGTCGGATCGCGTTGTGAATCTGATCGGCCGGCGTGCCCGATCCGCCGTGCAATACCAAGTGCACCGGCGTTCGATCGCGGATCGCCTGAATGCGCGGCAGATCGATCGTCGGCTGCTTCACCAGGTATTGCCCGTGCGCCGTCCCAACTGATACCGCCAGCACATCGACCTGCGTCTGCTCGACAAAGATTTTCGCCTCATCGGGATTGCTGTACAGCTCTTCGTCGTTCTCGGTCTCCATGTGATCGGTCGTGCCGATGCGGCCCAACTCCGCTTCCACCGACACCCCATGCGCGTGCGCGTAGTCCACCACTTGCCGCGTGGTGGCGATGTTGCCCTCCAACTCCTGCGCCGACGCATCGATCATCACCGACGTGAAGCCCAGCGCGATCGCTTCTTTGATCAACTCAAACGGCTGCGTGTGATCCAAGTGCAGGCACACCGGCACCGTCGGCTGCACTTCTTCCAATTGAATCCAGAATTGCTTGGCGAACTCCGCCAGCGTCAAGTCGTACCACTGCAGCTCGATCTGCGCGATCTGCACAATGACGGGCGACTGCGTCGCTTCGGCGGCGCGTAGAATCGGCGTCACAAACGGCGTGTAGCGGGCCGAAAACGCTCCGACCGCGTAACCGTGCCCGTCGGCTTTTTCCAGAATCTGTTTCAACGTGTAAAGTTTGGTCATTCAATCTACTCCCGACAAAAATGGTGTATCGAGCGAACTCTTAAAGTGTCGTCATTGCGAGGAGCGCTTTTCAGTGACGAAGCAATCTCATTAGCGATCAGGGAGATTGCTTCGCACACAACGCTCGCAATGACGATCATCTGTATCGTCCCCACAATTGAGATTGATCATTCCACTGCCAACCGGGCGCTTTCACCTTCACCGGCAAGCGCGCCCAACCTTGCTCGATGCGCTGCGTCGTGTCGTCCCACGATCGCACACTGCTCAATGCGTCTGCGGCTTCCACGTTGCACGCGCCCACGGCCACCGCCATGGTCATCGCTTCGACGGGTGAGGCCTCGCGCAGCAGGGCGCTGAGAAAACCGGCAATCGTGGCGTCGCCCGATCCCGTGGTGCCGACGACCTCGACTTGGAAACATGGCGCCCACACTTCCCGATTGGCCCACGCCGCCCGATCGGATGGCGCGGCTCGACCGAGTTGATTGATCGCGTTGATATCTGCCGTGCGCAGATACGCGCCGCGCGCGCCCAACTTGATCAACACAATCTTCACACCCAGCGCGATCAATTCAGCGCTGATGTCGTGCAGCAATTCGGGCGTGGCTTGCTCGACGATACTGCCGCGCGCTGAGAGATCATTGAATGTCTGGCGGCGCAGCATAAACAGCAGCTCTTCGAGGCTGGGTGCAAACACGTCGACGTGCGGCAGAGCCGATCGGAAGAGCGCTACCCAATCGAGCTGCCCGGCTTCCGAGTGGGGATCAGGATAACACAGATCGAGCGAAGTCGTTACCCCCAGCGTTTTGGCGCGATGCATCAGATCGGCTAGTTCGCGTCCGTCGTTGGAATAGATGCGACGCATGAGGGGCGGATAACCAAAGTGCAGCAGATCGGTCTGCGCCAATTGCTCGGTATTTACATCGACGGAACCGAAATCGTGATTTGCGCCGGGGCAGTGCAGAAAAATGCGATCGATGTGCGGCGGGCTGATGATGATCGAGTATGATGTGATCGCCTGCGGATCGAGTTCCATGCCGCTCAGCAGCTTGGGATCGACGGCATTGATGATGCGCGTCACCACGTGCCCGAACGAATCATCGCCCACTTTGGCGATCAGGCGCACGGGCACGCCCAGTTTGTGCAAGGCTAAGCCGGTGTTGGATACCGGACCGCCGGTCGAGAGCGTGGCCGATCCGGCTTCCAGCAGATGGCCGGGCCGGAAGTTGGCGTTGAAGGTGCCCGGTTCGATGGCGCTGACGTCGGGGATGATGTCCAGACAGATGTGTCCGGCGACGATAGCGCGGCGAGGTGGAATCATGATTTAGTAATAGACAGCGGGAGCGGCTCCCACGCCGCGGCACTTTGGGCGTGGGAGCCCGGCCTGCTAGGGCGTAGCTTGATAGTAATCCGGATAATCGGTGCACAGTAAATAATACGGCGGCTCGTCTTCCTCGATGGTTGAGAAGCGCGGCAGCGGTTCGTAGAACCGATTGTCGGTATCGTCGTCGTTGACGGCCGAGACTTCGCCCGCCATGACTTTGCCCTGAGCGCCCCAGAACTTGTGATAGCAGAAAGCGGGCAGGGTGATGCTTTCGCCGGGATTGAGCACGACGCGATCGCCGGCCTTCACCGTCCGCAGGACGCCATCGGTGCTGATGGTCACGTCGGAATCGGCCAGCCCTTCTTCGGGCGTGGAGTTGTAGAGTTGAATGACCAGCTGGCCACCGCCGCGGTTGATGATGTCTTCCGCTTTGTGCCAGTGGAAGTGCATGGGCGTGATCTGATCGACGTCGACCATCATGATTTTCTCGGCGTACTGCTTGCTCTCCGGATCTTTGACGTTGCCGTTGCGGATGGTGAAGAGCAGCAGTCCGGTCTGGCGATACTCGCCGAGGTTGAAGTCGGTCACGTCCCAGCCCAGCTTCCGATCGACGATCTCGCGCACTTCCGGCCCTTTGGTCTTCCACTCGTCCGGCGTCCAATGCGCGAACGGCGGCAGGTGAAAGCCGTGACTGCGGATGAACTCGTCGGCTTCACGAATGAGGCTGTTGATTTCGGATCGTTTCATGATATTCCTCCGGGTTGTAGACCTGGCAGGTTTTTGGCAGATTATCTGATCGGGTGACTCGGCCTGAACGGCTCGCCGTGAGCGCCCGTCGATTTTCTCCGGAAAACCTGCCAGGTCTTTCACACTATGCCGCTTCCTGCGTGCCATTCAGCGCGCGCGGAATGACGCCCATCTCATGCACGGCTTCCGCGCCCACCATCAGGCTGACGATCTCGTCGGGCGTCGATTGCTTGGCAAAGCGCTCGCCCACTTTCTTGCCGCGCCGCATGACGACGATGCGATCGGACACGGCGAAGACGTCTTGCATGTTGTGGCTGATCAGAATCACAGGCACGCCTTGATCACACAGCGTCCGCACCAGCGTCAATACTTCTCGCTGCTGCGCCACGCCCAGCGCAGCCGTCGGCTCGTCCATAATGACCAGCTTGGCGTTCCAGTGAATGGTCCGGGCGATGGCTACCGCCTGCCGCTGTCCGCCCGATAAATTGCGAATCTGCTGTGTCAGTGACGGAATCTTGATGTCTAAGCGAGTCAAGGTTTTGGCCGACTCGTCGAGCATCTTGGGACGATTGACCGTCTGGATGAGTCCGCCCAAATAGCGAGTCTTGAGCTCACGCCCCAGAAAGATGTTAGCGCCCACATCCAGATTTTCAGCCAAAGCGAGGTCTTGATAGATCGTCTCAATGCCCAGATCGCGCACGGCGCGCGGGCCGTTGAAGGCCACCTTGTGCCCATTGAACACGATTTCGCCTTCATCAGGTTGATACACGCCCGCGATCATTTTGATGAAGGTCGATTTGCCCGCGCCGTTATCGCCCACCAGGCCGATGACTTCGCCCACGTTCACGTCCAAACTGACACTATCGACGGCGGTCAGGCCGCCAAAGCGTTTGGTGAGGTTGATTGCTTGTAAGATGAGGGCCATTTGGGGTTCTCCTTACTTCCCGAGCTTCCGACCGAACTGATCCATGATGACCGCGAAGATGACGACCAAGCCCACGGCCACGTATTGCCAGAAGGGGCTGACACCCAGCAGCACCAGGCCATATTGAATCGTGCCGATGATGAGCGCGCCCAACACCGTGCCGATGATGGTGCCTTCGCCGCCGAACAGGCTGGCCCCGCCAATGACGACTGCCGCGATCGAATTGAGCGTGGTTACTTCACCGGCGTTGTAAGCTCCGCTGGAGAAGCGTGCCGTCCACACCATGCCGGCGATACCGGCGACCACCGCCGCGAGAATATACGCCTTGATGAGCACGCGGTTGACGGGAATACCGGCGCGCATTGACGCCTCGAAGTTGCCGCCGATGGCGTAGAGATGTTGGCCGAACTGCGTCTTGGCCAGAATGAACCAGCAGATCGCGGCGACGATGATTGCGACGAACACGGGATTGGGCATCAATGGAATGATCGACTGAAAGTCGGCGTTGGTGGCTGTTTCCGGCAACGTAAAGAACGTGAAACCGTGACCGGGCCAAAAATAGAGCAACGAGCCATTGCCCAGTGGGCCCAAATAAGGAGGTTGTTGCGCCACCGGATAGCCGCCGCTGCGAATCAGCGCGACCCCCTCGACGAGGAAGCCCATGCCTAACGTTGCAATAAACGCGGGCACTTTGATCTTGGCGACCAACAGACCGTTGATCCAACCGGGAACGACGGCAATGAGGGTGCCGCCGAGCATACCGCCCGCGATCGTCACGATGGGTGAAGCGCCTGCCGCGTACAGACCCTGCATGATCTGCGCGCCGATTACCGAGGAGAAACCCAGCACCCAACCGGCGGATAGATCGATGCCGGCGGCAATAATGATGAAGGTCTCGCCCAGGCCGATGAGCAGAATCTGCGAGGCGTACAGCAAAATGCCTTGCACGCTGCGGAAACTGAGAAACGTCACATCGTTCATCTGCTGCGAAGCGACGCTGAACGCGGCCAGCAAGACTGCTAGAAATATCCACGGCCAGACTTTGCGGACCAACACCAGGTTTTCCGATCGATTTCTGCGGCGCTTCACGGCCGGAACTTTGTCCACGGAATTTACGGTCATAGCAACCTCCTGCTGGTGCGACAAATCAGTGATGTAATAATGGCACTACTTTGATGATTGTGCAAGCGAAGTAGAGCTGATCATCGGCTCTGATAATTGATGTGGTTTCGTAATCAGGGAGGCCCGTAGGCCTCCCTGATAGTTTGAAGATCGATCTTACGCTGGACGTTACTGGGTGTAGAAGAACTTCATTACGGCAGGATCGTTCATGTTGTCGCGGGTAATGACCTGATAACCGGTCGGGATGTGTCGCGGCAGGCTGGTGACGCCGTTCATATGCGCCATCGCCATCTCGACCGCGAAGTAGCCCATGTCGGCCGGTTTCTGTGCGATGACCATATCGACGGTGTTGGCCTTCAGCATCTCGATGGCGGTTTCGGTCGCATCAAAGGCGACGACCTTGACCTTGCCGCTGAGACCCTTGTTGGCCACAACCTGGCCCGCGCCTTGCGCGCTGAAGACGTTGGTGCCAAAGATACCGGCCAGATCCGCTTCCTTCTGGAGCATGGCTTCGACCTGTGCCTGCGCCTTGGACGGATCGTCGTCGTTGTAGTCCACACCCACCAGGGTCACACCCGGGTTGGCGGCGACGACATCCTTGCAGCCCTTCTCGCGGGCATCGGTGCTGCTGATACCGGGCTTGACGTTCTGGATGTAAATCTTGCCCTTGCCGCCGATCGCTTTGATCAGCGCTTCACAGGCGATCTTGCCGCCGAGTTCATTATCGGAAGCGATGAAGGACAGCGGGAACTTCACCGGGCCGTTGACGTATTCGCCATTGCCGATGAAGGTATCGACGGTGATAATGGGCAGGCCGGAGTCATTCGCTTTTTGCCGCGGCGCGATCATCGCGTCTTTGTCGACGGGCGCGGTGAAGAGATACTTCAAGTCACCACGGGCTACCATCGCGTCGAGCATCGGGGTCTGATCGGTGACGTTCCAGTGTTGCGGGATTTGCACGACGAGTTCGGCCCCAAATCGATCGACTGCCTGTTGCGCGCCGCGCTGCATCGTGAAGTAGAACGGATCCTGCACACCGGCCAAGAAACCGATCTTGACGCCGGCGGTCTTGCGCGTGACCGTGCCATCGAAGGGCGCATAGAAGAACGCCGCCACTTCGGGCTTGTCCATATTGTCGCGGGTAATGACCTGATAGCCGGTCGGGATGTGGGCGGGCAGGCTGGTCGCGCCATCGAGATAGGCGACGGCCAGCGCCACAGCGAGGTAGCCCATGTCCGACGGTTTTTGCGCGATGACCATATCGACGGTGTTGGCTTTCAACATCTCGATGGCGGTTGAAGTTGCGTCAAAGGCTACAACCTTGACTTTGCCGCTGAGACCCTTATTGGCTACGACCTGGCCCGCGCCTTGTGCGCTGAACACGTTCGTGCCGAAGATACCGGCCAGATCGGCTTCCTTTTGAAGCATGGCTTCGACCTGCGCCTGGGCCTTCGACGGATCGTCGTCGTTGTAGTCCACACCCACCAGGGTCACATCGGGATGTTTGGCGACGACATCCTTGCAGCCCTTCTCGCGGGCATCGGTGCTGCTGATGCCGGGCTTGACGTTCTGAACGTAGATCTTGCCTTTGCCGCCGATGGCTTCGATCAAGGCCTCGCACGCAATCTGGCCGCCGAGTTCATTGTCGGAAGCGATGAAGGACAGCGGGAACTTCACCGGGCCGTTGACGTAGTCGCCGTCGCCGACGTAGGTATCGACGGTGATGATGGGCAGGCCGGAGTCACTGACTTTTTGCAGCGGGGCGATCATCGCGTCTTTGTCGACGGGCGCCAGGAACAGAGCGTTCAAGTCACCACGGGCGGCCATCGCGTCGAGCATCGGGGTTTGATCGGTGACGTTCCAGTGCGCCGGAATCTGCACGACGAGTTCGACGCCCAGATCAGCAGCGGCTTGCGCAGCACCGCGTTGCATGGTGAAGTAGAACGGATCCTGCACGCCGGCCAGGAAGCCGATCTTATAAGATTTCTTCGGTTCAGGCTGAGCCGGCGCGGGAGCAGTCGTTGGTTGCGCGGGCGCAGCGGTCGGCTGAGCAGGCGCCGGGGCCTGTGTCGGCTGAGCCGGCGCAGGAGCAGGAGTTGCTGCTCCACCGCAAGCAGTGAGGAGCATGGCGACGATGACAAACACACTTACAACACTGAAGAGGCGTTTGGTCTGCATGACTTCTAATCTCCTTCTTGTGAGTTTTGAGAGGCGAAGCGAACTAGCTAGACGGTTAAACGATAGAGGTGGGCGAAGAGTCAGGAAGTTTTGTTGGCGGCTTCTCCTTGTCGAAATTTGGTGATGGAAGTTTGTCACAGCGGAATTGATTGTGTTCATACTATCACAGCAGTTCTTGAGAGTCAATACTTCTTGTTTGAATTCTAACCAAAAACCCATTGACTTTTCGATTTTCGCCGCTATAATCTGTTTGACTTTGAACAAAAAGGCTCAAACGATGGCAGACCGAGAACGCTTTGACAAAATCATCGGGTTGGTAGACGAGCGCGGTTTTCTGACGGTCAAGGAACTCAGCGACTTGCTCGCTGTGTCTGAGATGACGATCCGGCGCGATCTCGGTAAGCTGGAGCGGCAGAATCGGTTGAAGAAAACGTACGGCGGGGCTGCCTCCCTCCGATCGGCTGGGGGTGAACCGCTTGGAGCTCAACCCGATCAGAAAGTGGACGGTCCTCTGGTCGACACGATCGACGTGTTGATCGCCACTTCGGTCAATCCGCTGTATGACAGCCTGTTGTTCGATCGCGCGCAGAAGCGCAAGATTCCCATCATCGCCGAATCGGTGGAAGTGCCTGAATCGAAAACCGTGGTGGCCGTGAATAATTATCAGGCCGCGCATGATCTGGGGCAGTGGGCGGGCCATTATCTGCCGCAGCACGGACAAGAATGGCCGCGCTTGCTCGATCTCACGTTTCATCTGCGCAACACCCAAACGCGCAGCCAGGGTTTTTGGGACGGCTTGCGTGAGGCCTGCGCGGCGAGCGAGATGGTCTTGTCGATCGATGCGCAATCGCGTTATCGCACGGCGTATCAACTGGTGAGTGATGCGCTCACCGTGCATCGCGATATCAATTTGATCTTCGCCATCAACGACTCGACGGCCTTGGGGGCTATTCACGCCTGCCGCGATCTGCGCATCGATCCGGCCAAGGTCTGCGTGGTGACTTTTGGTCTGGAAGGCGATACGCTCATCGACGAAGTGATGACTGGACGCTATTGTCAGGCGGGGCTCGCCATGTTTCCTGAGATCGTGAGCCTGGCCTGTATCGAAGCGGCGATCATGGTGTACAACCGGCAGCCACTGCCGGGAAAGTTTGTCACACCTCACGTCGTGCTCACGAAAGAAACGCTGCCCGATTTCTACACCCACACGGCCGCTGGCTGGAAGCTCAACTGGGAAACGGCGCGCCGCCGCCTGTCCATTCCCGTCCCGATCGATTTTCAGATCGATCGGGAGAAAGTGAAACTACCGCGGCAGATCGGTGTGACGGTGCCGTTTAGCGAACACGACTGGTACAAGAATTTATCAGCGCAGTTGTGCGAGTATGCGGCCCGCTACAAAATCGGCTGTCAGGTGTTTGAGCCTAATCAGAGCTTGCGCGACGAAGTGGATTTGCGGCGACGGCAGATCGCGCGCCTGGCCGCGGAGTTGGTGAATCCGCGTGATGTGATCTTGCTGGAAGGCGGCGAGATCGCGGCTTATCTGGCGGAAGAATTGAAGCAGAAGCAGGACGTCACGGTGATTACCAATTCGGTGACGGTGTTCAATATCCTGAACCGCACGCCCGGCATCATTCTGATTTCAACGGGCGGGGCGGTGCGCTATAGTAGTCAGGTGATGGTAGGTCCCACCGCCGAGAATGCCCTGCGCGATCTGCGCGCCGATAAGCTGTTCCTGACTGTCAGCGGTATCGCGTTGGAGTTCGGGTTATCGCACACCAACATTTCCGAAGTGACGATCAAGCAGGCGATGATCCACGCCGCGCGCGAGGTGATCTTGCTGGCCGATCACGCGTCGTTCGGGCAGGAATCGATGGTGCAAGTGGCGCCGTTGAACGTGGTGCACAAAGTCATTACCGATGATGCGCTGCCGGCCAGCGTGCGGCTTGATTTATCGAAGGCGGGGATTCAGATTATTCTGGCGCGGGAGTAGGATAAGACCTGGCAGGTTTTTACGTGATGCTCAAGAAGATTGACTATAAGCAAGTGCATTCAAGTCGATCGACGAGACTGTATGCCGAAAACCTGCCAGGTCTATCGCAATCCCTTACGGACACTCCTGCTTCCACACGCGCAGCCCATACCGGCTGAGATACAACGGAATATTCTTCGAGAGCGCGTTCTCCTGCTCGATCTCGCGAATCATGGTGCGCTTCACTTGCGAGACATCTCCACACAGAATCGTCACCGAACCGCCATCGCCGCCCGCGCCGTTGACCTTCCAACCTAGTGCGCCGTGTTCGCGCGCAATATCGATGATGCGTTGATGTTCGGGGCTAATCAGATCGGGATGCAGACGCCGCTGGGCCTCGGTGTTGTCCGTCATTGCCGCGCCGAGCGCGCCGAAATCACCGGCATACAGCGCATCACGCGAACGAGGCGCCGTACCGCGCAAATCCTGCAATTGCCGGCAATCCGGCCCCGCATTCTCCAAGCCGCGAATCACCATCTCGTGCACCGCCGAAGATTGATGCGACTTCCCCAGATAGATCAACACCAGCCGCCGTTCCAACTCCCACCAGATCGAATTAGGTACGACGATCGGGGACACCGAGGCGTGCGGATACTGATACATCTCGATGTAGTTGATGCCGCCATACGCCGCGCACAACTGATCTTGAATGCCGCATTGCTGATGCAGCATCTCCGTCTCGATGCGCTGCGCCGCGAGGGCGACTTCGTGCGGCGTCATGCGGCCCGGCGTCAGCGAATCGAGCGCGCCGATCAATGCGACCGTGACGGCTGCCGAGGTGCCGGTCGAGGCGCCGCCGGGCGCTTCGGAGTAGATCGTCACTTCGAAGCTCAGATCCTTAGGCACGCGCATGTAGGCGATGGCGGCTTCCAGCAGGGGGTGCTTGTTCCACTGCTTTTCGGGATTGACGACGTAGCGTTCGCCGTAGTTCTCCGCGTTGATGACGATGCGCTCTTGATCATCGCCATCGGGAAAAACGGCCAGCTGCACTTCGGCATACGGATAGACGCCGATGTTGAAGATGCGCCCGTGACCGGCGAACCACGTATCCGTCCAGCCGCCGTTGTCGCACACGCGAATGGGCGCGACGCTGTTGATGATGGAGATGGGGTGATGAGGTGGCATGCGTGTCAGCCTTTTTGAGAGAATGATGGAGCTCCATTATATATCTGTTACTCAGGTTGAAAACTGAGTATTATATCCATTTGGAATGACATTCGACATTAGACAGGACTGGCATCCTGTGGCAGCTTTATGCTACTATTGTACCGTTGCCGCTAGGTAGGCCAAGGCTTTTCTATTCCGCTGGACCGGACACTGCGAGTGTTTGGCCGGCTACAGGAGGTGAATTGGCTTTCACCTGATGAGTTGTCCCTCAGTGCAGTTGGTGTTGCAGTCGTTCCGGCCCACATCTCGAGGTTACATTCCATTCAGGAAAAAGGAGCGTTCGCATGGCTACTGCTGTCCCCGAAGAAAAAGTCCCAGTGATGGGCTACCTGCCGCAGGATACGCCGCCCGTCCCGTCGATGATCAGCCTGGGCATTCAGCAAGTGCTGACCATGTTTCCTGCCACCGTGCTGGTCGCCATCCTCACCAAGTTTGATGTCGCCACCACGCTGCTGGCCAGCGGCATCGGCACCATCATCGCGCTGCTCGTCACCAAGCGCCGCATCCCCATGTATTACGGATCCAGTTTCAGTTACATCTCGGTGATCATCACCGCGATGGTGCTGTATGATGCCGATTGCTTCAAGAGCGCGGAGACCTTCTACTGCGCCAATGGCGTGCGCATCGCGCAGGTGGGCATCATCGGCACGGCGGTGGTTGAGATTCTCATCGGCCTGTTGATCATGCGCATTGGCAAGGCTGCGCTCGATAAGGTGCTGCCGCCCATTATCACCGGCTGCGTGGCGATCGTGATCGGTGTGGCGTTAGCCGGCTCGGCGCTTAACATGGCCAGCGCCGATTGGGGCATCGCCCTTGTGACGCTGTTCTTCACCGTGATGTTCTCGGTGTACTTGCAGGGCAAAGGCTTAATCGGCATGCTGCCGATCTTGCTGGGCGCCATCGTCGGCTATGTGCTGGCCCTGGTGCTGGGTAAAGTGAATTTCGAGATTATTAACCAGGCCGCGTGGATTGAGATGCCCAAAGTCACCTTGCCGGACTTCGGCAATCCCAATGCCTGGGCCGTGGTCGTGAGCATCTCGCTGATTGCCATTGCCACAATTCCTGAAAGCACGGCGCACTTGTACCAGATGAGTCTGTATATCGATGCGCTCGCTAAAGAACTGAAGCGTGCCCCGCTCGAGATCAAGAAACTCATCGGCCTGAACCTGGTCGCCGATGGCGCGGATGACATCGTGGTGGGTATGCTGGGCGGCTGCGCCGGCACCAATTACGGCGAGAACAACAGCCTGATGGCGATCACGCGCAACTACTCGGTACCGGTCCTCATGACCGCGGGCGTCATCGCGATTCTGCTGGCCTTCGTCGGCAAACTGGCCGCGCTGGTCAACACGATTCCGGTGGCCGTCACCGGCGGTCTGGCGATCTACCTCTTCGGTGTGATCGGTATGCAAGGTGTGGCGCTGATCCAATCGGAGCGTGTCAACCTGTTCGAGCCGCGCCAACTGGCAGTCGGATCGATCATCCTGATCACGGGTATCGGCGGCAACCTGGCGTTGAAGGACGGCATCTTCCCGTTCATCATTCCGGTGATCTTCCCGAACGGCATCCCAGCGATCGTGTTTGCGGCGCTGATCGGCATACTGCTCAACCTGGTATTCCTGATCCTGCCGCCGTCGAAGTTCGGCGTGAAGGAACGCGAAAACATCAATTACGAATAGTCTTAGTTCGTCAGTGCGAGACGCGATCGCCCCGCAGGGGTGTTGAGCGGCGAAGCAATCTCCTGCACTCAACAATGAGATTGCTTCGTCGCATCCTTCGACTCCGCCGTAAATAACGCGGCTCTGCTCTGGACGCTTCTCGCAATGACAAGAGAGGTGAATATGATTACGGCACACCCCGGATTACCTGAGTTCGATTACATCAACCCCACGACACTAAAGGAAGCGAGTACGTTTCTCGCACAGCATACCGGCGAAGCGCGGCCTTTCATCGGGGGAACCGATACCTTCGTCCGCATGCGCGATGGCGCATGGCGGGACAAGTATCTGGTCGATGTGAAGGGCCTGCCCGGTATGAACGATTTGAAGTTCGATCCGGCTAAGGGACTGACAGTAGGCGCGGCAGTCAACCTGAACCGCTTGATCGCCTCGCCCGAAGTGAATGAGTATTATCCGGTGCTGGCCGAAGCGGCGCACACCGTAGCGAGTTATCAACTCCGCACCCGCGCGACGATGGCGGGCAACATCTGCAATGCGTCGCCGGCCAGTGACACCGTCGGTGCGTGTCTGGTGCTCGATGCAAAGGCACGTGTGCACGGCGTCGCTGGCGAGCGTGTGGAAGCACTGCGCACCTTCTTCAAAGGCCCCGGCAAGACCGTGTTGAAAGCGGGCGACATCGTGACCGCGATTGAGTTTCCAATTCCGCCCAAAGGCGCGCAGGGGAAGTACATCAAACTGGGCCGCAACGCGATCGGCGATTTGGCGATCGTGGGCGTGACGGCTTTCGGGTATCCCGATCAAACCCCATCGGGTTACCGGTTCCTCGTCGCACTGGCTTCCGTCGCGCCGACGCCGCTGCTGCTCGATATGGCGCTGCTCAGCGAGAAGCCGATCAGCGAGGCGACCATCAACGAAGCGGCCGAGTTCGCGATGAATTCGGTCACGCCGATTGATGATGTGCGTGGCAGTGCGCGCTATCGCAAGTTGATGGTACGGAACATGACGCGGAATGCTTTGACCGAGGTATGGAAGAAACTGCAAGGATAGAGAGATGGAGAGAATGCGGGAATGAGAGAAATATTTCTCCAACCCTCTATCCCTCCGTCACTCTGTCTGGAATGGAGGAACTATGTCCTTTCATAGAATAACAGTCACCGTTAATGGTTCAGCAGAAATAGTAGATGTTCCCTCGAACATGACGATGTTGACGATGCTGCGCGAGAAGCTGGCGCTGACGGGCACCAAGAACGGCTGTGCGGCGGGTGAGTGCGGCGCGTGCACGGTGTTGTGGAACGGCGAGCCGGTGAATAGCTGCATGGTGCTGGCCGTGGAATGCGATGGCGCGGAGATCGTGACGGTGGAAGGGTTGATGACGGATCATCAACTCGATCCGATCCAGCAGACGATGATCGACGCGGGCGGCGTGCAGTGTGGCTTCTGTACCCCTGGCATTCTGATCTCGTCGCGTGCGCTGCTCGATCGCAATCCCAAGCCGACCGAGCACGAAATCCGCGATGCGCTGGTGGGCAATCTGTGCCGCTGCACGGGCTATACGCGCATCATCGACGCGGTGAAGATGGCGGCGGAGAGTTAGGACACAGATTTCACAGATGAACACAGATTCTTCGCGCACCGTCATTGCGAGCATCCTGAGTGAAGCGAGGCGAAATCGAAGGATGCGAAGCAATCTCACTGACGGTCAAGGAGATTGCTTCGTCGCATCCTTCGACTGCGTGGCGAACAGATGCCACTCCGCTCAGGATGCTCCTCGCAATGACGAGAAACAGAAATCTGTGTAATCTGTGTGTATCTGTGTCCCATTACCGGAGGACATATGACAACACAACCGATTGAAAAAATACCTCATCCCGTGGGCGACAGCGTGCCGCGGGTGGATGCGCACGAGAAGGTGACGGGCGCGGCGATCTTCGCCGACGATATTCAGTTCGGGCCGGGGATGTTGTACGCGCGCATCGTGCGCAACCCGCATCCGCACGCACTGATCAAATCGATCAACGTGGAGAAGGCGAAGAAACTGCCGGGCGTGAAGGCCATCGTCACCGGCGAAGAGTTTCCGGGCCTGACGGGCCTGTACCTGTCCGATCGGTATATCTTCGCGCGCGATCGCGTGCGCTACGTCGGCGATCCGGTCGCAGGCGTGGCGGCGATCAGCGAAGAGATCGCAGAGCAGGCCGTCGAACTGATCGAGGTGGAGTACGAGGTCTTGCAGCCCGTGCTCGATCCTGAATTCGGCGTAAGCCCCGAAGCGCCGCTGCTGCATCCTGATCTGGGCAGCTACGAAGTGCCGAACTTCATCTTCCCGCAGCCGGGCACGAATGTGTCCAATCACTTCAAGATTCGCAAAGGCGATACCGAAGCGGCGTGGTCGCAGTGTGCGGCGATCGTCGAGCGGAAGTATAAAATCCCGCATGTGCAGCACGTGCCGATCGAGCCGCATGTGGCTATCGCCAAAGTTGATGAGCAGGGCAAGATCACGTTGTGGGGCTCATCGCAATCGCCGTTCGCGCAGCGCAATCTGATCGCGAAGGCGCTGCACGTCTCACAAAGCGACGTGCAAGTGATCGCGCCGTATGTGGGCGGCGGCTTCGGCTGCAAGGCTGGCCTGAGCATGGAGTCGCTGACGGTCGCCATCGCGACGAAAGTACCGGGGCGGCCGGTGAAGTTGCGCCTGACGCGCGAAGAAGAATTCTTCACTGCCTTCGTGCGGCAGGGCGTGGTGGCGCATTTCAAGATGGGCTGCGACAAAGACGGCAAGCTCCTCGCGGTGGAAAACAAATACTATTGGGACGCGGGCGCGTACACCGAGTACGGCGTCAACATCACGCGCGCCGCGGGCTACAGCGGCAGCGGCCCGTACATTGTGCCGAATTTGAAAATCGACAGCCGCTGCGTGTACACCAATCATCCCGTCGGCGGGCCGATGCGCGGCTTCGGCATGCCGGAGATGCATGCGGGTCTGGAGCAGTGTATCGACGAGCTGGCACTCGCGATCGGGATGGATGCGGTCGAGTTCCGCAAGTTGAACTGCGTGAAGGATGGCGACATCATCCTCACCGGGATGAAGATGCATCCGATCGGTTTGTCGCAGTGCATCGAGAAGGCCGCTGAAGCGATCGAGTGGGGAAAGAAGCGCGCGCCATCATCGCCCAATAAGCGGCGTGGCAAGGGCATCGCCATCATGTGGAAAGCGCCCGCGATGCCGCCCAATGCTGGATCGAGCGCGTGGGTGGAATTGGCCGAAGACGGTCACGTGACCGTGGGCATCGGCGGACAGGAGATCGGGCAGGGGACGTTCACCGTGATGGCGCAGATGGCGGCAGGTGCGCTGGGCGTGCCGTACGAGTGGGTGCGCATCGCCGCGCCGGTCGATACGAAATACAGCCCGTATGAATGGCAGACCGTGGCCAGCCGCCTGACGTGGAGCATGGGCAACGCGGTGAAAGCGGCCGCGCTCGATGCGAAGAAACAAGTGCTGGAGATGGTGGCGCAGGCGTGGGGCGAAGACATCGCCAACCTCGACATCGTCAACGGCAACGTGATTTCGTACAAGAGCGAAGAAACGCTGCCGCTGAAAAACATCGTGATTTACGGCATGGCAAAACCGAACGATCAAGGCTGGATCGGCGGCCCGATCGTGGGGCGCGGCAACTTCATGCCGACCTACGTCACCGGCCTCGATCCGCAAACGGGGCAAGGCCCGCGCGCAGTGGTCCACTACACGACGGGCGCGCAAGCCGTCGAGGTGGAAGTGGACATGGACACGGGCAAGGTGGAGATCATCAAGGCCGTGGCCGCGTTCGATATGGGCAAGGCGATCAATCCCGATCTAGTGAAGGCGCAGATGGAAGGCGGCTTCGTGCAAGGTATGAGCACTGCGCTGTTCGAAGCGATCCTGTTGAAGGACGGCAAGATGCGGAATCCCAGTTTCGTCGATTACCGCATCGCCACCAGCGCCGACGCGCCGCGCGAAGTGGAGGCCATCATCGTGGAGGTGCCGCAGGACGACGGGCCGTGGGGCGCGCGCGGCATCGGCGAGCACGCACTGGTGCCGACGATCCCGGCGATCGCGAATGCGA
>JBGSPW010000182.1:0-8849 GCA_041738395.1 Thermoflexales bacterium
AACAGCGCTGCCCACTTATCCACACCGCCTACTGAGGCTAGTGCCGCAGCAATTCTTACCCTAACACGCTTTCCAAATAGGACTCTGAAAAGCGACACCTTTCAGCTTAACACAACGAATGATTACGACTTCAGAATCGACGCAGTGAAAAAATATTTGATGCAGAAAAATCGGTACAAGAAAGTCACGATGTCAACTGACGAAATGCGAGGAGAGATATCAGAACGCCGTAATTGGCTGGAGCCACGTTTGCGTAAAATAGTAAGATCTCTATTAAAGGCGACAGATGGCGAGGCAGCAGCAAAGATTAGAGTGCTAGATATTCTAGGGGAAAAACGGAAGAATGAATACGGAGCGTTATCGCTAAAGGATATTTTTGACCCCAATATAGCGGAGATCTATTTTGAAGACTTAAGAAAAATCATTAATAAGGAGTGGCCTACTTTCAAAAACGTTTTTGGACCAGATCAAGAACGTTTTAATATGAATATGAAGACCGTCAACAGCTATCGAGTTGATGCCCATGCTCAAGATATCTCACAAGAAGAAATGAGCCTTGTAAGAGTCTGTCTTGGACTTTTGGAGAAACAGGTGAATGCATATCTGGATTAGCAGAAATTTTCTGTGTGACTGCCTAACTAATTCAGCGCGCATTTATGATAAAGCTAATGGCAACGAATAAGCAGCAGCGGGTCAACGGATGAAGTCTTCAGCGGATCGATAACGGATGAACGGATGTGCGATCGTCGCGCGAGGGAACATCCGCTAATCCGTTGGGCGCAGCCATCCGTTGAGGGAATCATCCGAGACCTGTCAGGTGAGCCAACCCTCCGCCGAAGTTCAAGAATCGGGTGGCTCACCTGACAGGTCTTTTGTGCGCTATCCGCCGTGTCAACCAGTTGCGAGTCTAAAATCTTCGTGGTACAGTGATCATAGAAATCGCACAGTGGGAGGTGTCTCATGGGATCCGCGGCCGTTACAACCGTCGTCAAAATGATGGAAACTTTGCCGGAAAACACGCAGAACCTCGTCGTGGAACATCTGCGGGAATATATTGCCACGATGCAAGACGAGGACGCGTGGGATGTTGCGTTTCAGCAGACCCAATCGCAACTCGTCACGGTGGCCCGGGCTGCCAAACAGCAAATTGCCGCCGGGAAAGCCGAACCACTGGATTATAACCGGCTATGAATAACTCTGATCCCAAAGACACGCTCTTGAATGATTCAGCAGCGCTACAATATATGTACGCCGAGTTCGCGCAGGAAGAGCGCCAACTCGCAGAAGCCGGGCTGGAATATTATGCGTGCATGCTTGAGGAAGATGAAGCGCGATCTTGAACCACCACGCACTCTACATTTCACGGGAGAGCACCTTCGCTCTCCCGTATGCGTTTGGGGTGTAGACGGCGGTGTCAACGAATAGACATCGAATCAACGGATGAAGTCTTCAGCGGATAGGCTACGGATAAACGGATGCGCGATCGTCGCGCGAGGGAACATCCGCATCCGTTGATTCGATGCCTACGGGAGCACTGCACCGCATGTGTCCGATGACGCCCTTTCAGCGCGACGCAGGTACAATAGGGGTGTCCGCAACGCTCGCTGTGAAAGGATGCTCACATGGTTACTCCCCGAACAACCTTGAACGATATTCCGGTGAGGCGGTTCAAATCCCAGGAAGACTGGATAAGGTGGTTGGACAAAAACCACGCCAAATCATCCGGCGTGTGGATGCAAATTGCCAAAAACACGGGCGATCTCAAGTCGGTGTCCTACGCCGAAGCGCTTGAGGTGGCTCTGTGCTACGGCTGGATCGACGGGCAGAAGAAAGGCCGGGACGAATCGTCGTGGCTGCAGAAGTTCACGCCGCGCGGGCCGCGTAGCATCTGGTCGAAGATCAACAAAGGGAAGGCCGAGAAACTGATCAAGAGCGGCCAGATGAAACCCGCCGGGCTGGCGGCGATCGATTGGGCCAAGCAAACTGGCCGGTGGGACGCCGCGTACGATTCGCACAGCACGGCCACCGTGCCCGACGATTTTCAAGCCGCTTTGAATCAGAATCCGAAGGCCAAAGCCTTCTTTGCCACATTGGACAGCACCAACCGCTACGCCATGTTCTTCCGCTTGCAGACCGCCAAGAAAGTCGAGACGCGCACCCGGCGCATCGAGCAGTTTATCCGCATGTTGGAAAAACACGAAAAAATCTATCGCTGAGATGACACGGTCTACCCGTATACTAACAGCCAGGAGCAATCACCATGCCCGCTACTGATATTCAGGCGAGTGTCAGCGCCTTCTTTGATTCGTATCGCACTGCATTCGAGCGCCAGGACGCAGCAGCCATTGCCGATCACTTCGCTTATCCGGGCCTGGTCGCCAGCGACACGGGCGAGATCGTTCTCGTTCCTGTTACCAATCGTCAGGAATGGATCGGCAGGGTCGAGCAGCTGCTCGGCATGTATCGAGTCATTGGGTTTGGCTCCGCGCGCATCCTCGCTTTGGCCTTGATCGAGATCTCGCCGCGTCTAGTTACCGCCCAGATTCATTGGGCGCTGCATACTGCTGCCGGCGAGCGCCTGTATGACTTTGAGGCGATCTATACCGTGGCGCAGACCGCTGGGGCGTTTCACATCGCCGCCATTGCGCACAACGAACTTCCTCAATATCAAACCTGTCTTGCCCGACTCAAAGCTCAGCGCGCCTAAGCGGATAAGACGTCCGGCGTAGCCAAGGACGCTTTGCCGATCGCCTCTCATGCTTGAGGCATTGCAGGCGTTATGCTACAGGGCGATCAGGAGGAATTGATGCGCCTTATCGATGTGCAGTCGTGGCCGCGTCGCAAACACTTTGAAATCTATAACGCCTTTGATTACCCGCACATCAATCTGTGTGCGCCGGTTGAGATTACGGCGTTCCATGCCTTCGTCAAGCGGCGCGCTCTCTCGTTGAATACCACGCTGGTCTATCTATTCGCGCGAGTGGCCAACGCCATCCCGGAATTCCGGTATCGCATCCGCGAACGGCAAGTGGTGGAGCATGAGGTCGTCCATCCCTCTACGACGATTCTGACGGACGGCGATCTTTTCTCCTTCTGCACCATCCCTTACGTGGAAGATTACGCGGCGTTTGCTGCGCAGGCGACCGCCGTCATCGAGCGGGTGAAGCAGCAGCCGACGCTGGAAGATGAACCCGGTCAGGACGATTTGCTCTACATGACCGGCATACCGTGGGTATCGTTCACGAGCATGCAGCATCCCATCCACCTGCACCCCGTCGATTCAGTGCCGCGCATCTCCTGGGGAAAGTTCTATGCAGAAGGCAGCGGCTTGAAGCTGCCGTTGTCGGTGCAAGTCCATCACGCGTTGATGGACGGCGTTCACATTGGACGTTATTTCACCCAGGTGCAGTCCTATCTCGATCAACCAGAGAGTTTGTTGGAATTCGTCGGGCCGACGTAAGTCTGTCTTTCAAGGATGGCAGGTATGGCAAACAATCTATGGAGCAAACTGTCGAGCATCTTGACCGGCGCTTTGCTCGGTTACGTGTGGGGTTGGATCTGGGGCTGGTCACTGTTTGATCCCAATAGTGATATCTGGGCTTTGCTCGCGGGTGTGGGCGCGCTGATCGGATTGCTGATCGGCGCGACGCCGTATCTGTGGCGCTATGGCACGCTTCTTATATGCGCGACCTTCGGATTGTATCTCGGCTGGATCGGGCGCACGATCGTGTGGGGCGATATCCCCGGCGGACTGGGAATGGCCGTCATGATCGACGGTGTCTTGATTGGCGGAGCGATCGGCTTGCGCTTGAAGCGTCATTCGCAAAATTTCATCTTGTCCATTCTGTGGGGGGCGTTGTACATCGGATTTGTCGGTGGCCTGCTGATCGATGTCGTCCTGCTGGATAAAGTCCTTGGCCTGGTGAAAACACATTCGATTCTCAGTCAGGCGCCGATTGTCTTGGCCTGTGGTGTTATCGGCGGTATGATTGTGGCCCGGCAGCGAGCCACGCTGCGCGTAGTTTAACCCTCGGTGACAGGAGCATCAGCATGAAGACCGATCCGTCTAACAATCCACGTCGCGTGTGGAATGAGCAGCACGCGATCTTGCGGCGCTGGCTGTTGAAAGACAAAGACTACTCCAAGGCCCTGCCGATTTTTCTGAGCCAACATGGCATGGTGCATTCGGCCAGATTGCGCGCGGGCGTGTGGTCATTTCAAGATGAAGTCCTGAGCGGTTTAACGCCTGAGCAGCTGCGCTATAGTTCTCCTAAAAGTCCGCATTCAGCCGCGTGGAAGATCTGGCACATCACGCGCATCGAGGATGCCGCCATGAATCTCTTATTGGCCGATTCGCCACAGGTGCTGCATAGCGGCGGCTGGCTCGATCGGTTGGAGATCAACTGGGTGAGCGTGGGAAATGAACAGTCCGATGAAGAGATCATCGAACTCGGCGCCGCCATCAACTTGAAAGCGTTGTTGGCTTATCGGTTGGCGGTGGGCAAACGCACCCGATCGATCGCGCGGCGGCTCGATCCGGCCATCCTGTGGAAACCGCCCACACCCGATCGGCTGCAGCGTTTAAGCGCAGAGGGCGCTGTGATCGATCGGACGAAGTGGCTGCGCGATTACTGGGGCGGGCATCCGTCTGCTAATCTTTTCCTCATGCCGGCCAGCCGCCATTGCCTCGTACATCTTAACGAAATCGAACGGATGCTGCCCAAACTCCAGCGCTTGAAGGCGCATTCATGAAGCCATCCACGCAGGCGAAATGGGTAACTTATAAAGAAGTACCGCTCTGGTGTTGCGACTTTGGAGGCTTGGGGTCCGATCACCCGCGGCTGTTGGCCGAAATTGCCGCTGCGCAGGTCGTGATCGATCAGCAGGTCGAGAACTCGTTACTCATCGCGGTCGTTCTCACCGATGCGGCGCTCACGCCTGAGATTATCGCGTTCTTCAACACCAACGCGCGCCTTCCGCACCGCCCTATTCGCAAAATGGCGATTCTGGGCGTGTCGGACTTTCAACGTTTCTGGTATCGACGGATTAAACACGTTTCCTGGCCGCAGAAGTCCAAATTCTTTAGCGACTGGGAGAAAGCTAAAGATTGGCTGGTAACGGAAGGGTTCTAATAATGATGTCCACACCTTATCCCGACGTCAATGTCGTGCTCGACGAATTACTCTCAAGCGCGCAGGCTATTCTGGGAGATTACTTCGTCGGCCTGTATCTATACGGCTCACTCGCCAGTGGTGATTTTGACCCGTTGCGGAGTGACATCGATTTTGTCGTCGTGACGACCGATCAACTTCCAGAGGAATTGATCCCTGCCTTGGAGAAGATGCACGCACGCTTAGCGGCGAGCGGCTTGAAGTGGGCGCCCAAACTGGAAGGTACCTACATTCCGCAGACTGCCCTACGTCGCTACGATCCGAATGCAGCGCCGTGTCCGTCCCTCAATGAGGGGCGCTTCTTTCTCGCTCGGCACGAAAGCGATTGGGTGATTCAGCGTTACATTTTGCGTGAGCATGGCGTTGCAGTGGCAGGCCCACCCATACGATCCATGATCGATCCCGTTCAGCCCGACGAGATTCGACAAGGGGTGCGCGGAGTTCTGCGTGGCTGGTGGACGTCGATGTTGGATAACCCGAGCTGGCTGCGCGACGGCGAATATCAAGCCTATGCCGTGCTCACCATGTGTCGCGCGCTGTATACCTTTCACCACGGAACGATCGCCTCGAAACCGGTTTCGGCTCGCTGGGCACAGGCGGAGCTAGATCAACCGTGGGCCACTGTGATTGAATGGGCCGTTACCTGGCAGCGCGCTGATCGGTCGGATCACTTGCGTGAAACGCTGGACTTTATCCGCTACACATTGGGGCGCAGTGAACATGATAACGTCGCTTCTGATTTGGATCGAGGAGGATTATCTTGATGTTTGAAGTGTCTGAGAGATGGAAGTCCACTTTTCCGCACGCCCATGTCGGAGTGCTCGTCATGCGTGACGTGGTCAATCCGGCGCACCACGCCGATTTGGAGCGTGCGAAAGAATCCCTGGAAAACCAGTTGCGATCGCGCTTCGCCGGTCAAACGCGCGGCGATCTTGATCAACTGCCGGTGCTACAGGCTTACACGGCTTACTATAAGCGTTTCAAGAAGACCTACCACGTTCAACTGCAACTGGAGTCGATCGCGTTCAAGGGAAAATCGATTCCCAATGTGGCGGCTTTGGTCGAAGCGATGTTTATGGCCGAGGTGAAGAACCTGCTGCTGACCGCCGGGCATGATCTCGCTGCCCTTCAATTGCCGGTGCGGCTAGATGTCTCGCAAGGCGACGAGACCTATATCGTGTTGCGTGGTCAGCCGCAGGCATTGAAGCCCGGTGACATGCTGATCGCCGATCGGGCGGGTATCATCTCGAGCATCCTGTATGGTCCCGATCAACGGACTCAGATCCAGCCGGCTACTCAAAACGTGATGTTCACCGTGTATGCCCCGGACGGTATTAGCGAGCAGGCCGTGCTGGCGCATGTGCGCGACATCGAACAGTACGTGCGCGTCGTTGCGCCGGAGTCGCGCGTCGAAATGCTGCAGGTGTTTGGTGCAGATTGATCTGAAACAACGAGCCGCAGCGGAAGGTGGGTGTTCCGCCGCGGCTCATCTTTACCTTTCTTCCCGCGTTGCTGCTAAACTCATCACCCGAATTCTCTCCAGCGCTTAGCGGGCGAGAAAACCTGAAGAGAGAATCTCGTTATTTTCCAGCGGCGGCTGCGGCACCCGCACTTACCCGACCACTCTGCTTGCGGCTGTAAATCTCTGCGCCAGGCTCCGGCTCGAAGTCTTTGGGATAACCGATTGCCCCCATCTCCGGTTCATCCAGTCCTTGCAGTTCCACTTCGCGCGAGACACGCAATAGCTTCAAGGCATTCAATATCTTGAAGAACACCAAGGACGAGACAAACACGGTCACACCGACGGCTACAACCTCTGCCACTTGAGCCAGAATCTGCGTACTGCCGCCGTACAACAGGCCGGTCACCGGCGTCTGGATGCCGTTCCACAGTGCCGTATCGGGATTGCCATTGGCAAAGATGCCCACGGCTAGCACGCCCCACATACCATTAAAGAAGTGCACAGGCGCTGCACCCACGGGGTCATCAATCCTCAATTTTTCCAGAAGGATTGAAGCGAGGCACACGATCACGCCCGCGATCAACCCAATCACCACGGCAGACGTAACATCCACAAATGCGCAGGGTGCCGTGATTGCCACCAGACCGGCGAGGACGCCATTGACCGACATGCCCGGATCGGGTTTCTTAGTGCGGCTTAGGAACCACATGAAGAACATCGCCGACATACCACCCGCCGCCCCCGCCATAAGCGTGTTGATGGCGGCCAGCACGGCCAGGTTACGGAACGCGCCCGTGAAGCCCAGCGACGAACCAGGATTAAAGCCGAACCAACCAAAGAACAAAATGATTGTGCCAAGAATGCCCATCGGGATGTTGTGGCCCGGAATGGCATTCGCCGATCCATCTTTGTTGAAGCGGCCAATGCGCGGGCCGAGCACGATTGCGCCGGCCAGGGCCAGCGAACCACCAATCATGTGTACCACGCCCGATCCGGCGAAGTCAACCGCACCGTTCCCAAATCCCCACGTGCGACCCAGGTTAGCCAACCACCCGCCGCCCCACACCCAACCGCCGACAAGCGGGTAGGCAAACATGCTCACGAACAAGCCCATCAGCACAAAGCCGCTGAATTTGAAGCGCTCGGCCATCGAGCCAGTCGGGATCGTCGCCGCGGTGTCCATGAACACCATTTGGAATAGGAAGAAAGCCAGCACCCCAAAGTTTGCGCTCAACCCGCCCAACAGGAAACCGCTCAGGCCTAGTACCCCCGAGTTGCCAATGATCACCGGGCTGTCGAGCAGACCGCTCCAATCGCCCAGCGTCACCGGCGAGAAGTTCCATTCGGGGTTGCCATTAATCGCCGCATAGGTATGATTCACTCCGCCGAACTGGAACGCAAACCCGACCAGCCAGTACCCAATCGCGCCGATGCAGAACACCATCATGTTCATCATCATCGTGTGCGCCACATTCTTATTGCGCGTGAAGCCTGTTTCCACCAAGGCAAAACCGGCCTGCATGAAGAAAACCAGGAACCCGGCCAACAGCATCCAGGCAACATTCAAACTTGTGGCGGTGTCGTTGGCTGTGTCCGCGATTTTCTGCACATCGGGCGGGGTATCGCCTTGCGCGAAAGCTGTGCCTAAGTTACCCAGCACCAGCATGAAGACCAAACCCAGGATAATCAACCAGCGCACTTTTGCAAACGTTTCAAATACCGTAAAACTGCCTTTCATGATAATCCTCCGTGTTGTTTGAAGATGACGGCCGATTGCTGATTGGCGTCGTGGCCCATGGCTTGACGGGATCACCTCGTCATTGTGAGGAGCACTTCCCAGCGAAGCAATCTCATTCTCGAATGGCGGAGATTGCTTCGTCGCGAACAACACTCCTCGCAATGACGGCTTTTTGTGAATTCAACTCAAGCGGTGCACTCCACCCGATCACGCTGCGCCCCGCTTGAGCGCACGAGGGGATTGAGAGAAGTGCGGTGAGTTATCCCGGTCAAACCATCAATCAACAAGCAACACTGTCTATGCCCCCATCTGCGTAGACGGGATAGCCGAAAAACTAACAGCAACCGCAAAATTCCACCTACACGCCTTCCGCAAGGTAAAATGCTGTCTTGCATAAACCTTGTGCCGAATAGGGGTGTACGTGAGACAAGCCAAAGACAATGACCAAGTTCTCGCGCGCTACTATAGACCGGAACAA
>JBGSPW010000184.1:0-3721 GCA_041738395.1 Thermoflexales bacterium
CCAATGTCGATGGCACCGACTTCGCCGAGACCTCGCACGACCTCGATGCAGCGGAGACGTTGTTCATCGTTTAGTCCAAGACCTTCACCACGCAGGAAACAATGACCAATGCGCGCACCGCGCGTGCGTGGGTGCTTGCCACACTCAAAGATGACCAAGCGATTGCCAAGCATTTCGTGGCTGTCTCCACGAATGCCAAAGAGGTTTCAAATTTCGGCATCGACACCGCCAATATGTTCGGCTTCTGGGACTGGGTGGGTGGCCGCTATTCGATGGACTCCGCGATCGGCCTCTCGACCATGATCGCGATCGGGCCGGAGAACTTCCGATCGTTGTTGGCCGGCTTCCACGCCATGGACGAGCACTTCCGCACCACACCGTTCGAAAAAAATCTCCCCGTGTTGCTGGGCTTGCTGGCCGTCTGGTACAACAACTTCTTCGAGGCGCAGACCAGCGCCGTGCTGCCTTACGATCAATACCTCAAGCGCTTTCCCGCTTATTTGCAGCAGCTCACGATGGAAAGTAACGGCAAGCGGGTCACGCTCGCCGGGCGTATTGTCGATTATCAGACCAGCCCGATCTTCTGGGGCGAACCCGGCACCAACGGCCAACACTCGTTCTACCAGTTGATCCATCAAGGCACCAAGTTGATTCCGTGCGACTTCATCGGCTTTGCACGCTCGCTCAATCCACTGGGCGATCACCACGATCTGCTCATGTCCAACGTGTTCGCGCAGGCCGAGGCGCTGGCCTTTGGCAAGACGGCGGAAGAAGTGCAGGCCGAAGGCACACCCGACTGGCTGGTGCCGCATCGCACGTTCGAAGGCAACCGGCCCAGCACCGTACTGCTGGCCGATCAACTCACGCCGGAGGTGTTAGGCAAATTGGTCGCGTTGTATGAGCACAGCGTCTTCACGCAGAGCGTCATCTGGAACATCGACGCGTTCGATCAGTGGGGCGTCGAACTGGGCAAGGTGTTGGCGCAACGGATTATCCCGGAACTAAAAAATGAGGTGGCGCCCGATCTCAAGCACGATAGTTCAACGAACACCTTAATCCGGCGTTATCGCCGCCTGCGCGGCAGGAACAGTTAATGACGAATCTGATGGTCTATCCCGATCGGCAGAGCTTCATTGACAGCACGGCGAATTTCATCGTCGATCTCGCGGCGCAAGCGATTGCCGAGCGCGGCCGCTTTACGATCGCGTTATCGGGCGGCGGCACGCCGCGTCCTATCTACACCCGATTAGCCACGACGGACTATCGCGAGCGTATCGACTGGAGCAAGGTGCATCTCTTCTTCGGCGATGAGCGCTGTGTTTCGCCTGATGACGCCCTGGCGGGCAGCAACTATCGCATGGCGCGTGAAGCGCTGCTCGATCACGTCGCGTTGCCGCCCGACAATATTCATCGCATTCAGGGCGAGATCGATCCGGCGCAGGCGGCGTTGATCTACGAGCAAGAACTGCAACGTCTATTCCGCACCTCGACGTTCCCGGCATTCGATCTCATCTGCCTGGGCCTGGGCGACAACGGGCACACGGCTTCGCTCTTTCCGGGCACGGCAGCTTTGCGCGAAACAGACCGTTGGGTCGTAGCACAATACGTCGAGGTGCTGACGACGTGGCGCGTAACGTTCACTGCGCCGCTGATCAACGCCGCGCGCCACATCGCATTTCTGGTGGAAGGCGCGGGCAAAGCCGAGATGTTGTGGCGCGTGCTTGAAGGGCCGTATCAACCCGACGTGCTGCCCGCCCAGTTGATTCAACCGGCGACCGGTCAATTGCATTGGCTGATCGATGCGGCCGCTGCGGCGAAGGTCAAGCCGTTGTAAATCAACATGCTACTGAAACCAAGAAACCGGGTTTCTCCATTTCGGAAGGAATGGAACGATTAGCTTGGAGAAACCCGGTTTCCGGTCGGAAGCCAAAACCGGAAGAGCCAACTGACGCAAATAAATACTACCGAGGATAACATGTCCACAGCCCAAATTTGCCCATCGATTCTAGCCGCCGATTTTTTGAAGTTGCAGGAACAAGTCCAAGCAGCGGAACGCGGCGGCGCGGCACGCTTCCAGGTCGACGTGATGGACGGCGTGTTCGTGCCCAACATCAGCTTTGGCATGCCCCTCGTCGCGGCCATGCGCCGGGCGACGACCACCCTGCTCGAAGCGCACCTGATGATCGTGCAGCCCGATCGCTATTTGGAAGAGTTCGCGCGAGCGGGCGCTGATCTGATCATCGTGCACCAGGAAGCCGCGGCCTACGGTCTCGATCGCTCGATCCAGCACATCAAGCAGCTGGGCAAGAAGGCAGGCGTCGCCCTCTGCCCGGCCACGCCCGTGCATGTGCTGGATGAAATCATTGAGGATCTGGATCTGGTGTTGGTGATGACAGTTAATCCCGGGTTCGGCGGGCAGAAGTTCATCGGCTACACGCTGCGAAAAATCCGGCAGATGCGCGAGCTGCTGGATGCCCGCCATCCGCAGTGCGAAATAGAAATCGATGGCGGCGTCGATCAGCAGACCATTCGCGCGGCTTACGAAGCAGGCGCGCGCATCTTCGTGGCGGGCACCTCGGTATTTGGCTATGCCGGCGGACCGGAGGCCGGGGTGCAGAGTTTGATCAAGGCCGCACAGGGTGTGTGAATGAAACAGAGGTAACTACCAATGACGAAGCGCAGGAATCATTTACTCGACGCTTTGAAAGAAGGCCGTTCGTACACCTGGACCGAACCCGACGGCGGCGATCTAGCCTCGATGCGGGCGGCCGTCAAACACGGGCAAACCCTCACGATGTCGCCCGTCGTCGATCTGCACGAAATTCGGGTGGGCGACATCGTGCTTGTCAAATGGCATACTGGGCACATCATCCATCTGGTGCAGGAGATTCAGGAAGATCAGTTCCTCATCGTCAACAGCGTCGGCAAGGTCAACGGCTGGGTTCAAGGCAGCGACATTGTGGGCCGGGTGACGCAGATCATTAAACCGGAACCCGCCCCCAATGTCGCGGTGATGCTTGAGCAACTCAAAGCCGCTTATGGCGCACTGGCCGATCGCACACAGTCAACGAAAAACGAGAGTGACCGTTTGCTCTCCATCGTCGACGATCTGCGCTGGTATGCGGATCGCGTCGGCAGCGAACGCTGGTCGTCACTTCCTCGGCTTAACAAGTGGAGTTTCGATCAGCACGTGTGGCATCTGACGAAGGAAGCACAGCGCGCCGCGGCTTCGGATTCACCCCGTCCAATTGATTTCTACATCAACCACGGCAAAGAGCATGTGGGGCTGGTCGCTGAGGTATTCGCGCTGTTTGAGTATGATGAAGCAGAGTAGTGAAGTCGTGGCCGGGATGAAGCTCTTTACGCATTACTCGTTACTCATCACGATCCCCGTCGTATAGTTCACCCGCTCCCGATTTGGAATCACGTACGAGAATGCCTTCTCGGTCGTCAGGAATTGATCGAACGAGCCGTGCTTGTGAAGCAATTCCGGCAAGCGCGCCGAATGACGCACACCTTGAAGCGCTTTGAATTCGCGCGGGAACTGCGGCGCGCGCCAGCCCGTCGTGCGATAGATCAAATCGGTCACACGGCGCACCCTGGGCAAATCATCCGGCTTGTCCCACGCGCATTGATGCCCGCCCAGTCCCAAATGCTGCGAGACATTCTGCACATTGCCCGGCTCCAACTCGGCCAGCTGCAATTTGCTCAACACCTGCGC
>JBGSPW010000019.1:0-6034 GCA_041738395.1 Thermoflexales bacterium
AGCAACGGTTCGATCCGTTCCCAGAGACTATCCGACAGTTCCCAGCTGGCGACATCGGCGTATTGCGTGTGCGTCGGTTGCGTTGTGTTTGTCATGCCTGCATTTTACTTCCAGAGCAGGTTTAGAGATAGGCTGTTAATCGTTTGCGGGTATCCTTTCAATAGCCGCTTGAGAAAGGAACAGCATGCGTTGGATGATCTTGATGGCCGCAACAATCTTTCTGGGGGCGTGCGCCGGGTCAATCAGCCCACAACCCGCCCCGATCGTTCCGGCATCGCCCGTCGCTGCGCCGAAGAAAGAACCATCGCCCACCGTCGCTCCGATCGATACGGCGCAGCCCGCAGTCACACCCACGATCGAGGTTGCGCGCTATCGGTCTGATCTGCCTGATCTAGGTCCGGCGCCGGAGTTGAACAATGAAGTCTGGCTCAACACCGATCAGCCGGTGCGGCTAGCCGATGTGCGCGGGAAGGTCGTCGTGCTCGATATGTGGACGTTCGGTTGCATCAACTGCCGCAATGTGATTCCCTCGTTGAGGGACTGGCACAGTAAGTACGCCGCACAGGGCCTGATCGTGATCGGCAATCATTACCCGGAGTTTGATTACGAGCGTGATGTGAATAACCTGAAAGACGCCATTCAGCGGTTGGGTGTGCCGTATGTGGTAGCGCAAGATAACGACGGCGCGACGTGGCAGGCCTATCGGACGCGTTACTGGCCGACGTTGTTCCTGATCGACAAGCGCGGCCATCTGCGCTATTCTCACATCGGCGAGGGCGCTTATGAGGAAACCGAACGGGCTATTCAAGAACTCCTAAAGGAAGATTGAGAGAGATTTATGATGAACAACAAATGGAAACCAGCACCGATCCGATCATCTGACATTACGCCCGAAGCGGTCTATGTGAATCGCCGGCAATTTATGAAGGGGGCTGCCTTGGTCGCGGGCGGCGCGTTGTTAGCGGCCTGCGCTCCGAAAGTGGCGCCGACCCCGGTGCCGACCGTGGCCACCACTTTCTCCGGTCAGCAGGACGAATTAGGCAACGCTCTGACATCCTACGAGGCGGTGACGAGTTACAACAACTATTACGAATTTACCACCGACAAAGAAGGCGTTGCGCCCATGGCGCAGGGCTTCAAGACGCGGCCATGGACGATCGAGGTGAGCGGGCTGGTGAACAAGCCGCGCACCTACGACATTGACGAACTGCTGAAGCGCTTCCCGTCCGAAGAGCGCATCTATCGCTTGCGCTGCGTTGAAGCCTGGTCGATGGTGATTCCGTGGAGCGGCTTTGCGTTGAACAAACTGTTGAAAGAAGTCGAGCCGACGGGCGACGCGAAGTATGTGCGCTTCGTCAGCATCCTTGATCCCAAGCAGCTGCCGGGCCAATCCAGCCCCTTCTACAGCTGGCCGTACAGTGAGGGCTTGCGCCTCGACGAAGCTCAGCATGATCTCACGCTCATGGCGACTGGCCTGTATGGCAAAGACTTGCCCGCGCAGAACGGCGCGCCGCTGCGTGTGGTAGTGCCGTGGAAGTACGGCTTCAAGAGCGCCAAAGGTATCGTCAAAATTGAACTGGTGGCCGAGCAGCCGCACACATTGTGGTCGGATGCCGCGCCCAACGAATATGGCTTCTACTCCAACGTCAATCCCGATGTGTCGCATCCGCGTTGGTCGCAGGCCAGCGAACGCCGTATCGGCGACTCAGGCCGGCGTCCCACGTTGATGTTCAACGGCTATGCGGATCAAGTCGCGTCGTTGTATACTGGTATGGACTTGCACGCCAATTATTAATCTGTAGGGGCGAGGCATTCAAAGCCAGTTGTCTTTTCACAAGAAGGGCGTGACTGAATGCCTCGCCTCTACACACACACCATCATGAACTTTCTTAAATCACACTTCAGACAAATACGCTGGGCCGTACACATTGCCGCATGGATTCCATTGATCGTGCTGATCATCGATGCGCTGAACGACAACTTGACCTTCAATCCGATTCAAGCTGCCACCCAGCGCACTGGCGGCGCGGCTATCATATTGCTGGCGTTGTCGCTGGCCTGCACGCCGCTCAGTACCTATGCCGGCTGGAAGGACGCCGTCAAACTGCGTCGGGCGTTAGGGCTGTACGCGTTCATGTATGCGGCCATTCACTTTGTCCTGTTCATCGGCGTGGACTTCGGCTTTCAATTCGATCTGGTCTGGCGCGAATTTTTAGAAAAGCGCTATCTATGGGTAGGGCTGCCGGCCTTCATGATTCTGGTCGCGCTCGCGGCCACCTCGTTCCACTGGGCGATGCGGCGCATGGGCAAGAATTGGAAACGGCTCCATAAACTCATCTACTTCGTCGGGTTGCTGGTGGTGCTGCATCTGGCCTTCGTGATCAAGGGCGATTTCTTCCGACTATCCGGCGATGTGTGGAAGCCGCTGTTGGCAGCGATCGTCATCGGTGTGTTGTTGATCGTGCGTATGCCACGGATTAAGCACGCATTCTTGTCGCGGAAGTCGGGCGCGCGTCCCAAAACCCGATCGGCTTCCACCCCGATCGAATCCAGGTAGCCGGAGGCTTGATGTCCGACGTTTCGATTCTCGTTGTCGAAGACGAACCGGCGGTGGCCGAGGTCGTCAGCCTCTACCTGCGCCGCGCGGGTTATGCGGTGCGCATGGTGAATACCGGCCCCGCGGCTGTGCGCGAATTCGACACGCAGCCACCCACGTTGATCATCCTCGATCTGATGCTGCCCGGCCTCGACGGCCTGGCGATCACCCGCCATGTGCGCGAGCGTGGCGACACACCTATCATCATGCTGACGGCGCGTAGTCAGGAGACCGATCGGATTGCCGGGCTCGAAATGGGCGCCGACGATTACGTGACGAAGCCGTTCAGTCCGCAGGAGTTGGTCAGCCGCGTGCGCGCCGTTTTGCGCCGTGCCAAACCGGCGGGCGCGAGTGAAGCGATCGAGCGGGCGCTCACTTTCGATGATCTCAGCATCGATCCGCAGACACATCTCGTCACCCTCCACGGCGAAGAAAAATCGTTGACGGCTAAAGAGTTCGATCTGCTCTGGCTATTGGCGCGTCATCCCCGGCAAGTCTTCACGCGCGATCAATTGTTGGAGCGCGTGTGGGGCATGGCCGATTACATCGATCCCGGCACGGTCACCGTGCACGTGCGCCGCCTGCGCGAAAAGATCGAAAGCGATCCTTCCAATCCACAGCACTTGCAAACCGTGTGGGGCGTGGGTTACAAATTCGAACCGTGAGGCAGCCTATGTCGGCCTTATCGCGTCAACCTTCGATCGGCTTAGGGCGCTTTGTCGCCAGCGTTTTGCTGCCGGTCGCGATCGGGTTGGGGTTGTTCTACCTGACCATGAATCCGCCCATGAGCGACTTCAACGCCATGATGGAGTTGATGCTGCTGACGACGCTGTTGTCGTTGGTGGTGGCGTTTGCCGCGTACCGGTTGGGCTGGTTCAATCGCTTGCCGCGTTTGCAGTGGTCGCTGCTGGCGGTTTATCTGCTGGCCGGCGGACTGGTCTTTCTCAACGTGTGGGTCATCGCACGCATGATGTTTGCCAGCAGCCACGATCTGATGTTGGCGACGATCTTGCTGGTCTTCGCCACCGGCATTGCGGCGGCGGTGGGCATCTTCCTGTCCGCGGCATTGACCGATCACATCTTGACGCTCAATCGGGCAGGCTGGCCGCCGGCACGATGTTGACGGCCTTGGTCGCTTGCGCGGCGCCGCCACAGTTCTGCGCCGTCACTGTGATCGTCTTTGCGCCGGCGCCGCTCCAGTTGATGGTCTTGCTCGTCTGCGTCAGTACGCCCGACGTAACTTGCTGCAACTGATCCGTAGCCTGCCACGTGAACGTGATCGGCGTGGTGGGATTGATCGGGCTGGCCGTGGCCGTGAAGGTGTAATTGGTGCCGGTCAGGCCGCCGCTGACCCCGATCACACTCACATCCGAAATCGGATTGGGGCAGGTGGGCGGCGGCGTGCTGATGACGATCTGGTGCGTGTCGACGTAGGTGGCTCCGCCGCAGTTCTGCGCCGTCACCGTGATGGTCTTAGTTCCAGTCGTGGTGAAGGTATACGGCAAGGTCGCACCGGTGGGACATAGCGGTTGGTGCGATCCGCCGCAGACCAGATCGCTGACGCGCCACGTGTAGGTGATGGGCGCGGTTGGATTGGCCGGGACGGGCACGGGCGTAAACGTGTACTGCGTGCCGGTTACGCCGCTCGTCGCGCCGTTGATGCTGACGCCGGTCAGTGGCGCGGTGCAGGTGTGATAGGCAATCACCAGCCGCGCGGCGCTGTTGGAGGGCAGCGCGAAGAAGTAATAGCCACCCGCCCCCGTCGGATCGAGCCGCAGTTGAATCCCGTGATTCGGGATCGTGCCGGAATACCAGCCGCGCACGAGGTTGGTCACATCCCAGCGCAGCCAGCCGGTGGCATACGCTTTGGGCAGATCACCCATCGTTTGAGTGACGGGTTTGCTGTTCCAGTTCACCGTCCCTTCGTCCCACGTCGAGATGATCGCATCAGCCCAGATGTCTGTCGCGGCTTCGGGTGCATTCAGTAGATTGATCTCCGAATACAATTCCAGCGCCGCGCTGATCACGACCACGCTCGACGGCAGGCTCGAGGTATCGAATTTCAACAGCGTGTTCCGCGCATTGCCGGTCACGCGGCCCACGTACAGCCCGCTGTCGTTGCCATAGTTGTTGGACGGCAGCGCTTGATTGATCCAGGTGTCGGCCTGCACCGGCAAAATCGCGGGCGAACCTTGCGTGGCATAGATTACGGTCAGGCGCGGCCGGCTTGACGCATTGGTGCGCGAATTGTAGTCGAGCGTGCCAAAAATGGTGCCGGCCTGTGCCAGCAGGAAGCCGTTGTTGGTGCGCGTGCCCGCCTGCCACTGCTGCGCCAGCGCGGTCACGTTCCAGGCGTGGTACCCCAATCCGTTCACGGTCTGCGAACCGTAATCGGTTGAATAGGTGGGCTTGGTGTTCCACGTTACGGTGTTCTCAGCCCAGCTGCCCAACGCCGCATACGCCCGCAGACCCGGCGTGCTGCTGATCGGCGTATACATCTCCAGCGTCGCAGTGACGATCACAGCGTTAGCGGGCAGTGACGAAATATCAAACTGAATCAACGTCTGATATGCATCCGCTGGCATCAGGATGCGTCCGACTCGCAAATAGGTCGCCGTGCCGTTGTTCGTGTCGGGCGCAGTCTGTCGCACGTATGAGTCTTGCTGCGCCTGAAAAGTTATTTGCAGATTATTGGCTTCGATGGCGACCGGCGCTTCTGGGCTGCACGCCGCCCCGATCGGCTGGGGCAGATTCAACGGCGGCCAAGCGGGCAAAGTGATCGGCGTGTGCGGCGGCTCGGCGCTGGCGGGCAACACCGCCCCCAGCACGCCGAGCATCGCCACGGCCATAATCAAAGTGATGAGGAAAGTGGTACGTTTCATCGGTGTCCCTCCAGTCGGGGTAGTGACAGCAGTGGCGGTGAGGGTCAGAAAAACCCTCACCGCGAGCTAGATCGTGATCGCTTACTTGATGCCCAGCCGCTCGGCTTCTTTCGGTTCCTGCTGCTTGAGCAGTTCAAATTGCGCGTACTGCCCGATGATGTTGAAACTGGCGAGCGTGGCACTGAGGTCTGAATCTTCCTTGTTGTAGTAAGACACGGCTTCACTGAATTTGGTGTACCAGGCCGCGCTGCCGAGGCTGTTCAACGCCAGGCTGATGCGGTTGGTCACGGTCTTGCGATCGGCTTCGCTCATGGCCTCGCGCTTCTGGCCCAGTTCCACCAACTGCTGAATGACCTGCTCCTTTAATTCGGCCACTTTCGCTTTCACTTCCGTGGCGGGCAGTTTGTCGGCCACCAGCTTGGTCACTTCTTCCAGCGCGCCCACATACACTTTGCCAATCTCATCACCCAACTCTTGCGGCGTCTGTGCTTTGGGCTGCGCCGGGGCGGTGGTCGGTTGCGCGACGGGCGCACTGGTGGGCGCAGGCTGCGCGGGT
>JBGSPW010000020.1:0-26309 GCA_041738395.1 Thermoflexales bacterium
CCGGATCGCGCCTCCGGCTGAAGCCTCGACTCCAGTTCGACTACGGATAAATCTCCAACTTGTCCAACGGCCAATAGCGCAAGATCACTTGTCCGATGATGTTATCGGCCGTCGCCGGCCCGAAGCTGCGCGAGTCTAAACTGTTGGGTCGATTATCACCCAGCACAAAGTATTGGCCCGGCCCGAGCGTGACAGTGCAATTCTGAGAGCACTGCGTCGACAGGCCGTTGAGGTAAGGCTCGTCGATCGGTTGCCCGTCGATCAGTACCTGCCCATTCGCGATCGTCAGCGTCTCGCCCGGCAGGCCGATCACGCGCTTGATCAAAGGCGGCTCTTCATGCGCGGCAGTGGGATACAGCACGGCGACTTGACCCCGCTTGAGCGCCAGCGAGTCGCCGGCCTCCCCATCATCCGCGTGGGCCACGTCGGTGAGCAGCCGCCCCAGGCGGCTGACGACCACACGTTGCCCTTCGTGAAAGTTAGGCTCCATGCTGACGTTTAGAATTTGATAACGGCCCACGAGCGTGGAGATGATGGCGTAGAGGATGACGGCCATCACGACCGATTCGGCTAGTTCACGCACGGCGTGACGAAGCGAACTGCGTTTAGGCGGAGGTGTTACTTCCGCCGGAATTACTACTTCCAGTGAGGTTACGGATTCTGATGAATCGACTGATTCCACAAGTTGTTCTCCTATTAGCAACTGCCCAGCCCGCGTCATTGCGGGCGCTTTCGCCAGGCGCGCCCCCGCGCATAGCGCGGACAGGGCGTGCGAAACAATCTCCTAGCCGATCAGTGTATTTAACCCTTCGTGCAAGAGATTGCTTCGTCGCACAAAACGCTCCTCGCAATGACAGATGAGCCGTTACCCTCACAATGAGTTTAACAATCCAATACGACCGACCCAGATTCTACACCCGGTAGCCGACCTCCCTGGGTTCGGATAGAAACCGGGTTTCTGCGTAGCACCCCGCAGCGTAGCGGAGTGGGTACACGATTAACGTTCAATTCCATTTGGAACCGCTGCGCGGAAACCCGGTTTCTTCTCTGCCCTAGCGCATCTGGATGATGCCCTGTGTTTCTTCCGCAGTCCGCGCCGTGTTCGACACAGTGAATGACCACGCATAGGTTTGTCCATTCGCAGTGATCGACACCGTATAAGTTGCGCCGGGCGTTAACGGTTGTTTCGGGATCAGCACAATGGCATCGCGCCCGTTCAGGATGTTGCGGCCCGTGGTTTGAGTGGAACCATCGGGATTGGTGTAGCTCGTTTCGTCGAAGAGACAGTGTTCCAACGGCGTGGCGTCTTGCATGAATGAATGCTCCGTGACATCGGGTGTCAAGTTGCCTGGACCGATCTGCAGGATAAGCGGAAGTCCGGCGGGCGCGGCGTAGCCAACGCAGGAAGCCAACGGATCGGGCCATTCTCCGCCAGCGAAGGAGCGCAGGTTAATCACCTTGCCATCGCCGGGATAAGCGATCGGGAAGGTGGTGGTGGCTGGAATCGTGCCCTGACCGCGGGCGACATCCAGTGTGGCACCCATCTGCCAGCCGCCATCGGCTTCGCGATAGCTGCCATAGCCCACTTGCTGCAACGCCGGATCGAGGACGGCGACCGCGTGGAAAGGCGCGCGCATCCACCAATCGATCGCGTCCGTGTCTGTGGTAGCGGTGCTGCTGCTGACGAAGACATTTCCCTTTTGAGCCGCCAGAAGCCCTTCGGGCGTGTACCAGGGATTGGCGGGATCTTCGCTGTGCCCGACATAGTTGTTCTTCACCATGTAGCGCGAGTGCTTCCAATCGCCGTCACTCCACGTGACGTCCTCGGTGACATCGGGCAAGCCTACCAGCGCGCGGAAGCGGTTCACATGCGACAGCCACGTACTCGATATCGGCGGTGGTGGAGGCGGAGTAGGCGCGGCGTATTGATATATGCTGAGCGGAACATAGAGGTAGGTGGGCGGCGGCAGCGTTCCTCCGCTGGCGAGCCAGTCGTACCAGAAGACTTGCGCGAGAGCGTCATAGGCGGGCAGCGATTCGACCTGCACGGCCACTTCACGATTTTGCTTGTTGGAGTTCTCGCTGCCGTTGAGGCTGCCCGTGTGAATCCAACCTCGATCATTGGCCGTGACCAACACCATTTTGTTGTGAAGACCGGCGCCGGTTGGATTGCCGAGCAAACAGGCCAGACTCAGTTTCTCGTTTACGGCGAGGCCGTTGACGTAGGCGCAGGTGGCCGTGTTGCCGCGTGGATCGATCGGGTCGTCGTAAACCGCATCGAGTAGGATATCCACCGTCGCACCGCGTCGTGCCGCGGCAATGTACGCTTCAAGGCGCGGATTGGGATCGGTGATGGGTGAGCTGCCGGTCACGCCCCAATACTTGTGTTCGTAGAGTTGTTCGACCAGCACGCGACTGCCCCGGCCTGCATGAGCTACCATGCCGAGTAGAGCATCGGTGTCGCGCAAAGCATTCTCCGGTGACTGCACGACTTCGAAGGGAAGGCTGCCGGAAATCACGATGGGCTGCGTAAACTGAATGGTGTACCCCGTGCCGCCCGAAGTGACATTCACGGTGTAGGTCAGCGGTGGCGCGCCATAGATCGGATCGAGCGCGTTCCAACGTTTAACGTCACGACGATGAAGCGGATCGAGATCGCGATCGAAGACATCGCGCAGGTGACTGAGCGGGCCGCCGGCATCCGTCCATAGCCAGATACCGCGCTGGCCTGAAGTGCCATCGGATTTGTCGTCGGCCGGCAGCGACGTGTAGTCGAGATTCTCCGAGCCGGTCAACAGCCAGCGATCGTCGACGATCATGAACTTGGCATGTTGATCGGCGTAGCGGGCATGAAGCGGCGGCGCAGCGTTCGCGTCGTCGATGAGGAACCAGCACTGCCCGCCGGCCGTCTCGATCTGCTGGCAGATCCATTTTTCTTGATCGCCGAGGCCGCCCGCCGGTTCGCCTTCCAGGAAGACGGTGACACTCACACCCGCTGCGGCGCGTGCGGCTAAGGCCAGCCCTAGATCGGCGTGATTGAACGTATAGCCTTCATAGTGAATGCTAGTCTGCGCCTGGCTGATCACAGAGCGGACATTTTCGTAGAGGTTGTCCGGCGCGATGAGATAGGTGATGACGGCGGTCTGCGTGAACTTGGCCGTCTGAAAATAGCGATCGAGCTCCCAGCCCGGATGCAGCACTTTCTTGCCGTTGATGTCGTCGTCACGCGCCTGTGCCCAATCGGCCGCAGTATCCGTATCGGGCGCGGGCTGGCCGCTGAGTTGATCGAGCTTGCGATAGAGAATCTGCCCCTGCGCTGCGATGGAGGTTGAGGTGTACGGTCCGATCGTCACGCCGCTCCAATCGGTGCCGGTCAGCGGACCGGTGCCCCACACGATCGAATCCACGATCGATCCCATCCCGTCCTTGAGGATCAACTGATCGCCCGCATCGGCCAGCGTGAAGGTGCCGCTCAGCGCGAGATCGGGAACGTTGGGATCGGAGTTGCCTTCATATTCGTAGGTTGGCGAATAGCCAAACGCCAGCGTAAAGCTGATCGCCGTTCGGGCGATCCAGATATTAGCGCCCGGTGTGATGCTGCCCGTCAAGGTGATGCTGCCCTCGCCGTCGGTAACGAGCCAATCGGTGAGGCTGATGGGCGCGGTCGAGACGTTGATCAACCGGAAGGCTTCTTCGGGCTGGCCGGGAAAATAGGTATCGTAATAGACGCGATCGATGAGAATGGTTGAAGAGGCCGCAGATGTCCGCGGACTGCCAACCAATGTCAAACTAACGAAGAGAAGGAACAGGCCGAACGTGAGCGAGAGCGTGAACCGTTTAATCATATGATTATCCTCCGCAGGGGCAAGTTGCTTTAGAGATTGTATAATCTGTTTGGCGGGATGTAAATCAACCGATGGTACGGGCGGCCTTTCGATCTGCTCTCCGACCGCGTCCTCGCGGTCGGCTGGTGTGCCACATGACGCCCGCGAGCTTAGAGCAATTTTGCCCCCACTTTGAAATGAACTCATGGTACGGGCGGCCTTTCACATTGAAAACGAGGTGAACACGCTGACGGCACGCTGCGCGCCGATCGAGTCACTGGCTGTCCAAGTGAAAAACCCGGCGGCCATCAACATCTTTCCCGGCGACCTGCTGCTGAAGAACTTTGGCGTGACCTGCCACGATCGGGTGGTGTTCTACATCGTGCGGGAGAAGTGGCAGATATTTTTCCTGCAAGTAGAGCAAGCGGTTGAGACGTCCCACAGAGAGGCCTTGCACTGAAACGTGAAACGTAAAGCGTAAAACGTGAGGCGTGATACAATCGTGTCGCCTTTACTCATTACTCGTTACTCATTGCTCGTTACTATGATCATCATCTTCGGCACTAAAGTCCGCTACAAGACGATTTCCACCGGGCAGTTCTATTGCCCGCAGTGCAAGGTGAAGCGCGATTACGAACGGCGCAAGGCGCGCAACTACTTCGCGCTGTACTTCATCCCGATTATTCCGCTGGGCGACGCGGGCGAGTTTGTGACGTGTCTGACGTGCGGCACGAATTTTCAGCCGGACGTGCTGTCGATCCCCGTGCCCGCCAACACGCCACTCGAACGCTTTGTGCGCGAAGCGCAAGCCGATCTGGACAGCGGCACGCCGATCGAGATGGCGCGGCAGAAGCTGATCAACACCGGGTTGAACCGCGATCTGGTGGAGCAGGTGATCGGGCAGGCGGCCGGGCCTGATCGAAAACACTGTCCGGCCGATGCCCTCACCTATCGATCGACCGTGCAGCGCTGCGCCCAGTGTGGGACGCAGTTGGTGTAGAGAAACCGGGTTTCTCCGTGGTCGTGGTTCAATTCCTTCTGAACTGGAGAAACCCGGTTTCTTTGCCCACTAACCGTGCGGAAGAAATAGATGAAAGAACGTTACTACTCAGCCGTCATTGCGAGGAGCGCTGTGTGCGACGAAGCAATCTCAGTCCCGATCAGCGAACGGTGCTATCAGTGCAGGAGATTGCTTCGCAGAAAGCGCTCGCAATGACGACGGCTGAGTAGTATCGAAAGAAGGCCCCCACTGCTCGGCCTGACCGGGCAGGTCCCGCGAAGTACGTTGAACCTTCGCTGTTGATTTCAAGTAGCTTATTGTGGAGATTACCTTAGCTGTTTGATGGAGCATAGCATGCGTCGATTCATTTTGATCGTTCTCGTCATGGCCCTGTCGGCTTGCACGACACCGGTTCCACCTCCCACCCCGATCGCCCCGGCGGCAACCTCGACATCCCTGCCGCCCACGCTCACCGCGCGGAAGCCGTTAGACTATCGGGCGGCCATGAAGCCCGAGTTTGCTGCGGAGATCGATCGGTTTGAAGCTGCGCCGCACTATCAGATCGATCTCACCATCGCGTCCGATCTGAAATCATACTCGGCCACGCAAATCGTCACGTATACCAACGCCGAGACTGTGACATTGCCCCAGGTGTATTTCCGGCTGTTTCCCAATTCACCGGCGTATGGCGGTCAATTGAAGATCACGTCGCTGCGCGCGAACGGCGTGGCCGTGAAACCGAAGTATGAGCTGGATGACACGGCGCTGCGAATCGATCTGGCGCAGTCGTTGCAGCCAGGTGAGGTGATCGAGTTTGAGCTGGCCTATACCGTGCAGGTGCCGACAGAGGACGTGGAGATCGGTTACAACCGCTTCGGCTGGCACGACGAGGTTTTGGCGCTGCCGGGTTTCTATCCGTTGATTCCCGTGTACGATGACGAAGGCTGGAATGTGGAAGTGGCACCCGCGCAGGGCGATACCGTGTTTAGCGACACTGCGCTGTATCGCGTGCAGATCACCACGCCGTCCGATCAGGTGGTGGTGGCGTCGGGCACCTGCCAAGCGACACCGCAGGGCGCGACGCAGACGGTGCAGTGTGTCAGCGGGCCGATGCGCGATTTCATGATCGCCATGAGCGCCGACTATGAAGTGAAGTCTGACGTCGTCGACGGTGTGAAACTCAATTCGTATTATTTGAAAGAAGATGCGGAGGCGGGGGCGCGCGTCGAGGAGGCGCTGGCCGCGGCAGTGAAGTCGTACGATCGACGCATCGGGCCGTATCCGTTCAGTGAACTCGATGTGGTGGAAACACCGACGACGGCCGGCGGCATCGAATATCCCGGCTTGATCGTGATTGCCGGCTCGTTATATCAGAACGAATCGAATTTTCGCGAAAGTGTGGTGGCGCACGAAGTAGCGCATCAATGGTGGTACAGCCTGGTAGGCAACGATCAGATCGACGAGCCGTGGCTGGATGAGGCCTTCGCGCAAATTACGGCGGGACTGTATTACCGCGATCAATATGGCGCGGCCGCGCGGCAGGGCTATGTGGAGCAGGCGCTAACGGCTCTTTATGCGCGGGTGAAGGGCACCGCCGACGATAAGCGTGCCGATTTGCCGGTGGGCGCTTACACAGAAAGCCAGTACAGCGCCATCGTGTACGGCAAGGCGGCGTTATTCTTCAATGCGCTGTATGAAGCATTAGGTGATGCGAAGTTCAATCAGTTCATGCAGGACTATTACCAGACCTATCGCTACGGCGTGGCCTATCCGAAAGACCTGTTTGCCATCGCCGCGAAGTATGTGGGACAGGCGAAGTTGGATGCGCTGGTGAAGAAGTGGATCGAGACGCCGTGAGGATCGTGCCACCTACCTTGAAGTACAGGCACGGTTGGCTGGGTGGTTTGACGGTACGGCAGAATGATTCTATACTGCGGTCAATGACCGAGGCCGAAATTCGTGTACACGAATCGTCCTAATCAGTAGTTGGGCGCACCCTTCGCACCATGAGTAAGCACATTGGCACGCGATTTCAACGGATGCATAAGGCTGTAGAATCATGGATTCAGCATCTAATCTATCAACCACAACCAAAGTCTATCGCATCGATCCACGGAAGCGCACTTTCTTGTATTTGTTAGCAGCCGCAGGCCCGCTATTATTGTTGTGCGTGGCTATCTTGGGCCTAACATCGCTTATACGAGTCACAGGCAAAATTGGTGACGGGATAGCCTTGGTTGCGCTGTTCTTGTTTCTCGGTGGCGGGGTGCTCTTTTACGCCGAGCGAATGAGGATTATCACGACTCCGACGGGAATCGAGTATCACGAACCACCTATTAAGATCAAGGCATCGTGGAACGAAATTGCAGGAATTATCGACACTGGGTTTGGTTACACAATAGTCCGACGACCGCCTGAAGATGTAAACAGGTCAGAGAAACTGGGCATGTTGTCGAAGATGGGTTCACGTGTCGGAATTCCGCTTGTGTTCTTCATGTGGCGATGGAAGCATGATGGTCTAGCAGAAGATGTTAAGCAACACGCGCCGCATTTGTTCGCACAGGATCAGGCATAGCGACGAAACTAAGAAGTGCGCCCAACACGGCGGGCAGCCGGATGAGAGCCGTCAACGGATGCCTGCGGCGAAGCGGATAAACGGATAGAAACGGACACTGGCCGCACATTCGTTGACTCGCCGACTCGCTGATTTGCCGTTTTACCTGCGGTATAATGCCCCCATGAAACGCGCCTCTTCTCCTGCCCCCGATCTGTTCGATCACGCCGCGCAGGAAATGCTCGCCCGCCATTGACCCGTAAACTCGATTCTTGGCAAAGCGGGTGTGCTACAATATAAAGAGCAACTGCACCGGGAGGCGCATATGTCAGTTGAACTTCAATCGATGGTGCCGCAACTGCCAGCCTCGCAAGTGAATATCAGCATCAACATTTCAGCGACACTCAACGTCACCGCGTATACGGCTAAGCGCAAAGCGAATGTGTTTGTGCTGAATCGTGTGGGCACCGGGCTGTTTGGCGCTGAGCCGCAGCTGGTGGTTACGGATAAAGTAATTTGTTGGCGTGTGCCCATTTTCTTGTCGACGGCTTCGCAAGGCCGTCGGGGGCAAGTCGGGCAAATTGACATCGACGCGCAAACCGGTGAAGTCCTGGCAGACGACAACACTTTGAAAGAAATCGCCGACCATGCCGAGCGATTGGCTGACCGTACCGCACTTTAAGCAGAGCCGGGATGGGCGCTGTTTGCCGGCCTGCGCGCGGATGGTGTTGGCCTATCTCGGCAAAGACTACGACGAAGAATCCCTCGCGCGTTTACTGCGTGCGCGCTCATTTGGAACACCCGCGAATAACATCCGCCTCGTAAGCCTGATAGGCTGCTCAGTCATTTTTGAGCAGGGCACTGAAGCGGATTTGCATCGTCATCTGGCGCGCAGACTGCCGTGCATTATTTTCTTGAAAACGGAAACTTTGCCGCACTGGCAAATTGAGGATTCTCACGCAGTTGTTTTGGTGGGCATGACTGGTGAAACGGCTTACTTCAATGACCCTGTTTTTGATGACGCTCCAGTGTCTGTCTCATTGCAAAACTTCCTTCTCGCTTGGTCAGAGTTCGATTACGAATATGCAGTAATCGAGCGCCTATGACTAGCAGCCTATGAAACGCGCCTCCTCTCCCGCTCCCGATCTGTTCGATCACGCCGCGCAGGAACTGATCGCCCGCAGCCAGCCGTTGGCCGCGCGGATGCGCGCCCGCTCGTTTGACGAGTACGTGGGGCAGGATGACCTTGTCGGACCGGGGCGGCTCTTGCGGCGCGCCATTGAATCCGATCGGCTGTTCTCCTCGATCTTGTTGTGGGGGCCACCGGGGACGGGCAAGACCACACTGGCGATGATCATCGCCAACACTACGCGCAGCCACTTCGAGCAGATCAACGCCGTGATGTCGGGCGTGGGCGACATCCGCCGCATCGTCGACGAGGCGAAAGAGCGTTTGAAGTTGTATCACCAGCGCACCATCCTGCTCGTCGACGAGATTCACCGCTTCAATAAAGCCCAGCAGGATGCGCTGCTGCCGCACGTCGAAAACGGCACGCTCATCTTGATCGGCGCGACGACGGAGAATCCCTATTTCGAAGTCATCGGGCCGCTGGTCAGCCGCTCACGCGTCTTCCAACTCAAGCCGCTGTCCGATGAGAATGTGCGCGACTTGATCAATCGCACGCTCATGGATGTGGAGCGCGGTTACGGCGGCCTGTTGATCGATCTCGATCAAGACGCACTGGAGCATCTCATTCATGTGGCAGGCGGCGATGCGCGCAATGCATTGAATGCGCTGGAACTCGCCGTCGAATCGACACTGCCCGGCGCCGACCAGCATATTCACATCACGTCGGAAGTAGCGCAGGAGTCGATTCAACGCCGCGCCATTTTGTACGACAAAGACGGCGACGCGCACTACGACACGATCAGCGCGTTCATCAAGAGCGTGCGCGGTTCCGATCCCGACGCGGCGCTCTATTGGCTGGCGAAGATGTTGTACGCGGGGGAAGATCCACGTTTCATCTTGCGCCGCTTATTGATTCTGGCGGGCGAAGACATCGGCCTGGGTGATCCGCTGGGTTTAGTGGTGGCGAATGCGGCCGCTCAAGCCTTCATGTTCATGGGTTTGCCGGAGGGCGTGTATCCCATCGTCGAGGCGACGTTGTATCTGGCGACCGCGCCCAAGAGCAACTCGGCGGGCAGTTACTTCCGCGCCTTGAAGCAAGTGGAGGCCGAAGGCAAGGTCGAGGTGCCGATCCATTTGCAGGACGCCAATCGGGATGCGAAGGCTTTGGGGCACGGGCAGGGCTATCAGTATCCACACGAATTCGAGGGCCATCACATTCCGCAGAATTACCTGCCGGATGCCATCAAGGGCATGCGCTTCTACGAACCGAGCGATCAGGGCTACGAAACGCAGGTGGCCGATCGCCTGGAACGCTGGCGCAAGGCCGTGGAGCAAGCGCTGGCGATCGAGCCGCACGCCGGGCCGCAGGTGACCGAGCAGGAGATCGTTGGGCTGAAGAAGCGGATTAAATGAACAATCAACAACCAACGCGTCTCTTGCATTCTTCTAACAATTCTTTGCTATCCTATTTCACGCACATCCTAACGAGGGAATACTCATGACAACCGAATCTCACGAATTCAAAGCCGAAATCCAGCAATTGTTGAACATCCTGGTCCATTCGCTGTACACCGACCGGGACATTTTCCTGCGCGAGTTGATCTCCAACGCGTCCGATGCGCTGAGCCGCGTGCAGTTTGAGCTGCTGACCAACCGCGATGTGCTCGATCCCGACGCGGAGTTGAAGATCACGATTGAGTGCGACAAAGACGCACGCACGCTGACCATCCGCGACACGGGCGTCGGCATGACGCGCGACGAGATCGTCGAGAATCTGGGCACCATCGCGCATTCGGGCGCGGCCGAGTTCTTGAAGAAACTGCAAGCCGAAAAGAAACCGGCGGACGTGATCGGCCAGTTCGGCGTGGGCTTCTACTCGGTCTATATGGTGGCCGAAGAAGTGACTGTGACTTCGCGCTCGTATCAGCCCGCTGCGGCCGCGGTGCGCTGGACGTCGAAAGGCGACAACACCTATGCGCTCGAGGACGCCGAGAAGATCGATCGGGGTACAGAGATCCTCGTGAAGTTGAAGGAGGACGCCGCCGAATACGCGGAGGAGTGGAAGCTCGAACAGATCATCAAGAAGCACAGTGATTTTGTCTCGTTCCCCATCACCGTCAAAGATCATGCAGCCAATCAACAGACTGCCCTGTGGCGGCAGTCGCCGCGTGAAGTAACAGCCGAGCAGTACGACAACTTCTATAAGCAGTTGACGCTAGACTTCGAAGCGCCGCTGCGGCACGTTCACTTTGTGGCCGACGTGCCGGTGGATATACACGCGGTGTTGTATATTCCGGCCAAACGCGAGCGCAACATGTTCAGTTTGCGCAAGGACGACGGCCTGAAATTGTATGGCCGCAAAGTGCTCATTCAAGAATACTTCAAAGAATTGCTGCCGCCGTACTTCCGCTTTGTGCAGGGTGTGGTCGATTCGGAGGATTTGCCCCTCAACGTCAGCCGTGAATCGATTCAGAACAATCGCGCCATGGCGAAGTTGAAAGCGACCTTGACGCACAAGCTCATCGGCGAGTTGGAGGAACTGGGTCAGCAAGACGCCGCGAAGTATGCGACGTTCTGGAAAGAGTTCGGTCCCTTTATCAAGGAAGGCGTGGCGACCGAACCGGGCAGCCAGGCCGATCTGGCGAAGCTGCTGCGCTTCAAGTCTAATCGGGGCGGTGACGATTGGGTGTCATTGGCGGCGTATGTCGAGCGGATGAAGCCGGAGCAGGACGCGATCTACTACATCCTGGGTGATGACGTGCACTCGATCGCCAGCAGCCCGCACCTCGATTATTTCCGCAAGCACGAACTGGAAGTGCTGTATCTGACCGAGCCGTTGGACAGCTTCATGGTCGTCACGCTCAAAGACTTCAACGGCAAGAAGCTGCAAAACGTCGACGATGCCAAACTCGATCTGCCGCCTTCGAGCGATCACCCGATCGAGTCCAAGGTGGCCGATGAGGATTACGCGCAGCTGATCGCCCGTATTAAGACGGTACTGGGCGAGAAGCTCACCGAGGTGCGCGAATCGAAGGTATTGACAGACAGTCCGTGCCGACTGGTTTCGCCGGAAGAGGCGGCCGAGCGCGATATGCAGCGGGTGAAGCGGTTGCTGGGGCAGGACTACGAAATTCCCAAGAAGATCATGGAGATTAATCGCGGCCACCAGCTCATCGCCGATATGGCCGCCCTGGCTCAGAGCAAACAGAATGACGCTTTGCTCGACGCCAGCATTCAGCAGTTGTATGAAAGCGCCTTACTGCTGGAAGGGCTGCTGCCTAATCCCGCGGAGATGGTGCCGCGCATACAACAGCTCATGGAAGCGGCGCTGCGCCACTAAGTCATAACGCCTGCGGCATCCCCCAACCGGATCATGCTGCAGGCGTTACTTTTGGTTACTACTCAGCCGCATCCCGCCTGGCGCGCCGCCGCGCATAGCGCGGACACGGCGTGAGCGGAGCAGCCAGCGCGTTCTTCGACTACGTTGCACTCCGCTCACGCCATGTCCTCGGCAGAGCCGAGGTGGCGCGCCAGGCGGAATGCGCTGGCTGCGAAGTCGAAGGATAGCGGGCTGAGTAGTAACTACTTTTGACAAATATCGCCGCACTGAGTATAGTGTGCTCATCTTAGGTGGAAGGGCGGCCTATGGCACCCACGCGTGCTGAGCTGTATGCGCTGATTCTGGCAACGTTGAATTATTTGCAGGACGACGGCGGCCAATTCCGTAAAGGCGCAGAGAAAGCTGGCCTGACCCGCGAAGAATTCTGGCTGCTCAACCGCTTCCGCTATTTCCCCGGCACCGTAGCGCCCGGCGATTTCCTCACCTTCGGTCCTTATTCTTCCACATCCACTTACGAGCAGCAACTGGAGTCTTTGGTCGCGAAGAAATTTGCCGAGAAGGTGGAGGCCAGTCGCTATCGGGCGGCCGAAGCCGGGCGCAAGCTGGTCGATCAGCTGTATCGCGATTATTTTGCGGCCATTGCCCGCCACGATCGCCTGAGCGATGCCGCGGCGCAGCGGTTGGGCGAGCTATCCGATCGGGTGGTGGCGTTCCTGGTGCGCCAACCAGAGGTGCCGGCGCCCATCACCAACGCGGCCCGCAGCGTCTTTCCCGACATCCATCGGCCCTGGGTGTACGCCGAGCGGCGGGTCACGGCGATGGCCGTGTTCCGGGATGATGCCCATATCGCCGCCTGGCGCGAAGACGGGTGGAGTGGTCCACGCATTGCGGTCAGTACGGTGCTGTTCAAAGCCGCACAGCCGCTGCCATATGAGCAGCTGCGTGCGGCAGCGGCGCAGTTGGACGATAAAGATTTCAAGTCGGCCATTTCCGCGCTGCACTCCGGCGCTGAAGTCTCACATACCGCCGACGACATCTACAAATTGACCAACGCGGGCTGTCAGGCTCGCCAGGTGGTGGAAGACCTCACCGAACAGAACTACGCCGTGCTGTTCAACGCCCTGACCCCCGATGAGCTACAGGAACTGATCGCACTGTTAGAACAGGTCCGTGGCCCGCTTGGCGCGTAACCCTTCCGCGCGGACGCCCGCGAAAACGCGGGGTGGGATCAGTTGTAGCCTTCGTTCGCATTTTGTAACGTGACTCTGATTGACTTTTGTGATCGCCCGTGCTACCATGCGAAAAGCTGCTAGATGTGTTATGATGATTTTCAACGGCGACAGTGGACATCCTCCATTTTATTTTGCCGACTGTCGCAGGGTTTCCTGGCCGCGTCCAGACCACTCATTCCGGCTTTGTTGCTGGTTGGCGGCAACTGTGATCACATTGGGACTCTGGTTCTGATTTGACCAAGCTGCGTTTTAAAACAGAGCGAATGAGTGTGCCGGCGGGGCGCACTCTTTTTGTTTGTGGGCCGGGTTTCCCCTAGTGGAAGAGAGGTGAGCGAATGAGCATTGAACTAGTTCTGCGGTTTATCGGGTCGCTGATTTTTGGCCTGGGCGGGTTTTACCTGGGGCAGGCGTTGGTGCGGGCGGGCGGCGTGTCGTTGCAAGACGGCCTGGCGGCCATCATCGTTTCCGTTTTGTTAGGCTCCCTCATCGGTTTTGTGGCCACGCCTTTTATTACGACCCGTCCCTATCGCGCGTTGCAGCAGCGCATCAAGCAGACGCCCGCTACGGATCTGGTCGCTGCGATCACGGGCCTGGTGCTGGGGTTGCTGATTGCCGTTCTGTTGTCGTTCCCGCTGTCATTTCTGCCCTCGCCCTTGCGCGAGATTCTGCCGATCATCGTCGCGATCGTTTTCGGCCTGCTGGGAATCACCACCCTCATCAACCGGCGGCGTGATTTTGCGCAGCTGTTTTCCGGCCGATTGTCCCTCCGCGCGACCGAGGCCGCCCCGGCACTGTTAGACGACCGTTCCGTACTGCTGGATACCTCGGTCATCATTGACGGCCGCATCGCCGACATCAGCCGCACAGGCTTCCTCAGCGGCGTCATGCTGGTGCCGCGCTTCGTGCTGAACGAACTGCAGCACATCGCCGATTCGTCCGACGCGCTGCGCCGCAATCGCGGCCGTCGGGGACTGGATATTCTCACGCGGATGCAGAAAGACACGGCGCGCCCCTTGCGTATCACCGACATGGAAGTGGAAGAAGTGCGCGAGGTCGACGACAAGCTCATCACGCTGGCAAAGCGCCTGAAGTGCCCCATCCTGACCAATGACTATAATCTTAATCGGGTCGCCGAGATTCAGGGCGTGACGGTGCTCAACGTCAACGAGTTGGCCAATGCGGTGCGCCTGGTGTTCTTGCCCGGCGAATCGATGCGCATTGAGATCATTCAAGAGGGTAAAGAGGTCGGGCAGGGCCTGGGCTATCTGGACGACGGTACCATGATCGTCGTGGAGGAAGGCCGCCGCTTCATTGGCAATACGATCAATGTCGTCGTGACGAAAGTCTTGCAGACCGCGGCCGGCCGCATGATCTTTGCCAAACCCGATTTATCTTCCAGCAACTGAGCCGGCCCCGGCGGGGTGTCAAACATCGTCCGGGGCGTGCCACGATTTTGTCTGTGAGGAGCTCAGCATGTCTATCCAAGTTTACAACGTCTTGTCCCGCCAGAAAGAAGAATTCAAACCGATCGATCCTGATCTGGTGACGATGTATGTCTGCGGCCCCACGGTCTACGATTATCCGCACATCGGCCATGCCAAGACCTACGTCTCGTTTGACGTGATCGTGCGCTATCTCCGCTTCAGCGGCTATCGCGTGCGCTACGTGCAGAACATCACCGACGTCGGCCACTTGCTCGACACCGGCGAAGATCGCATCATGAAGGGCGCGCGCCGCGAGCGCAGCGAGCCGATGGAGGTGGTGGAACGGTATACGCGCGCCTACTTCGCGGCGATGGACGCGCTGGGCGTGACCCGGCCCGATATTTCGCCGCGTGCTTCGGCGCACATCCCCGAACAGATCGAGATGACCAAACATCTGATCGAAACGGGCTATGCTTACGAAGTTGATGGCGCGGTGTACTTCTCGGTTGAAAAATTCGGCGACTATGGCAAGCTGTCCGGCCGGCATGTGGAAGAACTGGAAGAAGGCGCGCGCATCGCCGTGCGCGATGACAAGCGGCATCCCGCCGACTTCGCCCTGTGGAAGAAAGCCAACCCGGAGCACATTCTGCGCTGGCCCAGTCCGTGGGGCTGGGGGTATCCCGGCTGGCACATCGAATGCTCTGTCATGGCGACCAAGTATCTGGGCGAAACGTTCGACATTCACGGCGGCGGCGTGGATAACATCTTCCCGCACAACGAGTGTGAAATCGCGCAGGCCGAAGCCGCAACGGGCAAGCCATTTGCTAACACGTGGCTGCTCACTGGTTCGCTCACGCTGGACGGCGTGAAGATGAGCAAGAGCCTGGGCAATGTGTTGAACATCACCGACGCGTTAAAGAAGTATTCGCCCGAAGCCATCCGTTATTTCATTTTGAGCAGCCACTATTCCAACCCGATCGATTTCAGCGACGGCGCGATTGAAGCCGCGGCCAAGGGACTGGAACGCGTGCAGGTGCCGGTGCGCAGCGTGCGCGATCGTCTGCGGGACGCGATAGAGTCTGATGCGGGCGCGGAGTTTGTCGCCACGCTCGATCGCTACCGCGCGTCCCTGAAGGAAGCGATGGACGATGACTTCAACGCTCCCGCGGCGCTGGGTGTGCTGAATCAATTGACCACCGATGTGAATACGCTCTTGAACTCCGGCCAGCCGATCGGGAAGAGCACGCTCGCAGCAATCGATCAACTCTATCGCGATTACGGCAGCACGGTGCTGGGCGTCATCCCCGACGAGTTCAAGCAGGAAGCGAATTACGAATTGGTGGACGGCCTGGTGCGGATGTTGATCGAGATGCGCAAGGATGCCCGGCAGGCGAAGGATTTCAAGCGCAGCGATCAGATCCGCGATCAGCTGCTGGCGCTGGGCGTCGTGCTCGAAGACGGGCGCGACGGCACGGCATATCGGTTGACCCAGTAGCTTTTAGAAACCGGGTTTCTACGTGCCGGGTGGAATGAAGTCCAGCTCGTAGAAACCCGGTTTCTTTGCACGGTGCTATGAAAGAAAACATTTGGGGTCGCAACGCGGTCTACGAAATGCTGCGCGCCAATCGGCGGCAGGTATACAAGTTGCTGATCGCCGAGGGCGTGCAGGAACGCGGCCATTTGACCGATGCATTGCAGATTGCGGAAGACCGATCGATCCCGATGCAACGCGTGAAGCGTCCTGTGCTCGATCGGATCACGGACAGCCATCAGGGTATCCTGGCCGAAGTGAGCGAGTATCCCTACGTCGGGATTGAGGACATGCTCGATCTGGCGCAGACGCGCAGTGAACCTCCGTTGATCCTGCTCCTCGACGTGATTCAGAATCCGCAGAACCTGGGCACCCTGCTGCGCACCGCCGAGGCCGTGGGCGCGCATGGCGTCATCATTCCGCAGCGGCGCGGTGTAGAAGTGACGCAGGCGGTGGTCAACGCTTCGTCTGGCGCGAGTGAGCATGTGCTCATCGCGCAGGTGGTCAACCTCGTCGTGGCCATCACAGAATTGAAAGAGCACGAAGTCTGGATCACCGGCATGGATAACTTGCCGGAAGCGCGCCCACTCGATCAGGCGGATTTGCGCGGAGCGATCGGGTTGGTGGTGGGCAACGAAGGCGAAGGCATGCGCCGCCTGGTGCGCGAAAGCTGCGACTTCCTCGTCAAACTTCCCATGCGCGGTCAGGTCGATTCGTTGAATGCAGCGGTGGCGGGGTCGATCGTGTTGTATGAGATTCTACGGCAACGTAGCAAGAGGCAAGAAGCATGATGCAAGAGGCTATGCGGTCACGCACCACGTAGCACGCCTCATCATTCTCTTCTTCCCTCTATCCCTCTTTCTCTTTTTCCAGCAAGATTGTTACCGGTCCCTCGTTGTGAATTTCCACTTGCATGGTCGCGCGGAAGACGCCGGTCTGCGTGGGCACGCCTTCGAGGCGGAGTTGTTCCACGAAGTAGTCGATCAACGGTTCAGCCTGTTCGGGTCGCGCCGCGTCGATGAAGTCCGGGCGGCGGCCGTGCTGCGCGTTGGCATAGAGCGTGAACTGCGACACGACCAACGCTTCACCCTTCACATCCAACAACGAAAGATTCATCTTCCCCGCTTCATCTTCGAACACGCGCAAATTGGCGACTTTGTTGGCTAACCAATTCGCCTCGGCGGGCGTGTCGCCGTTCTTCACTCCGGCCAGAATGCAGAAGCCTGGGCCACATTGCCCGACGATCTGGCCGTCGACGGTGACTGACGCGTGAGTAACCCGTTGAATGACGAGACGCATATGGCCCATTCCTTGTATACGAATATCACGAATCGCACGAATAATTCGCGGCGTTCGCGTGATTCGTGTAAGGATTATGAGCCGTGTATAAGTCTGGTGAGTCGCAATAGCCCAAATCCACTTTCTTAATCATTTCCATACTCAACCACGAGATCAGCCACATCTGCCCACGGAAAACTGCTATTCTTATCGATCAGCGTCAGATTTTCTTGCCACAACTGAACAACCCGTTGCGTGAATAGCCAAGGCTGAATTAGCAGAGCGTCAATGCCGTTGACTTTTCCCCACTGAATCGGTTTTTCGAATTCGTTCCGGAAAGCCCACCCAAGGAGTGTGTTTTCCCCCTGTTTGTTTATTATAGGCATTCCTTGATGAAGAAGTCCATCTCGGATCATTCGCCAAAATGCTGTTGCTGTTGCCAAATCGATTTGAAAGTCATTAGCCAGTTGTTGAATCTTGTCATCTGTTTTAGCTCTACCGTGCGTTGCCAGCAATACAGCGGTCGCATATCGTTCGTACAGGAAACAGCTTGTCGCAAGTGCAATGAAGCCGCCATCGCCATTCGGTATTTCACTTAGAACTCTTAACGGCTGAACATACCAATTGTAGAATCTAACTTGCGGATCAGATGTCATGTCACGCCCTCCTATGATCTGCGTCAGAATACACCATCATTAAGCGTTGTTACTTGGGCTGGATTCTGAAAGCGTTGATTTTTCCATCTCCAGTTTTATGCTATCAAGCTTTAGGATAATATCATCAATAGTTCTGCTTAGTGCCTCGTACGGGGCAACAGCCTTTGACTGTGCGCGTCTCAAATTTTCTCGATCAACGGCATTCATTTTTCCCACTGCTTTCTTGCCAAAAATCGCCGCGCCTAATCCGGCTGTTAGACCTGTGCCAATATCGGCTTTCTTAGCGGTAAACTCAGATCGAATGGACTTTGTTGTTATCCCAATATCCTTCTTGAGGAGACGCAATTGTTTTTGCATGTGTCGGATACTAGCTAGTTCTTGTTTTGCCTCTGAATCTGTATCCCATTCGAATTGAAGATGAATAGCGCCGGACTCAATGTGCGTCCCCAGTATCTCTTCGAGTTGTGACTGGTATTGTTCTGGTGATGTCATTTGGTACACCTCAGCTCTTTCAATAGATTTTGCTAGAGTATAGACTCATGCAAATCGCAAGTCAAACAAAACCCCACGTGTTAGCATGGGGTTCATTTGTGACGCCTCAATCAATTGGTATGCCTTACTCACTCGATCAACGTATTTTGTGGTATAGTTTGACCGTATTTTTATCAGCGTTACCATGCGAATACTGCCCCTGTAGCTCAACTGGATAGAGCAGTTCCGTCCTAAGGAAAGGGTTGTGGGTTCAAGTCCTGCCAGGGGCGCACGCCCTGCGAAATTTCGCGGGGCTTTGTTTTGTGTTAAGATCACCCCATGCACGTTGACCTCCTGATCACACACGCTTCGCAACTCCTCACGATCCCCGCGCACGATGCTGGCCCGCAGCGCGGCGATCGGCTGGGCGATTTGGCTATCATCGAAGATGGCGCGCTGGCAGTGTCTAACGGCTCGATTGTCGATCGCGGCCCCACGGTTGATCTCGCCGCGAAGTATCAAGCGGCTGAGACGATCGACGCGGGCGGGCGCGTAGTCATGCCGGGCTTTGTCGATCCGCATACGCACGTGGTCTTTGCGGGCGATCGCGCCAGTGAATTTGAACGGCGCATCGCGGGCGCCACGTACATGGAGATTATGAACGCGGGTGGCGGCATCATGTCCACGGTACGCGCCACCCGCGCGGCGAGTGTGGACGAACTCGTGGCGCAGACTCGCGCGCGGCTCGATCGGATGCTGCAGCACGGCACGACCACGGCTGAAGCCAAGACCGGCTATGGTCTGGAGACACAGGCCGAATTGAAGATGCTCGCCGCGATCGAGCGGCTGGATGCGGAACATCCGATCGATCTGGTGCCCACCTTTCTCGGCGCGCACGCCATCCCGGCCGAATACAAAGGCCGTGAGGACGCATATACTGATCTTGTCGTTAATGAGATGCTTCCTGCAATTGCGGAACGCGGAATGCGGAATGCGGAATCAAATCCGAATTCTGACTTCTGCATTCCGCATTTCGTCGATGTATTTTGCGAAGACGGCGCTTTCACACTGGCTCAGTCGCGGCGCATTTTGGAGCGCGCGAAGGAACTCGGCTTCGCGTTGAAGATCCATGTGGACGAATTCGAGCCGCTGGGCGGCACACGGCTGGGTGTGGAGTTGGGCGCTATCAGCGTCGATCATGTGGTCACCACGCCGCCGGATGAGATCGAATTGTTGGGCCGGAGCAGCACCATCGCGGTGAGTTTGCCCGGCACGCCGTTCGGGCTGGCGCAGCGCGATTACACGCCAGCCAAGGCTATCCTGGCGGCGGGCGGGGTGCTGGCCCTGGCGACCGACATCAATCCCGGCACAACGTGGAACGAGAGCATGCAGCTGATCATCGCGCTGGCCTGCCGCTATCTGAAGTTGACGCAGGGACAGGCCCTGGCCGCGGCGACCATCAATGCGGCGCACGCCATCGGGCGCGGTGGATCGATCGGGTCGTTAGAGATCGGTAAGCAAGCCGATGTGCTGATCATGGACACACCGGATTATCGGCAGATCGGTTATCGCTATGGCACCAATCTCGTCCGCACCGTCATCAAACGCGGGCGGATCGTCAATCAAGCGTCCTGAGCGGAGTTCTGCAGGTGTTTCGCAGAACGCAGTCGAAGGATGCGGAACAAAGGAGCGGGCTTATGAAAGTCAGCGAGATCATGACCAAAGAGGTGATGACGGTGAAGCGCAACACCTCGGTCAACGAAGTGGCCAAGTTGATGGGCGCGCACGACATCAGCGGTGTGCCGGTAGTGGATGACGACCAGCACGTCATCGGGATCATCACCGAACTCGATCTAATCGTGCGCAATACACGCTTGGAGATGCCGCGCTTTATCGAGGTGCTGGACTGGGGCCGCATTCCGCTGGAGCGTCCCGGCCATGCCAAGGAGCGCTTGCGCCACATGCTGGGCGCCGAGGCAGCCGATCTCATGACGGAGAAAGTGGAAACGATTGGCCCGGACGTGCCGGTGGAAGACTTGGCGGAGTTGATGGTCAAGCAGCGCGTCAATCCGGTGCCGGTGGTGGATGAAACCGAAAAGTTGATCGGCATTGTCAGCCGCGCCGATCTCATCGATATGATGGCCGAACAGTTGGAATGATAAGGAGCTAAGTGCCCGCTTTGCAACAGTTTATCAACGCCAACCCCGCGCTGGCGGTGGTGGCAACCTTCATCAGCGGCGTCATTGCGTTCTTGGCGGCCCGCATTTTGTTAGCGAATTCCGGCTGCCTGGCGCGTCTGGCGGTGGCCGTGGTGATCATTATCGCGATTGTCGTGTTGCTGCGGTTTATGCTGGTGCGTTGAATCCGTGCGGCGTTGATTCACACCATCACTCAAGAGGTGTCACATGACCGTTCCCACTTTGCGACAAGCCTTAGCCACTTCGCCGGCGATAATGTACTTCGTCGCCTTCTTCGCGGGCCTTATCATGTACTTCCTGTTCCGCGGAGTGCTGCGCAACTTGCCGGGATTGATTCATCTGATCCTCGGCGTGCTCGTCGGCGTGGCAGTGTACTACCTGCTGCGCGACTGGATTTATTGAGACGTACAGCAACGGGTGATAATATTTACGGTAAAGGCGAGGCTGCGTTACGCGGCCTCGCCTTTGTAGAATCAATGTAGGTCAGTGTCCCCTTACTCCGCAGAAATTGCCAGCCGCAGTAACACTCCGCAGTACGTGCTGAAGAACGCGGGGATCAGCGCGATGAGCATGGCGTACCAACCGGGTTCCGGCAGGCCCTCTAGTTGCAAGCCGAAGACCGTGGCGATCAAGTAAACAATTGGAACGCCAAACCCGACGACGATAGCCCAGCGCCATGCCTTCCGGGGTTGCGCGAAACCCAGTAAGCCCGCAAAGAAGACGATCACCAGCACCGCAGCCTGTGGCTCGTTGTTGTTGAAGTCCACCACTCCGGCCACGAGTCCACCAATCAACGCCACGATCGCACACGCCCCATCTATTGCCATTCGTCGATTTCTAACCAACGCCATTGTTTTCATCTGCTCTACCTGATTTCACTTTTCAATCTTCATTCTATGGCAACTTCCTAAAAGGTCTACGCTCCTGCTGGATGGTCACATCCAGCAGACAGTGGCGGATGTGACCATCTGCCGTGAGCATCGGCGTAAATCAAGACGGAACCCATTCTAATCCATTCGGCTGTCATGCTGCGGACAGGCCACACTTTGCAAATAGGCCCAATTCGCGTTCACGGCCTGCCACGCCTGCGATCGATCCCAGTTCCACGTCAGGGGATCGAAGTCCTTTGGCGGCGACCAGCGCCGCACGATCTGCGCGGCCGTCGTGCAGCGATCGTGGTCCTTCATCATAGGTAAGGTGGTGATCAGCGCGGGCACGGCGTCGGCGCTGAGGCCCACCACGTAACTCGCGTCGAAGCCGTGGGTCGCGTCGACGCGGCCCGCATTCACGCGCACGATGAGATCATCGGGATTCAGGAGGTTCAACGCCAGCAGCACGGCCAGCGCCGAAGCCAATGCGCCGAACGCAAACCGTTCGGACTTGCCGCGCGGCACGGTGAGGATGAACCACACGAAGACGATCGCCAGCCAGCCCATGAAGGCCGTGGTGTATAAGCGCAGTTCCGTCAGCCCGAATTCGATCTGATACAGCCGCATGCGATACAACGCCGAGAACATGATGACGAACAACAGCCCGATCACGCCGCCGGATAGATAGCGGAAGAGGCGTGCGCTGCGCGAATCATCTTTCTTCATCAGCCAGTGCAGGAACAACAGAAACGGCAGCACCAGCGCGGCGACCGTCACCAACTCAAAGAAGCCGCGCCGCGCGTATTCGGCAAACGATAACTTGATCAGCGAACGCAGCGCTTCCGGTCCGCCGAAGAGGTAGCGCGCCTGGACCACGACAAAGCCGAAGAACAGCGCAATGAGCGAACCGAGCACGATGCTCACCTCGACCGTGCCCAACGCGCCTTTGTACGTTGACGGTTTGGCCTGGCCTTCCTTGAACAGAAACGTCATTCGTAAGAAGCCGGCGACGATCCAGGCCCAGCAGCCGATCCAGAAGGTGTGCGAGAAAATCTCGTACACATCCCAATTGAAGAGATCGCCGATCAGTTTCTGGAACACGGCATCGGCGGAAGTGAGCAAACCGCCAAAGACCATTAGCATCGGCACGGCAATGAGCACGCCGGTGCCTACCGCGGTCACGTGCTTCGATTGTCCGCCGATCTTGATCTGGCCCCACTTGATGTCGTCAAACACCAGCATGAAGGCGCCGAACAGGCCGAACGCACTCGCCAGTGCCGTTCCCCGGGTGTATTCCGTCAGCGTCGCCACACGCAGGCGGCCCTGCACTGCCCGATACGCGATCAGCGCGAGGCAGATCAAAATTGCCAACAGGTTGGCGGTGTTGAGCATGATCGAATCGCGCAGTGCGAACAACGCGGCGAAAATCAAGGCTGGCCCGATCAGCCAGCGCCCCCCGCCGGTCAGCTGAAGGTTGTTCCACTGCGCCAGCGCGACGATGCCAAGCGCCAGCGCGGCGACCCACAGCAATAGATTGAGGCCCCACGGCATAGCGCGCAGCAGCACATCGCCGACGACGCCAAAAAGCAGGGCGGCGAGCAAGATCGATAAGGCAAGCTTGGTGGTCGTGGACATGAAGGCTCCCGAACAAGTAATTCGTAACGAGTAATGCGTAATGAAAGGACCGGCTTTACTCGTTACTCATTACCCGTTAAATCTGCGCAATGATCGCAACCACACACAACAGCAGCGCCAGCGCGCGAAAATCCATACGGCTCGATTGGTCAGACGCACTCTTCGGGGCGAAGATCAGAACTGCGAACAGGATGAGGATCCACACGTTCATGTCACACCTCCGTTGAAGTCTTGTCTCTATCCTAGCGGAAATGTGGCGCAAAACGAAGGCTTTGCGTGTCGCTAGCGCTGCACTTGAGTGCTTGACGGGAATAGCATAACCGCGCCGTCCGCATGGTGCATGACGCGCAGACTACGCTTCGGGCACGGTTGCCCGCCGGGACTCCGTTCGACGTTGGGTGTCACGTTTGCCAAACCCGGCCAGAATGTTTTCCAGCAGCGGTAGCGTGCGCGAAACGCGCCGAGCACGGATGACAATATCCCATAACGGCTCGAATTTTTTCCAGCCGCCGGCATAAGCGATGTGCCGCAGCTGATCGATCGGGCGGGGGTGGGCTGCCGCGCTTTTGAAAATCGAGCCCCACCGGTAGAAATCTCGATACGCTTGCCAGTAGCCCGCCTCCAACTTCTCTGGCGATAAGCGCGCCGGTTGAAAGACGGCGTGCCGGGTGTCGTAAGCGTCCCAGTTGTCGCTGGTGATACGCCCCTCTGCGCTCAGACGCTGATGCAGCGCTGTGCCGGGATAGGGCGTGAGGATGTGAAAGGTAGCCGTCTCGATGCCCTGTTGAATGGCCCACGCCACGGTGCGATCGAAGACGGTCTCGTCATCGTCGTCCAGCCCAAAGACGAAGCTGGCGTTGACCATCACGCCTAGATCGTGCAGGCGGCGAATGGCGGCGTGGTAATCGCGATGGAGGTTCTGATATTTGTGCTGTGCACGCAGGTTGTCTGGACTGAGCGTTTCGAAGCCGACGAACAAACTGCGCAGGCCGCTGGCCACGGCTTTTTCCAGCAGGCCCGGCATCAAAATCGATTTCACCGTGGCGGCCGCCTGCCACAAGCGTTCCATGCCCAGCATGCCGTCAAACAAAGCGGCGGCAAATTGCGGATGTCCGAGCAGATGATCGTCGAGGAAGTACAGGTGCCGGCCGGGCAAGCGCTCGATCTCGGCCAGGGCCGCGTCGACGGGTTGGGTGTAGAACGATTTGCCGCCTTGAAAGAACGCTTCCTTGTAGCAGAAGTCACAGACATGTGGACAGCCACGCGACACGACGATGGAATTTGGCACGAGGTAGAGCTGACGCTTGATCAGATCACGCCGCACCGGCGGCAAGCCGATCAGCGTGCGCACCTTCGATTCGTAGCGGGCGCCCGATCGACCGGCGCGGAAGTCGGCCAGAAATTGCGGCCACGTATCTTCGCCCGGACCGAGGAAGATCGTGTCGGCGTGTGGCGCGGCCTCATCCGGCAGCGAGGTGACGTGCAGCCCGCCCAGCGCCACGTGCGCACCCTTACGGCGATAATGATCCGCCAGTGCGTAGGCTCGATAGGCTGACGTGATGTACACTTGAATGACCACCAGATCGGGATCGTCGTCCAGTTGCAGCACCTCCACGTGCTCGTCTTGAATCTCGATCTCGTCGTCGGGACTCAAATACCCGGCGAGGGTGGCCAGGCCCAACGGCGGAAATAGCGAATATTTGATCGGCCGCCAGAACGGGCTGGTGGCTTCGGTCAATGCGGGCAGGATCATTTTGACTTTCATGGATTACGCCTCGCGAGAAGTATAAATCGCTGAGGGATAGCGTAACGGAAACGGGCCGCGAAACGAAGGTCTTGCGTGACGAATCGGCCGCACTTAAGTGCGCACGCTCCCCCTCTCCTGATTCGAACAGCATGAATCAGGAGAGGCCACAGGTGCCGCACGCTTTATGCGGCAGTGGCGGGGGGTGAGGCACGGCACGTCGCCGCACCTGAGTGCTTGACACTGCTTGCGGTTGACTTGATAATGTCACTACATGAAATACACACCGTAAAGCGTAAAACGTAAATGCCATCCACTATTCGCTTACTGCTCGTCGAAGACAACGTCTCTCTCCGCGCCGCGATGAAGTCCGGTCTGGAAGACACGGGCAAGGTTACGATCGTGACGGAGACCGATCGGGGTGAAGACGCGATCGGGTTGGCGTTGGATAATCCGCCGGACGTGATCCTGATGGACGTGCAGCTGGCTGGCGCGCTGAACGGCGTGCAGTCGGCCATCGCCATCCGCCGTGAGATTCCGCGTTTGCCCGTGGTCTTCTATTCCATTCAAGATGACGAACGCTTCTATCGAGACTTCCTCGCGTCCGGTATCCTGACGCACTACGCCTACGTTCGCAAAAGCAACTATTTGCTGCCCGCGATGGTGGTGCCACTGCTGCGCGATGCCATGACCGGACGCAGCTTCATTGATCCCGATATCGAGCAGCGGGTGCAGGCCGTGCGCCTGAAAGATGAGGACGCGCCGCTCGATCTGCTGGAGCCGAACGAGCGCGAGGTGGTGAAGCTGCTGGCGCAGGGCATGACCAATGAGCAGATCGCCAACCGCCTGGGCTTCCGCGATCGACGTGCGGTGAGCCGCACCAACGGACAGATCTATGCCGCGTGGGGACTGGACAATTCCACCGAGGATGAAAAGACGGCGCGCGCCAGAGCGACGCTGATCTTGAACACGGGCCGCATGATCATCTGGGACGACGATGGCACGCCGCGCGTGCGCGATGCGCAGGGGAAGTGGCTGCCGTTGTTTTAGCGAGTAGGTGTTGCAGCAATTCTCATTATGGCTTCGTAGTAACCGCTTCGCGTCAGTCGTGGTTTACGGCCAAAAAGCGACTGAAGTCGCAACTACCGGCCGTTGAGTTAAAGCGATGATCGAAACGATGCCTCCCCAACAGTTGAAGCAAGTGCGTGTATGGCTGCTCCTTTTCATGAGCGGACTGATCATCAGCGGCCTCACGGCGCTTCCGATCAAGTGGGAGATCGATCTGATTAACAGCCTATCTCTAAACCTGCTCTGGAAGTAAAATGCAGGCATGACAAACACAACGCAACCGACGCACACGCAATACGCCGATGTCGCCAGCTGGGAACTGTCGGATAGTCTCTGGGAACGGATCGAACCGTTGCT